>NZ_JAQJCH010000061.1:0-418 GCF_030182525.1 Rhizobium pantanalense
AACAAAAAAACCACCGCTACCAACGGTGGTTTGTTTGCCGGAATCTAGAGCTACCAACTCTTTCTTCCGAAGGTAACTGGCTTGGTGGAGCACAGATACCAAATACTGTCCTTCTAGTGTAGCCGCAGTTAGGTCACCACTTCAAGAACTCTTAATATCTCAATCCACCTTGTCCAGT
Source organism: Rhizobium pantanalense (assembly GCF_030182525.1). Classification (NCBI taxonomy): domain Bacteria; kingdom Pseudomonadati; phylum Pseudomonadota; class Alphaproteobacteria; order Hyphomicrobiales; family Rhizobiaceae; genus Rhizobium; species Rhizobium pantanalense. The sequence continues at coordinate 179 of NZ_JAQJCH010000061.1, forward strand.
TACCAGTGGCTGCTGCCAGTGGCGCTTTGTCGTGTCTTACCGGGTTGGACTCAAGACGATAGTTACCGGATAAGGCGCAGCGGTCGGGCTGAACGGGGGGTTCGTGCACACAGCCCAGCTTGGAGCGAACGACCTACACCGAGCCGAGATACCTACAGCGTGAGCTATGAGAAAGCGCCACGCTTCCCGAAGGGAGAAAGGCGGACAGGTATCCGGTAAGCGGCAGGGTCGGAACAGGAG
>NZ_JAQJCH010000062.1:0-417 GCF_030182525.1 Rhizobium pantanalense
ACGAAGTACCATGGGCGCAGGGGCGTTTCACGGCCGTGTTCGGAAAGGGAACGGGTGCAGCCACCCCGCCATAACCACCAGGTCGGCAAAGCGCAACTTGTTGATCCATGCGAAAGCATGGATCAACAAGTTGCTCTTTCTGGGCTGATATGCCTTTCCTTCTCGCTTGCCGCTCGAAGGGGACATCAGCCGGCCATACGGTCACCTCGAGTTCGAGGCGACAGATGGCCGAAGCTTGCTGTTCATGCTTTTGCATGGACATTTTTGAGAAGCTGGATTTTTTATTTGAACACGTCGTGTGATGAGCACGAGCAATGAGAACGATCAAGCCAATCGAGCTATTAGTACCGGTAAGCTTCATGCGTTGCCGCACTTCCACACCCGGCCTATCAACGTGGTCGTCTTCCACGGCTCTGA
>NZ_JAQJCH010000063.1:0-394 GCF_030182525.1 Rhizobium pantanalense
CATGACGAGCTATGTATTGACAGTGACGTGCCAATCGACGCGTGGGATTGTTGCGGCGATCTCGAACTATCTGGCCGGACAGGGCTGCAACATCGTCGATTCCAGCCAGTTCGACGATCTCGATACTGGCCGCTTCTTCATGCGCGTCTCCTTCATCTCCGAGGAAGGGGTGGGCCAGGCAGCGCTCGTCGAAGGCTTCAAGCCGATCGCCGAGAAGTTCGCCATGGATGCGGAGATCCACGATGCCAAGAAGCGCATGAAGGTGCTGCTGATGGTCTCGCGCTTCGGCCATTGCCTCAACGACCTGCTCTATCGCTGGAAGATCGGCGCCTTGCCGATCGACATCGTCGGCGTCGTCTCCAACCATTTCGATTACCAGAAAGTGGTGGTCAAT
>NZ_JAQJCH010000064.1:0-386 GCF_030182525.1 Rhizobium pantanalense
CTCGCCGCAGCCCCAGCGACCGAACGTAGTGAGCGAGTGGGCGAGGAAGCGGAAGAGAACCGGAAACCACATTGAGCACGTACGCACTGATGCGGGGTGTCGGGGCGAAGCCCTGACCAGATGGCAAACGGAATATCGTCGCGGGTGACGGTATTACATTTGCACATCCTGTCCCGATTTTTGGGGCGTTTTAGCGGTGAACGGAAGGCAAAAACATGATCGAGCTGTTGAACGTGGAGAGCGCGAAATCGTGCAAAATCACGGCTGACGAGGCTTGCAGAGGAGTAAGCCAGTATACACTCCGCTATCGCTACGTGACTGGGTCAGGGCTTCGCCCCGACACCCCCAAAGGGCGTTGCGTTGCACGCAACACCCTTGCCTAGAAT
>NZ_JAQJCH010000065.1:0-379 GCF_030182525.1 Rhizobium pantanalense
AAGCAGCGCGATGCTCGTGCCGGTGCCGGAGCAATGCTGCATTCTGGAATCTGAAGAGTAAGAGACACGCTGAGCTAGGATTGCCATCGAAGAAGAAGTCTTGGCGGGAGCGATATTGTTCTTGGGGGGGAAGGAAGATTGGTTTTGGGGCAGGATTTGAGCCATTCGCGTTGCTCACCCTTCAGGTTATGGTGAGCTTTAGCGAACGATGAGCTACCGATCGCCAAGGGAAAGCGAAGCTTTTCCGCCCGCGATAGCTGATCCTGGTAACTTTTTTTGTAATTGGTTGCGGGGGCAGGATTTGAACCTGCGGCCTTCAGGTTATGAGCCTGACGAGCTACCGGGCTGCTCCACCCCGCGCCAGCGCAAATCGCGGAGC
>NZ_JAQJCH010000066.1:0-374 GCF_030182525.1 Rhizobium pantanalense
AGCAGCAATTGCGCCATCGGCTTGCCGAACAGGTTGGAGCGGCCGATGACCACGGCATTCAGACCCGACAGGTCCTCGCCATGCACCTGTCGCACCAGCAGCATGGCGCCGGCCGGCGTGCAGGAGATCAATCCGGTTTCAAGATCGCCGGTCGCAAGCTTGCCGGCGTTGACAACATGCAGGCCATCGACATCCTTTTCCGGCTTGATCGACTGGATGATGTCATCCGAATCCAGATGCTTCGGCAGCGGCAGCTGGACGAGAATGCCGTGGATGGAGGCATCGTCATTCAGGGAGGAAACCAGCCTTGCCAGCTCTTCCTGCGTCGTCTCCGCCGGCAGCGTGTGCTGGACCGACTTGAAGCCGCATTCCTT
>NZ_JAQJCH010000067.1:0-361 GCF_030182525.1 Rhizobium pantanalense
CTCGGTTGATGTCCTTTCCTGCAGGTACTTAGATGTTTCAGTTCCCTGCGTTCGCTTCTTACACCCTATTTTATTCAGGTGAAGATACCTTGTTACAATGCTTAGAAACCTGAAGTGTCCAACCAGCCACCAGGCTGCCGAACCTACGCCGCATCAGCGGCGACGGCCCTTGGCCTTGCGAAGCCAAAATGGGCTTCGATCCCTCGTCCCTCGAAAGTTCGACGGAAGAGATATACCAGTCAACAATTCAGATTTTCTAAGCATTTAAGGTGGGTTGCCCCATTCGGAGATCCATGGATCAAAGCTTATTCGCAGCTCCCCACGGCTTTTCGCAGCGTATCACGTCCTTCATCGCCTGTGC
>NZ_JAQJCH010000068.1:0-361 GCF_030182525.1 Rhizobium pantanalense
CTCGGTTGATGTCCTTTCCTGCAGGTACTTAGATGTTTCAGTTCCCTGCGTTCGCTTCTTACACCCTATTTTATTCAGGTGAAGATACCTTGTTACAATACCTAGAAACCTGAAGTGTTTCACCAGCCACCAGACTGCCGAACCTACGCCGCATCAGCGGCGACGGCCCTTGGCCTTGCGAAGCCCAAACGGGCTTCGATCCCTCGTCCCTCGAAAGCTCGATGGAAGAGATAAACCAGTCAACAATTCAGATTTTCTAGGTATTTAAGGTGGGTTGCCCCATTCGGAGATCCATGGATCAAAGCTTATTCGCAGCTCCCCACGGCTTTTCGCAGCGTATCACGTCCTTCATCGCCTGTGC
>NZ_JAQJCH010000069.1:0-343 GCF_030182525.1 Rhizobium pantanalense
GCCCCCCTCCCATCAAACAAGTCGCGAAAAATCCAAGCCTCCGGCATCAGCACATAATTTTGACGCACTCAAAAATACGGTATCCTTTTAGGAATATGGAGGATCAGAAATGCTACGTTCTAACATCATTGATGCTGCAATTTCCGTGGAAGACCTGATAACCAAATTAGGCGGTACGGGGCGTGGGCTACGTGAAAAAACCAACAGTATAAGCCACCTGCTTGAACCAAGTTACGTAAAAAAAATCAACATGATAGCGACAGTTCGTAACAAAGCCGCGCACGAACAAGTCCTCCCTACAAATATTCAGGATTTTGAACGTGCCATATCAGAAGTAAAAGAC
>NZ_JAQJCH010000070.1:0-336 GCF_030182525.1 Rhizobium pantanalense
ATTTATGTGCTGTCACAAAAGCACCTGATTCTCTAAAAGATGTTTTATTTTTAATTCTTAGGAAATTGGATTATGACGGATATATTGCATTATCAACTAGATACCGTAAGGAGATCTGTAAATTATTGGGAATAAAAGACGGAACATTACGTAACAGATTGTATTCATTATCAAAAATGGGGATTATTGCTAGTTGTGGCGGTAATGAATATCAGGCGAACCCTAATTTATTTGCTCGTGGTGAATGGAAAAAAATAATTGAACAGCGTCGCGAGTTTGAAATGAGAATTAAATATTCACCTAACGGTGAAACTATTATAACAACCGAAGAAATAA
>NZ_JAQJCH010000008.1:0-417073 GCF_030182525.1 Rhizobium pantanalense
TTCCATCAACACATTGACAATGTTCGGCATGGTGCTGGCGATCGGCCTTCTGGTCGACGACGCCATCGTCGTCGTCGAAAACGTCGAGCGCGTGATGGAGGAAGAGGGATTGTCGCCGCGTGAGGCGACGATCAAGTCGATGCAGGAAATCACCGGCGCACTGATCGGCATCGCCACGGTGCTTTCGGCCGTGTTCATCCCGATGGCCTTCTTTTCCGGTTCGGTCGGCGTCATCTACCGGCAGTTTTCGGTGACGATTGTCTCGGCGATGGTACTGTCCGTCGTCGTCGCTCTTATCCTCACGCCAGCCCTGTGCGCCACCATTCTCAAGAAGCCGGCGCATGGGACACGTGAGCGCGGCCTGTTCGGCTGGTTCAATCGCAATTTCGAGCGGGGAACGCGCGGTTATCAGCGCACCATTCATGGCATGATCCGCCGCGGTGCCGTGTTCCTCGTCATCTTCGTCCTGATCGGCGTCGGTGTCGGTTATCTGTTCAATCGTCTCCCGAGCTCCTTCCTTCCGGAAGAGGATCAGGGACGCCTTCTGACCAGCATTCAGCTGCCCCCCGGCGCGACCGCTGAACGCACCCGTAAAGTGCTCGATCAGGTGATGGATTATTATCTAAACAATGAGAAGGACTATGTCGACGGCGTGTTTGGAAGCGTCGGTTTCAATTTCAGCGGTCAGGGCCAGAACGTTGCGGTTGCCTTCGTGGATCTGAAGGACTTCGATCAGCGCAGGACGCCGCAAGCCTCCGCCCAGGCGATCGCCAGACGCGCGATGGTCGCCTTCTCCAAGATCAAGGACGGTAATGTCTTCGCGCTGGCGCCGCCGGCAATCCCCGGCTTCGGCAATAACAGCGGCTTCGATTTCTACATCAAGGATATCAACGGCGCGGGTCATACCGCATTGATCGCCGCCCGCAACCAGTTCTTGGGTGCGGCGTCGGGGAGCACGAAGCTGAGCGGCACGCGCCCGAACGGATTGGACGATACGCCGCAATATTCGATCCATATCGATCAGGAGAAGGCTCGCGCCTTGAATGTCGATCTGGCGGATATCAATGGGACGTTGTCGACCGCCTGGGGCGGCACCTACGTCAACGACTTCATCGACCGCGGCCGCGTCAAGAGAGTCTATGTGCAAGCCGACAGCAAGTTCCGTATGCAGCCGGAGGATTTCAATCGCTGGTATGTGCGCAATTCCAGCGGCGACATGGTGCCATTCTCGGCCTTCGCCTCAGGTATCTGGACCTACGGTTCGCCGCGCCTGGAGCGCTATAATGGTGCTTCTGCCGTCGAAATCCAGGGTGCCGCTGCTCCCGGTGTCTCCTCGGGCGACGCCATGAACGAGATCGATAGGATCATGGCGACCCTGCCGCCCGGCTTCAGCCACGATTGGACCAGCCTGTCCGCTCAGGAAAAACTTTCGGGTAACCAGGCAAGCCAGCTCTACGCGATTTCGATCCTGGTCGTCTTCCTGGCGCTCGCCGCCCTCTACGAGAGCTGGTCGATCCCGTTCGCCGTCATGCTGTCGGTCCCGATCGGCATCTTCGGCGCGCTGCTGGCAGCCACCATCTTCGGCCAGTCGAACGATGTCTACTTCAAGGTCGGCCTGCTGACAACAATCGGTCTGGCGGCAAAGAACGCCATCCTGATCGTTGAATTCGCCATCGAGCAGCAGAACCAGGGCAAGAACCTGATCGATGCGACGCTCGAGGCGGCAAGGCAACGTCTGCGGCCGATCCTGATGACCTCATTCGCGTTCATCCTCGGCGTGCTGCCGCTGGCGATCGCCAACGGGGCCGGTTCCGGCAGCCAGAACTCGATCGGCATCGGCGTCATGGGCGGCATGATCTCGGCAACCGTGCTCGGCATCTTCTTCATCCCGCTGCTCTTCGTCTCCGTCCGCCGTGTCTTCAAGGGCAAGAGATCGACCGATGCAACGGGGCAAGAACCGGACGTTGCCACGGCAACGCCGGATACGCCGTAGTCAGCATGCATAAAGGCCCGGCGTCAAAGCTGGGCCTGCCGCAGCATGGGGAATGCCCTAGGAACGAGCTTACGTCGAGAGCATCGGGGGTCGCAATTGCCTTCAGCTCATTCAGTTTTGATGGCTACTTTGTTTCGAGAGTGCAAAGCACCCCACACTCGCCATTTTCGAAGGCCGATTTGAACGTGAGCGCTTTCTCGTGTTCAGCGCCGGCTAAAGCCGGCAGGATTGCCTCGGTTTGAGCGACCAGTGCCGCCCTGTCGGCGCGAGGGGTTGAGGCGGCGATGACTGCGGCGTCGTCTGCAAGGGCACTCAGCAGGATGTCCCTATTGGCAGGGTTCAGACCCGGCGAGCGTACCATCAGGATCATGCTCGTGATCATTTCATTTATGCCGAGGCGTACTTGCTGCAATCCCGTCCGACGTGGCGCGGTCATTTCGCCGGCGGGAAGCGTGCTGACAAAGTCGGCAATTGCCTCGAGCTCGGCTGCTTGAACCTTTAACAGATAGGCGGCGGCCCGAGAGACCTCGTCCTGATACTTGGCCGTATTGGCGGCCGTATCGGGCAAAGCTCCCTGCTGAGATGTAAACAGCAAGTAGGTCTTGTAGAGCGCGCCCGCGCGATCAGCAATCGGCAAAAGTGCCGGAACATCAGACGATCTGTAAGGCGGGGCACCCAGCGTGGTCTTCACGTTCCAAAAGCGTTCGAGGACCCTGGCGTGATCCGGTATTGACCAGCGTGGCAAATCACCTTGCGCACGGGTCTGGCGCGCCAGCGCATCAAGCGCTTGATACGAAGCCGCCGCCTCACTTTGGTTTGACGGCGACATGTTTGCAGAAGCCGTTGATGACAAAAGGCCGAACCAGATGGTGGCGAGAAGTGTTGGGAACGCGTATTTCAAAAAATCACCCTGGCTGTTTCAGTGATGTTGATCGCCTTGACACATGTTCGTGTAAGTAGCGCGACCGTGATCCGTGACAACCGGACGCCGATCACGCGTTCGGCGCTTTCTAGCCGTAGTTAAAGCTGTCTTCCTATTCGGCTACCGGCTCCCTCCATCAGCGATACGCTGCCCATTTTCGTCGAAGAGATGGACGGCGTTATGAGCCGGAGCGATACGCAACGTATCGCCGGGTGCGGCCCTGATCCGCTCGCGGAACACGCAGGTGATCGTCTGCGTGCCGAGGCGGGCAATCACCATCGTTTCGGATCCCGTCGGTTCGACGACGACGGTTTCCACCTCGATGCCGTCGGTCACCAGCTTGATATCCTCGGGACGAATGCCATAGGTCACGGCAGTCGGCGGATGTTGTTCGCTCGGCAGGATAAGTCCGTCGGTGGTGCGGAAACCGGCGTTCGTCATGCTACCCTTGATGAAATTCATCGCGGGAGAGCCGATGAAACCCGCGACGAAGAGATTGACTGGGCGGTCATAGAGCTCAAGCGGCGATCCGGATTGCTCGATCAGGCCGTCCTTCATGACGACGATCTTGTCGGCCATGGTCATCGCTTCGATCTGGTCATGCGTGACGTATATGGTCGTGGTCTGCAGTCGCTGGTGCATCTCCTTGATTTCGGATCGCATCTGGACGCGAAGTTTTGCATCGAGATTCGACAGAGGCTCGTCGAAGAGGAAGACGGCCGGATCGCGAACGATTGCCCGGCCCATGGCAACGCGCTGCCGCTGCCCGCCGGAAAGCTGTTTCGGATAGCGTTCGAGAAGATTTTCAAGCCCGAGGATTTTCGCTGCATTGCCGACGCGCTGATCGATTTCCGCCTTCGGCATCCGCTTCAGCCGCAAGGAGAAACCCATGTTCTTGGCGACCGTCATATGAGGATAGAGGGCATAATTCTGGAAGACCATCGCGATATCGCGATCCTTCGGCGCGAGATCGTTGACGATATGCTTGCCGATCTGGATATCGCCCGAGGTGATCCCCTCCAAGCCGGCGATCATTCTGAGCAAGGTGGATTTTCCGCAGCCCGAGGGGCCGACGAGCACGACGAACTCGCCGTCGCGGATATCGACCGACACGCCCTTGATCGCTTTGAACGCGCCATAATCCTTGCGCGCGTTGTTCACTCTGACATGTGCCATTTTCCATCCTCCCGGATAGCTTCAAAGCCCGTTCAAGACCTTTCGGAGATAGGCGAGGCCGAGGCGCTCGCCCTCCTTCCGTTGAGCAAGATCCTTGCCCGGCCAACCGAAAGCCGCATCCTCGTGTTCGATCGAAAGCGTGCCATCAAAGCCGTTGGCGCGCGCCTGACGCAGGAAGCGCGGCCAATCGAGAAGTCCATGGCCCGGCAGCTTGTACTGCCACCACCCCTTGCCGTGATAGCCGACGGCCTGCTGTACGGCCGTATCGATTGCCGTGTCCTTGGCATGAAGGATGGCGATGCGATCCTTGACCGCATCCATGGCGGCATAGGGATCGACGCCGATGCGGATGAGATGGGAAGGGTCGAATTCAAGGCCGAAGCGCTTGTCGGGAATTCGTTTGAAGAGCTCCTGCCAGCCTTTTGGCGTGGTGCCGATGAAATTGTCCTTTGGGCCGGGCCAGTTCTCGATCGCGAAGTTCAACCCGCTCGGTGTCGTCCTTTCGATCAACCGGTTGGCGAAGTCGGCGAAATCGTCATAGTTGGTATCCTCGTCGGCGCTGTCGTCGCGCCCGGGAAAGATTATGAAGATCGGCACGTCCGCTTCGCCGATCGCGTCGGCGAATTCCTCGGTGATGGCTCGAAGCTCGCCGCGTTTGGCGCGATCGGCATCGAGCTGATTGCCGAAAAAGGCGATCGAGGAGACGAAGAGATTGCGGTCGCGGGCAAGGGCGACCGCCGCCCGCACCTTGTCCGGCGTCTTGATATGGCCGCGAACATCGATTTCGATCGCATCGAAACCGGCGGAAGCGGCGAAGTCCACCACCTCCTCGAATGGCCTGTCATTGAATGTCGACGTATAAAAACCGATCCTCATCAAAATCCTCCCTGCGGTCGCGGCCAATTCAATTGTTCAGGCGATCCATGAATTTGAGCGGTGAACGTGTGCGCTGGGCCTCGTCGGCCGAGGCGAGCATGAGGGCTGCCGCCATCGGCATTGCGGCGGCGCCCATTGCGCAGGCGTCCTCGCCGAGCGAGGCACGGTGGATCGATGGCAGCGCGGTATCCTCCATATCAAGGTGGTCGTGGACATAGCGCAGCAGCTCATCGATCATGCGAATGGGCAAGCGACCGCCAAGGATGATGGCATCGGGATCGACGATCATGCCGATGTGCTTGACCGCGACGGCGAGATGCGCGCTCATCCTCTTTAGCCATTGGGAGACCAGTTTCCTGCCGCGGGCATCCAGCGTGAGGAGGTCCGAGGGCACGCTTGCCTCGATGCCGTGCTCGCCCAGGAACTTGTAGAGGAAGAAGAGCGAGAATATTTCGCCGAGAAGCTCGACTTTCTGGCCTCCCCTATGGCCGGGATCGGCGATTGGCAGCCAGCCGATCTCGCCGCTCAGGCCCATGGCGCCATGATGGCCAGCGCCGTCGAGCACAAGCCCGCCGCCGGGGCAGGCATTGATCGCGATATAGAAGAAGCTGCGGCTTTCGGCTCCAAGCCCGTAGTCCAGTTCCGCAAGTGCTCCCGCATTGGTTTCGTTCTCGATGAAGACGGGATGCTGCGTCAGGTTCTCCAATGCGGCGCGCACGTCGAATTCCATCCACTCCCTATAATTATCGGGCTTACCCAGGAAGTCGATCTCGCCGAGCCAGTCCGGCATGGCAAGTCCGATGCCGGCCAGATGCGCATCGTCGATCAGGCGGCTGCGCTGGAAATGCGAGATCGCATCGGCGGTCAGCTGCATGAATTCGCCCGGCAGGATGTAGCGCTTTTCGTGGTGGACGCGGGCGCGCACGTTGCCGACGGCATCGACGGCAAGGATCGTCAGATGGTCGCGATCGATGTTGATGCCGATCGCAAAGAAGGCGTCAGGGTTGATCTCGAGCTCGATCGCCGGCTGCCCCCTCAGGCCGTGGCGCCGGCGGGCTTCGATGATTAGGCTTTCGTCGAGCAGGCGATCGACGATGCGGGCAATCGCCGGCTTGGTGAAGCCGGTCTGCCGGGCGATTTCCGCGCGTGAAATCGGTGCCTGTCTGTGGATGCAGCGCAAAACGACGGCTCGATTGTGCTCGCCCGCATCCTCGACATTGGCTCCCGTCAGGTCGGGAGACAGCTTGACACCGGTCGTTTGGTTCATCGGCGGGATCCTTTATCAGTCTGGCACGCGCAAACCGGCATCACCCCTTCACCGAGCCACTGGTCATGGAGCCAAGGATCAGCCGCTGCAGCGACAGAAACGCCACGATCGCCGGTACGACGGAGATGAGGCAGGCGGCCGCCAACAGCTGGATGGACGAGTCGGTTTGCATGCCACGGAAGTTAAAGATCCCGACGCCGATCGGCATCAAATTGTTTTGCGTGAGCAGCAGAAAAGGGACGAGAAATTGCGACCAGCCGGCAATGACCGTGATGATGAAGACGGAGGCGATGCCCGGTGCCGACAGTGGCAGCACGATCCGCCAGAAGACCGAGAAACGGTTGCATCCGTCGATCATCGCGGCTTCGTCGAGGCTGCGGGGAATTCCGTCGACAGTGCTCTTCAAGAGCCATGTCGCAAGCGGCACGCCGAGCGCGATATAGACCATCGTCACGGCGAAATGCGTATCGAGCAGTCCGAGGCGGTTCATGTAGCGATAGAGCGGCACCATGATGACCAGCGGCGAGATCATCTGAAAGAGCAGAAGCCCCATCATAGACAGGCCCTTACCGCGGAACTGGAAGCGCGAGAAGGCGTAGGCCGCGGGCATGGCGACGATCAAAACGCCGAAGCCGCTCAGGGCCGCAAGCTTCAGGCCGTTCCAGAGATAGAGTGGGAAGTAGCTGTTGTTGAGGACGGTGATGAAGTTGTCGATCGTCGGGTTGTGCGGAATATAGCGCGCCACGCCGCGATAGATCTCCCGCTTGTCGCGCAGCGCCATCGACAGAAGGTAGGTGAGGGGGCCGGCGAAGAAGACGAACATCGCCAACATGAAGAGATAGCTCAGAAAATCGCCGAAGCGCGTGCCGGTGCGCCTGCTCATCGTTCATCCTCCTTCGGCAGGAATGAAGCGTAGACGATGGCCAGTCCGAGGCTGATGATCAGCATCAGCACGGAAAGCACGCTGCCGCCGGACAGGTCGTAGTTGCGGAAGACGATGTTGAACACATAGAGCGATATGACTTCGGTGGCACGGCCAGGCCCGCCGCCGGTCAGCGTGATGATCGCATCGAAAGTGTTCAGTGTCATGATGGTAATGAGGATCATGTTGACGAGAATGGCGGCGCGCAACTGCGGAATGGTAATGAAGAAGAACTGCTGCGAGCCCGTCGCGCCATCCACTTCCGCCGCTTCGTAGAGCGAGGGGTCGATCGCCTTCAATGCGGCATACATGACGACCATCGAGAAGGCCGTTCCGCGCCAGATGTTCGAGATCAGGGCTGACCAAGGGGCGATCGCAGGATCGGAAAGCCAGGCGACCGTCGGCAGGTGCATGAGCCGCAGAATGCTGTTCAGCGCACCATAGGGCGCTTCCGAAAACAGCATCTGCCAGATGATGCCGCCGGCAATGCCGGGCACGACCCAGGCGATGAGCGCCGTGGTTCTCAGGATCGTCGTGCCGAACAGGCCGCGCTTTTCGCCGCGAACGACGACGACGGCAACGGCAAGGCCAAGAATCTGCTGGCCGATGACGCTGCCGCCGACGAAGACGAGGGTTGCCCAGAGGATATCGGGAAGCTGCGGCGAACTCAGCATGTTCGCAATAGAAGCGAGCGTATAATCCTGATTGTCGCCTATCAGCGTCGCATTGGTGAAAGACAGACGGAAGACGTCGATCACCGGATAGAGATAGAAGATGCCGATGACGATGATCACGGGCATGATCCAGGGCAGCGGCGCTCCGGCGAAGCGGCGCATGAACGATCTGCTGTGCGGCCGGGTGGCAGCCTCGATGGCGATTGGGGTCATTGGGCTTCTCTGTCCGGTTGATACGGCCGGCGGCGCCCCTCAAGGGCGCTGCCGTGATCGCGATCGTTAGAGACGCTTGTAGGCCTCCATCGTCGCCTTGAATGCCGCGTTTAGGGCTTCTTCCGGCTGCTTGGTCCCCGAGAGGACGTCGCCCATCATGATCTGGATCTGGTTGGAGATTTCCGGATAGATCGGCGCGCCCGGGCGGGCCTGGCCGTTGGCGAGAGCTTCGGCAAAGGTCTTGTTGGCTTCGGTTGCGAAGACGTCATATTTGTCGAAGAGCGATTTGCGCGTCGGCAATTGCTGTTGAAGCGCATTGCCCGGCCCCATATAGATGTCGCGGGCAAGATTGGCGCACATCTCGACCTTGTCTTTATCCTTGCTGAAGGAAGCGATCGTCCAGCCGCCCGTGCCTGTGGAACGCTGATCGGCGGTCGGGCCGGGGATCGGGGAGAAGGTCCAGTTGGCGAACTCGTCCGGGTCCAGCGTTGCTTTCAGCTGGGCGAGCTGCCAGTTGCCGCCGATGAAGAGCGCCGTGGTTCCGGCAGCTGCGGCCGCGTTCAGATCGTCATAGTTGCCGATCGTGGTTACGCGCTTGGGTGCGGCGCCGGAATCGACGAGATCCTTGTAATAGCTCAGTGCCTTGAGAAATTTTTCCTTGTTTTCACCCTCGCCGAAGACCGGCTTGCCGCTATCGTCAACGAGCTTGCCGCCGAGCGCCCAGTAATTGGCAAGCCAGTCAAAGGTCGAGCCCTCGTAGCGGCCGGCATTGAAGAGGATGCCTTCCATGCCCTCCTTGACGGAGGCGATGCCGGCCTTCTTCAGGTCGTCCCAGGTCTGGGGTGCGTCGGGAACGATGGATTTGTTGCGGTAGAGGACACGAAGGTCGGTGTCCCACCACCAGGCACGGATCGTCTGATCCTTATCAGTGATGCCGTTGCGGATGAAGGGAAAGAGATCGGCGATTTCGTCCTTCGAGAAATAGGGAGTGAAGTCGGCGAGCACATGATTGACCATGAATTGCGAGAGGACGAAGGAGTCGACGGCGGCGCAATCCGGAGCATTGCCGGCCTTTGCCTGTTCGAGCATTTTTGCCTGTTCCGTGCCGATATCTGCCGACATGAACTGCATCTGCAGCTTCCAGTCGGGATGTTTCTTGATGAAGTCGACGAAGAGCTTCTGATAGCCCTGTGCGATCGCCGGATCGGCATTGTTCTGACTATCGTTCGTGAGCCGGACAGTGAGTGTTTTCGGCGCATCGGCAAGGCCGATCCTATCCTTTGTCGCCAGTTCTTGGGCAAATGCGGCAGGCACTGAAAACAACATTGTGCTCAGCGCTAGCGCGCTGACGAACGCTCTCTTCATGATGGGTCTCCTCCCCATTTTAAACGGATACAGCATGGTGGCCAGTTGACCTCTCCTCATTTCCATGCTGCATTAATTAGATTAAGTTACTTTGGTTTGATGTCAAGTCGCAGCTCGGGAGGATTGAGATGCTGGTGACATTCGACAGCGGTTAGCGGCCTCAAGCCGTATTTCCCGATCACGGAACAGTCGAGCCATCGTGGGTATCCGCGGTGGGCAGTGAGGCTTTGCCTCGGCTATGAAAATAGCCAAACCTGACATCTATGGAGGATCAGATGCGCCTACTCATTCTCGGCACGGGCGGAATGGCCAACAAGCATGCAGCAAGTTTCAAGGAGATCGAAGGCGTCAGCGTGGTGGGGGGCGTTGACGTCGTTCCTGAGCGGCTGGCGGCCTTTTGCTCGGAACACGGCATCCCCAATCGTTTCGGCTCGCTCGAGGAAGCGCTCGCCTGGGGAGAGTTCGATGCCGTCGCCAACGTGACGCCTGACGCTGTTCACCACCCGACGACGCTGCAGGCGATTGCTGCAGGCAAGCATGTCTTCTGCGAAAAGCCTCTTGCGACAGACGCGACCAAGGCGATGGAAATGACCGAGGCTATCGAGAAAGCCGGCAAGGTCGGCATGGTGAATTTCACCTACCGCAATTCGCCTGCCTTGCAGAAGGGCCGGCAAATGGTGCTCGCCGGCGAGATCGGCGAAGTGAGGCATGTCGAAGCCTCCCATCTGCAAAGCTGGCTTGTTGGCCGGCATTGGGGCGACTGGAAGTCGGAGAGCAAATGGCTGTGGCGCCTAAGCAGGAAGCACGGTTCGAACGGCGCGCTCGGCGATATCGGCATCCATATCGTCGACTTTGCGTCCTATGGTTCCGGACTTGACGTCGCTCATGTTTTCGCGCGGCTGAAGACCTTCAGCAAGGCGCCGGGCGACAAGATCGGCGAATACGATCTCGATGCGAATGACAGCTTCACAATGAATGTCGACTTCACGACGGGAGCGATCGGCACGATCCAGGCGACGCGCACCGCCGCGGGGCAGATGGACCAACTGCGCTTGAGGGTCTACGGCGAGACCGGTTCGATCGAGATGATCTACGACACAGGAAAATCGACGCTCCGCGCCTGTCTCGGCGAAGATGTTCACACGGCGACCTGGCGTGATATCCCCTTCGGTGACGTTGAGACGAACTACCAGCGCTTCGTTCAGGCCGTCAGGATGGGCAAGACCCAGGAACCCTCCTTCCGCCGCGCGGCAAACATACAGAAGGTCCTGGACAAGGCACTCGCCTCGGACATCAGCCATAAAGACGAGGCGCTTGCCTGAATCCAGAAGCGAGATTCAGCCGGAGACCGGCGGCAGAAGAGTGTTGAGGAAAGGCAGGAGTGCCGCCCCCAGCGCCACGCCGCCGCCGCTGAAACTTGCTGGCTTCATCGGCGAAATCCAGGGCGTCAGGAAAGGCCGTTTCGACGTGTCGCGGCGCTCGACGGAAAGCTGATGGATCAGCGCCTCGATGACGCCTCGCGGCAGGTCGCCGCCGATCATGATCACGCTCGGCGCGATGAAGCCGGCAATCGCGATGATCGGGTCGAGCAGATGGCTTGCCGCCTCGCGTATCCACTGCGCTATCAGCGGGGAAGATGGCTCCTCGCCCGCCAGAAGGCGCCGGAATTCGTCGTCGCTTACCAATCTGCGCAGCGCATCGAAGCCGACGACCGTGTTCAAGCGGATATTGTCGGGACCGGTGCGCATCTCGCCGATATTGCCCGCGCGTCCATGAACGCCCGAATAGGGAACGCCACGAACGAGAAATCCGGCCTGGACATCCTCGTCGATGATGATCATCGCGAGTCCGCCTCTCGGCGCCGGTGTGCCGATCGTGCGCTCGGCGAGCAGGCTTGCCGTGCATTCGTTCTCGACATAGCTGCGCGGGAGTTTCGATGCGGCATCCAGCTGCTCGCTTTCTTCCGGGCTCCAGTCATTCGAGCCAACACCCAGGCCGATGATCGGCAAGTCGGCATGGCGACCAATCATGTCCTCGATCGCCGAAAGGATCGATGCGACCCTCGTTGTCCGGGTGAGGGGAAAATAAATGCGGTCGTGAACCTGGCCGCTGAGATCGACGAGAACCGCTTCGCCGCGATTTTGACGGGCACGAATGCCGATCGAGAAGGCCCCTTCTGGTCGCAGGGCAAATTCAGTTGAGGTCGCACCGCCGCCGGCGCCATTGCGCCGATGCGATGTTACCAGCCCTTCATCGCCAAGCCGGCGCAGAATATTTGTAATTCCCGGCCCGGTCAGTCCAGAATGTTTTCCGAGCTCCATGCGGGTCAAAGGCCCGTGTCGGCGGATCGCCTCCAGGATGACGCGAATATTTCTATCGGCGATTTCTCCCGACCGCAGACCGAGTGTCTTGCCCCGCGTAACGTCCGTCTCCTCCGGTTGGCGCCACCGTGGCCCGGATCGAAGATACCGCATGACCGATTTCCTTGCGTACCCTGACGCTTGTGTATCACGGACAAATGACGATGCCGCCAACTATTTTCCAACCGATGCGTACAAGCTATTGATTTTATGAGGGCCGTAACCGTGCTGTTTTGAGTGACTTTCGGAATTCAAGCACCCCTAATAAGGGTCATAAGGCTTGTGGTTTAACTCCGGCAGCCGCTATTTTTCGTGCGCGTAAAATTGCATCCAGTGCAATCAGCGTCAGCAGAGCTGCGGCCAATAGGAGAAGGTTGCCACCGATGACTCGGTAGGCGAATACTCCGAAGACACCGCCGAGAAGAAACGAGACGATCGTGTAAAGATGCAATTGGAGTTTGCCCAGATTGTGCCGCGCCTCCGAAGGCTGCTCACGTCCTCGCAAGGCGTCCAGGGCAATGGCCAGCTCGATGCCTATATCCGTTGCCATCCCGGAAACATGCGTGGTGCGAACCCGAGCGTCCGAGATGCGGGTGACGACTGCGTTCTGAAGACCCATCAGGAATGCAAGCCCGAGGACGAGAACTGGGGTGCGCCAGGCAGCAAGCAACCAGAGATCTGCACAGCCGAGCGCGGCAAGTAAGATAGCCTCGGTCAGAATACTATAGGCATAGATCGCATGAACATTGCGCCGGCGACCGGCGTTGATAATCAGCGTCGACGTCGCGGCACCCAGGATGAAGACAATGACAATCCCGCCGTAAAACAGGCTCGACAGCCACTGTCCCTCGGCAAGGTGATCGGATAGCGTCGATACATTGCCCGTCATGTTGGCTGAGAAGAAGCCGACGGCGTAGAAGGCCGATGCATTCAATGCGCCGGCGATTGCCGCCAGGCAAGCCGCCAGCCGGCGGTCAATTTTCTCGTTGCGATGAGTGCCTTGTCTTACAAGCATGCGGGCTACTTCTGGCGGATACGGATCGGGGACATCGGAAGCCTTTGCTCTTTCCCGGAATTCAGGCCGAACATCTTTCCGAACCTGAGCCAGAAACCGTCAAGCTCTCCTCCATTCTCGGCACTGCGAGATCGGGTTGTGGCGATTTCTACGAAGATCAACTGTCCGAAATGATGATGATTTGTCTTACTACTCGGCAGGGCAGTCTCACAAGTCAGCTTTTGGCTTTGCGTGAAGATGCCGCATCATAAATGTGATTTGATACATCAGTAAGCATGCGCTAAACTGCTAACATCAGAGCTTATGAAGCATAAGTGATGGTTCCGCCATGATCACCGCCGCACAGATGCGTGCCGCCAGAGCCCTTCTCGGTATAGATCAGCGCCAACTCGCGGAATTGGCGGGGGTATCCGTTCCGACCATCCAACGGATGGAGGCAAGCCCTGATGTGGTGCGCGGCAATGTCGATTCCCTGATGCGATTGCTGGCGGCTTTGAGCGAAGCCGGCGTTGAGGTGATCAGCGAAGGTGCGGTCAGCCAGGATGGAGGGCGCGGCGTCAGGCTGAAGACCAAGCGGCCGGAGAGCGGGGCGCCTGGATTGCCCGGGCGAGGAATGAGGCCTCGCTCATGATCTTCCTGGCCGCGATCCTGCTATGCTCGGTCTTCCTGCTTGCAACGGTAGCTTTTGCGGTCTGCATCGCCCGGTCGAAACAGGCAACGAGGCTCACCTATGGCTTAAGCTGCGGTCTGTCGGCAATCGCCTTTGCCGCAGCGATCGGCGCACTCGCCATGGTGGTTTCTCCCGATGCCACATCTACGCTCGTACTTCCGATCGGCCTGCCGTGGATCGGCAGTCATTTCCGTCTGGATGCGCTATCCGCCTTCTTTCTGACGGTCGTCAATTTCGGCGGCATGCTTTCGAGCCTGTACGCGGTCGGCTACGGCCGCCACGAGCACGCGCCGCACCGTGTGCTGCCGTTCTTGCCCGCTTTCGTCGCAGGCATGAATCTCGTGATCCTTGCGGATGATGCCTTCACCTTCCTGATGTCCTGGGAGTTCATGTCGCTTGCCTCCTGGGCGCTCGTGATGGCCCATCATCGCGATGCCGGCAACCGGAAAGCCGGCTATCTCTATATCGTCATGGCGAGCTTCGGCACACTCACTCTCCTGCTCGCCTTCGGCCTGCTTGCAGGACCGGATGGCAATTACAGTTTCGCCATGATGCGTGCCGCCGTCCACGCGCCGCTGACCTCGGGCCTGGTCCTCGTCTTGCTGTTGATCGGTGCCGGATCCAAGGCCGGGCTGGTGCCTCTGCATGTCTGGCTGCCGCGAGCGCACCCGGCGGCCCCCAGTCATGTTTCCGCGCTCATGAGCGGCGTCATGACCAAAGTCGCGGTGTACGGCTTCATCCGCGTGGTCTTCGATCTGCTCGGCCAGCCGGCTTGGTGGTTCGGCGTCGTCGTTCTGGCGGTCGGCGGCATCACTGCGGTTCTCGGCATTCTGCACGCGCTGATGGAGAGCGATCTCAAGCGTCTGCTTGCTTATAGCACCATTGAAAATATCGGCGTCATCTTCGCCAGCCTCGGACTGGCGCTTGCGTTCAAGGCGAACGGCATGGAGCTGGCGGCCGCCTTGGCGCTGACGGCCGCGCTATTCCACGTTCTGAACCATTCCCTCTTCAAGAGCTTGCTTTTCTTTGGCGCCGGCGCCGTGCTGACGACAACCGGGGAACGGGACATGGAAAAGCTGGGCGGGCTCATCCATCGCATGCCGGTGACCGGTCCGGTCTTTCTCGTTGGCTGCCTCGCCATCTCGGCTCTTCCTCCCTTCAATGGTTTCGTTTCCGAATGGCTGACATTTCAGGCCGTGCTGCAAAGCCCGGCCCTGCCGCAATGGGGATTGAAACTGCTGGTGCCGGCCGTGGGCGGCCTGCTTGCCCTTGCCGCCGCCCTTGCCGCGGCCTGTTTCGTCAAGGTATTCGGCGTGACGTTTCTTGGTCGTCCCCGCAGCCCGCCGACCGAACGGGCAACCGAGGTCGATTGTTTTTCCCTCGCTGCCATGTCGGTGCTGGCTTTCCTTTGCCTTGCCGTCGGCGTCCTGCCGGGGATCGTCATCGATGCGCTCGCACCGCTGACGCTTTTGCTGATCGGCGAGCGCATGCCGGTACAGACGGATATTCCGTGGCTGTCTATCGTGCCGATCGCCGAAGCCCGCAGCTCTTATAACGGCTTGCTCGTTTTCCTCTTCATCCTCTTTTCGGCGTCGTTCACGGCCTATCTCGTCCACCGATTTGGCTCGCGGCGTATCCGACGGGCGCCGGCCTGGGATTGCGGCTTTCCACTGAGCAGCCCGGCAACGCAATATACCGCCAGCAGTTTCGCCCAGCCCATCAGGCGCGTCTTCGGCACGCTGATCTTTCGTGCGCGCGACCGCGTCACCATGCCGCCGCCGGGCGATCTCCGACCCGCACGGTTCGCCCTGGAAATGCACGATTATATATGGGAAAGCCTTTACCTGCCCATCATCGGCGCGGTCGGCTTTGCCGCGGAAAAACTCAATTATCTGCAGTTTCTGACAATTCGGCGCTATCTGAGTCTGGTTTTCCTCACGCTCGTCCTGCTGCTTCTGGTGCTGGCGCTATGGTCATAGTCTCCGCCCTTTTCGTCCAAGCCTTCCAGATGTCCCTCGTCGTGCTGCTGGCACCATTGCTGACGGGAATTGTGCGCCTGTTCAAGGCGCGGCTGTTGCGTCGTCGCGGGCCGTCCCTGATACAGCCCTATCGCGACCTTGTCCGTCTTCTGCGCAAGGAAGCAGTGGTTGCGGAAAATGCGTCCTGGCTGTTCAGGGCAGCACCCTATCTGATCTTCGCCGCGACATGGGTGGCGGCCGCCATCATCCCGACCTTTGCCACCGGCCTCCTCTTCAGCTGGACCGCGGACCTGATCGCCATCATCGCACTGCTTGGCAGCGCACGCTTCTTCCTGGCGCTTGCCGGCATGGATGTCGGCACCAGCTTCGGCGGCATCGGCTCGAGCCGCGAGATGATGATTGCGACGCTGGCCGAGCCGTCGATGCTGCTCATCATTTTCACGCTTGCCCTGGTGGCCGGCTCGACCCAGCTTTCCGCCATCGCTGTCTTCATGACCTCATCGCAGGTGGGGTTGCGCGTGTCGCTGGCGATTGCCCTCATTGCCCTCGTCATGGTCGCGATCGCCGAAAATGCCCGTATCCCCGTCGACAATCCGGCGACCCATCTGGAATTGACCATGGTGCACGAAGCCATGGTGCTCGAATATTCCGGGCGGCACCTGGCCATGATCGAGCTCGCGGCATCGCTCAAGCTATTGCTTTACATTTCGTTGATCGCCTGTCTTTTCGTTCCCTGGAAGCTCGTGGCTTTCGGGTCCGGGCCGCTTGCCTACCTGATCGGATTGTTTGCCTATCTCGCCAAGCTTGCAGCCGGCGGTGCCCTGCTTGCATTGTTCGAAACGGCGACTGCCAAGATGCGCGTGTTCCGCGTGCCGGAATTCCTCGGTGCCGCTTTGATGCTCGGTCTGCTGGCCGCACTGCTGCGTTTCGTGTCGAGGGGGCTCTGATGATCGGGTCGGTCTTCGACATCGCCCACATGCTCGCCGGCGGTCTGGTACTCGTCAGCATGATGATGCTCTATCAGGACCGTCTTTATGCGCTGCTGAACGTCTTTGCGCTGCATTCGCTGGTGCTGACGCTGTCGGTTGCCTGGCAGGCCCTTATCCAGGATGCGCCGCATCTCTTTGTGACGGCGGCGATCGCTCTCGTTTTCAAGACGATCATCATTCCCGTGGTGCTGCATCGCATGATCCGCCAGCTCGGCATCCATCGCGAGATAGAGACTGTCGTCGGCGTTGGCCCCACCATGCTCGTCGGCCTGGGACTGGTGGCTCTGGCCACCGTCGTCATGCTGCGGGTGACGCCGTCGGCCGATCCGATCGCACGCGAGGATCTTGCTTTCGCTCTATCGGTTCTGCTGCTGGGACTGCTGATCATGGTCACGCGCCGCAATGCCGTCAGCCAGGTCGTCGGCTTCATGACCCTGGAAAACGGATTGGTGCTCGCGGCGACCGGCGCCAAGGGCATGCCGCTGGTGGTGGAGATCAGCGTCGCCTTCTCGATCCTGATCGCCTTCATCGTCATCGGCGTCTTCCTGTTCCGCATCCGCGAACGTTTCGACACGGTCGACGTCCGGGCGCTCGACGACTTCAAGGGGAGACGTCGAAAATGAACGCTCCCTCCTCCCTCCTCGGTTTCGACGCGGTGACGGCCGTCCTCGTCGTTCCGATCGCTGCCGCGGCCCTCCTGGCGCTCCTGCCTGGCTATCGCATGACGGCACGGCTGAACATGGTCGCGAGCCTTTTGACACTACTTGCGGCGCTTTTGCTTTTTTTCAGCGCCCGGCTGCCACCGGGGCGATATCTGCTCGTGGACGACCTCAATATCGTCTTCATCGTGCTGAATGCCTTCGTCGGCTTCACCACCAGCGTCTTCAGTGCCGGCTACATCGCCCACGAACTGGAGATCGGCCGCCTGACGCCGGCCAATCTGCGATTCTACCACGCGATGTATCAGATCATGATTTTTGGTATGAATCTGGCATTCGTGTCGAACAATATCGGTCTGATGTGGGTGGCGGTGGAACTGGCGACGCTGACCACCGTGCTGATGGTCGGCATCTACCGCACCCATGAGGCACTGGAAGCGGCCTGGAAGTATTTCATCCTTGGAAGCGTCGGTATCGCCTTCGCATTGTTCGGCACCATCCTCGTCTATCTGGCCGCTCAGGCCGTTGTCGGCACCGGCTACGACGCCATGGTCTGGACGACGCTGGTAGAACACGCCGGCGGCTTCGATCCGGCACTTCTCAATCTCGCCTTCATCTTCCTGCTGCTCGGTTACGGCACCAAGGTCGGACTTGCGCCGCTCCATGCCTGGCTCCCGGATGCGCATGCCGAAGGGCCGACACCGATCTCGGCGGTGCTTTCAGGCCTTCTGCTCAACGTTGCGCTCTATGCCGTTTTGCGTTTCAAGATATTGCTTGCCGCCAGCCCGGACGCAATCAGCCCCGGGCCGCTCATGATGACGATGGGGCTCGTCTCGTTGATCTTCGCTGCCTTCATGCTTTACCGCCGTCGCGACATCAAACGCTTGTTTGCCTATTCTTCGATCGAACATATGGGCATCATCGTTTTCGCCTTCGGTCTCGGCGGCTCACTCGCCAATTTTGCCGGCCTGTTGCATATGGTCATGCATTCGCTGACCAAGTCGGCGATCTTCTTTGCCGTCGGCCATATCGCCCAGATCAAGGGGACGCAGAGGCTTTCTGCCATCCGGGGTCTTACCGAGACGCATCCGGGGCTCGGCTGGGGTTTGCTGGCCGGCGTGATCGCCATTGCCGGCCTGCCGCCGGCCGGCATCTTCATGAGCGAGTTCCTCATTGTCAGCTCGACCTTCGCGAAGCAGCCGCTGCTAGCCATTCCGCTTGTCTTTGGGCTGCTGGTTGCTTTCGGAGCTCTATTGCTGCGATTGACCGGCGCTATCTTCGGCCAGCCGCGCGGCAGCGCTGCCCCGGCTGAAACATCCTACTTGCCGATGTTCCTGCATCTGGCGCTGGTGCTCGGAGCCGGTATCTACCTGCCGCCGCCGATGGTTGCCTGGTTTCAGCATATCGCCAATCTTCTCCGATGATGCGGGGCAGGACTATGTCGATGTTGGATGATCTCACAGGAAATGGCCGCCCGGTTTCGCATCATGGGCCGTGGCCACGCGCAGTTACCGATTCTTCCACCTGGATATCGGCGGCCTTGAGGTTGTCGGAAGGGCGGTTGACGATGCTCGGCCTCTGGGGCGAGCGCAACGCCGTGCATATGGCGCTCCTCGACGAGCAAGCCGGCAGGAGCGCCATCCTTAGCCTGGAGGAACTGCAGACTGGCTATCCCTCCGTCGCACAGTACCATCCGCCGGCATTACGCCTGGAGAGAACGCTCCGTGATCTCACGGGATTGGAGCCGGAAGGTCTCCCGGACAGCAGGCCATGGTTCGACCATGGCCGCTGGGGCCTTAGATTCCCACTGGGACAGCGCAGTGCGCCTGCTTCTGAATTCTCCTACCCCTTTCTGCCCGCCGATGGAGAAAACCTGCACCAGATTCCGGTCGGGCCAGTGCATGCCGGCATTATCGAGCCAGGGCATTTTCGCTTCACGGCCAATGGTGAAACCGTCGTTCGCCTCGAGGAACGGCTCGGCTATGTCCACAAGGGGATCGAGGCGCTGATGGCGGGCGCCGATCTGGCCCGTGGGCTGCAGCTTGCCGGGCGGACATCCGGTGACAGCAGCGTCGCCTATGCCTATGCCTTTTCACGGGCCGCGGAAGCAGCCCTTGGGCTCGAGGTGCCGCTGCGTGCCGTTTGGCTGCGGGCGCTGATGGCCGAACTGGAGCGGCTCGCCAATCATCTGGGCGATATAGGCGCCATCTGCAATGACGCCGCCTTTGCGCTGATGCTTGCTCATTGCGGCGTGTTGCGCGAGCAGGTGCTACGTGCCGCCGACGCCGCCTTCGGGCATCGGCTGATGCGCGACCGTATCGTGCCTGGCGGCGTTGCCGCCGATCTCGACAGCAATGGAAAGGCCGGCTTACGGGCGCTACATGCCGAGATCAGCCGGAAATTTCCTGCTCTCGCTGAGCTCTATGACAATACCGCCTCGCTTCAAGACCGGACGGTCGGTGCGGGCACATTGGAGAGTGGGTTTGCACGTCAATATGGTGCGGGCGGTTACATCGGGCGGGCAGCCGGCCGCAGTTTCGACACCAGGCGTAACCTTGCCTATCCGCCCTATGATGAGCTGACCTTCGATGTACCATCGCTCGGCGACGGTGACGTAAACGCCAGGATATGGATCCGCATTCGCGAAGTCGAACAGAGCCTCTCGCTCATCGAGCAGATTCTCGATCGGCTGCCGGACGGTCCGATTCTTTCGGATGTTCAGGCTGCCAATGACTTTCGAGAGGGTGTGGCGCTAATCGAAGGCTTCCGCGGAGACATTCTGGCATGGCTGCGCCTTACACCCGAGGGCAGGATCGAGCGCTGCCATCTGCGTGATCCCTCCTGGTTTCAGTGGCCGCTGCTGGAGGCTGCGATCAAGGACAATATCGTCGCCGACTTTCCGCTCTGCAACAAGTCATTCAACTGCTCGTATTCGGGGCACGATTTGTAAAGGCAAGAGACCATGCGCAAGCTCCTGTTCGAAAGCTTGATCCGACCGCCCCTGACGGAACCTGCACCGGCCAGTGCCGGTGCAGCGGCTGAAGAGCTCGCGGCCGCGGTGGATAGTAAAGCGCATCGCAGGCTCGGTCGCAGCCTGGCGATCCGCGCCATCGATGCCGGCTCCTGCAATGGTTGCGAACTCGAAATGCATGCTCTGAGCAACGCATTTTATGATATCGAACGGTTTGGCATCCGTTTCGTGGCCTCGCCTCGCCATGCCGATGTGCTCATGGTCAGCGGTCCGGTGACAAAGAACATGGCGGAAGCCCTCGAACGGACATACAATGCAACGCCGGAACCCAAATGGGTCGTTGCGCTGGGCGACTGCGCGCGTGATGGCGGCTGCTTTGCCGGGAGCTATGCCGTGGTCGGCGGCGTTTCGAAGATCGTGCCCGTCGACTTGCACATTGCCGGCTGCCCGCCTTCACCCACGGATATCCTCAAAGGCTTGCTGGCACTGCTTGACCATGTCATCGAAGGGAGCTGCTAGGTGTGTAGTCCCTGAGTGTGATCGTGCATCATTGGTTCTGAGCCGTCAGGAGGAGGAAGCATTCTTCACGGCAGGCCCGCACGATACCGCTATCTTCTTCGCGGCCAGACCTATGGACTAACGAGGAGATGGTGGGAGAGGCGCTCGCCCCGGTCTGCGAAAAAATTACGATCGCCACGAAATTCGGCTGGGATATCGATCAGGAAACCGGCCGGCATCGCGGTGGAGTCAATAGCAAGCCGGCCTATCCCTTTATTCCGGCCGAAAGCATGATCGCGCGCGTGATCTGCTTCTGAAAGACAAGGTAGAGAACGGCGACGGGAAGGCCGGCCAGAACAGCGGCGGCCATGTCCTTGGCAAAACGCACGCCGAAGACATCCTTCACCTGGGTAATCCCGACGGGAATGGTGATCGTGCCGTCCGATGTTGCGACCAGGAATGGCCACAGGAAATTATTCCATGCCGCGATGAAGGTTGTGATGCCGAGCGCAGTGATCACGCCCCAGTTCATCGGTACATAGATCTTCCAGAGCGTTCTCAAGTGCCCGGCATTGTCGAGCATCGCCGCCTCGCGGAATTCCTTTGGAATCTGGTCGAAGAACTGCTTGAGGATGATGATGACCGATGGCACCACCAGCTGCGGCAGCACGATGCCGCCCCAGCTGTTGATGAGTCCGAACATGTTCATCAACACGAAATGGTTGATGATGAGCGCCTCCGCCGGCACCATCACCGAGGCGATCAACGCTCCATAAATCATACGGCGGCCGGGAAACTGGATTTGGCTGAGCGCGTAGGCGCAGCCGACGCTCATCACAAGCACCAGAACTGCAATGATCGCCGAGGTGCCGACCGAGTTCATATACCATTGCACGATGCTGGAGTGCTCGATCACGTAACGATAGGGTTCGAGCGTCGGTGCCTTCGGAAAAAGCCCGGGTGTCCGGCTGACCACCTCCGTGTCGGATTTGAGCGACGTCATGACCGCCCAATAGAGCGGAAAGAACCAGATGAGAGCGCCGAACGCCGTCAGTGCGGTCAGTGCGCGCCCGCTCCAACCTCTCGAAGCGACATGATTCTTCGCCGTGGTCAGCTCTGTCTGCGCACTTGTTGTGAGAGCGCTCATTTTTCCCCTCGTGCACGCAGGAACTGATATTGCAGGACGGAGGCAATGAGAATGATGACGAATAGGATGGTGGCGACGGCGGCGCCTTCGCCACCCTTGTTCTGCTTGAAGGCTAGATCGTAGATGACGGTCATGACAACGGCCTGCGCATCCGCCGGCGTGTGGGCGAAATAGCCAAGCAGATAGGGCTGCGCGAAGATCTTGAATTGCGCAATCAGCTGCAGTGTCAGAACGAGTGCTGTGACCGGCCAGATCAGTGGCCAGGTTATTCTTGAAAACACCTGCCAGCGGTTGGCATTGTCGAGTGCGGCCGCCTCGTAGACGTCAGGCGAGATGCTGCGCAGCGCCGCAAGAAATAGAAGGATGTTAAAGCCGATCGTCCACCAGATGGTGACCACGGCAACCGACGGCATGAAATAGGTTGGCGAACGCAGCACCGGGAGCGGTCGCCCGCCGGTAAACAGACCGATGACATTCTGGATGACGCCGTATTGCATGTTTGCAATCCAGGTCCAGATCTGCGTCACCACCGACACCGGCAGGATCGAGGGCAGAAAAAAACAAGCGAGAACCAGCATCTGCATGCGTCCGCTCAGACGATTGATGCCCATGGCAATGAACAGCGCCAGAAACGTGCCGGGGACGACGGTCAGGACGATGAAGTAGAGCGTATTCAGAAGCGCCTTTTGAAATTGCGGTGAGGAGAGCTGGCGCGCATAATTGTCGAGGCCAACCCATTCGCCGGGGCCGATCAGCGGCGCATTGGTCAGGCTCATCGCTACCATCCGCCACGTCGGATAGGCGAAGATCACCAGAAATGCGACGACCGCCGGTGCGACCAGCAGCGCGGCAACCACATTATCCTGTTTCCTGTTGCTGACCGCGGCCATCCGTCACCTCTCTCGCTAATGCAGCCCCGGGGCAGGGAGGCGTCCCGGGGCTGTCGAAGAAAACGTCACTGAGAGTTCATGTGATCGCGAAACTTCTCGAGCGTTTCCTTCACATCGCCGTCACCGTTGAGCGGCCCGGACGCCATGTTCTGCCAATCGTCGTCGAATTTCGAAGCCGCACCCGTCAGCGGCGTCTTTGGCATGTAGAAGGCGTTGAGTGCCATGGCGGCATAATCCGCTTGCGGCTTGAGCGCCTTGTAGGCGGCCGAGGTGCTAACCGGCAGATAGGCCGGAATGTGGCCGGCCGCAGCCCATTCCAGCGAATTCACGTTCATCCAGCGGATTACTTCGAGAACCGCCGCGCGTTTTTCCGGGGTCATGGTGACGCCGACATTGTTGGGGATCACGAAGGAGTGCGAGTCCGACCAGTTGGCGGGCTTGCCCATCCAGGCCGGGATGTTGACCATGCCGTAATCGAAGCCGTTGCCCTTGGCCACTTCGGTTTCCATGGTCGGCAGTTCCCAATTGCCGTTCAGGAAGAACGCGGATTGTCCGGCGAGAAAAGTGGGGGTGATGGTCTCGGTGTCGATATAGGGCTGCGCCCAGCCTTGCTTCACCCAATCGGCGACTTCATTGTAGGCTTTTTCCATCTTGTCGAAATTCTCGCCCTGCAGGAACTTGCCGTCGGCTGTCAGTTGGCCGCCCTCCTGGCCAAACAAGGTATAGATATCGCGCAGATCACCGTTGGATGAGGAGATGACGATGCCGTTCTTGCCGGCGTCCTTCGCCTTGGCCAGCACCGCGCGCCAGCCTTCCAGCGTGTCGATGCCGGTCGGCTTGCCGTCGTTGCCCAATGCGCCCAGCTCTTTCAGTATAGTCTTGTTATAGTAGAGCACTTCTCCGTGCACGTCGAAGGGGACGGCATAGCGGACGTTATCGACCGTCGAGGCGGCGATTGCGTTCGGCGGATAGTCACTGTCTTTCAGTCCGACGGCATCGAGCTCCTTCGGATCGATCGGCGAGACGGTCTTGGCCGCAACTGCGGCTGCCAGGCGTGACAGGTGGTATGTGGCGATATCAGGCCCCTGGCCGACGGCGGCGGATGTCTGCAGCTTGGTATAGTAGGGGATACCCCATTCGAGCGT
Organism: Rhizobium pantanalense; assembly: GCF_030182525.1. Taxonomy (NCBI): domain Bacteria; kingdom Pseudomonadati; phylum Pseudomonadota; class Alphaproteobacteria; order Hyphomicrobiales; family Rhizobiaceae; genus Rhizobium; species Rhizobium pantanalense. The sequence continues at coordinate 23,732 of NZ_JAQJCH010000008.1, forward strand.
CGTGCCCGTGATCTGGATCTTGTCCTTATGCTCGTCGTTGAAGCGCTGAATCAGCGCCTTCATTCGCACACCGTCGCCTCCGGACAGAAAGTCCCACCAGACGACGTTTTCGATTGCGAATGCCGGAAAGGCAGTCATGAGGGCTAACGCCGCAATCGATGTTCTCAACAGGTTACGCATTCTCTCTCCTCCAGGCTGTTCTGTTTTCCTCCCGGGCCGCTCTTTACTGGATGGCCCTTATGCCTTGCGCAGCGGCTAACGAGCCGCGTGATATCCCTTGCAGCTGTCTGGACCGCCTCGACTTCCTCCGGTCATATGCGGCGGTTCAATCTTCTGGCCACCTATCCCGCTGCCGTCTCGATGATGCAATCAAGCAAGGTCGCCGCCACCGGATCGACACCGGCCGCTTCGCGCATCAGGCCGAAGGTCGTGGCGACGATACGGCCGGCGCCAACCTTCCTTTCGGCAATGGTTGCACATGGCTTGTGGATCCAGCCCACCATCGTACCTGCATGCACCAAGCCGTCGAAATGGATCGGCCGAAAACCGGTGATGACGCGGTTCGGGTTGACGCCCACGAAGGAGAGATCGGTCAACGGGCCGCCCGGTATGCGTTCGAATTTTCCCGAACGCTTCACCCAGCTGAAGCCGGTGACCCAATTGCCTTTCCAGATGGTGCCGTTGCGTTCGGTGACGCGCATCTGCGGCATGGATTGCCCGCGATCGCCCCCGGCCGGGTAATTCCAGTTGGGCTGGTCGTTGCGCAGATTGCCGAACGGCAGTGGTGCCACATCGGCAAGCGACACATAATGGGCGCCGTGCTCCATGGCGTCGATATCGGCCTGACTGAGAGAAGACGCAACTCGCACATCCGCCTTGCCGGCCTCGACAACCGCATAGCCAAGCGCAGTCAGATATTCCGCGATCTCAGGTTCGGCCGAGAAGACGGAAAGGGTTGGCTTGGAGCGGCTGCCATAGACGCTGACATCGAGGCTGTTGCGCGCAATCTCCTTGCCGCCGGCGGTGATGGTAAACAGGATGCTGATCTGCCTGCCGGCCATGGCCGCTGCAAAGGGTAAAGAAAGTGTCGCCAGATGCTGTACCGATGTTGCGCTCGCAGCCGGGATCGCCATCTTTCCGGCGGGCGCACCATCGATGCTCCAGCTCAGTTCGGCGGCGGGGAGCGCCTTGCCCCCGGTCGAGATTTCGAGCTCTATATCGGCGGTATCGCCTGCCCACACAGCATGGCGCTGCATGCGTGGGATGATGACGACATCGGTGTTAATCTCGTGGAAGCGGTTGTGGTAGGCGCGCGTATTGCGCTGCATGTCCATCAGGCCATTGGCTTCCCAGTGCAAATCGGTCAGCTCGGTGATGACATAGCCCTGAATAGAGGCATGGCGGCGCATCTCTTCGATTTCGAATTTGAGCGCATTGAACTGATGCCACTGCGTGTCCTCGATGAAGGAGCCGAAGGACGAAAAGACCTTGTCGAACTGATAGGTGCGGAAGCGCTGTTCGACGCCATGCGGATAGGTCGCGCCGTCGCTGTCCCACTCCAGGCCGTTGATGAACCAGAAAGGTTCCTTGCCGTCCTGCTTGAGCTTTTCGGGATGCGGGAGGCCCCAGACGCCGAACTCGGAGACGACGAGCGGTTCGTCGCCGCGCCGTTTTGCATCGCCGTTCGGCGAATAGGACCACTCAGGCCGCGCCGCGAAAGCCGATACCCAGTCAGTCCATTCGCGTGCCATTTCCGGAACCGAGGCGTAGTAGTGATAGTCGTCTATGTCGGAGACGACATGGAAGTTCGGAATGCAGGCGGAATTGTCGACGACCAGCCGTGTCGGGTCCTTCTTCTTCAGCCAGTGATAGGCGCCTTCCAACCAGGCTCGCTGATCGGCGCTTTCGACGAGGCGCGTTCCCCAATCCTCGTTGATGATGGTCCAGATCACGATGGAGGGGTGATTACCGTCGCGGCGCAGGATCCCTTCCATCGTATCGAGCAGGCGCTTCGCCGATTTTTCAGTGAAGGTCTGAATGTTCGGAATCTCCGTCCAGACCAGCAGGCCAAACCGGTCCGCCACATCGTAATAGCGCGGATCGGGAACCTTGATATGGCAGCGCAGCAGGTTGAGGCCGAGCTCCTTCGCCTTGCACGCCTGATCCTCCAGGAACTCCAGCGACGGCGGCGTATAGATGCCCTCGGGATAATAATCCTGATCCAGCGCGCCGCGCATGTAGAAGGGTTGCCCGTTCAGAAAGAACTTTCCATCCTTTGCCTCGAAGGTTCGAAAGCCGAAATTCTGCTCGGCGGCATCGATAATGTTGCCGCCCTCGGATAGCTCGGCAACGGCCCGATAAAGAGCGGGATCGTCGAGTGACCACGCTTCGACATCGGCGACTTTGAGCACAGCCGAAATTCGGGCCTTGTCGTTGAGTGCTAGTTCGCTCGAAGCCGCGACCGCACCGTTACGATCCAGAAGCGTGATCTTCAAGGCGCCCGTAAAAGCCGCTGCCAGCTCGACGTCAATGGCGACATCGCCCGTTGCGAGATCCGCGCGAATGGCTTGGTGGATGATATGTGCCTCGCAGCGGCATTCCAGCCAGACCGATTGCCAGATGCCACCCAGCATTCCGTACCAGCTCTGCTTGCCATGCGGGATCTCGTCGAACGGGAAATCCGGGAAGGCCCGGACATCGGCGCTCGGCAGCATAACCTTCACATCCAGACGTAACTCGCCGGTCAATAGATCGGGAGGGATGACGAATTCGAAGGGCAGATAGCCGCCTTCGTGGGAGCCGAGGGCGTGATCGTTGACCGAGACTTCGGCGAAATAGTTCACGGCACCGAAATGCACGATGACCTGACGGCCAAGCCATTCCTGCGGCACAGTGAAGGCGCGGGAATAGGTTGCCACGCCAGCGGCGGCCCGCAGATGCGGAAAATGAGCCTGCCAGGGTGCGGGCACGGCGATCGTCGTCGGCTTTTGCCCTTCCAGCTGAAAGTTCCAGGTTCCGTCGAGAGACAGGCGTGCACGCGGCCCGGAATGAGTATCGGCGAAACGGCGGGAGGCGATGGTCATGGCCGCGAGCTTTTCGGTTGGATTAAGTCACAAAATAAGTTACAGAAAAGTTTCGTAACTTATAAACTTAACTTCCGCAAGGGCCGCAGCTTCACATTGTCCGTCAGATTTCCTAACGTGCGCGCAGACTGCCCTTGAGTCCGAGAAAGAAACTGAGTGAACGACAAGACGACGAAACGACCGACCATGTCCGATATCGCCTCGCAGGTCGGCGTTTCGCATGCGACGGTTTCACTGGTGCTGAACGAGGCGCCCGGCAAGAGGGTCTCGGAGAAGGTGCGCGAGCGCGTTTTGGCTGTCGCCGCAGAACTTGGCTATCAGAAGACTGCGCCGGCCAATGACCCGATCGGCGGGATCATCGTTCTGCTGATAGACGATCTCATGGCCTCGCAGCATGCCGCGCCGCTGATAGAAGGTGTTCGGAGCGCGGCGGAAGAGCAGGGCTTGGCGGCGCTCACCGTCGTGACGGGCGGACAGGTCGAATTCGCCGAATCCATTCTCGACTATCTCGGACGGCGCCAGATCGTCGGCGTAATCTACGCCACGCTCATCACCCAGCTCGCGCCGGTGCTGCCCTCCAAACTTGGCAACTATCCGGCCGTCCTTCTCAATTGCCATCAGCAGCGGGCCGAGTTCTCTTCGATCATTCCAGGCGATCATGCCGGCGGTTATGCGGCGACGGAAGCCTTGATCAAGGCCGGCCATCGCCGCATCGCCATGATCGATGCCGGCAGGCAGCGGCTTGAAGCAGCGCGCGATCGCCTGAGCGGCTATCGCCAGGCGCTGACGACCTACGATATCGCCGTCGATCCGGAACTGATCCTTTCGGAAGCCTGGTCCCTCGATCTCGGGCGGGAAAAGATGCTGCAGCTTCTCGATCTGCCGCTGCCGCCGACGGGGGTTTTCTGCTTTTCCGACCGGGTTGCGATGGGCGCCTATGATGCGATCAGGATGCGTGGGTTGAGGATTCCCGACGACATTTCGGTCGTGGGTTTCGACGATGAGAGTCTCGCTCGAAAAATCCTGCCGCCGCTCACAACGTTGAAGCTGCCGCACGAGGATATGGGCCGTTGGGCAGTCTCCGAGCTTTTGGAAAAAGTGATGCATCCGAAGAAGCCGCCAGTGAGGCTGAAGATGGAGTGCCAGCTGATCCTTCGCGCTTCCATCGCGCCGCCGCCCTAAGGGCGGCTCGGGTGTTTGCCAGTCGTCCGCGCCCGGTTATCCATCAATCGTTGAGCCTCCGACAACGTGACATCTCTACTAAAGCGGAAAAACCAGCTACGGATCTCATCATCCTTTTGGAGTAGTGCCGGCAGCGGAAGGTGGAGATGCGGCTGGAATCCGCTCCGGCGTTGCGTTTCATCTACCTCTTTATGATGAGTTTCGAAGCTGTAGATAATACGATGGTAGTATTTGGCAAAATAAATAATCGCATAAGTTGTGAATGGTCGGGTTCGCCGAGATCCAAGAAGCCGAAGATGCACAAATAATGCCACATGTTTCACCAGTGCGCGATGGACTTCGCTTCTTGCCGCAGCGGGTATAACGGCTGCTATTGTAGCGGGATGGACTGACAGGCTGATCCCAAGTCGCAAGTTGGTCCCTTCAGATAGCTGGTCAATTATTGGGCATCTACGGACCACGCCGTTAGCACAATCTGAGCGATATTGCGGCGCACAAAAAACCGTGCAACGATCCATGCATTCTTTCGGGAGGAAGAATATAGCGCATTCATCAAGGGATCTATGGCTATGTTTTTCTTTAGAAAAAGCAAAGATGGCAGAAATAGTGATGCATCGGTGAGATTGGTATCTTACGCTGTACTTGGCGTCATGGGTACAGTATTTGCATCATCCGCATTCCCTCCATTCTTCACTTCGACTTCTACTCGCGCTGTGATCAACGCACCGCTGGTACCGCTGACAACGCCGATCAGCGGCAAGGTGACGTCGCTCGGCGCGGCCGGCGAAATAACGGTGGAGAACGATCGCGTCGACAATTCGACCTTGATCGGCCTGAAGGTTCAGCTTGCCGCGCTGCGCAACGAGATGGAACAGAAGAATTCGATCGTGGGCGACTATGCCCAGCGTATCAGCGATCTTGAAAACGATCTTTCAGGCCAGCAGGCGGCGCTTCTCGTCAGGATCACTGCGGATCTCAAGGCCGCCGAGGCGGCTCTGGAGATGGTGACCTACTCGTCCCGTATCGCGAAAGCCGAGGCGGCGCGCAAGCTCAGGCTCATGGCTCGGGGTATTGCTGCCGGCAGCGAAGGCGAGGTCGCCGATATGGTTCGTCTGGAGGACACCAAGCTTGAAGCCGCCAAGCTCGCCGTCGCCAAGCTTGCCTCGGAACTCGATTTTGCCCGCCAGGGTGTCTATGTTGGCGCCGACCTGCAGTCGCTGCAAAATCTCCAGCAGGAAATCCGTACGCGCAAGGCCGACCTCCTGCAGATCAAGTTGCAGATTGCGACGACGCGCACGAAGGAGACCGAGCTCGGCTCGCTTGTGACGACGGAGGCGTTGCGGGTCGACAGGCTGGCGCGGGCTGATTTGCACGTTCCCTCGACGAGCCAGCTTTACAAGCCGGTGGCTGCATCCGGACGCGAGGTCACGGCCGGCGACACGCTCGCTGAAACGCTCGACTGCCGCGACGCCTTTGTCGTCGCGATCTTTTCCGAGCGGCAGGCGCAAGCTCTCGCCGTGGGATCGAAGGTTGATGTCAATGCCGAAGGTTGGGCTCAAGCGGCAAGCGGCGTCGTCGAGCGGCTGGTTCCGCGTACCACCGACAGGGTGGATCTCGATTACGCCGTTCCTTTCCCGCCGACGGAGCGTCGCGAGCTCTATGCGTACATCCGGCTGACAGAGCTCGGCCAGGCAGACTTGCGAGACAGCCGGTTCTGCTCTGTCGGCACGTGGGTCGACGTGACGATGCCCCAGGAATGGCTACAGAAAACGCAGCATTATATACGCGAGGCATCGACCTCGCTCATTGGTGTAGCCCAGGCATCCGCCGCGCAATGGCCCGCCGCCGAAACGAAACTGACCGGTCTCGTCCGGCGGTCGGCCGAACGGTTCGGCGTGCTCAATCTGGAGGAGCGCCTTGCAAAGGGCCCTCGGGACATTCGCGTCAGCTGGAGGATCCTTTATCCCCAGCCTCGGCGTGCCGAGGCGCGTACCGTCGAGCTGCCTAATGAGCGAATGAGAGCTGCGCCGGTGAAAAGCTGACGCAAGTCGCCGCGGCACCTGGCGGCCCGTGACGGATCGTATCCAGGCTGAAGCCAGGGAGAAACAGGCCGTGTTCTTTAATTCCGACGACGATTTATTCAGTGTTCTGACCTTCGATCTCGTCATCGCCGTTTGCGCGATGCTGTTCGCAATACTCGCAAACCCGAAGAGGCCGTTCGAGCGGGCGGCATTCAGTCTGCTCATGCTCTTGTCGCTGGGGCTCTATCTTTCGTGGCGCGCCCTCGACACGCTTCCGCCCTTCGAGCTTTCTGCCGAAGTGCTGTGGAATTATGTTTACTTCCTCTTCGAGGCGGTGTCGGTGCTGTACGCCATCGGTTCGATCCTGATCCTTCTGAGAACGACCGACTGGACGAAGGAGGCCGATCGCGGCGAAAAGGAACTGGCGGCCAAGGCGGACATTCCTTCCGTCGACGTGTTCATCTGCACCTACAACGAGCCGCTGAATGTCCTGGAAAAATCGGTCATATCCGCCCAGGCGATGAACTACCGCAGGCTTCGGGTTTTCGTCTGCGACGACACTCGTCGCCAGGAAGTGCGCGATTATTGCGCACGCGTCGGCGTGAATTACCTGACGCGCCCGGATAACAAGTATGCAAAGGCCGGCAATCTGAACAATGCTTTGAACCATACGAACGCGCTCGCCGAGATTTCCGATTTCATCATGGTTCTCGATGCGGACTTCGCCCCTCAGGCAAATTTCCTGAACCGAGTCATCGGTCTCTTCAAGGACGGGAAGGTCGCCGTCGTGCAGACACCGCAATTTTATTTCAACAGCGATCCGATCCAGCACAATCTCGGCATCCGACGCTCCTTCGTCGATGACCAGCGGGTCTTCTTCGATACGTTCCAGCCCGCCAAGGATGCCGTCGGATGTGCATTCTGCGTCGGCACCAGCTTCGTGGTGCGCCGCGCCGCCGTCAACGAGATCGGCGGCTTTCCGCATGATGCGCTGTCCGAGGACATGCTGCTTACCTACCGTCTGATGGAGCGCGGCTATGTGACACGCTGGCTGAACGAGAAGCTGAGCGTCGGCCTGTCGGCCGAAGGCATTCCTGAATACATCACCCAAAGGACCCGCTGGTGCCTCGGCACCATCCAGATCGGCCTGCTGCGCAACGGGCCGCTCTGGCGCGGCAACTTCACCCTCATCCAACGTCTGCATTATCTGCACGGGCTATTCTGCTGGCTGTCGAAGCCTTTCATCCTCTGCCTTTTGCTGGCGCCATCCGTCTATTGGCTGACCGGAGTTTCGGCGCTGCAGGCCGATGAACTGCTTTTCATGAAATACGGCCTCAGCTCGCTCTTCCTGTTCTGGACCTATTCGACATGGATCTCCGAAAGGCGCACGCTGCCGCTCTTCACCGAGGTCACCCATGCGCTGACGGCCGTGCCGATCACCATCACTCTCTTCCAGGCGATCCGCAAACCGTTTGGCCGCCCTTTCAAAGTGACCGAGAAGGGAGGGGACAGGTCAGCGATCCGCGTTCACCGCCCAACAGCGCTGTTTTTTGGCTTCGTTGCGGCCATGTCGGGGCTGTCCGTCGTCCGGGTCGTCTATGGCTGGGATGCACCCGTCGAATTTTCCGCACGCGAGTGCCTCAATCTCGTCTGGTCGTCGGTGGCGATGATCATTGCGTTCACGAGCCTGCTTTGCTGCATCGAGCTGCCGCGTTTCGGCCAGGAGGAACCGATCGATGTCCGGCTTCGCGGATGGCACCGGGCCAATGGGCACATCGCCGACGTGACGATAACGGCGGTGTCCACTGAAGGCGTGACGCTGGCGGAACACGGCCCGGCCGGTGCGAAGGACGAAGCGGTGTTCATCCCGGAAATCGGCTGGATTTCCTCCCCCGCCAGAACGGCGCCATCGTCGACGGCTTTTTGCCTTATGCCGACGCCGGAGCAGCACAATGCCATCCTGCGGCTGCTTTTCAGGAGCGCGCCCGACAATGTCGCGGAACGGGGCGACTTACGCAAATCGATGCTGATGCTCCTGTCGCGCGCCCTTTCCTGATGGGCGTGCAGGACCATTCGAGAGACCCGGGGTAATATATGCGAAGCTTTTTCAGGGCCTTTCTGACCGCCGCCGCCGTCGCATGTTGGGTACACGCAGCATGGGCAGGCGAGGAACGGCATATTCAACTCGCCGCAGGGCTTTGCGCCGGCCTCGTTGCCCATATGAGCGGCGAGCCGGCGCAGCCTTTCGTCTTCCGCAGCTACGAGCCCCCGGACGATGCTTCGCCGCTCCATCCCGCGCTTGAGAATGCCGGCTTTACCTATGACAACGCACTGGCGGTCATGGCGCTATATGCCTGCGGCCGAAAAGCGGAAGCGAGCCGCGTCGCCGATGCATTGGTGCTCGCTCTGAATACGGATCGGTTTTATCACGACGGACGGCTGCGAAACGCCTATCGCGCCGGCCCGGTTGAGGATAACGGCAGCGTGCTGCTTCCGGGCTATTGGAGCCCCGTCAGCAAGTCCTGGATTGAAGACGACTATCAGGTCGGCAGCGCGACGGGCAGCACGGCCTGGGGGGCGCTGGCACTGCTGACCGCTTACGAGCAGACCGGCCGAACCCCCTATCTGGATGCCGCTCGGACAATCATGGACTGGATCCATCGTAGCGCCGCAGATCCGCAAAATCCGGGTTATTTCGGGGGCTTCTTTGGTCAGGAGCCCTCACCGGAACGCATAGGCTGGAAATCCACCGAACATAATGTCGATGTCTATGCGGCGGATCGCTGGCTTGCCGGGCTCGATCCCATGGGCGACTGGATGCATCACGCCGAGAAAGCGCTCGCGTTTCTGGAGGTCATGTGGGATTTCGAGGACGGTCGTTTTTTCGTCGGCAGCCTGCCCGACAGCGACGCCCCGAATACGAGCATGTCGGGTCTCGACGCCGAATTGTGGCCGCTCATCGCCGTGCCGGCCTATGCATTCAGGCGCGCGCGCGTCCTGGAATGGACGAAACGCAATCATGGCGTTGATGGCGGTTTCGACTTCAACAACGACCGCGATGGCATCTGGCTTGAGGGCACTGCCCAGGCCGCCCTCGTGTTTCGTCTGAGCGGCAGGGCGAAAGAGGCTGAACCGCTGTTCGACACGATTTCCAGGCAAATCGCCCCCGATGGGCTGCTCTATGCCACGGTCAACGCGGAGCTATCAACCGGCCTAAAGGTTGGGCCTGACTCCGTGTCCGTTGACTTCAAGTACTTCCGCCTTCCCCATGTCGGAGCGACGGCATGGGCCGTGCTTGCCGCGCTGAAGCGCAATCCTTTCATAAGTACGGCCGGTCAGTCGGCAAGCCGTTAGAATTTCCCGGAAGAGTACGAAGCGGTCTTCATCCGGAATTGTGAAAAAACAATGGGCGATTTCGTGAGCGAGGGGTTAACGGTCTGTGCTTGAGTTTGATCTGCTGTCATCGGCGTGATTGGCTTCCAGAGAGTTTCTAGCGGCTTCACTTTGCCGCTGTCCGGCCGCTACTCACCCTGAGAGGATCTGAAGAGCACCACCCGGGCCGCCGGCGATCGTCGGCGGCCTCATCTCCGGAGCATGGCAAGAGCGCCCCTCGGCGCTTGCAGATGCGCCGAGGCTCATGGCATCCTCGGTCCGATTGCGGTTGCTTTTCAACCCAGAAGCAAGGATTAGCCGCGTGGTTGCGTCAGCGCCAAGGCGACCGTCGATACAGCTAGGACGGCGGTAAGCGTCAGAGGGCCGACAGCGCCATAGCGGTCGACGATATAACCGCCGAAAACTGCGCCGATACTGATGGCGATCTGAAAGGAGACCACCATCAGGCTGCCGGCCGCCTCCAAAGCGTCGGCTGCCCCGCGGGAAAGATTGGTCGGCAGTACCACCGGTGCCATGCCGAAGGCGAAGCCCCAAAGCGTGACGAGGCCGAAGGCAATACCGGTTTGAGCGCCCCAAAGCACCAAAGCGAGTGTGGCAAACGCCATCAGCGCCGCCGTGAGAGCGAGGGCCAGGCGGATGCTGGCGTCGGCCATTCGGCCACCTGCGACATTGCCGATCACGGAAGCGATGCCAAACCCAAGCAGAGCCAGGGCGATCGATCTGGTTTCAAGGAGCGTCACTTGTTCGAGGAAGGGGCGCACATAGACCGAGCCGGCAAAATGGCCCGTCATCAGCAAAAGAATGGCAAGCATCCCCAGCTGAACGCTACGCCGCCGCGTCAGCCGGAAAACATCGGCGAGACTGTTGCTTGTGCTCGCGGGCAGTGTCGGTAAGCTCAGTACCTGCAGCAGCAAGGCGAGCGCGGCAAGTCCGGCGGTCATCGCCATTGCTGTGCGCCATCCCAGCCAGTCGCTGATCAAAGCTCCAACCGAGGGCGCGGCTATTGTGGCGAGCGAGACGCCGAGGGTGACGATGGCCATGCCCCGACCTGTCGAATTGGCGCCGACCAATCTCGCCACGACGGCAACTGAAAGCGCCCAGAAACCGCTCAGCGCGATGCCCAGCCCAGCCCGGCCCAACAACAATAGCCAAAAATCTGTCGCCAATGACGCAAGGACATTGGAGCCGATCGCCAAGGCGCTGAGGCCGACCAAAACCGTCTTGCGGTTCAGCCTGCCGATCAGAACATTGCTCAACAGGGCAGTGACAGCGCCGACGGAAGCTGTGGCGGTGACGACCTGTCCGGCTGTTCCTTCGGTAATCGCAAGATCGCGCGCCAAAGGGGTTAACAGGCCCGCCGGCAGGAATTCAGCCGATACCAGCGCAAAGCTGGTGGCTGCCATTGAAAGGACGGCAAACCAAGTCGCCGTACTCCAGGTGGATGGTTCCGGGGTATCCGGGTCGATGGTTACCCCGTCAAGTTGCGATGTCGTGTCCGTCATAGGTATCTCCTTGAGTTAGGAGAGGTGATAGACGAACTATTCGGGACGGTATGTGTCCTAAAATCCGAAATCCATGTCCATTCGTCCGGAACTTGTGCGTCGCACAACGCCCGGTGAGACGCTGGTGATGCGTTTGAAGGCGCGAGCGAAGGATGCCTCGGACTCATAGCCCAACCGAGAAGCAACTTCGGCCACTGACATGCCGCTTTGCCCCAACAAGTCGCGGGCAAGCTGCATCCGCAAACGGGCGAGATAATGGGCCGCGCCTTCGCCCAACATGGCGTTGAAGCGTTCGGCAAAGATCGAACGCGACTGCCCCGCCAAGCCTGCGAGGCTTTTGAGGGTCCAGTTACGGCCAGGGTCTCGGTGCATTGCCGCCAGCACCCGACCGACATGGGGATCGCGGATGGCGGCGAGCCAGCCGGTGGTCGAGCCCCCGCTGCAATTGACCCAGCAGCGGATGAGCCGCGCTGCGAGCAAGTCGGCCATACGCGACAAGACGGTCGCGCTTCCCATCTGCGGCTGTGTCGCCTCCGCCGACATGGCCGCCAGCAGGGGGCCAACGATCGGATCATTGCCGGCCACATCGCAACCCTTGATGATTGGCGGCATCAAGGCGATCAAAGGATTAAGTGCATGCGCCCCCAAGACCATGGAGCCGCAGAACAGGGTGCTCGTCGCACCCGTTCCGTCCCGCACCACGTCGCATACGTTGCTTCCCAATCTTGTTATCTGGCAGCTCTTGCGCGAGTCACCCTCAACATCTGGCGCGCTGGCCAACCGGTGCGAGACGCCTTGCGGCAGCAGAACCAGATCGCCATCGTTCAATTCCTGCCATCCTTCCGCTTCGGTATGGATCCAGCACGGACCCTGGCTGACAAAGTGAAAGCGAAGCAGCTGTTGTTGCGGAAAGGCGATGCTCCATGGATGTCTGAGTTCGCACCGTCCATAATTGACGCCACTCAAGCGAAAGTCTTGCAGGACTTCGCTTAGGGCATCCATTGGGACATTTGACGGCGACAATGGTTGAGACGAATGATCAAGCATTGCGCCAATTTAGGGCTCAAGCGTCCAGCATTCAAGCCGGTCATCGACGCAAAAGGAACGATGTCTCAATCATGCGAATGCCGCCTCGGCGTCAAACACTGGATCCCAATGTCCGGCCGCGCCGCCGATGGTTCAGCCAAGATCGACGTTCATGGCGAAGTCCCAGGTGCCAGCGCCGTTTCTGGCCAGGCCGATCATCATCAGGCCGAGCGCTTCCAGCGTCTGGGCCATGTGCAAACCGCCAACGTCAAACGGCCGCAGCCCGAGATTTTCGAGGAAGGTCGAGACGCGCGCCTTCGCCTTCGCGTCGTCGGCCGCGATGAATGCGTCGAGGTGCCCACCCTTGGCCAGCACGTGACCGAAGATGGTGTTGAACGCCTTCACGATAGGCGCGCCGGCAGGGAGGCCCTTGGCGATCTCCTGCGCACCAGAACTGCCGTGCGGGGCGACGAGGCCCGAGAGGTCGGAGGCAACGGGGTTTTGTGATGTCGATAACCACCTTGCCGTCAAGCGAGTCCCCGTAATCGGCGATTACCGCCGCAGCGCTGGTGTAAGGCACGGCCAGGATGACGATGTCCCCGGCCGGGGCCACGCCATAAGTTCCTGTCGTCGCTCCGGCTCCGATCTGCTCGGCGAGCGCCCGCGCCTTGGCGGGATCGCGGCTGATCACCTCGACGGCATGCGCGGCCCTGGCGGCAAGGCCGCCGATTGCCGCGGCCATGCCGCCGGATCCGATGATGCTGATAGTGCTCATGTACGATTCCTTAATCGAACTTGACCAAGTCCTTAAAGATCAGTTGACCCCAGCTATTGCCGCGCGCCTGAACGAGCAGTCCACCTTCCGAAAGGCCGCGGAGGTTGATCGGCGCGAAACCGAGCTCGATGGCCGCGATCGCCTCGTCCGCGCTAGATTTGCTGGCGTTGTAGGTCAGCGCGACCGTCGCGCCATCCTTTGCAAGACGTTCGGCGATGGCGCGGCCAATGCCCCGCGATGCCCCGGTAACGAGAGCGGTTTTTCCTTTAAGAGGTTGTGCCATTTCATTTCCTTCGGTGGATGCGTGCGTAATGGGATTACTGGAGTGACCGGTGAGGCTTGGCGCGTCAGAGTTGGGCGAGGCCACCATCAACGGCGACTTCGCTCGCGGTCATGAAGCTGCTGTCCGGCGACGCGAGAAAGGCAGCCACCGCTCCGATCTCCGCCGGATCGGCCATGCGCTGGAGCGGTGTCATCGCGGCGAAAGCCTTCTGGCCTTCCTCGCCCAGCGCATCTTTCGCAAGCTCGGTCGCCGTCGCCCCGGGAGACAGCACGTTTACGCGGATGCCGGTGCCCTTTAAATCCTCGGCCCATGTCCGCGCGAGATTGCGCACTGCCGCCTTGCTCGCGCTATAGGCGCTAAATGCCGGGGCGCCCGTGGTGCCGGCGCTCGATCCGGTCAGGATGATCGAACCGCCCTGACGCATCAGCGGCAGCGCCTTCTGGACCGTGAAGATCGTGCCTTTCACATTGGTGTCGAAAATTTCGTCAATATGTTCGGCAGTGATCTTGCCGAGCGGAAGCGGGCTGCCCGCCCCGGCATTAGCGAAGACGATGTCGAGGGTTCCGCGCTCCGCCTTTACCGCCGCATAGAGCCGATCCAGATCGGCTTCATCGGAAACCGAGCCCTTCACCGCGCGGGCATTCGGCCCGAGATCGGCCACGGCGGCATCGAGCGCTTCCTGCCGGCGGCCGAAAATGAACACGAAGGCGCCTTCCTCGATGAACCGCTTTGCTGCGGCGAGGCCGATGCCGGTCGCGCCACCCGTAATGACTGCAATCTTACCCTCAAGCTTTCCCATGACTTCTCCTTCCGTCCTGTCGGACAGCGCCTGTTGTCATTTGCGCCCACGGACGCTATCTAGTGGATCACTGATCCGATTCACAAATGGATCGCCGATCCACATATATGGATCACTGATCCATTTAGCAAGGTACTCCATGCGAGCCGACGCAGAAAAAAATCGCAGCCAAATTCTCACCGTCGCGCGTGACGTTGTCGCCGAGCATGGTGTGGACGCGTCGATGCGTGACATTGCCCGCCGGGCCGGCGTCGGCTTGGCCACGCTGCTCCGTCATTTCCCGACGCGGGAGGCGTTGTTCGAAGCGCTGCTGTGTACCCATCTGGACGCACTGACGCAGAGGGCAGCCGAACTCGAACGGTCGACTTCGGCTGACGAAGCACTTCTCTCCTGGTTTCGAGAATTGGTGGAATTCACCCAAAGCTCTAGGGGCGTTGTCGCCATGATGGCGGCCGCTCACACGAACCCCGACTCCGCTCTTTATGCTTCGTGCGCGGCTGTGCACGCGGCAGGCGCGCGACTACTGCTGCGCGCCCAGGCGGAGGGAACGGCGCGCGCCGATATGAATGGGGACGACCTGTTCGCCCTGATAACGGCTCTCGGCTGGGCGGTCGATCAACCCTCATTCGCGCCGCGGGCGGATCATCTCGTTCACCTCGTGACGAGCGCCCTTCTGACAGATTGGCCTCGCAACGATGTCAAGAAGGTAACGGGTTGAATAAGGTCTGCGCATTTTTCCTGAAATTGCTCTTCCTGGAATTGCTTTGGGCAACGAAACGGACTGCGCCGCTGTCCGCGCGCAAAGCTGCGCCTGTGGTTGCGGAAGCCTGAAGCAGCTGCCCAAATGCCATGAATGCGGCCGCCAACCCGCATAATTTCTAGTGATCGGAAGGGGAGTGGACGTCTGCACCGCTCCAGACGGCAAAGGCCCGATAATACTTGCGGGAAGGATTGCTTTCGCGTCGCGCTAGAAAAACTGCCTTTGGATCTTCAGGTTTCGACACGATCATTTCCGCGACGGGACTGGTGCCCGGTAACGCCAATTTTCGGAGCGAGCAAATGTCGATCAATCGCCGCCACTTCAACCAATTGCTGCTCCTTGGAGGCGCAGGTCTAGCCTTAGGAGGCGTCCCGTCATGGGCAAACGCGACGGAAACGCCGGTGAGCGGCGGAACCCTGAATTGGGCCTATTATCCCGATCCGACGGCGCTGATTGCGATCAACACGTCCTCCGGCACGGGCCAGGCGATCGGACCGAAGATCAACGAGGGACTGCTCGATTTCGATTACGATCTCAACCCGAAGCCGCTTCTAGCGACATCATGGTCGGCAAGCGATGATGGTCTGCGCTACACCTTCGCGCTTCGCAAGGGCATCAAATGGCACGACGGCAAGGACTTTACCTCCGACGATGTAAAGTTCACCATCTTTCGCTTAAAGGAGGCGCACCCGCGCGGGCGCATTACGTTCCAGAACGTGACATCGATCGAAACGCCTGATCCGCTTACGGCCGTCATCGTTCTGTCCAAGCCGGCTCCCTATCTGATCTCCGCGCTCGGCAGTTCGGAATCACCGATCGTGCCGAAGCATATCTACGAGACCTTCAAGCCGACCGAACAGCCGACGCTTGCACAGACGATCGGCACCGGTCCTTTCATCCTCAAGGAATGGGTGCCGGGCAGCCATCTGATCTTCGATCGTAACCCGAATTATTGGGACGCGCCGAAACCCTATCTCGACCGGGTCGTTCTGCGCGTCATCCTCGATCCGGCAGCAAGAGCCGCAGCTCTCGAGACGGGAGAGATCGACATTGGCGCGAACCCGGTGCCGCTTTCGGATATCGAGCGGTTGAAGGCCAATGCCAACCTGGTCGTCGATACCACGACCTACGCCTATTCCGGGCCGCAGCAGCAGCTGTTCTTCAATTATGAGAACGGGATTCTCCAGAAGAAGGATGTGCGGCTTGCTATCGCCCATGCCATCGACCTGCAGAAGCTCGTGGATATCGCCCTGTTCGGCTATGCGCAGGTTTCACCGAGCCCGATCAGCACAGCCTTGCCGAAATGGTATGATCCGAGCATCAAGGCGCGTGAACACGATCCCAAGCTTGCCAACAGGCTGCTCGACGATGCCGGCTATCCGCGCGGTGCCAATGGCACGCGCTTTAAGCTGCGGCTTGCCTATAATTCCTTTCTCCAGCCCTCCTATGCCGACTTCATCAAGCAGTCGCTTGCCGCGGTCGGCATCGATGCCGAGATCCTCAAGCTAGATCTCGCCACCTTCTTGAAGACGGTCTACACGGATCGTACATGGGATCTGGTCATCGAATCCTTGTCCAACACCTTCGATCCGACCCTTGGAGTACAGCGCGCCTACTGGTCGAAGAATTTCAAGATCGGCCTGGTGTTCTCCAATGCCAGCCACTATTCAAACCCGGAGGTCGACGCGGTTCTTGAGGCGGCTGCCACCGAGCCGGACGAGGCCAAGCGCCGGCAGCTCTGGTACAAGTTCCAGCACATCATCCACGACGACGTCGTCTCCGTTGATCTGGTGGCGGCAGGCGCGCAGATCGTTGCCAACAAGCGGGTGAAGAATTTCGCGCCCGGGGCACAGGGCATCAACAACAGTTTCGGCCAGATATGGCTGAGCCCAAGCGCCTGAACAGGGTAGCAGGCAGGGCTGTTTGTGAACGGGAGCCGGCTTATCCAAGCCGGCTCAATGCATTCCTCGCCGCGATCGTGCGGATCATATGGCTTTGCGGCGCGTGCGAGCGGGCGGTGATCGCATCGCGATGATGGCGTTCGAGCTGGAAGTCGCGATTGAGGCCGGGATTGCCGGCGAGCTCCAGCGCAAGGCTGGTGACCGCGACGGCGTTGTCGATGACGACATGGCGAACATGCATGCCGTCCATTCCCACCGGCCGGCCCGCATCGACATCCTCTCCAAGCGAGCGCAGTAGCCGGGCGTTCGTTGCAAGTCGAACCTCTATCTCGCCCAAGCCATCCTGGATGCGCGGTACCGTCGCGATCGGAGTACCAAGGCTCGCGGGCGTGTGGCTGCTGGCGAAGGCGAGAACGCGGTCGCGGGCAGCGCTGGCCACGCCGTGATAGACCGCACCGAGCAAGCCAAAGAAGAAGGCGGCGGCGTGTTCGTTGCGGCGGATCGGTTCCGTCGCGGGCTGTGACTCGATGATATCGTCAATCGGGATCGATACCTCCTCGAGAATGATGTCGTCGCTAGCCGTGGCGTGCATACCGGCCGCGTTCCAGCTCTTCTCGATCCGGAAGCCGGCGGCATCGGTCGGCACCAGAAATGAGGCAAGGCGCGGTTCCTCCTCGTCCGTGACAGCAAGAAGCGACACCCATTTCAGCACGGGAATGCCGGTGACGTAGCTCTTATGGCCGGAAATGCGCCAGCGATCGCCGTCGCGGCGCGCAATGGTTTCCGGCAGGGCACCATGGGCGGGCGAACCGATGCGCGGTTCGGCCTGCGCGTTGTTGATCAGCGCCACTCCCTGCCTGTTTGCCAGAAGCACCCGCTCGGCCAGATGCTGTGGCCATTTGCCGAAGCGGCGAATGGCAAAATGCGACGTGTAGTGCATGGCGAGCACGAGCGCGGTCGAGGGCTCACCGCGGGCGATCTCGCTGATGACGGCCTGCGCCGAGGTTAGGCCCCCACCGTGACCGCCATGATCCCGGCCGCTGACGAGGCCGAGCAGGCCGGCATCGAAAAGCCGGTCGAAATTCTCGAAAGGAAAGGCGCCCGTTGCATCATGATGCGCGGCTGTCCGGGAAAAATCCTCGGCAAGGTTTTTCGCCTTGCCGATCAGATCATCAGTAGTCTCTGTCATTTCGTTACAACGTCGTTCAGGCGACGGCGCGTTCGGCAAAACCGTCGAGATGGCGGCGGTCCACCCACTCGCCAATATCGAAATCGCCGGCCAGGAAGCCGAAGTCGCGCAGGAAGTTCTTGTAGTGTTCGACGGCGCCGACGAGTTCCGGTTCCAATCCCAGGCCGAGATGGCGATGGATTTCCGGCCCATTGGCGGCAAGAACCTGCTCCTCCGTCGCTCCGGATTCACGCGCCACGAAGCGGCGTGTTTCTTCCGGATGGGCCTCCGCCCAGGCGTTCGCCTTGAAAATCGCCTCGATCAGTTTCCGCACGAGATCGGGACGCTCGTCGGCCAATAGATCATCGACGGTCAGCACGCGCGGCGAGCCGGAATTGATGCGGATTTTCGGATCGGGATGAAAACCGAATTCGGCAACCTGGACCGCGCCGATGAGATTGGCGACGTTGATACCGGCGGTTCCCTTGACGTAGATCGCGTCCACTTCGCCGCGCAGGAGAGCGGCGATCTCCTCGCCATAGGCCTGTCGGCGCTTGAGACCGAAGAGCGAAGGCCCTTCCTGGCTTGCGAGCACGGAATCGGTTAGCGCGATTTCGATGATCTCGACATCATTGATGGATAAGCCTTCAAGCGACAGGGCCGAGATCAATCCCTTGAGCGCCGTGGCACGCATGAAGTCGACGATCCCTTCGGGGCGGCGGGCAATACCGAAGCGGCGACCCTTGAGATCTCTGGTCGTCTTGATACCGGTTCCCGGCAGCGTGATGATCGCCTGAAACTCGTCCGTCCATGTAATGCCGACAAGGCGCGTGCGACGGCCTTCTGAGCGCGCGCGAATGGGCGGCACGTTGCCGCCGTGGCGGAAGGACCAATCGAGCGTGTGGTTGAAATGGCTCTGGCGGATGTTGCGATCCAGAGAGTCGATAATAGATTTCAGCGTGACGCCTTCGCTGCGAAAGCCGTCTTCGAGATACCCGAGTTGCGCTGCAAGCCCCACAGGGGTCGGAACGGGGCAGCGGGTGTACCAGATTTCGGAAATGGCATTGCTGGTCATGATCGTTCCTTTCAGTGGCGCAGGCCGGCTTGTTTCATCAACGGCAGGACCTCGCTGCCGAAGAATTCAAGGTCATCTCGGAAATCGAAGAAGCTGAGCTGCAAGCCGTCGATGCCGGCCGCCTTCAGCTTGACGAACTGGTCGACCACCTGTTCCGGCGAACCGATGACGCGAATATTGCCGCCGATGAAGCGATAGGGATCCTGTGCGTCGCGGCCCTTCCAGGCATGGGCATCGGAATCCAGCGACTGGAAGCCCTTACGGGAACGCTGGTCGGCATGGGCGACGATCCGGTCGGCGAGTTCCCATGCCTCCTTCTCGGTCGGACGGCAAATGACCATCGGATTGAGCAGGGTGCGCACGCTGCGTCCGACATCGGCGGCGGCATCCTTCACCTTCTTGCTATGAGCCGGAAGGGAGGCGAGGGCGCTGTCGATGTCAGCACCGGTCGGGCTGGTGATGAAGACGATATCCGAGTAGCGGCCGGCAAAGGCGATGCCGGCATCCGAACCGGTGGCGTTGACCAGGATCGGGCGGCCGAAATTCGGTTTCGGTGTCACGTAGCCGCCGCCGAGCTTCCAGCTGCTTTCGCCTTCGAAGGAGTAGTTCTCGTCGTCGCTCCACAGCCGCTGCACGACCTCGAGAAATTCCGCCGCGAGCTCATAGCGCCTGTCATGCTCGATACGCTGCCAGCCGAACATTTCGTGCTCAACGGCCCTGTGCCCGGTGACGACGTTGATGCCCCACCGGCCGCCGGTGATATGATCGAGCGTAGCGCCGAACTTGGCAAGGTGCAGCGGATGCCATGGCCCATAAAGAACATGCATGGTGGAGATGAGCATGATCTTCTTGGTGAGGCCGGCAAGTGCTGCGGTCGAGACAAAGCTGTCGAGTGCGTGACCGTCGAAGACGCCGCCATAGCCGCCCTTGGGAAGCCATTGCGACAGGGCGAACACCAGATCGAAACCCAGTTCCTCCGCGCGCAGCGTCAGCGCCTTGTTGTAGTCGAAGCGCCAGTCGGTCGAGCGTTCCAGCGTCGACTGAGTCCAACCGCCGGCCTGGATCGGCAGGAAGAGGCCGAGCAGAACGGGTTGTTTCAGTGCCTGTGACAGCGGGCTATCTGGAAAATCGGTCGGCGCAGCGAATTTCGGCAGGCCCACGATAGAGCCGGGACGATGCTGGATGGACATGGCGTTTCCTTGCTTTTGGTGCTTCAGGCGGTTGCAATGTAGGCGTAGGCAAGGCTGCCGGCGATGCCCTCGCCGCCGAGCGTGTGGTCGGCAATACGCTTGTTGTAGATGGTCAGTTCCGGCTGGCTGACGATGTCGAGCGCCGGCAGATCCTCGACGAGAATCTCCTGGATCTCGCGCCATTGCTCGACCCGCTTCTGGGGATCGACTTCGATGGCGGCGGCCTCGAGAAGTGCGTCGACCTTGGGATTGCTATAGGCGGAGCCGTTGGAGAAGGGCACGCCCGGCTTGAAGTTCTTGCTCCAGTAAAGCCGTTGCACGCCGACCGTCGGATCGAAGAGATTGCTCATTCCTTCATAGGCGAAATCGAAATCGCGATCGGTGTAGATGCGCTTGGTGTAGGTGGCGAAATCTTGGGCACGCACTGTCACCTCGACGCCGACCTTGGCGAGCGCCTGGCGGATATATTCCGAGCCACGGCTGTAGGGTTCGCCGCTCGGCACATAGTCAAGATTGAGGCGCAGGCGCACACCGTCCGAACCGCGCGGATGGCCGGCCTCGTCGAGCAGCTTCTCCGCCGCGGCAAGGTCGATCGGATAGGTCTTGAGATCGGCGACAAACCATTTCGCCAGATTGGGATTGATTGGGCCGGGAATCGGTTCGCCATAGCCGTAGTTGATGGTGTTGCGGATCACCTTTCGGTCGATGACATGCGCGAAGGCCCGCCGGACGCGAACATCCTTGAACACCGGCCTTTCCAGGTTGAATTCGATACGGCTGACGCCATTCGAATATTGATAACCCCTTGTTTCGAAGGCGAGGCTCGCCACGCCCTTGAGGCGATCGAGATCGCTGAGCGGAACGGGCGTCGATGGCGCCAGATCGATCTCGCCGGTCTCAATCGCGATTGAGCGTGCGGCGGCGTCGGGAATGAAGCGGACGATCAGCTGGTCGAGGTAGGGACGAGGCTGGTCCCAATAATCGGGATTGCGCTCGTACACGATGTGGCTGCCGCGTATCCATTCCTTGAACTTGAAGGGGCCTGTGCCGACCGGCGCCAGATTGACGAGATTTTCGGCGACCTTCGTGCCTTCATAGAGATGGCGGGGAACGATTGGCGATTCCGATGCGGCGAGCGCGGTAATCAGATAGGGGGCCGGCTTGGAGAGAACTAGGATCGCCGTCAGGGGATCGGGTGTTTCGATCTCGACGAGGTTCAGAAAGGTGTTGCGTCCGCGTGGGTGGACATCTTTGAGCGTCTTGATCGAGAAGACAACGTCATCGGCGGTAAAAGGCTTGCCGTCGTGCCATTTGACTCCATCGCGCAGCTTGAAGGTGTAGCGTAGCCCGTCATCGCTGACGGACCATTGTTTGGCGAGCAACGGCTGCGGATTGAGATCGAAATCATAGGTCAGCAGCCCCTCGGTCACCTTCGGCGAGACATAGACCGAATTGAAGGCCGTATGGGCGATCGTCGTCAGGACCGGCGGCTCGGCCGAAAGCAGAAGCGTTGCGGTGCCGCCACGCGACGGAGCCGCATGGACTGTTGTTCCCGTTACGGCGATCGCACCGAGCGCTGCCGACGAGAGCAGGAAACTCCGGCGTGTAATTGTAGAAAGTCTGGTCATCTGAAGTTGCCTCACCCGTCTAAACTCGTGTTGCCGTGTCTGAACGGCCGTTGGTTTTATGTTCTCGAAGGGAGCGGTTCTCGTAGGTTGCTTTATTACCTTGTGCTCACTTCTTGGGAAAATTTATGCGCAGTATCCTAATTACTGCAAATATATTCTAATTTACGTCATCGATTTGAGAAATTTCAGAAATATCTACCGATATCGATTTGACAAAACCTACAGATTTAGTCAACTACTATTGCGATGCAGCGCTTGAAATTTCGGTGGCGCTGCCGAGGAGTTTCTATGTCGGCTTACATGCGGATAGGACGAACGCTACGCCGGACGGCGGTGCAGGCAGTGCCGACGATGCTGGGCATCGTCATCCTGAATTTCTTCCTGCTCAAGCTGGCGCCCGGAGACGCGGCCGATGTCATGGCAGCCGAAGCCGGCTCGGCAACGGTCGAGACGATGGCGGCGCTGCGCGAGCGCTTCGGCCTGGACAATCCGGTCCTCGAGCAGCTCGCGAACTATCTGAACAATCTCGCGCATTTCAGTCTCGGCTTTTCGCCGCGCTACGGCATGCCTGTCGCCGATCTGATCGGCCAGCGATTGCCTGGTACCCTGACGCTGATGGTGGCCGCGCTCGCCGCCGCGCTCGCGATCGGCCTGATCCTTGGATCGCTGATGGCAACATTTGCCGGGCGGCTGCCGGATCGGCTGATCTCGATTATCTCCCTCCTCTTCTATTCGATTCCAGGTTTCTGGATCGGGCTGATGTTGATCCTGCTGTTTTCCGTCAAGCTCGGGTGGCTACCGAGCGGCGGCGACAGCACCATCGGTTCGCGGCTCACTGGCCTGCCGGCGCTGCTTGACCGGGCGCGCTACATGGTGCTGCCGGCCGTATCGCTCGCCCTCTTCTACCTGGCGATCTATGCACGGTTGACACGTGCCGCCATGCTGGAGGTCAAGTCACAGGATTTCGTGCGCACGGCGAGGGCAAAGGGCGTCTCGCCCTTCATGTTGACAACTCGACACGTGCTGCGCAACGCGCTGATCCCGATCACGACCATGGCTGGAATGCATTTCGGCGGCATGCTCGGTGGCGCCGTGGTCGTCGAGACGGTCTATAGCTGGCCCGGCTTGGGGCGGTTGGCCTTCGAGGCCGTCATGGCCCGCGATTTCAGCGTTCTGCTCGGCATCCTGCTGCTCTCGTCACTTCTCGTCATCATCGCCAATGCCACAGTCGACCTTCTGCAGGCCTGGCTCGACCCAAGGATCGGAGCAAGCCGATGAAAGCGCAGGAACTGAAGATCTATGCGGATCCGGCGCGTGATTTGAGTGCCGGGGAGGCTGGAACAGCGGCAAAGGCCGGACTCGCTCCCGAACGCCGTTGGACCCACATCCATGCGCCCGATGCCCGCACGACGGCTGTTTCGGCCCCGCGCTGGCAAGGACGTCGGCGTGAGCTGAGGATCTTTCTTTCCAACCCCAACGCGCTCTTCGGCATTGCCGTTCTGGCCGCCATCGTGTTCGCGGCCCTGCTTGCGCCGATCCTCTATCCTGGTGATCCCCTGGAGATGGTGGCGCGACCCTTTCTTTGGCCGGGCCAGAACCCGGCCTATCCGTTGGGAACGGATTCCATGGGGCGTGATGTGCTGGCTGGCATTCTTCATGGTGCCCAGATCTCGCTGACCGTCGGCATTGCCGCGACCCTGCTCGGTCTTGGCGCCGGCGTGACGGTCGGCGCGCTTGCCGGGTATTTCGGCGGCGTGGTCGATGACCTCCTCGTCAAGCTCATCGAGATCTTCCAGACCATGCCGAGTTTTGTCCTGCTTGTCGTGCTGGTGGCTATCGCCCAGCCGACCACGACGACGGTGACGGTCGCGATCGCACTCGTCAGCTGGCCGACGGTCGCGCGTCTGACACGCGCCGAGTTTCGCGGCATAAAGGAGAAAGACTATGTTCTCGCCGCCCGCAGCCTCGGCTTCGGCCATGCTCGCATCATTTTTCGGGAAATCCTGCCGAATGCTTTGCCGCCCCTGATCGTGACCTCGTCCGTCATGGTGGCGAGCGCGATCCTGATGGAATCGGCGCTGTCCTTCATGGGGCTTGGCGATCCCAATCGTGTCTCCTGGGGCTCGATGATCGGCGCGGGGCGCGATGTCATCCGAACCGCCTGGTATCTCACCGCCTTGCCGGGTCTTGCCATCGTCTTCACGGTGCTGTCTCTCAATCTCATTGGGGACGGCCTGAACGATGCCCTTAATCCGCGTTTTTCGGAGGAGCGTCGATGACGAGACTTCTCGACGTTCGCGATTTCTCGGTAGGTTTCGGGAGCGCTCAGCCCGTCAAGGGCGTCAGTTTCACCGCGGCGGCCGGCGAGATGCTGGCTGTTGTCGGCGAGTCGGGCTCGGGCAAGTCGCTGACCGCGCTCGGCCTCATGGGTCTCCTGCCCCGGCACGCCAAGACGGCGGGCGAAATCCTGTTCGACGGCCGCGACCTCCTGAAATTGCGCGAACGGGAGATGCGGAGCATTCGCGGGCACGACATCGCCATGATTTTTCAGGAGCCGATGACGTCTCTCAATCCCGTGCTGACAATCGGCGCCCAGATCGTCGAAGTGCTGCGCATTCATGAAAAACTGAGCGGCAGGCAGGCGCGTCAGCGCGCGATCGACCTGCTGGATCTCGTCAGCATTCCAGAAGCGGCAAAACGTATCGACGACTATCCGCACCAGCTTTCGGGGGGCATGCGTCAGCGCGTCATGATCGCCATTGCTGTTGCCTGCAATCCGCGGCTGCTAATCGCCGATGAAGCGACGACTGCGCTCGACGTCACGATCCAGGCACAGGTGCTGCAATTGCTCGATCGCCTGCGCGGTCAGCTCAACATGGCGGTCATCCTCATCACGCACGACCTCGGCATCGTCGCGCAATGGGCCGACCGCGTCGTCGTGATGTATGCGGGGCGAAAGGTCGAGCAGGGCCTGCCCGGTGCCCTGTTCGAGACGCCGTATCACCCCTATACGCAGGGCCTGCTTGCGGCCTCGCCGCGATTGAAGGCGGACTATCACTATCGCGATGGGCCATTGACGGAAATTCGCGGCTCGATCGTTTCGGCAACCGGCGAACAGGGCTGTTCCTTCCGGCCGCGCTGTCCGGTGGCGCGAGCGGCTTGCGCACAGTCCGTGCCGCCACTTGTCGAGATTTCAGCCGGCCGTGAAGTCGCCTGTCCCTATGTTCCAGCCATTGCGGAGAGAGCCCATGTCGCTTCTGTCGGTCGATAGGCTTTCGACGCATTATCCGGCTGCGGCCGGAACGGTGCGGGCCGTGGACGACGTCTCGCTCGAGATTCTCGAGGGCGAGACCGTAGCGCTGGTCGGTGAATCCGGCTGCGGCAAGTCGACGCTCGGCAAATCCCTGATGCGCCTCGTCGATCCCACCTCCGGGCGTGTCGCCTTCAAGGGGCGCGATGTCGCTGCGATGTCGGGTAAGGAGTTGCAGGCCATCCGCCGGCATATTCAGATGATCTTCCAGGACCCGTTCGCCTCGCTCAACCCGCGCCAGACGATCCGCGCGATCCTGACGGCGCCGCTCGCCGTCCACGGCATCGGTGATCGCAAGAGCCGCGACGCCATTGCCGCCTCGATGGTTCTTCACGTCGGCTTGCCTGCGGATTCGCTCGATCGCTATCCGCATGAATTCTCCGGCGGTCAGCGCCAACGCATCGGAATTGCCCGCGCCCTGATCCTGCAGCCGGAGCTCGTTATCTGCGACGAGCCCGTGTCCGCGCTCGATCTGTCGATCCAGGCACAGATCCTCAACCTTCTCGTCGAGATGAAGACGGAGCTTTCGCTTTCCTATCTCTTCATCTCCCATGACCTGTCGGTCGTGCGCTATTTCGCCGATCGCGTGCTGGTCATGTATCTCGGTCGCATCGTCGAAAGCGCACCGACGGTAAGGCTCTGGAGCGATGCCAAGCATCCTTACACTCGCGCGCTGCTTGCCGCTGTGCCTGATCCGTCGCGGCGCAAGCAGGCCGCCCCGATCACCGGCGATCTGCCGAGCCCGCACAATCCGCCATCCGGGTGTCGCTTTCACACGCGCTGTCCGCTCGCAACAGACATCTGCCGGAGCGTTGATCCGGCCTATCGGCAAATGGGCAGTGGCCACACGGTCGCCTGCCATCACGCACAATGAAATGGAGAAATGACATGGTCGACTATCGCTATCTCGGGCGCAGCGCCCTGAAGGTATCGCCTCTCACCCTTGGGACGATGATGTTCGGCGGCCCGACGCCTGACGACGTCGCCTTCCGTATCATCGACAAGGCCCGCGATCAGGGCATCAATTTCATCGACACCGCCGATGTCTATCATGATGGCAAGTCGGAAGAGGTGGTCGGTCGCGGCATCAAGGCAAGTCGCGATCATTGGGTGCTTGCGACGAAGTTCGTCAACTCGCACAAGAAGGGGCCCAATCTCGGCGGCCATTCCCGTAAATGGGTGATCGAGACGGTCGAAAATTCGCTGCGCCGCCTCAACACCGACTATATCGACATCCTCTATTTCCACCGCGCTGTCTTCGACGCGCCGCTGGAGGAGCCGGTGCGCGCAATTGCCGATCTCATCTGGGCCGGCAAGCTCAGGTATTTCGGCGTCTCGAACTTCCGCGGCTGGCGCATCGCGGAAATTTCGCATCTGGCCGACCAGCTCGGCATCGATCGCCCGGTCGCAAGCCAGCCGCTCTATAATATCGTCAACCGCACGGCCGAGGCCGAGCAGCTTCCGGCCGCTCATCATTATGGCCTCGGTGTCGTCTCCTATTCGCCGCTGGCGCGCGGCGTGCTGACGGGCAAGTATGAGCCGGGCAAGGAGCCGGCTGCCGATAGCCGCGCCGGCCGCGGCGACAAGCGGATCCTTGAAACCGAATGGCGTCCGGAATCCATCGCCATTGCCCAGGAAATCGCCGCGCATGCCGCGGCCAAGAAGGTGACGCCGACCGAATTCGCCATCGCCTGGGTGCTGAACAACAAGCTGATCACCTCGGCGATCGCCGGTCCACGCACGGAAGAGCATTGGGATAGCTACATCCGTGCTCTCGACGTCAAGCTGACCGCCGAGGACGAAGCTCTGGTCGACCGTCTGGTCACGACAGGTCATCCATCGACCCCCGGGTTCAACGATCCGAGCCATCCTGTCGAAGGCCGGGTTCCGGTCAGTGTTGCCGGCGATGCCGGAAATGTCGTGCCGCTTGCTCGCGCCGTCGCCTGATTGCCAAGCCCAAGGCCCCGCTTGAGCGGGGCCTTTCCCTTCCGGCGCAAAGAGCCTATTCATGCCCATAACAGCTTCATCAGCCGTGCCCTCCGTACCCGTTGAAACCAATCGGGCGACGTTGCTTGCAAGAATACCCGATCTTGCTGCGGAGATCGCAAAAGGCGCTGCGCGTCGAGACCTCGAACGCGAGCTGCCCCATGAGGCTTTCAAGCTGTTCAAGGAGGCGGGGCTTGGCACATTGCGCATACCGACGGCGCTTGGCGGCCCGGGTGGATCGGTGCTCGATTATATCGAGATGGTGATGACGATCGGTGCGGCCGATTCCAATGTCGCTCATGCGCTCCGCAGCCATTTCAACTTCACGGAAGCGCTGCTGCTCAATCCGAACAGTTCGGTCGATCGCACGCAGCTTGCCCGCGTCCTTAGCGGTAAGCTCTTCGGCGGCGCTCATACGGAGCAGGGGACGAAGCGCCCTGGCGAGGTCACCACGCGGCTCACGAAGACAGGCGAGAGCTACAGGCTCAACGGGCGCAAATGGTATGCGACCGGCACGGCATTCGCTGATTTCGCATCGTTCAGCGCCAAGGATGATGAGGACCAGCTCGTCAGCGTGCTTTTGCCCGTCGATCGAAAGGGAATCACCATCCTCGACGACTGGGACGGCATGGGTCAGCGTCTAACGGCAAGCGGTGGCGTGCTTCTCGAGGACGTCGAAGTTCTGCCGCACGAGATTTCAAGGCGTGGGCTGAGCACGCTGATCGGCAGGCACACCTCCACGCTGCGACAGTTGCACCTTGCCGCCTCGATGGCGGGCGCGGTCCGCGGCGCGCTGGCAGAAGGCACCGAATATGTACGCAGACAGGCGCGCTCGGCAGCTCACAGTGCCGCCGAAACGGCCAATGCCGATCCTTTCGTCCAGAAAATATTGGGCGAGATCGCGGCAAACTCCTTTGCCGTCGATACGCTGATCCGTGAGAGCGCCCGCGCGCTCGATCGGACGGCTGCGGCTTTTGCAGGCGACGATCCGCAGGTCTTGGAGACGGCGTTGGTCGAAAGCGCGCTGACGACGGCGCGCACCCAGATCGTCGCATCGCAGCTTGCCCTTGCTGCCGCGACCAACGTTTTCGAGCTCGGTGGCGGTTCGGCGACATCGCGGCATCTGAACCTCGATCGCCACTGGCGCAACATCCGTACGGTGCTCAACCACAATCCTCTGCTGCACAAGGCCCGGGTTGTGGGCGACTATTACATCAACGGCACCACGACGCATCTGGAAGAAGGCAAGGTCTTCTGAGCCATGCACATAGACCTGCATTCCCATCATTCCGTCGTCATTATCGGCGGCGGCTTTGCCGGTGCATTAACGGCGATCAAGCTGCTCGACAAGACGGAGGTGCCGCTTTCGATCACGATATTGGAGTCCCGCGAGGAGCTTGGGCGTGGGCTCGCCTATAGCACGACCGAGGCCGTGCATCTCGTCAATGGCCCCGCCGGTACCTTTTCGCTTCACCCGGAAGAGCCCGACCATCTCACTCATTGGCTGGCGGAGAACGCGTCACGTTACGGCTGGACGCCGCCTGTCGATATCGCAGGCAGTTTTCCGCCGCGCCACCTTTATGGAACCTATGTCCGCGATGAGCTGCACCGGGCGATATCGACAGCGCGTTCCGGATCGACATTCCGGCATGTCAGGGCCGCGGCGAGCCGTCTTGTTTCCGCTCCACACAGAGTGGAGATCACGACAAGTGAAGGCGAGACTATCGAAGCGGACGAGGTGGTTCTGGCCCTCGGCGTCTTCCAGCCCGATCTTGCGCGACAGGAGGCACCCGTCGCCCGTCATCCCGGTTTTGCGGCTTCTCCGTGGGATGCCGCAGCCCTCGATCGCCTTGTGGAAACAGACGAGATCTTGCTCATCGGCTCGAGCCTGTCGATGGTCGATGCGGTCGCGAGCATGGAAGCGCGAGGCTTCCAGGGCCGCTATCAGGTGATATCCAGGCGTGGCCAATTCATTGAGGATCGGCGCAATGCCGCGCTGGAGCGTGATTTCCTCGCGGAGAGACCGCTGCCGACCACCGCGCGGTCCTTGCTCTCGATCGTCAAGGCAGAGCGTCGCGCGTTGGCGGCCGAGGCCAAGGATTGGCAGGTGCTGCCGCTCGCCATCCGGCCCTACATTTTGCCGTTGTGGCAAAAGGCTGACGATGCAGAGAGATTGCGGTTTGCCCGTCACCTGCGGGCATTCTGGGATGTGACCGCGCATCGCGCCGCGCCTGACAGTTATCGCGCCGTCTCCAAGGCGATCGCCGAAGGCCGGCTCCGGCACCGGCCTGCGCGATTGCAGGCTATGAAGCCCGCCGGCCGTTTGATTGCGGCGACGTTGAAAACGCGCTCGGGTAGCGAGTCCCATTCTTTCGGCGGCGTCATCGACTGCCGTGGCCACCAGTTGCATGATTGGCGGCGCATTTCCGATCCCTTCGTCAGGAGCCTCATCGAAAGCGGAGAGGTTCGCCCGCACAGTACCGGCTTCGGCATCGATGCCACGGAGCAAGGCGATGTCATTTCGGAAGAGGGGCGTGTTCACCGCAACATCAGCGCCATCGGTCATCCGCTGCGCGGTGTTGCCTGGGAGTCAAGCTCGATCTCGGAACAGCGGGTGCAGGCGATTGCGCTCGCCGATCGTATTCTCGGCAAACTGACGCCACTCGCCCTTGCCGCCTCGTAAACAGATATGAAAGAAGGGGGCGCCGCATCGCCCCCTCAAGAAGATTGCGTTGCCTGCTGCTTCAGCCTTCGCCTTCCTTGATATAGACATCGGCAAAATTCGACTGCACGCCTTCGGCGCCGATCGTGTGGTTCCTGACACGCTTGTTGAAGACGGTGACGTTTTCGAGCGAGATCAGATTGATGACGGGCAGCTCGTCGGCGATGATCTTCTGGAAGTCGTTGAATTCCTGCTTGCGCTTTGCCTCGTCGACTTCGATCGAGGCTGCCTCGAGTAGCCGGTCGACCTCCGGGTTCTGATAGTGGCTGGCGTTGGAGAAGGGCAATCCGATCTTGAAGTTCTTCGACCAGTAGATGCGCTGCACGCCGAGCGTCGGATCGAACTGGTTGCCGAGATATTCCGCCGTGAGGTCGAAGGCGCGCTCGGTATAGACCTTCTGGATATAGGTCGAGAAGTCGTAGGAATCGATCCTCGCGTCGATACCGATGCGAGCAAGGTTCTGCTTGAGATATTCGGCGACGCGTTTGAAGCCTTCATTGTAGGAATTGTGCGTCAGGCGAAGCGCAAACCGAGTGCCACCGCCGTTTCGCTTATAGCCGGCTTCATCAAGCAATTGCTCCGCCGCCTTGAGATCGAAGGCATAGGGCTTGATCGCGGTATTGAGATATTGCGGCAGGAAGGTGCTGATGGGTGTTGGCGAGACGTGGCCATAGCCATACCAGACCGTATTGAGGATGACGTTGAGGTCAATCGAATGCGCGATCGCGCGACGCACGCGAACATCCTTCAAATATTCATTATCGAGGTTGAGGATGAGCTGTGTCTGGTCGCCCTTCGTCTCGTAGCCGCGGGAATCGATGCCGATATTCGGCAGCGCCTTGATGCGCTCGAGATCGGCCAGCGGGATGGGGTTATCGCTGCCAAGATCGAATTCACCGGTTTCGAAGCCGGCTGCTCGAGCGGCACCATCGGGCACGAAGCGAACCACAACCTGGTCGAGATAGGGTTTGCCGGCATCCCAATAATCGGGATTGCGTTCCAGGATGATATGCGAGCCGCGCACCCACTCCCGGAAGACGAAGGGACCGGTTCCGATAGGCGCGCCACCGTTCGGATTGGTCGGAACATCGGCGATCTTGACGCCTTCATAGATGTGTTTCGGCACGATCGGAGATTCGGCCGCATAGAGCGCTTTCAGGAGGTAAGGTGCTGGCTTGGAGAGACGGAATATTGCCGTCAGCGCGTCCGGTGTGTCGACCGCAATGACATTGGCAAACGTGCCTCGTCCGCGCGGATGAACCTGCTTGAGGAGTTCGATCGAATAGGCGACGTCGGCCGAGGTGAACGGCTTGCCGTCGTGCCATTTGACGTTGGGTCTGAGTTTGAACGTATAGGTGAGACCGTCTGAGGCCACCGACCATTCGGTCGCGAGCTGCGGCTTCGGCACGAGACCGAAATCGTAGGTGAGCAGACCCTCGGTGATCTTCGGGCTGATCTTCTGCGTGCCGCCGGCGGTATGGGCGAGTGCCAGGATGGTCGGGGGTTCGGGCTCGACGATGAAATTAAGCGTGCCGCCGCGCGGCGATGTTTCGGCTGCATGCGTCGCAACGGTTGGCAGAAAGGTTGCTGCGGTCGAGAGCAGAAGCAGCTGATTGAAACGGCGGCGGTTGATGGTCATTCGCTTTCCTTGCCGGCTGAACGGATCGGTCCTTCGGTGAACCGCTGGCGGAGATGTCCGCGATCGGCCCATCTTCGGGTGCCCGGCCTGCAAAACGGAAGAATGTTTTTCTGATCGCCCGAGAAAGAAAAGCTTCGCCGGATGCCCCCGAAACGGGACGGTCAAATCTTTTGTCTATTAAAAATATAGACTATTTTGCATTTTTAGTTTTTGCTTCCCCCATGCCGTCCGGACATGGAAGAAAATATCCATCCGCTTGCCGGTAAACGCAAAGCGCGTTCTCGTCTTGAGATGGCCGATTGTGCTGCAATCGGCTTATGAACACGATTGCCGACACACGGAGAAAATCCATCCAGCCGACCTTGGCGCGACTGCCGCCATTGACCTCGCTGCGCGCCTTCGTGGCGACCGCGCGGCACCTGAGTTTCCTTGGCGCCGCCGAGGAATTGCATGTCACCTCGGCCGCCGTCGGCCAGCAGATCCGGCTTCTGGAGGACTATCTGGGGCAGTCACTGTTTCACAGGGTCCGTGGTCAACTCCAGTTGACGGCTGCCGGCCTGGCGCTGGTACCGGGACTGACAAATGCGTTCGATGTGGTTCTGGCGACGATGACGCAATTCATCGCCAGCGATCACGATCTTCCGATCCGCGTATCGGTCGCGCCGTCCTTTGCCAGCAAATGGCTGATCCCGAGATTGGATGGTCTGAGGCAAGCAGCCCCTGGCCTGGAGATCCTGGTCGATGCCTCGACGCATTTGATCGATTTGAATACAGGCGACACGGATTGCGCCATCCGTTATGGCAGCGGCGTTTATCCCGGCCTTGTCGTCGATCACCTTTTCTCCGAGGCTGTCGTGCCGATCTGCAGCCCCGAATTTGCCGAGCGGCATTGGCTGTGGAACGGCCCGCAGGCGATCGAAGGGGTGCCTCTCTTGCACGAGGATGGCGCGGAGCATGATCATTCCTGCCCGGATTGGAATGGCTGGCTGCGTGCCGAAGGACTATCCCTGCGTTTGCCACAGGGCGGCTTCCGCCTCAGTCAATCATCTCTCGTCATAGATGCTGCGCTGGCGGGGCAAGGACTTGGCCTTGGGAAAATTCGCCTAGCGGAGGCCGAGCTGAAGGCGGGACGTCTGGTGACGCCCTTCGGCGGCTCGCAAGCCGTGAGCTTTTCCTATTTCTTCGTCACGACGCCCGCCAAGGAGCGTCTCATGCGCGTCGAGCTGTTCCGCAACTGGCTGCGGGCGGAGGTCAAGGTCGTGCGGACGATCGGCGACATCCTGTCGCGCAATATGTCGCGCAGGCTCGACATTGCCGCCGCCGAATAGCCGGCCAATTATTTCAGCCTGAAGCCGAGGCGGCGGGCCGCCACGCCGAGAAGGTGTCGTCCCTTCAGGGCTTCGACGGATCCGATTCTGTTTTTCACCTGCACGGTCCAGTCAACGCGCGGCATGCGCTGTTCGGTCTGAAAGTCCTGCAGGACCGTATTGTAATGTCGTAGGTCCTCCGACCGTCGGCGGTGATCGTAGCGTTCGTCATGGAGCACGCTCGTTTGCGGCAGCCGCGGCTTGACGGCGGCCGGTATGGCCGGATCGGGATAGCCAACCGTCAGGCCAAAGACTGGAAAGACACCTTCCGGCAATTCTAGCTCGCGTGCCACGGTTTCCGGGTCGTTGCGGATGGCGCCGATATAGCAGGTGCCGAGGCCCCGCGATTCCAGGGAGACGACGGCATTCTGCGCCGCGAGTGCGGCGTCGATGACACCGAGCAGGAAGCTTTCGACATAGTCGAGGCCGTCGGCGGCAGACCCCTGATCCGCCGCGATGCGGCGTGGCCTCGAAAGATCCGCAAGCCAGATCAACAACAACGGCGCCTGCGTGATCTGCCTCTGTGTTCCGGCAACAGCGTTCAGCTTTTCCTTGCGCGTATCGTCCCTGACGGCAATGACGCTCCAGGCCTGCAGGTTGGACGAGCTCGGTGCCGATTGGGCCGCAGCGATCGCGAGATGGAGGATGTCATCCGGAATGAGCTTTGGCAGATAGTCGCGCACGCTACGATGGGAGAGCAACGTTTCGATCGTCTCATTCCAGTCGGCGCCGATATGATGGCTGTTGCGATAGCGCTCGCTGACGAGAGCGGCGAGCCTGTCATCCTCCGGAAGCCTTGCGGTCGTGGCTGACGTCATGTTGTTTCTCCTTTATTCGGCGGCAATGGCATAGGGGTTGGCCGGCCGGGAAAGGCCGAGATGGCTCCGGAGGGTATGGCCCGTATATGCTTTCCTGAACAGGCCGCGGTGGCGCAGGATGGGCACCACCTCGTCTACGAAGACCTCCAGCCCATGCGGCAGCACATCCGGCATCAGGTTGAAGCCATCGGCGGCGCCCGCCTCGAACCATTTTTCGATATCATCGGCAATTGCGTCGGGCGTGCCGACGATGGTGCGATGTCCGGTCCCGCCATTCAAGGCGCGGATGAGGCCGCGCACGGTCAGCTTCTCGCGTCGCGCCAGGGCGAGGGTGGCGCGAAAGAAAGTGTGGCCACCATCGGCGGGTAGGGGAATATCATCCGGTAGGGGCTCATCGAGTTTCAGCCTACCTGGATCGACCTGCAGAACGCCGGACAGGCGCGCAAGGCTGTATTCCAGCGGAATGAGTTCGCGCAGTTCCTCCTGCCGCCGCCTGGCTTCCGCCTCGGTGCTGCCGATGATGGTGGCAAGGCCGGCAAGCACCAGCAGGCTGTCGGGCCTGCGGCCATAGCGGGCGGCTCTCGTTCGGAGGTCGCGGGCGTAATCGAGCGACTCCTCAAGGGATTGCGAGGCTGAGAACACCGCCTCGGCATGCCGGGCGGCAAGCTCACGCCCGTCATCCGAGCCGCCGGCCTGCACGATGACGGGATGTCCTTGCGGCGGGCGAGGGACGTTGTGGGGGCCATGAACGGAGAAATGTTTGCCGCGATGGGCAATCGCATGGACCTTGCTGGTGTCAACGAACCGCCCGCTTTCTACATCGCCGATGAAGGCGTCTTCTTCCCAGCTGTCCCACAGGGCCTTGACGACCGATGTAAACTCTTCTGCGCGCTCATAGCGGCTCTGATGCGCGACCGGCTTTTCCAGCCCGAAGTTCCGGCTTTGCGAGAGATCGGCGCTGGTGACGACATTCCAGCCGACGCGACCGCCACTGGCGTGATCAAGCGTCGCGAAGCGACGGGCGATATTATAGGGCTCGTTATAGGTCGTCGATGCAGTGGCGATCAGGCCGATATGCTCGGTATGGGCGGCAACCGAAGCCAGCACGATAGTCGGCTCGAGAGATGTCAGCGGCCGGAAATCGACGCGATCGGAAATGGCGGCCTGATCGGCAAGAAAGATCGCGTCGAAAGTGCCGCGCTCGGCAATGCGGGCGACATTAATGTAGTGATTGATATCGAAGGATGCGCGCGGATCGCTTCCCTGCATGCGCCAGGCAGCCGGCGAAAAGCCGGAATGCAGGATGTTGATGTTGAGATGAAGCTCGCGTTTCCTGCTCATTGGAATATCCCCGGTTCCGGAAACTCGCCATCCAGGAACCATGTTCCGACGTTGCGGGTCTTGTATTCGGCGGGGTTGTGCAGCGTGTGGATGCGCACATTGCGCCAGAAGCGATCGAGTCCGAGCGGCCTGACGGCGGACCGCGCACCCATGACCTCGAAGATCTCGCTGGTCACTTCAAGGGCGACGCGGCCGGCAAGCACATTGGCGGAGGCGACCGCGATTGCCGCCTCGCCGCGCTCCTCTGCTGTCAAATCGTGCCCCTTCGCATAGACGGTATCGACGGCCGCAAGCGCCCGATCGGCAAGCGCCGTTGCGGCCTGCACCTTGATCCACAGCTCGCCATATTGCCTCTTGATCCATGGGTCGTCGGAATGCCGTTCGACGCCGGAATAGATCCATGGGCGCGATTTCGTGACGGTATAGTCACGCGCCGCCGCCAATGCCCCTTGCGCGGAACCGACGAAGACATTCAGCAACACGCTTTGCTGCTGCAGGGGTGCAAGCAGCGCGATCGGATCCTTGGGGCGATCCGGCAGGATCTCGCTCCCGTCGATCTCGACATCCTTGTAGAGAACGCGGCCGCTTCCCGTCTGCCGCTGGCCGATCCCGTCCCAATCGTCGGTGATGGTGATGCCTTTGCGGTCAGCCGGGATATAGGCAAAGCTCCGCTTGTTGGTCGTCCCGTCTTCCCATGCGACCATCAGATAGTCTGCGACATGCGAGCCGGAGGCAAACGGCCTGAAGCCGTTGAGAATGACTTTCCCGGCCTCCTGTCGGCCGAAGAGGCTCTTGGAAAAGCTATTCGTCGTATTGCCCCAGAACCAACGTCCGGCGGCCGAGCGGCGCAGGATGTCCTGGGATCGCTCGTCGTGGAGCGTGGTAACGGCGTTTTGCAGCGGGCTGAAATGATAGCCATAGAGGTGACCGAGCGAGCCGTCCACCTTGGCGAATTCGCGCACGATCCGCATAGCGGTGGAATAGGGTTCGCCGGCGCCGCCGAACTCTTTCGGGATCACCAGATTGACCAGGCCGCTTTCCTTGAGGAGCCTGATCTGCGCCTCGGGCCTGCCGCCGGATTGATCTCTCTCGATGGCATCGCGGGCGAATATGTCCCGCAATTCGACGGCCTTGGCGAGATGGGGATTCGATTTATCGGCCTCGAAGAGAGAGGGCAGTGGATGGGGTGGTTCGAAGCCGTCTGGTTTTATGGTCATGGCGCGCCTCGTCCCTAATGTAGGCGCGGAAAGCCGTGCCGCTCGGCAAGCAGCTCGAGGATGCGATCGGTCGAATTGACGAAGCGCGTGTCATTCCAGTCGGCGGCGTCATCAGGCGGGTTTTCCGCGAGAATGAGAAGCGGCAGCGACTGGTTTTCCTCGCCGGCAACCTCGATCACCTTGTGTCGTGGTCGCAGGAAGGCAACCCTTTCGACATCGATCGCCGCGGCAAGATCCGGGAATGAGGCGAGCAGTCCCTCAACGGCGTTGCAATAGGGGCAGACGAAGCTGACGCCTGGATGTTTCGGATCGGCAAAGCCGGGTGAAATGAGGAACAGCTTGTCACGCGCCATTTGGTCTTCTCCTATTCTGCTGCGACCGCATTGCCTGCGGAAAAACGATTGGCCGGACGCTTGAGCCCGAGATTTTCGCGCAGCGTCGTGCCTTCATATTCGGTGCGGAACAGGCCGCGGCGGCGCAACTCCGGCACGACAAGCGTGATGAAATCGGCAAGTCCGCCGGGCATGATCGGCGCCATGATGTTGAAGCCGTCGGCGCCGTAATTTTCGAAGCGTTCTTCCATCACGTCGGCGATCTGTGTCGGCGTGCCCACCACCTGCCAATGACCACGGGCACCGGCAATGCGCAGATAGAGCTGTCGGATGGTCAGGTTTTCGCGGCGGGCGAGATCGAGCACCAGTTCCTGGCGGCTCTTGCCGGCATTGGTGACTGGCGGCTCCGGCGGCACGGGACCGTCAAGCGGATAGGAACTTAAGTCGACGCCGGTCAATTGCGAGAGGAGGTTAAGACCCACTTCCGGCTGGATAAGGTTCTGCAGGGCCTGGAATTTGTCTTGGGCTTCTGCCTCGCTTCGCCCGACGACCGGAAAGATTCCCGGCAGAATCTTCAAGTCGTCGGGCGAACGGCCATATTTGCCGAGCCGGCCCTTGACGTCGGCATAGAAGGCTTTTGCCTCGTCAAGCGTAATTTGTGCAGCGAAGATCGCCTCGGCAGTGCGCGCAGCCAGTTCCTTGCCAGGCTCGGAGGCTCCGGCCTGCACGACAACCGGGTGCCCCTGCGGCGAGCGCGGAATGTTCAACGGCCCGCGCACCTTGAAGTGACGCCCCTTATGGTCGAGCCGATGCAGCTTCTCCGGATCGAAATAGCGGCCGCTCTCGCGATCGCGGATGAAGGCATCGTCCTCCCAGCTGTCCCAGAGGCCAAGCACGACATCGGCGAATTCCTCCGCGCGGTCGTAGCGGTCGGCATGCAGGACCTGTGCGTCATGGCCGAAGTTGAAGGCGGCGTCCGGATCGGAAGAGGTCACGAGGTTCCAGCCGGCGCGGCCGCCGCTTAGGCGGTCGAGCGAACCGAACTGGCGCGCAAGGTTGAAGGGATCGGAAAAGCTTGTCGAGGCGGTGGCGATCAGGCCGATATTGCGGGTGACGCTGGCAAGGGCCGAGAGCAGCGTGATCGGTTCGAACGGATAGATGCCGCTATGCGCCTTCCGGCTTGCCGCATCCAGGTCCTTCAGACGAGCAGCAACACCGTCGGCAAAGAAGATGGTATCGAACTTGGCGGCCTCGGCGAGTTTCGCGAGTTCCAGATAGTTCTCGAACTCGGTCCCGACTGATGCCTCGAGATGCCGCCAGGCGGCGACATGGTGGCCGGTGAAGAGCAGGAAGGCGCCGAGCTTGATCTGATCCTTGCGTGTAGCCATGGAATGTCCTTTCAGCGATACATCGCCGGAATGGGGAATTCACCCGTCAGCAGCCATGTGCCGAGCGTGCGCTTCTTGTATTCGGCAGGATTGTGCAGTGTGTGGGTGCGCACGTTGCGCCAGAAGCGATCGAAACCGTTTGCCGTCGTTGCCGATCGCGCGCCCATGACCTCGAAGATCTCGCTGGAGACGGCGAGCCCGACCTCACCGGCATAGAGGTTTGCCGTGGCGATATCGATAGCGGCAGCGCCACGATCTTCATGCGTCAGGCCCGGTCCCTGGTTGAAGGCCTCGTCGAGGCTGCGTGCGGCTTTGTCGGCAAGCTCGGTGGCTGCGAGCGTGCGGATGTAGAGATCGCCATACTGCCGCTTGATCCAGGGATCGTCGGTGTGTTTGTCGACACCTGAATAGATCCAGGGTCGGGACGATGCCGTCGTATAGGTCCGGCCTTCCTCCAGCGCTCCCTGTGCGCTGCCGACGAAGACGTTGAGGAGGACGCTTTGCTGCAGCAGGGACGTCAGCGACGTGTAAGGGGTCAGCGGAACCGCCGGAGAGCTGATAAGCTCGTCGTCGGCGATCTCGAGATTATGAAAACTCACCGTGCCGCTACCGGTCTGGCGCTGGCCGATGCCATCCCAATCATCTTCGATGACGATACCCTGGCGATCGGCTGGCACGGCCGCCGTCAGGCGCTCGCCCTCGGCATTTTCGAAGGAGATCTGAATGTAGTCGGCAACGTGGGAGCCTGAGGAGAAGGGGCGCTTGCCGTTGATGAGCCAGCCATTGTCGATGCGCCGTCCCGATGATGTTTTCGACATGGCGTTGCCGGAATTGCCCCAGACAAAATTGCCCGCCGCGGAGGCTCTGAGCAGCCGCTCCCGCTGTACATCCGACCCCCGAAACAATACGAGGTTCAGGGGAAGGTGGTGGTAGCCGAAGAGATGTGCGAGCGAGCCGTCAGTGCGGGCAAATTCCCGCACGACCCGCAGGATGGAGAGCCAGGAAGCGCCGCGACCGCCATATCGGGTCGGAATTTGCGCCGAAGGCAATCCGCTCTCCTTCAGCAGGCGGATCTGTTCGGTCGGCCTGCCACCCAATCTGTCGCGCTCGACCGCATCCCGGTCGAAGGCTTGCCGAAGCTCGACGGCTTTTGCGACGAGGGGATCGGATGTGTCTGATTGGAAAGACATGTCTGCTCCACGCCCATGGATTTGAACGGCGCATCGCCGCTTTGAGGCATGAAGGGTTCGGTGATTGCAGACCTAAGTCCAGCAATATCTATTTGATCGGGTAGGAAGAAATTCTTTCCCTCTCTATCGGAAAAACTTGGGCGACCCAATTTCCAGCCGTTACGAGCAGTTGCCGTGAAACGATCTCCGCCGGTTCGGCATGTCGCGTGACGAACAAATCCGAACTGGCGGCGGTAAATAGAATATAATTTCTATAGATTATAATCTTTAGCGTTTAGCCTTCTTCCGCAGCGATGATGGAGAAGACGATGACGGGCAGACAAAAGCAACTAAAGCTCGGGGCTTTCCTTTATCCGACCGGGCACCACATTGCTGCCTGGCGGCATCCACTGACGCAGGCTGATGCCGGTTCCAACTTTGTCCATTATGTCGAGCTTGCGCAAATCGCCGAAGCGGCCAAATTCGATCTGATCTTCCTGGCCGATGGTGTTGGTACCCGCGGAGATGATACCGAGGCGTTGCAGCGTACAGCGCAGCGCTATGTCGCGCAATTCGAGCCGATCACATTACTGTCGGCACTCGCGGCGGTGACGAAGAATATCGGCTTCGTGGCGACCGCCTCGACGTCCTTTAACGAGCCATATCATATCGCCCGCAAATTCGCCTCCCTCGACCATATCAGCGGCGGCCGCGCTGGCTGGAATCTGGTGACCTCCTCCAGCGATCATGAAGCGCATAATTTCGGCAGGGACGAACATTATGCCCATGCCGAGCGCTACGAACGGGCTGAAGAATTCGCGGATGTCGTTCTTGGCCTTTGGGACACCTGGGAGGAGGACGCTTTCCCCCGCAATAAGCAAAGCGGCATCTATTATGATCCGCAAAAGCAGCACATCCTCAATCACAAGGGTAAGCACTTCAAGGTGCGGGGGCCCCTGAATGTGTCGCGCACGCCGCAGGGCCACCCAGTGCTCGTGCAGGCGGGCTCCTCTGAGCCTGGAAGGGAGCTTGCCGCGCGTACAGCGGAAGTCGTCTTTACCGCCCATCAGACCATCGAAGATGCGCGAGCCTTCTACGCGGATATCAAGGGTCGCCTTGCGAAATACGGCAGGGACCGGGATGACCTCAAGATCATGCCCGGCATCTTCCCGGTCGTCGGCAGAACGCGCGAGGAAGCGCAGCAAAAGTTCGCCGAACTGCAGGATCTCGTCCATCCGGTGGTCGGCCTTTCCCTGCTGAATGGCATGGCAAGCGGTGTCGATCTCTCCCAATATCCGCTCGACGGTCCCATTCCGGCTCTGCCTGAGACAAATGGCAGCAAGAGCCGCCAGAAATTGCTGCTCGATCTCGCCAGGCGCGAAAACTTGACGATCCGGGAACTTTATCTCCGCATCGCCGGCGCGCGCGGGCACTGGCAGATCGTCGGAACCCCGACTGAAATTGCCGATCAGATGGAGGAGTGGTTCAAGACGGGTGCGGCCGACGGCTTCAATGTCATGCCGCCGCAGCTGCCGACCGGTCTTTATGATTTCGTCGAGCATGTATTGCCGGAACTGCGGCGCCGCGGCCTTTTCCGTAGCGATTACGAAGGTTCGACGCTGCGGGAAAATCTCGGATTGAGAGTGCCTCTACATCCGGCGCGGCATGCCGTTGCTGCGGAGTAATCGGCTATGGGCAATTCCCTGCATCTCCAAATCAGCCACGTCACCCGCCAGTTCAAGGTGAATGGCGAGATATTGACCGCGCTGGACGATGTCAGCCTCGATATTGCCGAGGGCGAGTTTGTCACCATCGTCGGGGCGAGCGGCTGCGGAAAGTCGACGCTTTTGCGCCTCGGTGCCGGTCTTGATCTTCCGACATCAGGATTCGTTGGTCACGCGGGGCGGCCCGTCAAGGAGCCGAGCCTCGATCGTGGCATCGTCTTTCAGGAGCCGAGACTTTTCCCCTGGCTGACCGTCGCCCGCAATATTGCGCTTGGGCTGGAGAATTCCGGGCTGCCCAAGGCAGAGAAGAGCAGGCTCGTCGAATCCCACCTCGAACTTGTCGGGCTTTCCGGTTTTGCCAAAGCCTATCCGCACCAGCTTTCCGGCGGGATGGCGCAGCGCGCCGGCATCGCGCGGGGATTGGTCAACCGTCCCAATGCTTTATTTCTCGATGAACCCTTTGGTGCGCTCGACGCCATCACCAAGGCAAGGCTGCAGGACGAGTTGCAGACGATCTGGGCGAAGGAACGCATCACCATGGTTCTGGTGACGCATGATGTCGAGGAAGCCGTCTATCTCGGCGATCGCGTCGTCGTCATGTCACCCCGGCCGGGTCGCATCCGTGACATCGTTCCGGTGGACTTGCCGCGCCCACGTGATCGCACCTCTCCCCAGCTAGTCGAAATTCGCAACCGGGTTCTCGAGAGCCTCAACGCCACGACGTCAACGCCTCGCCCGCCATCGAGCATTGCAAGTCCGGCGGTTGAAACCCGGCCTGCCGTCGTCGCCGCAGAATAATCACGGAGCAACAGATGAAACTGTCCATTATTTCCCGCTTGGTCGCCGGTGCGGCGGTCGCCCTGAGCTTGTTATCCGCCTCGGCCTGGGCGCAGGATCCCCTCGTCATTCACGTCGGCTACGCCGCGATTGGCGTCGACAACAAACCCTATGCCGAGGGAACGTCGGCTGCGACGGCGCGCGCCGGCGAATTTCTGGAAAAGGAATTTGCCAACGATCCGAACGTCAAGATCGAATGGACCTTCTTCAAGGGCGCTGGCCCGGCGGTCAATGAAGGCTTCGCCAACGACCAGCTCGACTTTGCCTATCAGGGCGATCTTCCCGCACTGATTGGGCGGGCAACCGGCCTGAAGACGAAGTTTCTGCTGGCGAGCGGGGCGCGTAAGCCGCTCTATCTCGCTGTTGCCAAGGGATCCGGCATCAAGACGATCGAGGATCTGAAGGGCCGCAAGGTCGCGCTGCAGCGCGGCACCAACGGCCATCTCTCCGCAATCAAGATCTTGCAGGCACATGGGCTGACGGAGCGTGACATCCAGGTCGTCAATCTGGATACTGCCGGTACCGTGGCGGCCCTGACCAGCAAGGATATCGATGCGGCTTTCGGTGACACGCAGCTCATCAATCTGGCGGCCAAGGACAGCGCCGATGTCATCTACACGACCAAGGGCGACGATCCGCGCTTTGGCCGTAACGCCGGGATCATCGGCCGGGAGGCCTTTATCGAAGCCCATCCGGAGATCACCCAGCGTGTCGTCGACGCTTTCGTCAAGGCGGCGCAATGGTCGTCGGAAGAGCAGAACCGCGCGGCCCTCTTCGAACTCTGGCACAAGTCCGGCACGCCCGTTCCGATCCTGGAGGAATATTTCCGCAATGATACGCTCACCTATCGCAACTCGCCGCTGATCGATGATCTCCTGGTCTCGCAGTACAAGGAGCAGGCGATCAAGAGCAAGGAATACGGGCTGATCCGCCGCGATGTGGATCTTAACGGCTGGTTCGAACCGAAATATCTCAACAATGCGCTGGAAAAGCTCAGGCTGACGAAATTCTGGCAGCCCTATGGTGCCGACGGAAAGCCGGTTGCCTCCTGATCGGAGACGCGATCAAGACAGGGAGGCTGGCGTGAGCGCTGTTGTCGAAACTACCGGCCGGGCCGGCTTGCCGCTATCACCGGCAAGGCTCCAGCGCTTTGTCGTTCTCGTGACCGGCCTGATCTTTCCGCTTGGCCTGTTTGGCCTCTGGTGGGTAGCCTCCGCCAGAGGCTGGCTGCCGGAGCAGATCCTGCCGCCGCCGGCCTATGTCTATCAGACCGGCCGCGACATGATCCTG
Source organism: Rhizobium pantanalense (assembly GCF_030182525.1). Taxonomy (NCBI): domain Bacteria; kingdom Pseudomonadati; phylum Pseudomonadota; class Alphaproteobacteria; order Hyphomicrobiales; family Rhizobiaceae; genus Rhizobium; species Rhizobium pantanalense. The sequence goes on from NZ_JAQJCH010000008.1 coordinate 66,658, forward strand.
AGCGGCGAGCTTCTCTATCATACCGGAGTGAGCCTCGGCCGTGTCGTCATCGGCTTTGCCATAGGTGCCGGGCTCGGCCTGTTGCTCGGCATCGCCATGGGGCTTTCCGAAACGGTCGAGGACTATGTAAAGCCGCTCTTCCTCGCCTTCGCCCAAATCCCGACGCTCGGATGGATTCCGCTCTTGATGCTGCTTGTCGGCATCGAAGAAACCCTGAAGATCATCATCATCGCCAAGGGCGCCATCGTGCCGATGACGATGAATACGCTCGCCGGAATCCGCGGCGTCTCGCCGAAATATCTTGAGGTCGGCAGAGCGCTGCGCTTCAGCCGCTGGCAAACCCTGCGTCTGATCGTGCTGCCGGCTGCCGTTCCCTCTATATTCACCGGTATCCGTTACGGCCTTACCCATTCCTGGACATCGCTTGTCGGTGTCGAGTTGCTCGCCTCTTCCGAAGGGCTCGGCTATCTTCTGGTCTGGGGGCGGCAGATGTTCTGGCTCGATACCGTCATCGTCGCGATGATTGCCATCGGGCTTGTCGGCTTCGTCATGGACAAGGGGCTGGATCGCACTGAACTGCTGATCCAGCGGTGGAAGCGGCAGGAGCTTTGACAATGGCAAGAGCAAGCCGTTTCGTACGTTTCCGGAGAGGCATAACGTTGCCGATCCTTCTCCTTGTGGCCTGGGAGGTTTCAAGCCGGACGGGTCTTGTGGATGCGCGCTTTCTGCCGTCGCTGGAGGATGTCGTCGGCACGGCCAAACGTGAGCTGATCGACAATGATCTTGTCGGCGAACTGGGTTTCAGCCTGATGCGCAATATTGCCGGCTTCCTGATTGGGTGCGTGCTCGGTGTCGCTTTTGCGAGCCTGCTGGCGCTCTCGCGGATTGCCGACCGGCTGATCATGCCCACCTTCAACGGACTGAAGCAGATCTCCCTTCTCGCCTGGATACCGCTCATCTCGGTCTGGTTCGGCTTTGGCGAACAGGCGAAGATCGTCTTCGTCGCGCTCGCCGCCTTCATTCCTATCGTTCTTAATACCTATGACGGCATGCGCGAGGCCCCGGCCGAACTGCTCGAGGTCGCAAGGGCGCTAAGGTTCAATGCGCGGCAGAAAGCATTGCGGATCTATATTCCGGCGGCAATGCCATCGATCGCAACGGGCGTCCATCTGGGCCTCATCTATGCCTGGCTGGCAACGGTCGGTGCAGAATATTTCCTGGCTGTCGGTCCGGGCATCGGCGGGCTGGTCATCGCCGGTCGGGAGCGGTTCGACATGGCGCTCGTCATGGTCGGCGTTTTCGTGCTCGGCTTCGTCGGCTTCACCCTAAACCGTCTCGCCTATGCGCTTGAAGCTTATTTGTTGCGCTGGCGGCCTAAGCAGACCGCCTAGCTACAAATCTCATGCTCGATGCATCAAGCGGCTAAACCCGGTTGCTCGGTTACTTCTATCGGAACCGTTCCCGGTCTTGTCCCTGCCAGACAAGTTTAATCGTCCGATGCTGACGCAATGGCTGGCAGGATCACAGTTCCTACGGCTTTTGTCTTGCTTGCCCTCGGGCTTCGGACAAGACACATGCCGGCGGACGCCATGAAAACTCTGGCGTCCGCAAACTTCGAGAACTAGGCATCGATGATGTAGACGATCGTGAATGTCGAAGGATCGACGATGACGATTCGCCCGTCTGCAAGGACGAAGAAACGATACGCCTTGTATTGCGGAACTATCTGGACGATGCGCGGCGGCAGCGGCTCCAGCTGGATCTTCCGGGGAATGGCTGCGCCTACCGATACCGAGAAATCCGTCTCGCGAACGGGAGCGACATGGACCTCTTTAACCACCTGCCGGATCTGTGTTTGTTGCTCGACGGATACCTGGACTTGCGAGCCGCTCTGCGTATTTGTTTTTGTCGTTGTTTTGTTTCCCGTCTCACTTCCGGTCGTGTCTGTTTGCTGATCCTGCTTCGTGCCACTGGGGGATTTCATATTGCTGTCCGATCCCCCCGTAGAACCTGCTTTGTTGGTATCTGTACCAGCTTGACCTGTCCCTTGCTCATCGTTCGAGCTGTTGGTGCTGCGGGATTGTGGAGATGCTGAGTTTTTGTTCGATCCTCCCTTGGTACCATTGTCCTGTTGGGTTTGAGCCCCGGATTGGCCTCCTGTCTGGTCTGTTGATCCGGTGCCTGTCGAGCTGCCGCTCTGGCTGCCATTCGACTTCGAATCCTGCTTGCCCGGCGTAGATTGAGCGGGTGCCTGGCCGGAGGAACTATCTGAATTTCCTTTCAAGTCTTTGGTGGAGGTTCCGGACTGTGGCTGTTGCTCGCTGGTGGATGGCTTACTGTCGCGCGCTGTGCCGTTCTTGGGGATGACCTGGGTATCCTGTGCGCTTGCGGGTGTGGTCGCTGCGAAGGAAACACCGATTGAAAGGGCCGTCATCAGGATGGCAAGTCTGTTGGTCGTCTTCATGATTTTCTCTCTTCTTGCTGTTGAGTACATAACGGCGTGCCTCCGCCGCTATAGGACGAACAAGGTGACGGGCCCCATGTTCCGGCATTGGACTTCAGTCGCACAAGCATGCGACTGAAGGCCCGATCGTGAGCTTCCAACGTGCTGCAGCTATTATTTGCGGTGGCTAAGCCTTCTCGGACTGTGTCGGCATGGCGCAACTTTTGGTCACTCCAAGCGGGCTCTTTGAAGGAACTTTGCAACGCGATCGGCATTCCCTTCTTTGTTGTTTGCGTTCTGAAACAAACCCCGCTGAAGGAGGTCACTGTGATCAAACCCCTAATTCTATTTGGCCTCGCGCTGATGCCGACAGCGGCTTTCGCGCAATCCGCCGATCTTGAGGCAACCTGCAAAATCGTAGCCAAGAACTTCTTCCTGTCGGATAGCCTTGCAATCGGCGCTATCCAATCCTTTCCGGAACTGAAGCCGCCTGGTGTGCGCATGGCCTATTCCACCCGTCAGGGAACGTCTCCCGCGGAAATGACCGACACTTTCGAATGTGAATTCGACAAGCCTGACAAACCCCATAATCTCGCTAAGTTCTGCGTATCGACCACTTGCTATACGCCCAACGAGAGCGATGCGGACCGCAAGCGACGGTTCGAGGAAATGCGCGTTCTCTTGCAGCGGGCAGAAAAATAGTCGTGTGAACGGTGAAAGAATGTTGGGTTTTGTACTTGCCTTGGAAGCCCAAGATTTACCTGTCGATCAGAGCGATCGTTCGGTCGGGATGATCACGGTCCGCACGGCGGGGAAAGGGCTCGCCGAGTTCGCTCTAACGAAAGTTCGAGGTTGGATAGACTTCGCTTGCAGTCTTGGCAAGAACCGCGGCGGAACATTCAGATTGTGGTGCCGTTTTGCCGTAAGAGGACAGTCATGACACAACAATTGTGGAGCAAGCCAATCACCGTCGAGACGCGCAAACCCGGTCAGCGTCTGACGATCGCCAACACGGAGACTGCGACCTATTACTTGCTGCGGAACTGGCCGGCAAAGTCGCACGGAATCGCCTTCAAGAATGCGAAGCGAACGTTGATCAGCGCCCACGAAGGTCACGTGGAGGCGCTCGTAGCAAGAGCCGCATTCCTCGCTGCGCTTGAAGAAAGCGGAATCCAAATATTTGAAGCATGATGGGCGACTCGCGATCGATCCGGCTTTGAACCTTGCTGGCAGCCATATTCTCAGCGGCCATTCGCTCCTTTAGGCTACACGAAAGAGCACGTGTTGTTCACGGTGCTACCGAACTGACAATCAGGCAAACGTCTGTCAATCCGAAAGGCGCTGCTTTCCATGAGCCAAGTTGCCTTTTGGTGCAGGCCTTTGGTCATCCAAGAGGCGCAGAAGAAGGTTCCGCCTTTTCCCGCGTTGCGCAAGATCAATGTCGCTGACAAGCATTGCGCCACCCTCACGCCGCTCCAGGGTGATCTTGCGGCTATGGAAGGCCTCCAGCTCGGCTCTGTGCCCGACGCTGATAATGGTGACCTTCGGCAGTTCGCGGATCACCATCTCCATCATCTTGTCCTGGCTCTTTTCGTCGAGCGCTGATGTTGCCTCATCCAGGACGATGATATCGGGATCGTGTAGCAGAAGACGCGCGAATGCGAGTCTCTGTTTCTCGCCGCCCGACAGCGTCTGGTCCCATGGCGCATCTTCCTCAATTCTGTCGTTGAGATAGTCAAGGCCGACCTTCTCAATGGCCGCTTTGATCTCGTCCAGAGTCCAGTCCTCAGCTGCTCGGGGATAGGCGACGGCGCGGCGAAGTGTGCCTGATGGGATATAGGGTCGCTGTGGCAACATGAACAATCGGCTATCGGGATGAAAATCGACGCTGCCGTGGCCCCAGGGCCAAAGACCGGAAATCGCCCGTACGAGCGTGCTTTTTCCCGTGCCGGATTCTCCGGCGACCAAAACCCGTTCACCAGGATCGATCTCGACCTCCGTTTCCTTGACCACGGACGTGCCATCGTCGAGCGTGACGGAGAGATCATTCAGGCGCAACATCGCCTTGCCTTCGGTTTCACCGTGCTTGATGCGTCCGAGGGAATCGCTCTTTTCGGCGCGTTCCAAGCCGTCAAGGGACGTCATGAGTGAAGCGACGCGATGTGCGGAGGCATTCCAGTCGGCAAGTCGCGGATAGTTGTCCACCAACCATCCGAACGCACTCTGCACGATGGCGAAGGCAGAGGCGGACTGCATTACTTGACCGAGCGTCATACTGCCTTCGAGAAATTTCGGTGCGCAAAGCAGGACCGGCACGACGGGCGCGATCAGCATCGATCCCTGCGAGATAAGTGTCGTGCGCATGTATTGGTGCGCCAACCGTGCCCATTGCCTCAGCACATTGCCAAAAGTCCTTTCGAGGTCATTACGCTCCTCCTCTTCGCCGCCGAGCAATGCGATGCTCTCGCCGTTTTCGCGCACATGTGTCAGCGTATAGCGAAATTCGGCTTCCACCTGGTTCTTGACCTCGGAAATCTCCACGAAGTGGCGGCCTATGACTGCCATCGAGGTGGATGTGATCACGGCATAGAGAACCGCGGTGACGACAAGAAAGCCAGGGATTGTGATGACTGAACCAGCGATCTGGAACGATAGGGCGCCGCCGATCGTCCACAGGACTACGATGAAGGTCGATGCCGACAGGAATGCAGAAATGACGCCGGCCAGGAAATCGACTGGGGACTCGGTGGCGATCCGCAAATCCTCGGAGAGGCGCGCCTCCGGGTTCTTGTGGCCTTCACCGCCGATCAGATTCAGCTGATAATAACGGCCGTTCGCGAGCCAGCGCGCGATGAGCCCGGTCGTCAGCCAGGAACGCCATCGCCTCTGGATCATCATGCGAATGTAGACTTGTACCGTAACAAGGGCGACACTTCCGAGCACCAGGGGCAGAAACACCGCGCTCAGGACATAAACGGTGTGGGCATTGCGTTGCTCAATGGCGTCAAAAATCGCGCGATTCCAGATATTAATGCCATACTGGACGCAGACGTTCAGGCCGATCAGCGCAAGTAGTCCGATCGTGCACGGCCACGCAAAGCCGTCTCCGCGGCGACTCCAGTAGCCCCGCGCACTGATCCAGAAACGTGCAAGCAAGTACCCTTTGCGTGCCCGTTCTGCCTCCTCAGGCGTCATGTCCGGATCGGGTTCAATGATATTTGCTGGTGGCTCGACATCAATAGCCGGGCCTTTCTCCCGGCGTGGCCTTTCACGCCCAGGCGACTTGGCGCCATCGACCGATTTCGAATTGGATTTAACGTCGGTCATAAGCATGACAACGGACTAAAATTCAAAAAGTTTCACAATATGAATGTAGTCGATGGTGGCGGCCATGTGTCGGGAAAATGAGGCAGTTGTTACGCGAACCCTCGGCAAGTAACGGTAGGTACATGTAAAAGCGTAAGTGGATTGGTTACCGTATCTCACCCCCCGAAGAAGGAAGGTTCACTCTCGCCGCTGGAAGAACGTATCTCATGGACGGATCGCGTGCCCTTGCCTCGTCTTAGCCAGTGCTATTGCGCAGATGGCAGCGCCAATGATGAGACGGCTTCAGGGAACCCGTCCATCGTAAATGGCGTTTCAATGTCAGGAGGAATTCATCATGTGCCCGCAAAAGCCAATCACAGCTTCGCTTTTCGCACCCGCGCTTGGGCTGCCGAATCCGATACAATACTATCCCGAGCAATCACCCCGTCTTCCCGCTTCAGAGAGTGAAAAAGAAGCGTATGAGGAGGGAGTCAAGGCGGGAAAATGTGAAGCCGAGAATAGAAAGAACCCTTATCCTGACAACAGCGAACAGGCCAAAGCCTACGAGCACGGTTACCTCGATGGTCAGAAGATCCGGTCGTAGCTACACTGCTTTTGAATGAAATGTCATAGAGCCGCGTCGGACGACGATCGATGCGATGGGCGGCGGTGAAAGCGCTCCGGACGCCCGGCTTTTCCAATGACTACGTCTTCTGATAGTGGGAACATAAGGGGTCTCTGCTTGTTGGACCGCCACGCGCTTTGATGGCGCGCGACAAGTGGAGACGGATCATGGCAAAGACAGTTGGCGACTTTATCGTGCAGCGCCTTTATGATTGGGGCGTGCGGCGCATCTTCGGCTATCCCGGAGATGGCATCAACGGTCTCTTCGGGGCTTTAAACCGGGCTGAGGGAAAGATTGAATTCATTCAGGCTCGTCACGAGGAGATGGCCGCCTTCATGGCATCGGCCTATGCCAAATTTTCGGGCGAGCTTGGCGTTTGCGTCGCGACGTCTGGACCGGGTGCCACGCATCTGGTGACCGGGCTCTATGATGCACGGTTGGATCATCAGCCTGTATTGGCGCTTGTCGGCCAGCAGGCTCGTCGGGCGCTTGGCGGTCACTATCAACAGGAAGTCGATCTCGCATCGCTCTTCAAGGATGTTGCAGGCAACTTCGTCCATCAGGCATCAGCTCCCGCACAGGTACGCCATCTGGTCGATAGGGCCGCGCGCATCGCGCTGGCGAACAAGACGGTCACTGCCGTCATCTTGCCGAACGACCTGCAGGAGATGCCCTATGAGACGCCGCCACGCAAGCATGGCTCGGTCATGTCGGGCGTCGGCTATGTGGCACCGAGAACGGTGCCGCATGAGATCGATCTGAAGCGCGCCGCGTCGGTCCTGAATGTCGGAAAGAGGATCGCTATGCTCGTCGGTGCCGGCGCGCTCGGCGCGACCGAAGAGCTGATCGCGGTCGCGGACCGGCTGGGAGCAGGAGTGGCGAAAGCCTTGCTCGGCAAGGCCGCCCTACCGGACGATCTGGCGTGGGTTACCGGCTCCATCGGCCTCCTGGGTACCGAACCGTCCTGGGACCTGATGCGAGACTGCGATACCCTGCTGGTCGTCGGCTCCGGTTTTCCCTATTCGGAGTTCCTGCCCGAAGAAGGTGATGCAAAAGGGGTCCAGATCGATATCCGGCCTGACATGCTCTCCCTGCGTTATCCCATGGAGGTCAATCTTGTCGGCGACGCCCGGGAGACTTTGCAGGCACTGTTGCCGCTTCTCAAGCAGAAGCAGGATCTCTCCTGGCGCAAGGAGATCGAGACTAATGTCGGCGAGTGGTGGCGAACGCTGGAGGCGAGGGCGCACGCGGAAGCCAATCCGGTCAACCCGCAGCGTGTCGTCTGGGAGCTTTCGCCACGCCTGCCCGACGGTGTCATCGTCACGAGCGATTCCGGTTCGTGCGCCAATTGGTACGCGCGCGATTTGCGCATGCGCCGCGGCATGATGGCGTCTTTGTCCGGCGGTCTCGCATCCATGGGGGCGGCGGTGCCCTATGCGATCGCCGCGAAAGTCGCGCATCCGGATCGGCCAATCGTCGCCCTGGTCGGTGATGGCGCCATGCAGATGAACAACATGGCGGAGTTGATCACCGTGACGAAATACTGGCGCAAATGGTCCGACCCGCGCATGGTCATCTGCGTCTTCAACAATGAGGATCTCAACCAGGTAACTTGGGAGCAACGCGTCATGGAAGGCGACCCCAAATTTGATGCCTCGCAGCGGATTCCCGATGTCCCCTATCATCGCTTCGCCGATATGATCGGCCTTCAGGGCATTTTCGTCGATCGACCAGAGGCGCTTGGCGCCGCCTGGGATGAAGCGCTTGCCGCCGAGCGGCCTGTCGTGCTCGAGGTCAAGACGGATCCTGAAGTCCCGCCAATACCGCCGCACCTGACTTTCGAGCAGATGCGCAACCTGACCGCCGCCCTGCTGAAAGGGGATCCTGAAGAAAGCGGTGTGGTCAAAGGGACGCTGAGACAGGCGCTGAGTGCGATCCTTCCCGGTCGGCGCTAAATAGGTGAACGACGACAGGCAAATGGCGGCCGAGATGAGGTGCTGCGGGAACCAATGTGGGGAAGGGTGGTTTGGATCGATATCAATCGATCCAGCAGGTTCCGAATGAGATGTGAGCATGGCCGAGACGGCGAAGTGCTCCGGACGCAGCGACAGGCGACAATTTCAGGAGGTGTAAGGTGGAAACCTATCACAGATATCGCAAGAACGACGCGCCGCCAGGCTCCATCGTCATCAAGTTCTACCATTCCGGCGATCAGATCCGAGGATTCCTGCGCAAGGTCACATCGCCGGGGGAAGATGACACGATTTTTCCGGGTGAGGAAATGGAGCCAGAGGACGCCTTCCGAGCCGCTCGCAACAAGATGTCCGATGAACTTATGCGGCCCATCTATGTCGAACTGTCGGAAGGCGTGAATTGGAATCCGGCCTGGGGGCGGCTTGAACAAGCATGATGCCGCCGCATGCTCTTCCTTATGGGCTCTTTTGCCAGACCAGGCCAAGATACCGGCTGAGCCGCTGCGCATCGGCTGGCGCCCGCACTTTCACATCATTATCGAAATAGACATAGACATCGCGGCCACGTCGTGACCGCTTCAGCGGCTTCAGGACACGATTGGCATTGTCCGGCTCGCGCCCATGCGCCCAATCGTCGATGCGCTCCGCCCATACGCTCAACGCTTCGTCATCGTAACCGCTGACATATAGCTCCTCCGAACCATGCAGACGGCAATAGACAAAGTCCGCGGTGACATCCATCAGCAACGGCCATTCGACGGTATCGGCGCAAACGAGCCCGATTCGATGTTTCCGCAAGAGTTCAATGAAGTCGGCATGCACGAAGCTCTCGTTGCGGATTTCGAATGCATGCCGGATCGGTCTCCTTTTGTCCGCAATCAGCCAATCTCGGCCGTTCAAGCGCTCATCATGCCGCTTGGCCAGGGAAATTGCCTCATCCGTGTTCTTTGGCAGCATCTGAATGAAATTGGAGAACAGTTCTCGATCGAACCGCAGCCGGGGTGGAAACTGCCATAGGATGGGACCGAGCTTTGCTCCCAGCCGCAATAGGCCGGAAGCCATGAAATTGGCAAGCGGCACCTCGATATCGCGAAGCCTTCGCAGATGAGTTATGTAGCGTGATCCCTTGACCGCAAAAACGAAGTCATCCGGAGTGGCCTCCCGCCATCTTGCGAAGGTTTCGGGTGTCTGTAGGCCGTAGAATGTGCCGTTGATTTCGATGGATGGAAATTGCGAGGAGGCGTAGGACAACTCGTTTTTCTGAGCGAGTTCCTTCGGATAGAAAACGCCGCGCCAGGGCGCGTAGGTCCAGCCGGAAATTCCGATGCGGATCGTTCCAGTTTTTACCATGGTTCATATCGCGTCCGGATCGGCTCGCCTGTGCAAGAGACGATATCGCAATTCACTGCCTATCGACCCTGTCAGGTAACGTTGATGGACGGCAGGAACGACATGACCTCGTTGCGTTGCCTTGGTGTCAGACTTTCGATTTCCCTTTTCCAAAAGGTTTCAGCTTCAGGCGGATCAGCCTCCCAGCTGTTGGTCGACAGGATGTTGTCATCCATTACCAGAAGTCTTTTTCCACCGAGTCTTAGATATTCCTCGGCAAGTTCCTGGGCGCCGTTCATCATGATTTTTCTCCTTGACCGGGCTGCCTGCTGCCGGTGACCCACACCACGGACACCGGCAGCTAGGAGGCGTGCGAAATGCGGGTAGCATTCCGGATTTCGCACGCCGTTATTATTGCGGGCAATTTTTGCTGGATGTGGTGTCGCTCGACTGGCTGTTGTTTTGCGTATCCGTACCTTGCGTCGTGTTCTTGCCGGTTTTCATGGCATTGCAGTCCTGGGACTGGCCGTTGGAATTTGGAGTGCCATTGGTTCCAGTCGTATTGCTATTGGCACCTCCATTTCCGTTGGAGGTGCCATCGTTCTGCGAACCGGTGCCGGCGCCGTTACCACTTCCGGAACCGCCCGTGCCTGTTCCGCCGGAGCCTGATTGCTGAGCCATGGCTGCTGTAGCCATGCCGATCGAAAGGGCACAGACTGCGATCATTCTCGTCAACATTGGTATTTCCTTTCTTTGGCTTTGCCGCCTTCCAACTCCAACGGCGGGCAGTTGTTTCCGGATTTTCCGATATTTGCTCGCCGAAATCAGATCAGGGGTGTGTCGGGATAACCGGTGGACACCGCTGGTTGCCAATGGAGGCGGTCGGCGATGTCAAGAGAGGTCGCGCCATCAGGCGAGCATGCGGATACGGGGCTCGCGGTCCCAGTAACGCTTGGGTGCGGCACTCAGGAAGGAGGCGAGATCCACGATACCGGCGTCGGGTTGAATGCCCGCCTTGTCGAGAAGCGCCTTGGCGGCAGGGTTATGACCGATCGCCTTTAGGTGTCCGAAAGCATCCATCACCCATTGCACGGCTGCGCCCTCGTTGAGGAGCGAGGCTGCGCCTTCCTTCGAGAGGATGACGGCAACGGCATCGAAAAGCTGCGAAGGCGAACCAAGGAGCTGTCCGTCGGCACGGATCGTATTTCCGTCGGAAAGCTTCGTCTCCCCGACCTTGGGAGCGACGATAAAGGGCCTCGCCTTGGCATCGTTCAGGGCGCCGACGAGATCGGAGATCGCCTTGGCGTCGCTTCCGCCGGCGATCAATATGCCGATCAGCCGTCCCTCCAGTGTCTCCTTCATGTTCTTATGAATGGAAAGTGCGGCGGACGCATCGAGATCGATCGGTTCACGCGCCGGCAAATTCCTGGTCGGGTTGATGAGCCCGAGGCCCGCGGCGACCCTGTTGGCAAGCCCTGCATCGACATTCATGAGGTTTCCGACCATGCGGGGCGGGACGTGCTGAAGCTGCACCTTCGATAATTCGAAGACGAAGGCTGATGCGATGTGAGCCTGTTCCGACGGCGTCTGGGATTTCCAGAAAAGACGCGCCTGACTGTAATGGTCGGCGAAGAGTTCACTGCGCACGCGCAGCTTGTCGCCCTGTTCATCCTTCGCAGCCTGATGCTCATAGGTGCGGAAACCCGTCACCGGACATTCGCGCGGGCCGCCGGTTTCGCTGTTCTGGCCAAGGCTATTCGGTTCGTAGTTTGCGCGGCCCTTCGGCACTTGCATCTGCATCTGCCCGTCGCGCTGGAAATTCATGACGGGGCATTTGGGCGCATTGATTGGCAGTTGATGGAAGTTCGCGGTCCCGAGGCGGGATTTCTGCGTGTCGAGATAGCTGAAGAGCCGGCCCTGCAGCAGGGGATCGTTGGTGAAATCGACGCCGGGGACGATGTTTGCCGGGCAGAACGCCACTTGCTCGGTCTCCGCGAAGAAATTGTCCGGATTGCGATCGAGAACCAGCCGTCCGACGATCTTTACCGGCAGTACCTCTTCCGGGATAATCTTTGTGGCATCGAGGACGTCGTAGGGAAGGTTTTCGGCAAAGGCATCGTCGAAGAGCTGAAGGCCCAGTTCCCATTCCGGAAAATGCCCGGCCGCAATCGCTTCGAACAGGTCGCGGCGATGATAGTCGTTATCGGCCGCCTGCAACTTCAATGCCTCGTCCCAAACGAGCGATTGGATGCCGAGCTTCGGTTTCCAGTGGAATTTCACGAATGTGGATTTGCCGGCATCATTGACGAAGCGAAATGTGTGGACGCCGAAGCCTTGCATCATGCGCGGCGAGCGCGGAATGGCACGATCGGACATCGCCCACATCAGCATGTGCGTGGATTCCGGCATCAGCGACGCCCAGTCCCAGAACGTATCATGGGCGGTAGCCGCCTGCGGATACGCGCGGTCAGCTTCCATCTTCACGGCATGCACAAGATCGGGAAATTTCATCGCGTCCTGAATGAAGAAGACGGGGATGTTGTTGCCGACAAGGTCCCAATTGCCCTGCTTTGTATAGAATTTCACGGCGAAGCCGCGCACGTCACGCGGCGTATCCACCGAGCCGGCACCGCCGGCAACCGTCGAAAAGCGGACGAAGACCGGCGTCTTTTCACCCTTGCGCTGAAACAGATCGGCGCTGGTTACATCGGATAGTGATTCATAAAGCTCGAAGAAGCCGTGCGCGGCCGAACCTCGCGCATGCACGATCCGTTCGGGAATGCGCTCATGGTCGAAATGGAAGATCTTTTCACGCAGGACGAAATCTTCCAGCAGCGTCGGGCCGCGAACGCCGGACTTCAGGCTATTCTGATTGTCCGACACCCGGATGCCCTGATTGGTGGTCAGATGCTCCGCGTCGCCAAGAGGACCGCTTTCGGGAATATGCTGGTGCGTCTCTCCGCCTTCGCCGCGCGAGGTTTCGAAACTCGTGTCCTTCGTCATGATATTCTCTTTCTGCCGTTGGAACCGCTGACCGAACCTTTGTTCGGCCGGCAATGTTCCGATTGGCCGAGGTGGCGGCTGGTGGTCTCAAAGTTTGATCAGCGCGATGCCGAGATCGTCTTGATGCCGGCGCTGCAATTCCGCCGGTGTTTCGACGATGGTCGCTTCCAAGGTCGGATGCACGATACCGTCCAGGAAGTGGCCGCCGCGCGTGGAGCCATCCTTGAGACCGAGGACGGCATGAAGATGGAGGCTCGCCTTGCCATCCTCGCCTGTGGCAATATCGCCGATCAGGCTCAGCACCTCGCATTGCTCGGCGATCGGGATCTTGCGGTAGCTTCGCTCGCTAAAGTCGAACCAGCCGACAGTCGCTCGTTCAAATGCGCCGATCGCGGTGATCGAAGCTGTCTTCAGATCCTGATCCGTGGCGAAGCGGGTGAGCGTGGAGAATGCTTCCTCATTCGCATCGAGCACGACGACGTAGGTCTTAAGGCCGTTCCGCAGGTCAACTTTCTTGAAATTCATCGCGCTCGTCTCCCTTTCAATCCTGTGCCGGTTGGCCGTTGGAGGCGGACACGCCACCATCGACGGCGATATTGGCGCCGGTCACGAAGCTTGCATCGTCGCTTGCCAGAAAGGCGATGACGGCAGCGACCTCTTCCGGCTCGCAGACACGACCGAGTGGAATGCGTTCCTTGAATTTGGCAACGAGGGCTTCATCCTTGAGCATGTCTTCCGTCATGCCGGTGCGCGTGAGGCTCGGGCATACGGCATTGACGCGAATTCCCTTTCGGCCGAGATCGAGCGCCAGGGCGCGGGTCAGATTGACGATGGCGCCCTTGGCGGCGTTGTAGGGGCTCATACCCCAATCGCCACCGGTGCCGGAGACAGAGGCAGTATTGATGATCGACCCTTTGGTCTTTTCAAGATGCGGGATGGCCGCGCGACAACCGAAAAACACGCCGTCCAAATCGGTCGCCATGACATTGCGCCATTGCTCGTCGGAAATATCAGCGGGCTCGCCACCCTCATGAATGCCAGCGTTGTTGACGATGACATCAAGGCGACCGAACCGTTCCACCACCGCCGAAACCATCGCAGCAACCGCCGAAGATGCCGATACATCCACCACCTGCTTGAGGCTGCGTTCGGTTGGCAAATCTGCAACGACTTTTTCCAGCGCTTCTGTGCGGCGATCGACCAGGGCGACATTGGCGCCTTCTTTGGAAAAGCGCCGTGCCGTCGCCTCTCCCATTCCCGATGCAGCGCCTGTTACAATGACGACCTTTTCTTCGAAGCGATGCATCGGGCTATCCTTTCAAAATCGGTGAAACGGGATCTATCGAAACGTAGCTTTCGATAGGAACCATTACCGGACTTGAATGTTCCTGCATGCATCCCGCGGATACTGGATGCATCCCACGGATAATGTGCCGCGGATGGAACCGAAAGCGAGTGAGGAGGTTTGGAGTGACAATGCAATCATTACCGGAAGAGCATCATGACACATCCACGACCACCATTTCCCCCGCAGCAGCAGCCCATGCCCGGCTATACCGCTGCCATGCATCCCGCGCCCGATCATGGGGAGGCGACCTATCGCGGATCGGGAAAGCTTAATGGCAAAAAGGCTGTCATCACCGGCGGCGACAGCGGCATTGGCCGGGCTGTCGCAATCGCCTTTGCCCGCGAGGGCGCTGATGTTCTGATCGCCTATCTAAGCGAAGATGACGATGCTTACGAAACCAGAAAATGGGTTGAGGAGGCCGGTCGCAAAGCGGTATTGATGGCCGGCGATATTCAGGATCCCAAACAGTGTCGTGATATCATCGACAAGGCCGTCGCCGAACTCGGTGGGATCGATATTCTTGTCAACAATGCTGCGCATCAGGCGAGCTTTCAAAATATCGGCGATATCAGTGACGAGGAATGGGAATTGACCTTCAAGGTCAATATCCATGCCATGTTCTATCTGGCGAAGGCGGCCGTACCGCACATGAAGCCGGGCAGTGCCATCATCAATACGGCGTCCATCAACTCGGACACTCCAAACCCGACATTGCTTGCCTATGCCACCACCAAAGGGGCCATCCAGAATTTTACAGCAGGGCTGGCGCAATTGCTCGCGGAAAAAGGCATTCGCGCCAATGCCGTCGCGCCCGGACCTATTTGGACGCCATTGATCCCTTCGACGATGGCGTCGAAAGCGGTCGAGAATTTCGGAAAGCAAGTACCGATGAAGCGGCCAGGTCAACCGGCTGAACTGGCAACTGCCTACGTCATGCTTGCCGATCCGCTCTCCAGCTATGTTTCCGGCACGACCATCGCGGTCACCGGGGGCAAGCCTCTCCTTTGACTTCGGCGCATTTGCGCGACATGTCCTCGGATGGCGCTCATTCTCGGAACATTCTGGGCTGAAGTTGGTTGGGTCCCGGCGGCCAATGTCGGAAAGGCCGCCACATAATCGCCGTAGCTTCTGGCAACGCAATGACAGGAGGAGATGATGAGCAGTAAACCACCACCGGTTCCTGAGGAAAATCGAAGCGACAAAGGTGTTGGTGACCACGCCAGACCATCGATATCCGACCCCCATAAGCCTGATATGACAGTAGATCCCGACAAGAAAGGCCAGCAGGGAAATAGCCGGATCAATACCAGTCACCAGGGGCATCAACAGGATCGATAGGGAGGTGCCAATGTCCACATCGACCAAAACACCGGCTAGTATTCGCCAAGGCGGCCCAGGAGCATCCCATGAAAATGCCAAGGCGCCCTTGAACATTCCAAAGCCGCCGGCCGAGCCCGATAAGCGGGATCGCAGCAAGGTTTCCGGCGGCGGCGGCGAACGAGATCGCCATCATAGCCACGATCCCAAGCGGAAAGGTGGCCACGCGGCAAGTTGAGGCTGAATTTCCGCTCGCGTCGAAAAGCCGAGCGGAAAGCCCAATGCAGTTCTTGATACCCCTAAATGTTCGCCTGGAACAAAACAAATCGATAAATGTTTGGCCGGTGCTCTCAGGAATATTGGAGACACCGCCATGGTCGCTCAAGACCTTCACGCTGCACCCCCTCTTCCGCCCCGCCCCCTTCACTCGCTCCTCATTCCAATCCCGATGGTTTGCTTCCTTGGCACATTGGCAACGGATCTGGCCTATTGGGGAACCGCCGAAATGATGTGGGCGGATGCTTCTGCATGGCTGCTTGCGGTTGGCTTGCTGTTCGGTTTGCTTGCTGTCATTGCCATGATAATCGATGCACTCGGCAGGCGCCTTTCCTCGATGCGCGGACCAGTCTGGCTATATTCGATCTGTAACGCTCTTATCCTCGTCTCGTCATTCTTCAACGCGCTTGTGCATAGCCGGGATGCATGGACTTCCGTCGTTCCGACCGGGCTTATCCTTTCATCCGTGGTGGTCGTTCTCCTCCTTCTTAGCGGCTGGATAAGGCGGGCATCGATCTATCGCAGAGGTCCGGGAGTTGAGAGATGAAGATCAGTGTTAGTAAATTGACCGCGCCGTCGTCCCTTGCCGCACTTATCTGCGGCACGATCTTCATCCTCTCCGGGTGCAGTCAGAGCGAAGAGGATCCGAAGGATCAGGTCGGACCAAATCCGACACTGCCGGCCCAGACACAATATCTGCTCCCACCAATGCATGTCGCCAAGGTGATCGGCTGGCAAAACGGTGACAAACCGAAGGTTGCGGAAGGGTTGCAAATAAAGGCGTTCGCGACAGGGCTGAAGCACCCGCGTTCGGTTTACGTGCTGCCGAATGGCGATGTTCTTGCTGTGGAATCTGTTGCGCCGCCTGCGGCATCGATCAAGCGTCCCAAGGACCTGATCATGGGCTGGATCGAGTCGATGGCGACATCTGCCGGCAACAATGAAGGAAGCAACCGTATAACCTTGTTGCGTGATGCCGATGGGGATGGGGTTGCGGAAACGAAGAGCGTTTTTCTCGATCATCTCGCCTCCCCTTTCGGTGTCGCACTTGTCGGTAGCGACCTTTATGTCGCAGAGACGGACAAGATCATGCGTTATCCATACAAGACGGGAGAGACGAGCATCCCCGATCCGGGAACGAAACTTACCGATTTGCCGGGCGGACCCATCGATCACCATTGGACCAAGAGTCTTGTGGCGAGCCCCGATGGGTCGCTGCTTTATGTCGGTGTCGGGTCGAACAGCAATATCACGGAAAACGGCATACAGGCTGAAATGGGCCGCGCCTCCATCTGGGAGGTCGATAGGGGAACGGGGCGTCATCGCATCTTCGCGGATGGATTGAGAAATCCGAATGGTCTTTCCTGGGAGCCGCAAACGCACGCTCTCTGGGCAGTCGTCAACGAGCGCGACGAACTAGGTCCCAATCTCGTGCCGGACTATATGACTTCGGTGAAGGAGGGCGGCTTCTATGGTTGGCCGTATAGCTATTTTGGCAAGAATATCGATCCCAGGGTCATGCCGCAAAGACCAGACCTTGTGGCGAAGGCAATCGTTCCGGATTACGCGCTGAGTTCGCACGTGGCGCCCCTTGGGATGGTCTTCTATACCGGTACCAGTTTGCCAGAAGCGTATCGCGGCGGTGCCTTCGTCGGCGAGCATGGGAGTTGGAATCGACACCAATTCAACGGCTACAAGGTGGTCTTCGTCCCATTCGCAGACGGTCGGCCCAAAGGCCTTCCGCAAGATGTTGTGACCGGCTTCTTGAATGGCGACAACGAGGCGAGGGGGCGGCCGGTAGGTTTGGCGGTCGACAAGCCTGGCGCCTTGCTAATTGCTGATGACGTCGGCAATACGGTTTGGCGCGTCAGCTCGGCAGCGCCGTAAACCTTTACCGACGCCGTCGAAAAAGCGGTGCTTGGCCCGCGTTCCGTGCCATGCCGGCGGATCGAGAGGCGCCTTGAAGCGCCAGCATAGTCGCGGTCATCATGGCAAAGCCGCCCCGAACGAGATCAACTTGAGCGTTCATCCGATTTCATCTCGGATCTGACTGGCCTAATCAGCCGCCATCGCGCTTCATTCTTTTCCGCATGGCTTTGCGATGTCTGCTGATGGCTTGCGCTTTTTCCCGAATACGCCGTTGGGATGGCTTTTCGTAGGCCCGTCGTTCCTTCATTTCCCGGAACAAGCCTTCACGCTGCATCTTTCGTTTCAGAACACGGATTGCTTGTTCGATATTGTTGTCTCTTACCAGGACCTGCATTTTGTTCTCCTCACTATTGGTGATGAATGGCAGCCGTCAGCCGAGTTGCTCGGCGATCAGCTTCTGAAGCTCCTCGCGGGTGAGCAAACAGGGATAGGGTTTCCAGTTCTTGTCTGGGAGCTGGTTGATGGGTTGATCGCATTCGCGCGGTTTCACCGCCGCGAGCGCGTCGATTGTGTTTGATTTTTTCAATAAAATCTCCTGCGCTGGCCATTAAGTCAGCGCTCATGTCAATGGATGATGGAAGCGCCCGTCACGTCACCGGACGGAGGGCAAAGAAGGGGCCGCTTAATGGGTCGGGCGATTAAAGCCTGGACCCGCCATTGCAATGCAACGGACGAGCGGAACCGCATATCTCATGGCCGTAAATGGGTATCGAATCGCGATGTTGCAAGGGGACAACATCTCCCGAATGTCAGGGCAGCGGAGGCCGCGTATCACGCATCTGGGGGAATATGGGAATCGACACCGGTTGTTTTCAGGTTGTTGCGAACCTTGACGACACCAGGCGTAGACAGTCCAAGCGCTTCCGCCTGTTCGGCAGCCGCCTGCGTTTCGACACTGCCTTCCAATGTTACGATACCGCCATCGGCATGAACCTCGATGCTGTCCGCATCGATTTCTTTGCTCTCGATGAACCGTTCGGTAATCGCCGCTTCCAGTTCATCGTTATCGATGCGGCTGGGTGGCAATGGCCCCATCGTGTGGGCCGTGTCTTCCTCAAGCCCGTTCGTGTCTGCGTTATCTCCAATCAGGCCAGATGGGGTATCTTCGTCAAAATTCGCTGGAGTGGTGCCGTATTCTCGATTTTCAGGTTCGGTCGAACCCAATGCGCTTTCGTCGGAATATGGCCAGCCTTCGCGGGTGTCGCGATCCTGATAGTCGCGATAATCCTCTTCTCGCGACAGCGATTTCTTCTTTCGAAACTGTGTCATAGCCAATCTCCTTCGCTCCAACTCAAGAAACAAAATCAGCTCGGATTCTGCTTCTCGGGTGCCTATCCGGCTTCGCCGATCCACTAGTGGTGCTTGAAATACTGCACTTCGCGCTCATGCTTTTCGGCCGCCTCGCGGGTCTTGAATGTCCCGAGATTCTTGCGCTTGTGTGTCTTCGGATCGAGCTTGCGTGAGTAGAGACGATATTCGCCCGATTTCAGTTTGCGGATCATGACGGCTTCTCCTTTGCTATGGATATAACCCTTGTCGGCAGCCCTGGTTCCGATCGTACCAAGCCGCGATCAAGCCCATCTGAAACGAGAGAATGTCTTTTCCTTCGACTGTATCGAGAAAGGAAATCATTCCGTGCGCCGTTCGCCGGCGCTTTCACTTTCCGCCAAACTACGCGAAGATTTGTCGCTTGGGATCGCCTCCGGGATGGCCGTGCACGCCTTACCAGCCGTAGCTGAAGGTAGCGCCACTACCATTATCCCCATCCTGCACCACGTCGGTTTCAGTATTTCGTCCATACTGGAAAATGCCATAGGCATTGTTGTCGCCGTTCTGCCGTAAGGTTGCGGAATGACCATTGCCCTGCTGCTGGATGAAGCCGAGATTGCCCCGGCCGGCCTGAGCGATGCCAGCCGCGTTACCCCGGCCCAGCTGCCGGATGTCGGCGTCTTTCAGGCCGCGGTAGAGCGAATAGACGCGCAGTCCGGCCGAGAAAAGATCTGCATCCTCAGCATTATCAGGCACAAGGTTGAACGAGATCCGGCCACCCGCATAGGCTGGCGCGGACAAGGCGGCCTGCCCCAGGCTCCCGGCAAGAAGAGTGACAGTAAGGATCTTAAACACGTTGCGGGTCATCCTGATCTCCATTGGCCGGCTACCTTAGCCGATGATCAACTCTCGCACCTTTAAGCTGAACCCAGTCGGAATTGCCCGTTCAGTTGTCGTTCAGTCGTCTGGAATTGTGTTAAACCAAAGAGACAGAGCGGTTCGGAGGCTCCGTGAAAACCGCTCTAAACCTGATCGAAAGCAAAAGGGCGCCAGGAGCCGGCGCCCTTTAAAGGGATTTGCAGAGTTTGGAGGCCGATTAGTTGTCGCTGACCTGCTTCGAGCAGCTGAAACTCTTATCTCCGATCACAATATCCAGCGTTGCCTTGTATGCGGTTCCTTTGGAGCCGAGCGAGACGGAGCTGAGGATTGCGGCATGCCCCACTGTGGCATCAAAATCGCCACTCTGGTTGATCGTGGAACTTCCACCGTCTCCCGATTTTTTGACGCGAAACGTGTAGGTCCCGCCGACATGCGTGTCGGCGTGGACGAGCGCATCCAGTCTCACCATACCTGCTCCAGGCGTTGCTTTGATTTCGCAAAGCCCCGCATCGTCAGATTGGTTGGCAGTCGTCATGGCCGCAACGGCGCCGACGGGAAGCAGGACCAGCGCGAGGATCGTCATCAGACGGCGTGGATGTTTGATGCTATTTGGCATGAGTCATCTCCCCAAATGGTCTGCTGTTGCGTTTCTGACTGCTTTCAGGTTATCGCGCAGCTGCTTACGGGCAGGCTTGGACGAAAGCCGCGACATTGCCGTTGCCACCCTGGCTCACATTGGCGCTGCAGCCATGGCCGACCTGGACGCCAGCCGCGATGTTGCCATTGCCGTCCTGGGTAAGGATGGTCGTATGGTTGGAGCCAAACTGGCCGATGCCGGCTATGTTGCGGTTACCGTTCTGATAGGTGGCGCCGTAATTGTCATTGCCTTCCTGACCGACAGCCGAAAGGTTGTGGCGACCATATTGATGGCCGACAATATGGTTGTAGCCGCCGTTCTGGTAGGTCCTGATGCGGTTTGCATACCCTTCCTGCGCACCACCGGCGGAGTTCGACCAGCCATATTGTTCGATACGCACATCGTTGGCCATGACGGGGGCTGCGGCGGTGAGGCCGACGAGAGCGACGAGTGCGGTTGCAATGAAAGACGTGCGGATCATGACTGTGTCTCCTCAGGCGGATAAGACCGCGGTTGAACGTCTTTCTTTTAGACGCCGCCTTTGGAACAGAAGCTGAAAGCGCCATTCAGCCCGGGTTCATTCGCCGAGATCGGTGCCAGCCGCGCAGAAATGGCAGGCTGGCATAGAAATGGAGTCTTTGATTGCCGTTATTGCGCAAAGAAGCGAATGAACTGCAACCGCCGCCTTACATTGGCGCAGCACTATGACCTTCGAACCAAGGCCGCCTTGGATCAAGATCAATGTGGCTCGCTGCTATGAAAATCTGTGTTCCTTTCCGGTCAAAGGCGTGGCGAACAAAGCCTCGCCAATCTGGATCGGCCGATCGCCGTCGGTGCGTGCGACAAGCGATATCAGTTCGGGGACATCAAGATGAACGACCGTGTCGGCGCCGAGCCGCTCGATATGGCGCACGCGCCCCTGCCATTTTCCTTCGGTTGTCGAAAGTGCGATATGTTCCGGCCGGATTCCGTAGGTCCCACACCCCTCTCTGGCAGCGACTTCACCTTCAAACAGGTTCATCTTCGGGGATCCGATGAAACCCGCGACGAAAGGCGTGACCGGGTTATGATAAAGGTCCATCGGCCTTCCGATCTGTTCGATCCGGCCACCGTTGAGCACGACGATCTTGTCCGCCATGGTCATGGCCTCCACCTGGTCATGGGTGACATAGATCATCGTTGCCCCGAGCTTGGCATGGAGTTCGGTCAGTTCTATCCGCATCTGCGACCGCAAGGATGCGTCGAGATTGGAGAGGGGTTCGTCGAACAGGAAGACCTTTGGATTGCGAATGATCGCCCGGCCGATCGCGACGCGTTGCCGTTGACCGCCGGAGAGCGCCTTCGGCTTTCGATCCAGCAGATGCGACAGCTGGAGAATATCGGCCGTCTGCCGAACCTTTTCCTGAATCTCGGCCTTGGGGCGCTTTGCGAGCGAAAGACCGAAGCCGATGTTTTCGCTGACCGTCAGATGCGGATAGAGCGCGTAGGACTGAAACACCATCGCGATGCCGCGCTCCGAAGGCTCGGCGTCCGTCACGTCCTTGCCGTCGATGGAGATCCTGCCCGAGGTCGAGGTTTCCAATCCCGCGATCATGCGCAGAAGGGTGGATTTTCCGCAGCCGGAGGGGCCGACGAAGACACAGAATTCCCCGGCTTCGACGGTCAGATCGACACCATTCATCACGGTCAAACTGCCGAAATCCTTGCGGATATTTTGAAGAACGACACTTGTCATGGCTCATCCTTTCACTGCGCCGGCCGTCATGCCTGCCACGATCTGCCTGTTGAAGAACACGAAGACGATGAGCGGCGGGATCGTCACCAACAGAATATTCATGAACAGAAGATTATACTGCGTTTGAAACTGTCCCTGGAAATTATAGAGTGTCAGCTGCACCGTTACGTTTTCCCTGCCAGGCAGGTAATAAAGAGGGTTCGTGAAGTCGTTGAAGATGGCGATCGACTGCACGACGATGATGGTCACGGTCACGGGCTTCAGCAATGGCAGCACGACTCGAAAGAAGATCTGCAGCGGCTTTGCTCCATCGATGATCGCCGCCTCATCGAGATCTCGCGGGATTGTCGCGATGAAGCTACGAAACATGAGGACGGTAAAGGCAAGACCATAGGCAACCTGAATAAGTATCATTCCCGTTATGGACTTGAACAGACCGATCGACTGTAAAACCCAAATGGTTGGTACAACGGCGGGAGGGATCATGAGGCCGGCGAGAACACTGCCGTATATAATTCTATTCCAGCCGGATGGGCGACGCTGCAAGATATAGCCGACCATGGCACCGAGTAGAACGAGGAGTGAAACGGCGGTGACAGTGATGATGGTCGAATTGAAATATGCCAGTAGAAGCATGTAATTGCGGGTTTGAATAACCTCGATGAAATTCTGCAACAGGCGCCATTCCTGAGGCAAGGTAAAAGTCAATGACGCGGCATCCTGCTTTGTTTTGGCAGCGGTTATGAAGATGAACAGGAAGGGCAAGACGAATATCAAGCTACAGGCAATCAGAGACGCTATGCCGATATAAAGCTGACGGCGGGTCAAAGATCCACCTCCTTGCGGTTAAACCAGGCTGTTATCGGCAGAATGATTGCACCGATGAGGATGAACAAGATGACATTTCCGGCTGTCGACAGACCATAAAATCCGGCCTGGTACTGCTTGTAGATAACGCTTGCCAATACATCCGAGGAGAAACCAGGCCCACCGCGCGTCATTGCCCAGATCAGATCGAAGCTGCGCAACCCACCGATCAATGACAAGGTAACGACGGTAATCGTTGCTGGTTTTACCAGCGGAACTGTGACACGGAAAAACATCTGACGGCGTGTCGCACCGTCGATCCTGGCGGCTTCATAATAATCGGGGCTGATCGAGGCGAGACCGGCGATATAGATTACGGTTGCGAGACCAATGCCCTTCCAGAGGTCGACGAAGACAATCGAATAGAGCGCCAGCGCGGGATCCGTCAGCCAGCCGGGTCCGTGAATGCCCATGGCAGCGAGCGTGACGTTGATCAGGCCACGGGTCGGATGCATCAATACGGAAAACGTGATGCCGACGCCGATCGTCGATACGAGAACCGGAAAGAAGATCACGGTGCGCAGCAGGCCCTGCGCCCAGATGCCCGAAGTCAAAAGAACCGCCAG
This sequence comes from Rhizobium pantanalense, assembly GCF_030182525.1. Taxonomy (NCBI): domain Bacteria; kingdom Pseudomonadati; phylum Pseudomonadota; class Alphaproteobacteria; order Hyphomicrobiales; family Rhizobiaceae; genus Rhizobium; species Rhizobium pantanalense. Next base: position 90,160 of record NZ_JAQJCH010000008.1, read on the forward strand.
CAGCAGACCCAGGATCGTCTTTGTAACAGAGGTCGTAACCGCATAGATGATCGTGTTGATCAGGCCCTGGATCAGAAATGGTTCCCGGAAGAACTGGCGATAATTGTCCAGGCCGATGAATTGGGTGGTGAAGAGATCCCAGCGCGTCAGGCTGAACCAGAAGGAAGCGGCAGTCGGCACCAGGAAGAGAGCCGTGAATATCACGGCTGCCGGCAGGACGAACCAATAGGGATAGGGTGATTTACGTGTGGCCATGGAGCTACCTTGGACCTCCACCCGGGCCGATGCCGGGCGGAGGATCGGCTGGAAGGTTACCAGTTGGGCAGCCCAAGTTGCTTGGCCTGCTTTTCGACATCCTGATCATAGAGCACTGCGGCGTCCTTGGCGGAGCGAATTCCGGTCCCGACTTCGACGGTGATCTGCTCCAGGGCAGGCCCTTTGACCGGGGAGAGGAACTCCAATGCCGGCGTCGCATGCCCCTCCGTCTCGAAATAGGGCAACATGTCGGAAACGACGGGCGGAATATCCTTCGGCAGTTCGCATCCCCTAACGAGATAGGGGCCGGAGGAAACTACCTTGGCCATCAGGTCGCAGGCTTCCTTGGAGCCGACCCAATCGACGAATTTCTTGGCCTCCTCGACATGTTCCGATTTCGCGGAGACATAGAGTGCGGCAGGCATCCAGACGGTGAGACCGTTCTTGGCCGCATCTGCTCCGGGGAGTGCAAAGAAGCCGAGGTCTTTCAGATTGTCCGGAAAATTCTGCTGTATGTTTCCAATGCCGAAAGTGAGGTTTGGATAGTGCGCGGCCTCGCCCGTGGCGACCATGCGCATGCCGTCGTCGAAGGTTGCCGCGCCGAAATCGGCGTTGAAAAATCCGCCTTTTGCGACCTCTTCCAGATGTTCGAACCCTCGCAGGGCAGCGGGCGTATCGGCGTATTTCTGCTTGTTGGCGGTGTAGTTGGCGGCAAAATCCGGGATCTCCGCCTGGACATTGTGGAAATCGGCGAGCACGAAAAGCTGCGAAGTCCAGGTCGTGCCGTAGGTCTGTGCGATCGCCACCTTGCCGGCCGCCTTGATCTTCTGGTTGTTGGCCATGAAATCCGCCCAGGTCTTGGGCGGTGTAAGGCCGAGCTCGGCATAGATCTTGCGATTGTAGAAGATGCCGCCACCCATGGCCGGGCCGAACGGGATGCCGCGAACGCGGCCATCCGGACCTGTGACGACCCTCTTGAAACTGTCGAGGATTCCGGCTTCAGAGGCGAGGTCGCTGAGGTCAGCCATTGTCTGCTCCGGCTTCAATGCCTGGAACAGCGAGCCGGCATTGTATTGAAAAATATCGGCCATTTCCCCGGTCGCCAGGCGCGTTTTGATGATGTTGTCGCCTTCCGATCCGCCGGCACGCTGTTCGACATCGAAGCTCACATCCGGATGCTTTTCCATATAGGCCTTAGAGACGGCATCGAATGACGCGATGGATTCGGGGTTGGTGTCGATCAGGACGCTGAGCGTCACGTCGGCATGCGCGACACCCGCCGTCAGCGACATTGAAATTGCGGCGAGGATGCACTTCATCATTCTCATAGTCATTTCCTCCTCCTGAAGACCGGAATGAATTGAGCTGCCTGCTTGCGGGATGAGATGCCGCAAGCTGTATCAGATGGCAAAGCTGATCGTATGTTCCCCCTTGCTCAGTTTGAGTTCCCTGCCTGGTTCGATCTCGGCGCCATCCACCGTCAACGATTTTCTATTCTGTCCCGCTGCCAGGCGGGCCGTTATTCCTTCCGGCAGCAACAGACGGCATGTGACGGTTTCTCCCTTGACCGTCCATCCAGCCTCTATGCGTCCGAACCGCGTGTCATGCCAGGCCGAGACCGGCGACAGCGCCGGCAGGATGGTGGGATCGAACGAGATTTCTTCGAAGCCAGGCGCTTCCTCCAGCGGCTTGATCCCGGCGACGTCCTCGAAAAGCCATTGGCACACGGCGCCATAGGCATAGTGATTGTAGCTGTTCATATCAGGGTCGTAGATCGTGCCGTCTTCGGCAAGCGCGTCCCATCGCTCCCATATCGATGTCGCACCTTGATCGACCTGGTATAGCCAGCCTGGAACCTTGCGATTGAGAAACATCTTTTCGGCAAGGTCATGCATTCCGAGCCGCGTGAGAGCCGGAAGCAGCGCGGGGGTCCCTATGAAGCCCGTACCGATGACGCCGTCGGTTTCTTCGGACACGCGCCGGAAATAGGTACGCGCAGCCTCTTCATGCTCTGGCGGAACAAGGCCGTATAGAAAGGCCAGCGCCCATGATGTCTGATCGTTGTGCGCAATACGGCCTGATGGCGTAAAGAATTCGGTCGCGAAGGCGGCCCGGATCTCTTCCGTGCGAGCTTCCAGGCGCTCCGCCTCGCCACGGTCATCAAGGATGCGGGCGATCTTTGCCGTCAACTGGGTCGAAATGAAATGATAGAGGGTCGCTGCGCAATCATCGGCGATTGTGGGTCGCGGTTTACGATTATCACCAACGGGCTGCAGCCAGTCGCCGAAGGTGAAGCCATTCACTCCCCAGACGGCCGGAGGGCGAATGATCGGTCCATTGGAAATGCCCCACAAATAGTCCAGCCAGCGCTGCATGGCCGGGAAGCATTCCCTAAGCACGGCTGTATCGCCATAGTGGAGGTAAAGCTGCCAGGGGATGATGACGATGGCGTCCCCCCAGCCGGTCGATCCAGCCCAGTCGCCACGGCTATCGATCGGGTGAAGCCGTGTCGGGTCCGGTGAAAAATGCGAGATTGCCCCATTGGCGCGTTGATCATGCATGACATCGCGGAGGAATTTCCGCAGGAAGGATTGGCTGTCCGCCAGCCAGCACGCCGTCCCGGCGAAGACCTGCGCATCGCCGGTCCAGCCCAATCGTTCATCGCGCTGCGGGCAGTCTGTCGGCACCTCGATGAAGTTGGAGCGCTGCGACCAGATGGTGTTTTCGACCAGGCGGTTGACCGCCGCGACGCCGCAGTTGAAACCACCGGCCGCCACGGGTACGGATGATATCGGGACCATGGCGATGCCGACCAGTTCCGCCTGGCCAGTGATGTGGACGCGCGCATAGCGGAAGCCCATGAAGGTGAAGAGCGGCGCGTAGACCTCTTCTCCTTCGCCGGCGAGCGTATAGATCAGCTCGGCGCGTGCGCTGCGATAGTTGCGATTGTCGAAAAATCGCCCCGGACCGAGCACTTCGGAATGTTCGATACGGAGCTTGGCGCCTTTCTCACCTTTCACGCGGATGCGGATATAGGCGCCGGCATTCTGGCCAAAATCATAGACGCTGCTGCCGTCGCCCTCGATCCAGCTGTCGATCGGTGTGTGCTCGGGGAGTTCCTTGACGGGGTTCGTCTCGTGCGGAATGAGCAATCCCTTGTCAAAGGCGAGAACGTCGACGCCATGGCTGTCGTATGGCGCAATGCGGGCGTCGTAATCCTCTCCATAGTAGATGCCGTTGCGGGTGACCGGCGTGAAACCGCTCTTCCAGCTGTCGTCGGTCTTCAAGAGCAGCACGCCGTCGGCATTCAGCTCCGCAATTGCTGCCGCCCGTTCGCCCCAGCAATTGAAGACCGGATTAAGCGCCCACATCAGCTGGCTGCGGTACCATCCATCCCCGAGCCAGATCTCGATGCGGTTCTCGCCGGTGCGCAGATGCGCAGCAACGTCGTAGGTCTGGTAGGCAATCCGGTCATCATAGCAGGTCCAGCCCGGCGTGAGCAGATCGTCGCCCACGCGCCGACCGTTGACGAAAGCGCGATAGAGTCCCAGCGCAGAAATAGTCAGCGTCGCTTCGGTTGGCAGCTTTTCCAGCGTGAATTGCCGGGAGACGAATGTCCCTGCGGTTCCCTGGCCGGCATCGCAAGCCGGCGCGATCATCGATGCAGCAAATTGGACTGTGGAATCGACACGGGTCTTGGCCACGGCGGCGCCGTGGTCTGAGCGAATTGTCATTGCTTGCCTCCTCAGCCGCCTGTCCTCCGGCGGGATACGATTTTGTGTATCGTTCTATGTATATCATTCTACACAATCGATTGCGGCGCAAGAGTTTTGTGCCTATAATTTGCCAGGATAGGGGAATGAGACAGTTTATGACGAAAAATCAGATCGTTAACGCGGCGCAGGAGAGGGTGACCATCCGGCATGTGGCAGAAGATGCAGGTGTATCTGTTGCGGCGGTATCGAAAGTCTTGCGCAATGCTTATGGCGTCAGCGACGGTCTGAGAGGCAGGGTCGAAGCCTCGATCGAAAAGCTTCGCTATCGCCCATCGGTTGCGGCGCGAGCGATGCGTGGACGGACGCAGACCGTTGGTGTTTTGGTGATCGAGCTATCGAACCCGTTCCTTCCAGGTGTCATCGAAGAGGCCAATGCCGCTCTGTCGGAAAACGGCTTCAAGGCATTGATCGGCATTGGGCGTTCCGCGAGCTCGATCGAAGCGTCAATGATCGAATCGATGATCGACAACCGGATGGATGGCGTCGTCATCATCGCCCCGCGCATATCCGGCAAGGTTCTGGAGCGCTATGCGCGGCAGATTCCGATCGTGGTCATCGCGCATCACGAGCCGCATGCCGAAACCTATGACACCGTCAATTCGGACGATCGACGAGGCGGATATATGGCTGTCCAGGCCGCGCTGCATGCAGGCTATCGGGATATCGCCATGCTGAGCTATGACCTCCTGGATTCGCCGGCGACCATCGTTGCCGTACAGCGCGAAGAGGGCTATCTCGATGCCATGAAGCAGGCCGGGCTTGAGGGGCGCATCATCCGGCTGCCGCCGGTCGCTGTCGATCGCGAGCAGGCCATCCGGAATTTCCTCGATTCAAAGGACCGGCCGCGCGCAGTTTTCGTATGGTCCGATCTCGATGCCGTCCCCTTGATCAATGCGGCGCGGACAAGCTCAATCAGGGTTCCTGAAGATCTTGCGATCATCGGCTACGACAACTCTCCGATGGCCGCCATACCGCTCGTCGGCCTGACGAGCGTCGATCAAAATCAGATGCAACTCGGGCGGACGGCTGTGGAGGTGCTGCTCAGCAGGATCGATGGCCGGCGCGATGCCAGACATCTGTTGATCGAACCCCGCGTGGAATTGCGCGGCAGCACTTGAGGGCCGGAACGGCCAGGAATGACGCCACGGCGTCGAGGACGAAAACTTGATATGCATAGCATTGAATGGAATAAACCCCGCCCAACCCCATAGGAGCGAAAATGGAGGCGGGATGACGAAGGCAAGCGCCATTGTTGGGGCAATCAGCGGCGCGGAGCAGGCTATATTGCAGCTCGCTGTTTCGGGTTTATGCCGAGCTTGATGCTAGGCCGATTCCCGTAGCATCAGGTCAGCGGACAATAGAAATCGCGCAGTCGAGGTTTCTTCGACCTGATCCTCGCTGTCGTCATTGTCGCCGAGCCTGCTGAGAAGCATATCAACCGCCCGCCGGCCGATTTCGCTGACATTCTGCGCGACCGTCGTGATCGGCGGACAGGCGTATCGCGAAAGGGGATGATCGTCGTGTCCGGCAATGCGAATGTCGGACTTGGCGCCATGCCCGACTTTAAGGCCCATCTTGTAGGCAGCGGCGATCGCACCGAATGCAATTCGGTCGTTTGCGCAAAGGATGGTTTTCGTCGGCAATCGTTTCAGGTCGATGAGGCGCGTCATCTCATCGAACCCGAATCTTTCGAAATCCCACGTTCGGATTTTTGTCGAAGGCAGGATGTGTGGTGTCAAACCGAACCGCGTCATCGCGTTGACATAGGCGGCTTCACGCGTACGCGCGTTCGTGTTCACATCGGGCATGCCGAGATAGCTCGGCGGCTCGCCTGAACGGCACAGATAATCGACGATCAGTCCAAAGCTTTGCTGGTTATCGGTACCGACGAAAGCGGAAGTGTCATCCAATGGCGAATCCACATAAACAAGCGGAACGCTTCTGCCGTATTCCGCCAGAGTTTGCTGGTGGGACTCCACCCCGAGCGGTGCGATGATCGCGCCGGCCACGTTCAACGATTTGAGGGTACGGATCGCCCTGTCCTCAAGGTCGGACTGCCCATCCGTCGACAAGACAAGCGGAAAGAACCCCGCCTCTGTCGCCAGCGCTTCAATCCTTCGGGTGAGCGCCATATAGAACTGGTCGGTCGAGTTTGGAATAACGATCCCAACGATATTGGTCCGGCGCCGATTGAGGTTGACGGCAAAGAGGTTGGGCCGAAATCCTGATTTCTTGAGCGCAACTTCGATAGTCTCGCGCGTTTTCTTTCGGACTGAATTCGGATCGTTGAAGTATTTGGACACCGTGGGACGAGAAAGGCCGACAAATTCCGAGAAGTCCTCCATTGTCCTGATCGGTTTCGGCACGATGTTGTCTCCAGACTCTATGGAAAAGTGTCTATCCGACTCTTTATCGAGGGAAAAGAGAGTTCCTCCCCTTGGGAGGAACCGAGATTATTCCGCGGCAAATTGCACCTTCATCGCGGGCGTACCGCCACTCTTGGTGAAAAAGGGCAATACCTCTTTGAGCGGAAGCCGATGGGAGATCAGGCGTGCCATCGTGCCGTTGTCCTTGCGAAGCAAATCGAGGGCAGCAGGCAGGCTCTGATTCAATGAGTGCGAGCCGGCAATCGTCAACTGACGCCGGAAGATGTCGAAGGGCGATATCGAGACCCGGGCGCCGGGCGCACAGACGCCGAACACCAAGATCGCACCGCCGTCCTGCGCAAATTCCGGCATGCTTTCCACCACGGTCGGAACACCCGTCGCATCGGCCACAAGATCGAAAGATCGTTTGCGACCCTCGAGTTCCGGGGACGCAGGGTGCAGGGCCTCCAATCCCAGCTCGCTGGCAAAGCTCAGCCGGCTTTCATCGATATCGGCAACGACGACGTCGCTGACGCCCTGCGCCCTGATCGACAGGGCAAGTAGAAGCCCGATCGGACCGCCGCCGAATATCAGAGCGTTTTCCGCGCGCCGTGCTCCGGTTGTCAGGCCGATATTGCCGAGCCCGTTAAGCACGCAGGCGAGCGGCTCGGCCAATGCCGCGACATCGAATGAAAGCTCGCCGATATCGTGCAGGTGAGACACCCTGACGATGCTATATTCGGCAAAGCCCCCGTCTTGCGTGACGCCGTAGGCCTTCAGCTCCTTGCAAAGATTTGTAAGTCCCTTCCGGCAAAGATTGCAGGTGCCACACGGCAGGTTGGGGTCGACGGCGACCCTCGCACCCGGCCGCAAGCCGGTGACGTCTTCAGCGACCGCCTCGACCACGCCTGCATATTCGTGGCCGGGAACCAGAGGAAAGCGCCCTTCGCCGTAGCGGCCGTGGAGAACGTCGATATCCGTGTGGCAGACCCCCCCAGCCTTCACGCGGATGAGGGCGTGTCCCGGCGCCAAAGCGGGCAACGGCATATCGGCCAGCCCCGCAACGCCTTTTTCGGTGAAACATATTGCCTTCATGTCGGATCCCTCAGCTCATCCAGTTGCCGCCATCGACATTGTAGGTCTGTGCGAGAATGTAATCGCTGTCCGAGGAGGCAAGAAACACTGCAAGACCCTTGATATCGTCGGGCGTTGCGAACCGTCCGATCGGAACGGACTTGGCAACGGCAGCTTTCTTCTCGCCCGGCTTCAGGCCTTCCCATTTCGCGAAATGGGCGTCGACGATATCCCAGTGCTCGCCATCGACCACGCCAGGTGCGATGGCGTTTACGTTGATGCCGTATTTCACCAGGCCCAAGGCGGCCGATTGCGTTGCCGAAATGATGGCTGCCTTGGATGCGCAATAGAGCAGCACCAATGCTTCCCCACGGCGCCCGGCCTGGCTTGCCATATTGATGATCTTGCCGCCGCGGCCGCGGGCAATCATGACGTTTGAAACGGCCTTCATCATGAAGAGCGGACCCTTCAGGTTGATCGAAAAGACCTTCTCATAACTGGCCTCGGTGATCTCGTTGATGGGAGCCATGTCGAAGATGGCGGCATTGTTCACCAGAATGTCGATGCCGCCGTAGGTCTGGTCGACCTCCTTGACGACGGCGTCGATGGCCTGGAGATCGGTGACATCGAGTTTCATCGCCTCTGCATTCGACCCGAGGTTTCTAGCCGCCTCGGATGCTCTTTCGATATTGATATCGACGATGACGACTTTCGCGCCTTCCTTGATGTAGGCCTCCGCAAAGCCAAGTCCGATGCCACGCGCACCGCCGGTGATGAGTGCGACCTTGTCTTTCAGCTTCATGATATTCCTCCCTGATAGAGGTTGCGCCTGATGCGCAACATTGGTGGTGATAGGATTGGCTTCGAACCTGCGCAGCGCGATGCCGTTTTCATCGAAAAGATGGCTGGAGTTCCGACAGCCGACGCTGCCGGAACCCTCCGGGAGGAAGCCCGCGGTCGCGGCACCGCGGGCAAGCCGGCTCCCTCATTTAGGGTAGCCGGCCTTCTTCATCTCGCGCTCGACCTGCTTCTGGGCATTGTCGAGAGCGGCATCGACGGTTTGCTGGCCCGCAAGCGCCGACGCGATCTGTTGACCGACGATCGTTCCGATCCCCTGGAATTCCGGGATCGCGACAAACTGGACGCCGGTGTAGGGAACCGGATCCTTGGTCGGATGTGCCGGGTCGGCGGACAGGATGGCCTTCTCGACGGTGGCAGCAAAAGGCGCAGCCTTCTGATACTCGGGCAGGTCGTAGGTGGACTTGCGAGTGCCGGGCGGAACGGCAACCCAGCCCTCCTTCTCGCCGACCGTCTTCACATATTGCTTGGAAGTGGCCCACTTGATGAAGGATTTCGCCGCCTCGTCCTTGGTGGAAGAGGTTGGAATCGCGAGGTTCCACGACCATGACCAGCTCGATCCGTTCGGAGTCACGTTGACCGGAGCGCGCGTGAAGGCGATCTTGTCGGCCACCTGGCTCTGCTTGGGATCAAAGACACGGCCGGCTGCAGAGGTGGCATCGATCCACATGGCGCAATGACCGGTCGAGAACAGAGCCTGATTCTCGTTGAAGCCGTTTGAGGTCACGCCGGGAGGGCCGTCCTTCTTCATGAGGTCGACGTAATCGGTGATGGCCTTCTTCCACGGTTCGGAGTTGATCTGCGGCTTCCAATCCATGTCGAACCAGCGGCCGCCATAGGTGTTGATCATGGTTCCGAGGAAAGCCATGTTCTCGCCCCAGCCCGGCTTGCCGCGCAGGCAAAGGCCATATTGCCCCTTGGACTTGTCGGTGAGCTTGTCCGCAAATTCCTTGATCTGATCATAGGTCGGCTGATCGGGCATCTTGAGACCTGCAGCGTCGAACAGATCCTTGCGATAGAGGGTAAACGAGCTTTCGGTGTAGAACGGTATGGCGTAGAGCTTGCCGTCGACAGTCAGGCCGGATTTGATGGGTGCGAGCAGGTCACCATAGTCATAATCATCGCCGAGATCGTCGATCGGCTGAAGCCAACCCTTCTTGCCCCAGATCGGCGCCTCATAGCCGCCGATGGTCATGATGTCGTATTGGCCGCCCTTCGTCGCGATGTCCGTCGTCAGCTTCTGGCGGAGCACGTTTTCTTCGAGAACGACCCAGTTGAGCTTGTTGCCCGTCTGTTTTTCCCACTCGGGAGAAAGCTTTTGCATGATGATCATATCGCCATTGTTGACGGTGGCGATGGTCAATTCCTCAGCCTGAGCCAAACCTGCGGCCAGCGTGCAGCCGGCCGCTGAAGACAGCATTACAGCAAGAATCCTCTTCATCGTCTCGCTCCTCCTTACGAGCGTTGGCGCACAAGATTACGTGCGTAAATATTAAATTCTCCAGCGTGGGCTCAGAGTCAATCGATAATTATTGACAGAAGATGATGCGCTTTGGCGATATATCACTAAACAATTGAAAATAAAACATATTATCCTCAATTTCATATCGATGTGCCTGTTTGTGATTAAAATACGCACTTTTACAAAAATTTTCATGCGTAAACTTATGATTGACGCGAGCCTTTGGAAGACGTACCTGCACAATGCAGCAGGGAGGATGAGCACGATGACGGTTCACAATGGGCGCATAGCCCCGGAAAGCTTTGGCCCGACGATCACGGTCGGGGAGATACTCGTCGAGATCATGGCGCGCACCACCGGGTCCGGATTCAAGGAGCCTCAGGCGCTCATCGGCCCGTTTCCGAGTGGCGCACCGGCAATATTCATCGATCAGGTCGCTCGCCTCGGCGGCGCGGCAGGCATCATCGCAACGGTAGGGGCCGACGATTTCGGCGCTGTGAACATAGAACGCCTCACGCAGGACGGCGTGGACACGTCGGCCATATCCATCTCGCCCGATCGACCGACCGGAAGTGCGTTCGTCCGCTATCGCGACGACGGATCGAGGGACTTCATATTCAACATCATGCATTCGGCGGCGGGCTCGATAACCCTCAACCGCTCGGCGGAAATCTTGATTGCGAAGGCCGGACATGTCCATGTGATGGGATCCGCATTTGCAATTCCAGGGGCAGATAAGGCTATCGATGCCGCCATCAGTTCGGTTCGTTCGCGCGGCGGATCGGTTTCATTCGATCCGAACGTCCGCAAGGAACTCCTCGGGTCCGGAAATTTCCGGAGCCAGTTCGAAACCATGATCCAGAATGCGGATCTTTTGCTGCCATCCGGCGAAGAGCTTTTTGTGGCCGCGGGAACGGACGGGGAGGCCGCGGCCATCAGGGCGCTACAGGCCCGTGGTGTCGGCGAAATTGTATTGAAACGCGGCGAGAAGGGAGCGACCTTCTTCGGGGCCTCGGACGCGAGATATGATTTCCATGGGTTCGAAGTTGATGAAGTCGATCCAACCGGCGCAGGAGATGCCTTTGGCGCGACTTATTTGACGTCGCGCCGGCAAGGCCTTGGCCCGGAAGTCTCCTTGGAGCGGGCCGCCGCAGCTGGGGCCTATAACGTGACCCGGATGGGCCCTATGACCGGTCTGCCCGACATCGCACAGCTTGACTTTTTCCTGTCCACCAATCCACGGAGAGCGGCATGAACCTCTTCCTCAAAAGCCTTGCAGATGCGCGCCGCGCGGGCAAGCCGGTTGGAATTACGTCGGTGTGCTCGGCGCACCCGCTCGTGCTTGAAGCGACGATGTCGCTGGCTCGGCGGGAGGGCGGTCCCATCCTGATAGAGGCTACCTGCAACCAGGTTAACCAGTTCGGCGGCTATACCGGAAAAACGCCGGCGGATTTCGCCGGAGATGTTCTCGCGCTCGCCGAGGCCAACGGGGTGGCGACGTCCGGCGTCATCCTCGGTGGCGACCATCTCGGACCCAATCCCTGGCGGCGAGAGAGCGCCTCCGCGGCAATGGCCAAAGCTGAGGTCATGGTTGCGGAATATGTGAAAGCGGGCTTCACCAAAATCCATCTCGACACTTCCATGGCATGCGCCGATGACCCATCCGCCCTCGACGATGCGATCGTGGCTCAAAGGGCGGCAAGGCTTGCCAAAATTGCCGAGCAGGCTGCGCGGGAAGTGGGCACCAAGCCGCTCTACGTGCTGGGGACGGAAGTCCCGGTGCCGGGAGGCGCGGACCACGCGCTCGATGTCGTTGAGCCGACCGGGGCCGAAGCCGCCAGGGCCACCATCGAGACTCATCGCGAGATTTTCGCAAGAGAAGGGCTATCGGAGGCATTCGACAGATGCATTGCCTTCGTCGTTCAGCCGGGCGTAGAGTTCGGCAATGAAAACGTGGTTGGCTACAGACCTGAGCTCGCTAGGAAACTGACCAGCGTGCTCGATCATGAAGTGGGTCTGGTTTTCGAAGCGCATTCGACCGACTACCAGTCGGAAAGTGCGCTGACCGCACTGGTGCGCGACGGATTTCCAATCCTGAAGGTTGGGCCTGGATTGACGTTCGCGCTGCGAGAAGGCCTCTTCGCGCTCGACTTGATCGCAACGGAACTTGAGCCGGACTACAACCGCAACCTTGCCGTCACCATGGAGCGCCTCATGTTGAAGCATACAGGCGACTGGGCGGGACATTACCACGGCAGCGACGAGGCTATCCGGCTTCAACTTCGCTACAGCTACAGTGACAGAATCCGTTATTACTGGGGTTATCCGGAAGCTGTCGGCGCCGTTCAAAAGCTCACCGATACACTTCATGGCCGCGAAATCCCGCCGACGCTGGCAAGCCAGTTCCTCGGGCGGATGGCAGACAGGATCGGCGCGAAGGACAGTGTAGACAGGATCGCCAAGACGTTTGTCGGCGATGTCCTCGAAACATACGGCCGTGCATGCCGGCAAGCCGGCTGACCGATCCAGAACGGCTCTCTTGGTCTATCCCGCCTAATCGGCTACCGGCTCGCCGAGCGTATGCATAAGACGGTTCGCCCAGCCGAAGATGGCTGACGACAGCACGAGGTCGAGGGATTCCAATTCAGAGAAGCCCACATCGGCCAATGCCTGCGCGTCGGCTTTCGTGGCCTTGGGCGGCGTTGGCGAGAGGCGTGCGGAAAAATCGAAGATCGCCTGCAGGTGCTCGTCGAGTTCCGCATCGAGGCCGTCCGCGAAGATTGCTTCGATCACGTCGGTTCTTTTGGTCTGGCTGATGAACCGGGAGGCGTGAACCGCGGCGCAGTAGACGCAGCGGTTGACGACGGATGCGGCCGTCGCGCCCAGTTCTCGCTCGCTCGAAGCAAGCCCGTCCTTTCCGTACATGATCAGATTGAACAGGGGAGAGCGGACGGTGAGCGATTCCGGATCGTGCGCAAGCGTCAGAACATAGGGTGAAATGCCTTTGTTGGACGGCGTTACCTGCATGGCCGCGCGCTGTTCCTCGGTCGCAGTCTCCAGGTCGACCGGAACGACATAGGGCTGCCAACGCGGAATTTTGGTGGTGAAAGCGTGGACGACTTCGCTCATTGTCTTGCTCCGATCAGTGCCAATCCCGCGATGACGCGCACCTGGTAGTTCACGAAGGCCGCCAGTTCGGAGAGCCGGACGATGTCGGCATCGGTCACGCCGCTGGCGCGCAATGCTTCTATGTTCGCGCGGGTTGCCTCCCTTGGTGCGACGGTCAGCCGGTCGGCGTGACGTACGATCTCGGCGACGCGTAAATCCTCCACAGTCGTGCCCGGTTCGGAGAGCCGGGCAATCGCGGGTTCTCCCGCCCGTTCCACGAGAGCATCATAGTGGCGCGCCAGGGCCACGTTGTGATTTTGCCGGGCCATGCGGGCGGCAAGTGCTGCCCGAAGTCCATGGGACAGACCGCCGGGATCGCGCGGCAGCAGCACGGCGTCATGGGCTGCTTCGCTCAGGCGCAGGATCTCCGCGCGCTTTTCCATGGCTTCGGCGAGCGCCGAGCCAGGCTTCACGGAGACTAGGGTTTCGATGAGTGTCAAAACAGGCTCCTCGCTGCGTCTGTGGGATGGCATCTAGGTAGGCGCAGCGTGTCATTATGTCAAATAATAATGATAGAGCGGTTTCGATGCAAAAAAATTATCTAATTCCGATCGTCAAGTGAGAATTCCTATGCTTTACTCGCATTAAGAGGAGTGGTTTATGTCATATATGCATTCTAACTCTTTCGATATTCGGCAACTTGAAGCCTTCGCAGCCGTAATTTCCGCAGGCAGCGTGACCGGGGCAGCGCGGCTGCTGGGCCGATCGCAACCGGCAGTCACCAGGCTCATCCAGGATCTGGAAGCCGATATCGGCTATGCGCTCCTGCATCGAAGCGGTCCACGGATCACACCGACCTCGCGGGGCGTGCTGTTTCATTCCGAGGTCGAGCGTCATCTCGCCAATCTCACGCATATCCGTGAGCGTGCGGAGGCGATCGGTCGTGATGAGCCGCCGACGCTGACGATCGCGGCCACGCCGTCGCTTGCTGCGGGCGTTCTGCCGCAGGCACTTGCAGCCGTCGCCGCGAATCTGATCCCGCGTCACCTGCATGTGCAGGCGCTTGCGGCCGAAAACGTCGTTCAGGCCGTGCTCGCCCGCTCGGCGGATTTCGGGATTGCAAGCCTGCCGCTCGAACATCCGGGCCTCGAAATACACTGGATCGCGGAGGCGCCATGTGTCGTCGCTATCGGCGCAAACGATCCGCTTGCCGACCGCGACGTGGTGCGTCTTGCCGATCTCGCCGACCGCCGTATCATCACCCTGGCAAATCCATATCGCTTGCGGCACCGGGTCGATGAGGCGCTGGAACGGGCAGAGGTCTCGCCGGACCGGATCATCGACGTCAATGCTTCATTGACGGCGCTTTCGTTGGTTCGGGCAGGACTTGGGGTTGGCATCGTCGAGCCGGCGACCGTGGTCGGCGTGCCGCTTGACGGTGTCGTCATGCGCGTGCTCGATCACACCATCCCCTTCCTGTTTGGCGCGATATCGCCAGCCGCGCTGCCGCTTACTTCAACGATCACAGCCGTGATCGAGGCGGCGCGCGCGGTGGCTTTGGCGATGCCAGGCTGCCGCCTGTTCGACTCGAGCGGCGCAGAAGCGCTGGCCGATACCGTTTACGGGCGGGCTCCGCGACCTGAGGGAGCGTCGATATGAGCGATCTGTCCACCTTGCCGGACGGCCTCGATGCTCTTGAGGCGCGGCTGCGGCAGGATCTCGCCTGGCTGGAACTGCCGGCCAAATCCTGGGTGCCGCCGCGCGTGGTTGACGGTCAGCCTGTCGTCGATGTCGTCATCATTGGTGCAGGCATGGCCGGGCTTGTTGCGTCCGGTATGCTGAAGCGTTTCGGGGTCGCCAACCATCTTGTCCTCGACAAGGCGACTGCTGGTCAGGAAGGGCCGTGGGTCACCTTCGCCCGGATGCGAACGCTGCGTTCTCCGAAGCAGCTCACCGGTCCGGCGATGGGGCTGCCCGCTCTGACGTTTCGTGCCTACTACGAAGCGCGTTTCGGCCGCGAGGCGTGGGTCGCGCTCGACCGCGCGCCGCGTGAGACGTGGATGGAATATCTGATCTGGTACCGCAAGGTGCTCGAGCTGCCCGTCCGCAACGGTGTGACGGTCGATGCGATCCTGCCGCGCGAGGACGGAATGCTTGATCTTGTCTGCATCAAGGATGGCCTCAAGGAGACGATCATTGCGCGTCATGCGGTGTTGGCGACCGGCCGCGATGGTCTGGGCGGCCCGTTCGTGCCTGATGTCGCGAAAAGCATCGGCCGCAAGTACTGGGCGCATACCGCTGAGGATATCGATTTCGCGATGCTGCGCGGCAAGCGGATTGGCGTTGTTGGTGCCGGAGCCTCGGCGATGGACAATGCCGCGACCGCTCTCGAAGCCGGTGCGGCACGGCTCGACATGTTCGTGCGCCGCAGGGAGCTGCCGCGGATCAACAAGTTCACCGGCATCGGCAGCCAGGGCGTCGTGCATGGATTTGCCGGCCTCCCCGATGAGTGGAAGTGGCGCTTCCTCAATTATGCCATGGGTCAGCAGACACCGCCGCCGCGGCCGAGCGTCTTGCGCGTCAGTTCCTTCCCGCAAGCCCATCTCCATCTTGAAAGCCCGATCAGCGGGCTGGAGCAGGAAGGCGACCACGTCATCGTGACGACGCCAAAGGCCAGCTATCCCGTCGACTTCCTGATCTTCGGAACGGGTTTCAAGATCGACCTGAGCAATCGGTCAGAGCTTGCCGCCTTCGACCCGCATATACGCCTGTGGCGCGATCGCTTCCCGGTGCCGGCGGCAATGCCGAACGCCGAACTCGAAGGATCCCCCGATCTCGGAGAGGCGTTCGAGTTCCTCGAAAGGGAGCCGGGCTCGTGCCCGACGCTGGCCAAGATCCACTGCTTCAATTTTCCGGCGACACTCAGTCACGGCAAGCTCACCGGCGACATCCCGGCAATCAGCGAAGGTGCCGACCGTCTGGCGCGTGGCATTGTCCGCGCCCTCTTCGTCGCCGATCGCGATAAGCATTTCGAAAACCTCCAGGCTTTCGACACGCCGGAACTCCTCGGTGACGAGTGGGCAGACGACGATACCAAAGAGCCTTCCGAATATCTTCCGAAAGGACCTGAGACCCGAAATGCTTGAGATCAAGAACCTAAAGCTGTCCTACGGAAGCACGCAGATCCTGAACGGCGTCGACCTGTCGGTGAAACGCGGCGACGTGGTGTCGATCATCGGCCCGAGCGGCACCGGCAAGACCACGCTTTTGAAGTGCATCAACCATCTGGCCGAGCCGTCTTCCGGCTCGATCGCGTTCGACGGCATCCGCATGGATTACGGTCGCCCCGACAAGGCCGCCGTTCAGGCGATCCGTCTTCGCACGGCGATGGTCTTCCAGCAGTTCAACGTCTTCAAGAATATGACGGTCATCCAGAACGTCATGGACCCCCTGATGGTCGTTCAGCGCAAGCCGAAGGAAGAAGCCCGCGCCATCGCCCTTAAGGAGCTTGAACGCGTCGGTCTTGCCGACAAGCTCGACAATTATCCCTCCCAGCTCTCAGGCGGTCAGCTCCAGCGGACCGGTATCGCCCGCGCCCTGGCGGTCAAGCCAGACGTAATGCTGTTCGACGAGCCGACCTCGTCGCTCGATCCCGAGCTGGTGAACGAGGTTCTGAAGGTGATCAAGGATGTGACATCCTCGGGCATCACCTCGCTCCTCGTTACCCACGAGATGCAGTTCGCCAAGAACATCTCGAACCGCATCGTCTTCATGGACCGGGGCGTCGTCGTGGCAGACGGAAGCCCTGCCGAAATCTTTGACACACCCTCCAACCCGCGCCTCGCTCAATTTCTCAATTCCGAACGCGCGATCCAGTAGAAAGGATGCCTGAAATGACTTCCCTGAGTTCAATCTCGCGCCGTGGCCTCGGTCTCGCCGTAGCAGGCGTCGCGATCGCCTTCGCAACCGCTTCGTTCGCCGAGGAGGTCCGCACGATCAAGATCGCCACCGCTGCCGAATCGAAGCCGCTCTCCTGGGGCGCGATCGGCGTCGAGCCGCAGGGCTACGAACCCGACGTGCTGAAGGCGATCAACGCGAAGCTGCCCCAATATAAGTTCGTCATGGAAGGTGCAGCCGACATCGCGCAGGAAACCGGCCTTGCGACCGGCAAGTACGACATCGCGACGGGCGGCTATTACCGCGCACCCGCCCGTGAAAAGCAGTTCCTCATTCCCGACGCGCCGATCGGTGCGAGCTTGATCAAGATCTATAGCCGCAAGGATAGCGGCATCAACGAGATGAAGGATCTGGTTGGCAAGAAGATCGTGCCCGTCACCGCCGGCGGCGGCATCTACAAGTTCGCCACGGCATGGCAGGAGCAAAATCCGACCTACAAGATCGAGATAACCGCCTCGAGCGCCGGCGTTCCTTATCCGGACCGGTTGAAGGAAGTGCAGAACGGCAAATACGATGCGCTCGTGTTGCCATCCAACCTTGGCGAGCAGACCGTGATCGACCAGCAGAAGCTCGAGATCAAGACGAGCGAGCCGGTCGCGATCAATCAGACCTTCGTCCTGATCCATCGCTCCGAGGAGAACAAGGCCCTCGCCGATGGTATCGACAAGGCTCTGAAGGAGCTCAAGGCCGACGGCACGCTTGCCAAGCTCTCGCAGAAGTGGTTCGGCGAGGACATCACCACGTACATGAAGTAACGCCGCCCTCCGATCCCGGCGATCAGGCCAAAGACTGAAAGAAGGAGTGTTCCGAAGTGGACCTTTCCGCAATGATCCCAGAGCTGCTTTCGGCCCTGCCGCTGACGCTCGCGATCACGTTCACGGCCATGATCGCCGGCTTCGTGCTGGCTTTGATTGCGACGACATTTCGGGTTCGCAGGATCCCGGTGATCAGCCAATTGGCGGATCTCTACGTATCCTATGCCCGGAGCGTGCCTGTCGTGCTGCAATTGTTCGTCGCCTTCTACGGGCTTCCGGTGCTTGTGGGTGCGTTCGGCGTCGCGGACTTCGTGTCTCCGACCATCGCCGCGATGCTGGGTTTGAGTCTCTATCACGGAGGCTATCTGTCCGAGGTCATGCGGCCCGCCTATCTCGCCGTCGAACGTGGCCAGCACGATGCGGCGGACAGTCTTGGCTATACGTTCCGCCAGAAGCTCACACGCGTTCTCGGCCCGCAGGCGGTTCACATCGCGCTCCCCGGCTACGGCAATTCGATCATCTATCTGATCCATAACGTCGCGCTCGTCATGTATATCGGGGCGGCCGATGTCATGGCGACCGCACACCTTGTCATGGAGCGTGACTACAACCAGTACCAGTTCGAAACATACCTCGTGCTGGCGGTGCTCTATTCGCTGCTTTGCCTGGTCGCCTGGTCTATCGTCCGCTTTTTCGAGCTTCGTTCCGCGAGATTTTCTCCAGGCGCGAAGCGCGGCAGAACCACGCTGATGGCAAGCGTCTGATCGAGGGAGTTCCTGCATGTTCGATATCGACGTTCTTCTCCCCGATCTTTGGGACATATTGGGTGCAGTACCCCTCACGCTTGCGATGGCGCTTGCGATCTTCGTCTTCTCGACGATCATCGGCAGCCTGTTCGCCATGGTCGAATATCGGCGGATTCCTGTCCTGCGCCAGCTTGTCGTCGCCTACAAGGTCGCGTTCAAGGGTGTGCCGATGGTCGTGGTGATCTTCCTCGCTTACTATGGCCTTCCCTCGACCCTGCAATTCCTGACATCGCTGGTTGGCGTGGACTATAACGGCCATTCGACGCCAAACTGGGTCACGCTCATCGTCGCCCTGACGGCCTGCGTCGCTGCCTTCCAGGCGGAAGTCGTCAAAGGCGCGCTGAACTCTTTCGACACCGGCCAGGCCGACGCAGCGTATTCGCTCGGCTACAAGAAGAGCCAGCTCTTCCGCCGGGTCATGCTTCCACAGGTCATCGTCGCGGCGATACCGGATCTTGCCAATTCCTTCATGGTCATCATGAAGGCGCTTTCCCTGGGGTTCGCCATCGAGGTGGTCGATATCTTCGCGCAGTCGCAGCTGACCGCCGCGCTGAACTTCTACTATCTCGAGGCCTTCCTGGTCGCGGTCGTGATCTACATGGTGATAGCCTATGCCGTAACCCAGATTGCAGACAGGACGGAGCGAGCGCTCAGGGTGCGGACTTGAGCTCGACCCAACGCTTCCGACCCTGCAAGCCAAGATGGTCTCTATGGGCTGATCGCCTTTGAAAACCGCAGCCAGGGACGAGCGCCCGCTCTGTCCACTCTTTTCCCTCGCGATCCTCTTTTTTGGAAATTCATTTCTCCTCTTTCTCGTTAGTCCACTTAATTTATAGACTAAAGTCAAATTGGAGAGAGTGGCAATGCGCATCGACAAGTCCGAAGGCGGTCTGGGAAGACGGGAACTACTGAAATTATCCGCAGCGGCTGGAGTTGCCGTTGCCGGCGCTTCGTTGATCGGGCAAAAGTCCGCCTTCGCAGCCGAGGAAGAGCTGTCCCTGAAGGGTAAGCGCATCGCCATCAGCGCGACCGGAACCGACCACTTCTTCGACCTGCAGGCCTATAATGCCCAGATCGAGGAGGTGAAACGCCTCGGCGGCGAGCCGATCGCCGTGGACGCAGGGCGCAATGACGGCAAGCTGGTCTCGCAGTTGCAGACGCTGATTGCCCAGAAGCCGGATGCCATCATTCAGATCCTCGGCACGCTGAGCGTCATTGATCCCTGGCTGAAGAAGGCGCGCGACGCCGGCATTCCGGTTCTGACCGTCGACGTCGGCTCGACTAATTCGATCAACAACACAACCTCCGACAACTGGGGCATCGGCAAGGACCTGGCGCTACAGCTCGTCTCCGATATCGGCGGCGAAGGCAATATCGTCGTCTTCAACGGCTTTTATGGCGTGACGCCCTGCGCGATCCGCTACGACCAGCTGGTCAATGTCGTCAAATATTTCCCGAAGGTGAAGATCCTCCAGCCGGAATTGCGCGACGTCATCCCGAACACCGTACAGGACGCTTTCACCCAGATCACCGCGATTCTGAACAAATATCCGGAAAAGGGGTCGATCAAAGCCATCTGGTCGGCGTGGGATATCCCGCAGCTCGGCGCGACCCAGGCGCTCGCCGCTGCCGGCCGTACCGAAATCCGCACCTATGGCGTCGATGGCAGCCCTGAAGTGCTGCAGCTCATCGCCGATCCGAAATCGCCTGCCGGCGCCGATGTCGCTCAACAGCCGGCAGAAATCGGCCGAACCGCCATCCGCAATGTCGCGAAGCTTCTTGCCGGTCAGACGCTGCCTCGCGAGACTTACGTTCCAGCACTTCTGGCCAACAAGGCCAATGTCGGCGAGGTCACCAAGAAGCTCGGTATTGGCTGATAGTCCGCGCCGGGCGATGCTGCCATGGCTGGATCGCCCGGAATACGTCCGCTGGAGACCGAGATGAGCGCTATTTCTTTCAAACAGCCCGTGACGGCAAAAGACGACATCGTCCGCTTCGAAGGCATCGTTAAGCGCTTCGGCGGAGCGCAGGCGCTGGCGGGTGCGTCACTGAGCGTCAGGCGTGGAACCATCCATGGTCTCGTCGGCCAGAACGGCGCAGGCAAATCGACACTGATCAAGCTGCTTGCCGGTCTTCACCAGCCGGATGACGGGCGGATCGAGATCGAGGGGCAAGCTTTCGACAGGCTGACCCCGCATCTCGCAGAAGAGCTCGGTATTCATTTCATTCATCAGGATCGCCTGCTCGTGCCGACTTTTACGGTCGGCGAAGCCCTGTTTCTCGGCCGGGAGCCGCGCATACCAGGCACGCCATTTCTCGATCGTCGGCTGATGCAGCGCCGTGCATCCGATATCCTCAACGATTATTTCGGCGTCCGGTTGCCGAATAGCGCGCTGGTCAGCGAATTGTCGACGGCCGAAAAGCAGATCGTGCAGATCACCCGCGCGCTTCTCAACCAGCCTAAGGTGCTTGTCTTCGACGAGCCGACGGCGGCATTGGTGCGTCGCGAGGCCAATATCCTCTTCCGCCTGATCCGCCGCCTGCGCGATGAAGGCGTGACCATCATCTACATCTCGCATTACCTGAACGAAATCGAGGAACTCTGCGACCACGTCACGGTGCTGCGCAACGGGCTGGACGTTGCTTCGGTGCCGATCCGGGATACATCGGCGGCAGCGATCGCGCGCCTGATGGTCGAGCGCGACATCAAGGACATGTTTCCGAAGCCGGTGGTCGCACCTGGCGACGAAATCCTCAAGGTCGAACAGCTTTCGGCGCCCGGAAAATACGAGGATGTCAGCTTCACGCTTCGCCGCGGCGAGGTGCTGGGCCTCACCGGTCTGCTCGGTTCCGGGGCAAAGGAGCTGGTCCGCGCCCTCTTCGGTCTGGATAGGCCGGCCTCCGGTCGTATCGAAATCAGCGGCAAGGCCACCCGTTTCGGCAATCCCAGCCACGCGACAGACCACAGGATCGCCCTGGTGCCCGAAGATAGGCGCCGCCACGGCGTCGCGCTCGACCTCAGCGTTGCGGAAAATATCAGTCTTTCCAGCCTCGATCGCTTCACGCGCCTCGGCTTTCTCGACCGCAAGGGCGAAAGGCACGAAATCGATGCTCTGATTGAACGGCTGCAGGTGAAGACCAGCGGGCGTAATGCCTTGCTGCGCACGCTTTCAGGCGGCAATCAGCAGAAGGTGGCGATTGCCAAATGGCTCAGTCGCCATTCCGAGGTCTACCTCCTCGACGAGCCGACGGTCGGCGTCGACATCGGCTCCAAGGTCGAGATCTATACGCTGATCGGCGAACTTGCGGCGCGGGGCGCCGGTATCATGGTCCTGTCTTCGGACCTGCCCGAACTCTTAGGTATCACGGATCGCATCCTTGTGCTCTTCCGTGGCCGGGTGGTCCGGGAATTCATATCGTCGGAGACGACGGCGGATGCTGTGCTCGCTGAAGCCACCGGATCGTCGGAAGGGCAGCGCCATGTCGGCTGAAGTAGAATTCGCGCCTTCCGGATTTTCGACCGCAGAAGGACCTGCCCGGCCGACCGGCAGTGTCGCAGCCGCGGCATTGCGCTTCGGGTCGCTGATCGCCTTTGCGGCCATTCTGATCGTCTTTTCGCTGACAGCGCCTTATTTCCTCAGCATCGGCAATATCGGCAATGTGCTCGGCCAATCAGCCATTTCCGGCGTGCTGGCGATTGGACTGACGATCGTCCTGGTCGCCGGCGGCTCGAATGTCATCACCGGCGGCATCGACCTGTCGCTCGCCGCCAATATGGGCCTCAGCGCAGCCGTCTATGCCAGCCTGACGCAACTTGGCTTTGGTGACGTCACGGCGATCATGGCATCGATCCTGACGGGTACGCTGATCGGCGCGGTCAATGCCATCGCCGTCGTCTATGCCGGTATCGTGCCGCTGCTCGCCACGCTTGCCGTCATGAACGTCGTTGCTGGCCTGGAACTGGTGCTGACGGGGAATACAGTCCTTCCAGCTTCCACGCCTTTCCTCTCGGCGCTTTCTGCTTCGGACGCCTTCGGCATGCCGATCCTTGCCTATGTGCTTATTGGCTTCACGGCAATTGCAACGGCGATCGTGCAATATACGCCGCTTGGTCTGCGCCTTTATGCCGTCGGCGAGTTTCCGGATGCCGCGCGCGCCGCCGGCTTGCCGCTTCGTCGCCTGCTTGCCGGTGCCTTCGTCGCCAGCGGCCTATCTGGCGGCATCGCCGGTATCCTCTCGGTTTCCTACCTGAGCGGCAGCACGACGGGTTCCGGCGAGATGCTGTTGCCTGTTGTTGTCACCGCTTTGCTCGGCTCGGTCTTTTCACGCCGGCTGGTTCCGACTGTGACAGGAACGTTGCTTTCAGCTCTGCTGGTCGGCTTCCTCACCAATGGCTTTCAGCTGCTCAATATTTCGAGCACGCTGGTCAGCGGCGTTCAGGGCCTGCTCATTCTCATCGTGGTCTCCGCGACCACCCTGTTGCGCCAGCAGGAGGCCTGAACATGTCACTCCATACTTCTGCACACGCCACGGCTGGCTTGCCGCGCCTGATTGCGGGCCACCTCGTGCGCTACGGGCTGATCCTTGCCCTGGTTGCGGTCTTTGCCGCCTTTTCCCTCATCACACCGACATTCCTGACCCTTGCCAACCTGCAGAGCATCCTGGTCAACAATTTCACGCTGCTTGCCATCGTTTCCATCGCCATGACCTTCGCTGTTGGGTCTGGCGGCATCGATCTTTCAGTGGGGACGGCAATGGATTTCGCAAGCTTTGCCTTCGTATCGCTCGTCCTTGCCGGACAGCCGGTGGCACTTGCGGCGTTTGCCGGATTGGGAGCCGGGGCGCTCGTCGGCGCTTTCAATGCGCTGTTGATCTCAGGGATCGGCGTATCCCCGTTTCTTGCGACGCTCGGCACGCTGTTCATCGGCCGCAGCATCCAGCAACTGCTGACCAATGGCGGCAATCCCGTCTATCTGCCGCCGAACGGCGTGCCGGAGGCTTTCCGTTTTCTTGGCCACGGCACGATCGCGGGTTTCCCTGTGCCGCTCGCAATCGCCATCGTCCTCATCGCGGTCGCTGCGGTTATTTTTGCCCGCACGCGCTTCGGCCGCATCATCCTGTCAATCGGCATCCAGCCTGGCGTCGTACGCTATTCCGGCATCGCGGCTCCCGCCTATATAGCGGCCACCTTCGTACTGGTCGGGTTGATCGCAGCCGTCGCTGGTCTCATTCTGACTGCGACCGTCACCGTCTATATCCCGTCTTCCGGCAATGCATTTCTGCTGAATGCCATTGGCGCAACTTTCATCGGCACGACGCTCAGCCCGCTCGGGCGCCCGAACGTCGCCGGCACCGTGCTGGGTGTGCTGCTGCTCAGTATCGTGGCCAATGGGCTGTTACTGACCGATCTGAATTTCTATTGGCAGCAAGTCGGCACGGGAACACTGATCTTCGCCGTGCTCGCCCTGAGTTTCATAAACCGGAAAGCGGCTGACCGCGCGTAAGGCAAGCCGTTAAGAATTATGGGAATCCGGTCTATCCGACCGCTATATCCGCCAAATTCTTCTCGCTCGATCTGATCCTGAAATTTACGCGCGAGGAATGCCTAGATTACCGTGCCATTGGGCCAGAGGCGGCCGTCTCGCTGCAATGGGGAATAATCGTGCCATTCGGCCAGCCGCTTTCCGTATTCGCGCCTGTAAGTGCTATCGTCGCAAAAGGCGATGTTGTCTTGCACCAATCCAACGCCAATCTCATAGTAGACATCGAGGTTGCGCAAGTCCGGCTGAGGAGTGTTTCCTTGCTCCGCTTCCCGTTGCATTTGCCAGAACAGCGTCTCCAGGCGCTGAACGAGGGCCGGAATGTCGCGTAGCACGCTTGTGTCTCGTTGTTCCTGCATGGACGCTCTTATTCTCTTCAGGCTTGTCGGATCCTTTGCAAATCCGATGGCCTTTTCAATGTAGTCTTGCGGATCGGAGCAAATCAGCTGCGTCGCGCCGGCAGCTGCAACGATGCTATGGCAGAAGCGTGCTGCAAAGCTCTTGCCTGGAATGGTGAGGACAGGCAAGCCCATGGTCAGGGCATCGGCTGCGGTCGAATGTGCTCCATAGGGAAATGTGTCGAGGAAAAGATCGGCAAGGCCAATCCTGGCAAGGTGTTTGGCGTTTGGTGCCTTGGGTGCAAAGATGAGACGTTCAGGTGCGACACCAGCTTTTGCCGCGATCTGGCGCAGACGTGCATCGACATCGTCACTGCCGCTCAGCAGCCATAATACGCTGTCGGATGTCGACGCGAGAATTTCCATCCACTGCGCAAACGTCTCCCTCGTGATCTTCTGCATACCGTTGAAGCAGGCGAAGACGAAGGTGCCTTCCGGCAAGCCCGTTTCGGGGCGTGTCGGCTTTTCGGCGATCGCTCTCTTGCGGTCAATAGGCTGGGTACAAGGGATCCTCCGGACCTTTTCCGAATAGAAGATCTCATTTTCCGGGGGAATGACGTGTTCGTCCGCGATGATATAGTGATGAAAAGGACTGCCCATCGTGCCCGGATAGCCGCAGAAATTGACGATGACGGGGGCCGGTCGATATGCAAAGATCTTCGTTCGTGCATGCTTGGTATAGCCATTGACGTCGATGAGGATATCGATGTCATCGTCTGCGATCTGCCGTGCCGCATCCTGATCACTGAGCGTAGCGATATCGCGCCAGCAGTCGACGACGGCTTTCATGCGTGTTTGCGTGGCGTCTTGCTCCACTGGCTCGCCGCAGTAATAGGCGTAGATCTCGACGCTTTGCTTGTCGTGTAGCTCCAGCACTTCCCTGAGTGCGAAGCCGACCGCGTGATCGCGCAGATCCGACGATACGTAGCCGATGCGAAGCCGCTGAGCGGTTCCGGATTTTTTGCGCGGCATCTTGCGAGGAAATCCGCTTATGTCGGGCCGACCGACAAAGGATTTGTTGTATTGATAGGCTCTTGCGAGCTGAAACAGGGGATCGTCGGAATAGCAGGCAAGCGTCAGCGGCGACATGGAATCGAGGAGCTGACGGGTGGAGACGTGGTCGGATGACGCAAGAACGGGCCATTTGCATTGACGCTGCCGCAAGGCGCTCCAATGCTGCCCGGCCTCGCTCTTGTCGGGTCGTAGTTCGATAGCCTGCCAAAGCGCCGCTTCGGCATCATCCAAAAGACCCGCATTTTCCATGACGCGGCCAATATGCTGAAGCGCCATGAGGCGATGTGCGAGCTTGTCGGGAGTGCTTTCAGCCGTCATCTCGACGAAGCTTCGCCATTGCACGATGGCTTGCGCCGCAACGCCGCTATCTTCCAATGCCCGTCCGAGATTGATGTGTGCGGGGCCGAATTGCGGATCGAGCTTCAAGCAGGCGCGCAGCGCCTGAATGGAGCCTGCTATGTCGCCGAGCTGCCGCAGCGTGACCGAATAGTTGAAGTAAACGAGATGCAGGTAAGGATGGCCATCGTTGAACGCAATCCAGACCTTGTAAGCCTCCGCCGCCTCCAGCTTCAGCCCGGCGGCACTCCGCGTTTCGGCAAATTGGAACAGGTCGTTGAAGGAGAGGCGCTGCGAACGCGCCAGGTCCAGGATACCGGCAAGCGGCATGACCGGACTGGTGACTGAAGCATCATTGGTGACCATGGGCATTCCATAAACTGGCGGCAGGCAAGGCAGCCATTTCCATAATGGCTGCCGATGCCTCGACTGTGCTTGGTTGCTGTCGGCATGTCATCAGCCTGCCGCGGGAATCGGCGGTTGCGCGCTAGCAATCAACAGCTTTCGAACGCGCCAAAGCGAATTGCAAACGACCGTGCGGGTGTCCAAGACCATGAGAGCCAGTCATACGCCGCGGATGCTGCTCGCTATGGCCCAGGCAGCTTCTGAAATCGCCCGCCGCCAGGCGCTCTGTCGCGTGATTCGATCCAGCAATGCCGGGGCATATCGCGAGCTTCAGGGTTCGCCTTCCGCGCCCTGGCTCTCGATCTCGCCTATTGCCGTCGCAAAGCCTTTGTGCCGGTTCACGTCACATAGCTCGAGATGACCGCCGCGATTTGATCCGAGTTCAGATATGCCATCTGCGAACGCATCAACGCGAGCAACTGCGTGCTGGAAAGGCTCGCAATATCCTGCGTGGACAGGCCCGCTATGCCATTCGAGCTAAAAGCCGCGATATCCTTGGTCGAGAAGGTCGAGAGCTCCTGGGTCGTCAGGGCAGCGACCTGCGCCGAGGTCAGCCCGCTGACCTGGGATGGTGCGAGAGCCTCGGCCTGCCCCGTCGTCAGCGCCGCGATGACCCGCGTGGTCAATCCGGCGACCGCCCCCGAGTTCAATGCGGCGATATCATCGGTCGTAAAGACCGAAATATCGTCCGTATCCAGGGCCGCGACCTGAAGGGCGTTCAAGGCCCCGATCTGCGACGTTGAAAGAGCGGCGATCTGGCCCGTGCTCATTGCCGCGATCTGGCCGTAGCTCAATGAAGCGATCTGAGAGGTCGTCAGGACAGCGATCTGGTCGCTGCTGAGGGCTGCGACGACCGCCGTAGACAGTCCCTGGATCGCATCCGAGTTGATCACGGACAACTCGGCGGTGGAAATGGTTGCCAGATCCGCCGTGGTCAGTCCCGCCAGACCGGCTGAACTCAACGCTGCGATCTGGGTCGTCGAAAGCGCTTCGAACTGTTCGATGCTGAGCACGCCGACCTGGGTACTGCTCAGGCCGGCAATGCTGCCCGTGCCGAGTGCCGCGATCTGAGCGGTGGAGAGGGAGGCGATAAAGTCGGTCGACAGGCCCTGAACCGAGCTGGAACTGATCGCTGCGATATCGGAAGTGGAGAAGGTTGCCAGATCGGCTGAGCTGAGGCCCGCGATACCGGCGGAACTCAGGGCGGCAATCTGGGCCGCCGAAAATGCCGCGATCTGATCGGCGCTCATGGCGGAGACTTGGGTACTGCTCAAGCCGGCCACGCCCGCCGTGCTCAAGGCGGCGACCTGGCTTGTCGATAAAGCGGCGATATCGGCGGTGCTCAGGACCGCGATCTGCTTTGAGCCAAGTACTGCGACTTGCGCCGCCGTCAAAGCCTCGATTTGATCGGTGCTGAGCACGGCAATCTGCGCCGTCGTCAATCCGGCGATGCCGCCCGTACCCAAAGACGTAATCTGGGCCGTTGATAGTGCTGCGACAATGGCAGTCGTCAGACCAGAGATGCCGTTTGAACTGATTGCCGCGATGTCCGCACTCGAGAAGGTCTGAAGATCGTCAGTTCCGAGAGCGGCAATCTGCGCGGAGCTGAGTGCTCCGACCTGGGTCGGTGTCAGGGCTTCGGCCTGGTCCGTGCTGAGAGCAGCCATCTGGCTGGTGGTGAGGCCCGCGATGCCGGCCGTGCTCAAGGCGGCGATCTGTTCTGTCGACAAGGCTGCGATTGCGGCGGTTGACAGGGCGGACATCGCGAGCGAACCGATGGCTGCCATGTCCGCGGTCGAGAAGGTCGCGAGATCGTCTGTCCCGAAGGTGGTGATCTGCTTCGAGGTGAACGCTCCAACCTGGGTCGGCGTCAAGGCTTCAGCCTGATCCGTGCTGAGTACCGCAATCTGATCGGTTGTAAGTCCGGCAATCCCGCTGGTGCTCAGCGCTGCGATCTGATTGGTGGAGAGGGCTTCGATGCCGCTCGTGCCGAGTACCGCAATCTGTTTGGAATTGAGCGCCGCAACCTGAGCCGTGGTCAAGGCCTCCAATTGCCCGGTGCTCAGAGCCGCTATCTGCGATGTTGTCAGGCCTGCAATGCCCGATGCGCTGAGCGCTGCGACCTGATCCGTCGAGAATCCGGCGATCGTTGCCGTCGACAGGCCTTGTATCGCGCCCGAACTGATGGCCGCGATATCGGCGGTAGAAAAAGCGTCCAGATCATTCGCGCTCAAAGCTGCAACCTGGGTCGAGCTCAATACGCCGATCTGTGCCGTCGTCAGGGCCTCCGCCTGGTCGACGCTGAGCGCTGTCAGCTGTGCCGTTGTCAGGCCAGGTATCCCGGCTGTGCTCAGCGCGGCGATTTGCGCGGTCGACATGGCTGCAATATCAGCTGTTGTCAGCGCCGAGATCTGCTTGGAGCCAAGAGTGCTGATCTGGGCTGTCGTGAGCGCCCCGACCTGGTTGGCGCTGAGAGCGGAAA
This sequence comes from Rhizobium pantanalense, assembly GCF_030182525.1. Lineage (NCBI taxonomy): Bacteria > Pseudomonadati > Pseudomonadota > Alphaproteobacteria > Hyphomicrobiales > Rhizobiaceae > Rhizobium > Rhizobium pantanalense. Next base: position 118,752 of record NZ_JAQJCH010000008.1, read on the forward strand.
TCTGTAGGGTGGTGAGGCCCGCGATGCCGGCGGTGCTGATTGCCGTGATCTGATCTGTCGAGAAGGCAGCGACAGTGGCCGTCGACAGGCCGGAAATGGCGCTTGAACTGATAGCCGCAATATCGGCCGTCGAGAATGTCTGCAGATTTGCCGCATCCAGTGTCGCAATCTGGCTCGAACTGAGAGCGGCGACCTGGGCCGAGGTTAGGGCTTCGGCCTGGGCAGTGTTCAAGACTGCGATCTGAACGCTCGTCAGCCCCGCAATGCCGAGACTGCTCAAAGCGGCGATCTGCGCTGTCGACATTGCTGCCATGTCGGCTGTTGTCAGCGCGGATACCTGCTTGGAGCCAAGAATATTGATCTGGGTCGTCGTCAGAGCTTGCACCTGACCCGTGCTCAGGGCGACGATCTGCAGGCTCGTCAGTCCGGCTGTGCCGGACGAGCTGAGGGCTGCGATCTGGGCGGTCGAAAGCGAGGCTATGTCCGCTGTGCTCAAGGCGGAAACCTGTGCGGAACTCAGCGCAGCTATCTGCTTGCTGCTCAGGGCATGGATCTGGGCGGTATTCAAGGCCGCGATCTGTTTGGTCGACAAACCGCCGATCCCCAGCGTGCTGAGGGCTGCGACCTGGTTTGTCGTCAGTGCCGCTATCGCACCCGTGGACAGGCCAGATATGGCGTTCGAGCCAATGGCCGCAATGTCCTGCGTCGAAAACACCGCTATATCGTCTGTCGTTAGCGCGGAAAGCTGGGTCGAGTTCAAGGCCGCGACCTGCGCTGTCGTCAATGCTTCGGCCTGGATGGTGCCGAGCGCGGCGATCTGTTTCGTGGTGAGGCCGGTAATGCCCGAGGTGCTCAGGGCCGCCACTTGGCTCGTCGACAAAGCGGCGACTGCTGTCGTGGAAAGACCCGATATGGCGGCGGAAGTGATGGCTGCGATGTTCTTGGTCGACAGAGCAGCTATGTCATTCGTCGTCAATACGGAAAGCTGCGCAGAACTGAGCACTGCACTTTGTGCCGTCGTCAGAGCCTGGAGCTGCCCGGTGCTCAAAGTGGCAGTCTGCTGGGTGGTCAGCCCCGCAATGCCCGATGTGCTGAGAGCCGCAATCTGGGCTGTCGACATGGCGGCGATGGCATCTGTCGACAAGCCGGAGATGGCGGCTGCGCCGATGGCGGAAATATCTTTGGTCGAGAAAGTAGCGATATCGGCAGCACTCAGGCTGCTGATCTGTTTGGAACTCAGAGCCGCGACTTGGGCTGATGTAAGCGCCTCCGTCTGGCTGGTGTTGAAGGCAGAGATCTGTGCGGTGGTCAGGCCTGCGATGGCCGAGCCGCCGAGGGCTGCAATCTGCGCAGTCGAAAGTGTCGCGACGATGGTGGGGTCCAAAATTCCGACCTGCGCCGAGCTCAGGGTTGCGATTTGCTTGGTCGATAGCACATCTACCTGGCTGCTGTTGAGGGCACTGATCTGGTCAGTGGTCATGCCAAGGATGCCGGTCGGGCTGAGCGCGGCGATCTGCGCCGTCGAGAAGGCCGCCAAGGCTGCCGTGGACAAGCCGGAAATGGCACTCGAACCGATGGCGGCAATATCCGCGGTCGAGAGGGCCGCGACGTCGCTCGAACCGAGGACGCCAAGCTGGGCCGAACTGAGCGCGGCGATCTGCGTCGTGATCAAGGCGGCAAGCTGCGCACTGCTCAGGACGTTGACCTGGTCGGTGCTCAGTCCGGAAATTCCGGCAGTGCTGAGCGCAGTGATCTGGACAGTCGTAAGTGAAGCGATCCCTCCTGTGCCGAGCGCTCCCACTTGCGCCGAACTCAGCGCCGCGATTCGCGTCGTAGCCAAGGCGGCCACCTGTGCCGTGCTCAAAGCAGCGACCTGATCGGTCGTCAGGCCTACGACGGTGGTCGTGCTGAGCGCTGCGATCTGTTCCGTGGACAATGAACCAATGACGGACGAGCTGAGACCCGACACTGCCTTGTTCGAAATCGCGGCGATGTCGGCGGTCGAGAAGGTTGCTATATCATCGGTACTCAAGGCGCCGAGCTGGACGGAGCTGAGTACCTTGACCTGCGCGGTGGTCAGCGCCTCTACCTGTGCCGTGCTAAGCGCGGCCATCTGCCCTGTTGTCAGGCCTATTATCCCGGAGGTGCTGAATGCAGCGATTTGTGCGGTGGAGAGGGAGGCGACGATATCCGCATCCATGATCGCAAGTTGCGATTGGCTGAGAGCCGCGATCTGATTGGTGAGCAGCGCATCGACCTGACCGGAGCTCAAGGCGCTGATCTGCGTGGTGCTGAGACCCGCAATTCCTGCTGTGCTCAAGGCCGCAATCTGAGCGGTCGTCAGCGCGGCAATCGCATCGGTCGACAGTCCCGACATCGCAGTCGAGCTGATCACGGCGATATCGGCGACCGAAAGGGCGGCGACATCATCGGTCCCGAGCGCGGATAGCTGAGCGGTCTTCAGAGCCGCGACCTGATTTGTTGTCAGGGTCGCGACTTGGGTGGTGCTGAGCGCATTGACCTGATCGGTCGTCAAACCGCTAATCCCCGACGTGCTTATCGCGACGACCTGTGCCGTGGACAGAGCGGCGATGGCGTTGGTGTCGAAGGCCGCGATTTGCGTGGCACTGAGAGCCGTCATCCACGATGCCGGCAGGGCGGTGATCTGCGCCGTGTTGAGCGCAGCAATCTGGCTCGTCGTCAAACCGGCAATGCCGACGGCACTCAAAGAAGCGATTTGTTGCGTCGAAAGGGTCGAAATGACGCCAGTGCTCAAGCCTGTTACCGCCTTGCTGGAAAGCGCGGCAATTTCATCGGTCGTAAAGGTCGCGATATCATCGGTTCCAAGAGCGGAGACCTGGGTCGAACTCAGTTTGGCAATCTGGGCCGTCGTCAACGCCTGCGTCTGCTGCGTGCTCAAAGCTGCGATTTGATCCGTCGTCAGACCCGTGATGCCGGATGTGCTGAGGGCCGCAATCTGGTTGGCGGTAAGGGATGTAATGGTGCCGGTGCCGAGGGCTGCGATCTGGCTCGACGTCAGGGTCGCGACCTGTGTCGTGCTGAGTGCCGCGAGTTGCGCGGTGCTCAAGGTTGCGATCTGATTGGTCGTCAAGTTCGCGAGCGTGCTCGTGCCCAGGGCGGCAATCTGTGTTGTCGAGAGAGCAGCGACGGCGCCGGTGCTCAAGCCTGCGATTGCCTTGCTGGCAATAGCCGCGATGTCGGCCGTCGAGAGGGTGGCCATGTCGTTTGCCGTCAGCGCCGCCATTTGCGTCGAACTCAATGCCGCGATCTGGCTGGTCGTGAGGCTTGCCAGCTGAGCAGTACCCAGCGTCGATATCTGAGTGGTCGTCAGACCGGTGACGGCACTCGTGGTCAAGGCCTCGATCTGCGCACTCGAAAGCGACGCAATGACGCTGGTTGTGAGGCCGCCGATCGCCTTGCTGGAAAGCGCGGCGATTTCGTCCGTCGTGAACGTTGCCACATCATCGGAACTCAAGGCGGCAAGTTGAGTGGAACTCAGTATTTTGACCTGGCTCGACGACAGCGCCTCGACCTGCGCTGTCGTGAGCGCGGTGATCTGGCCCGTCGTCAACCCTGTGATCGCGGTCGTGGTCAATGCGGCAATCTGGGCAGTTGAAAGGGCTGCGATGTCATTCGTGCTGAGAGCCGCAATCTGGGCTGTTTTCAGCACGCTGATCTGGGTGGCCGTCAAGGCCGCGACCTGTTGCGAACTCAGGCTTGAGATCTGGCTCGTTGTCAAGCTCGCGATGGCACGCGTCGCAAGGCCCGCGATCTGGGTGCTCGAAAGTGCGGCGACCTGGGTCGTCGTCAGACCGGTAACCGCGCTCGAGCTGAGGGCGGCGATCTGATCGGTTGAAAGGGAGGCGATGATCTCTGTGCCCAGCCCCGCCACAGCCTTGCTGGTAATGGCCGCAATTTCCGTCGTCGAGAAGGTGGCAATCGCATCCGGTCCGAGGGCCGAGAATTGGCTCGAGCTCAGCGCGGCAATTTGAGCACTGGTGAGTGCCTCCACTTGCTGCGTACTTAGCGCGGCGATCTGATCTGTCGTCAAACCGGTAACGGTGGCTGCTTTCAAAGCTGCGATCTGTCCTGTCGAAAGCGCCGCAATGACATCCGTGCCCAACACGGCAATTTGGCTTGAGCCGAGTGCAGCGACCTGTGCCGTCGTCAGGGCGCTTGTTTTTGCCGTGCCCAGAATCGCAATCTGGGCGGTGCTCAACCCGGCAATCCCAGCCGCGCTTAGCGCCGCAACTTGTGCTGTCGACAGGGCAGCAATGGCCGTCGTGTCGAGACCCGATATGGCCTTGCTGGTGATTGCCGCGATGCTGGCGGTCGAGAGTGCGGCGATATCGTCCGTACTCAATGCGAACATCTGGGTCGAAGTCAGCGCTGCGACTTGTGCCGTTGTCAGAGCCGCAATCTGCGCTGTGGTCATCGCGCTGATCTGGCTCGTTGTCAGCCCGGCGATGCCGCTTACGCTGAAGGCGGCAATTTGCGCGGTTGAAAGCGCTGCGATATCACTCGTGCTCAAGGCTCCGGTCTGCGTCGTCTTGAGCGAATTGATTTGACTTGTCGTCAATGCACCGATCTGCGCCGTGCTCAACGCGGTGATCTGGACGGTGGACAGGCCAGCAACGGCCGACTTGCTGAGGGCTGCGACCTGTGAGGCCGAGAGGGCGCTAACATCGCCCGTGCTCATGACCGCAACCTGGGTTGAGGTGAGCGCCGCAATTTGCGCCGTTGTCATCGCTGCGATCTGCGCCGTGCCCAAGGCAGCTATCTGAGCCGTTGTAAGGCCGGAAATCGCGGCCGTGCTCAAGGCGGCAACTTGGTTCGTCGCAAGAGAGGAAATGGTTGCTGTCGAGAGGCCTGCGACCGCGGCAGCCGTAATCGCCGCCATGTCATCCGTCGAAAACGTGGCGATACCGCCGGTAGACAGCACGGAGAGCTGCGCCGAACCCAGCGCTTTGACCTCGCTGGAGGTGAGAGCTTCGGCTTGCGCGGTGCTCAGGGCTGCGACTTGCGCCGTCTTCAGGCTGGCAATCGCACTGGCCGTCAGGGCCGCAATCTGAGCAGTTGAAAAGGCCGCTATATCGCTCGTGGGCATGGCTGCGACTTGCGTCGTCTTGAGAGCGGCGATTTGCGCCGTCGTCAGGGCAGCAATTTGCGCCGTGCTAAGCGCCGCGATCTGGCTCGTCGTCAGATTGGAAATGCTGCTGGTGCTCAATGCCGCGACCTGGCCGGTCGAAAGCATGGCCATTGCAGCGGTCGAGAGGCCCGCAATCGCCTTGCTGCTGATCGCGGCCATATCGTCTGTCGAAAAGGTAGCCAGATCCGCGGCGCTGAGTGCAGCAATTTGCGACGAGCTCAAGACCCGGACCTGCGACGTCGTCAGGGCTTCCGCCTGCTCGATTGTCAGGGCCTGGAGTTGCTGTGTCGTGATCGCGGTGATCTGCACGGAACTGAAGCTCTCGATTGCAGATGTTGACAGGGCGGCCAACTGATCGAGCGTGAGCCCCGGAATGGCGCTTTGCGAAATCGCGCTCAACTGCTGGGAGGTAAGAACTTCCACATCCTCTGTATCCAGCGCCGCGATCTGCGCTGATGTGAGAACGCTGATCTGCTTGGTGGACAGTGATGCCACATCTTCCGTGGTCCAGGCCGCCACAGCTGATGTTGAAAGAGATCTGATCTGAGTGAGGCTCAAGGATGAAACGATCGAAGTCATAAACAGGACTCTTTCCGTAGCCACGTTGCACTGTCAGCATGTTCAAAGCCGACCAAGCTTGCCTCGCCGAAGCGTTGGCAGATTAACACTCTCTAAAATTCACGCCCCACGCTTGCAGCGTAGTTCGACTGGCTTGCCTGAAGCTGTGGTTGAACTTGTGATTGTCGTTGTGAGTATCGAATTCCCCGACTGGTCGAAATCCGATCATGCCGATCGAGCAGCAGGCTTCGTCGCCGGACCGTACGACGAAAAGGGCCCTGGAGGGCCCTTCTGATTAAGCAGGCGGAAGATCAGCGCTGGAGGTTGACCAGCACGTCCAGCAGGTCGGAGCCCGTCTGGAAGACCTTGGAGTTCGCCGTGTAGCTCTTCTGTGCCTGGATCATATCGGTGAGCTGGCCGGCCAAATCGACGTTCGATGCTTCCAGCGAGTTCGACTGGATATAGCCGAGACCGTTGCTGTTGGCGAAGCTGGTGACCGTCACGCCGGAATCGGCATTGGCCTGATAGACGTTGCCGCTCAAGAGCGTCAGCTTGTCCGGGCTTGCAACGGTCGCGAGCGGGATCTGGTAGATCGCCTTGGGGTCGCCGGTCTTGTAGTTTGCATAGACAATGCCGTTCTTGTCGATGGTGACGCCGGTAACGGGGCTTGCCGCCTGACCGTTGGTCGAGCCCGTCGAGCTGAAGTCGCTGGCCTTCTGCGTCATCCCGCTCAGATCCATCGCGATGGACCCGCCCGTTGTTGGATCGGTGATGGTGAATGTCCCACCGCTCGTCATGTTGCCGTTTGCGTCGAATGTCAATGTGGATGGATTGGGAACATTGACTGGGTCTGACGAATAAGGGAACGAGGAGCTGCCTGACGTGCTCTTGTCGGCATTGCGATAGACGCTGACCTCCCACTGATCGGTCGCGCCCGTCGTGGAATCGGCGGACTGAATTTTGGTGTAGTAAACGTCATACATGACGGAGTTGCCGAGTTTGTCATAGGCAACAACCGAGCTCTTCTGGGTATTTGAAGTAACCGAGGTCGGATTGGCGCTCGGCAATGTCGCTGTATCGGTAACGACCGTTGCGTTCGAATTGAGGTTACCGGTGAAGGTACCCGTTGTTGAGGGCGAGCTGGCAAGACCGCTCTGATTGACGTTAATGGGCACCAGGCCGTCGAAGCCGTTGACGACGACAGCGGGCGCTCCCGAAGCATAGGAATAACCCATCAGGGTATAGCCAGCGGAGTTTACAAGGTTGCCGTTTGCGTCAGGCGTAAAGTCGCCTGCGCGGGTCAGGACGGTCTTGCCGTCGGCGCCCTGCACGACGAAGAAGCCGGCGCCCTGAATCGACAAGTCGCTGCTCGACGAGGTGGAGACCGTATCGCCCTGCTGCGAGACCGAATAGCTGACGTTGGTTTCGACGCTGCCTGAATTATAGTTGCCGCCGCCCGAAGGGAGAATCAACGACGAAAAGCTGGTGCTCGCCGACTTGTAGCCCGTTGTATTGACGTTCGCGATGTTGTCCGACACGGTGCTAAGCTTATTTGCCTGCGCGTTCATGCCGGAAACTGCCGTTTTCATGCTACCAAAGATGCTCATTGGTTCCTCGCACGTTGCTGATGCTGGGATGGTAGCGACAATGACTTGTGTGAAGCTGGCTTTTTGGCGCGCGCCGCCAGTTTGAATCAGTTCAAAACATTCGACGATCCTTGAGCCGACGGCTCAATCGCCGGTGCGGAATTCCTTGGGGCGCGCCTTTGCCGCAGGGAGTGTTTTCCAGGCCGAGCGAAAGAATGCCAGACGGGCGCTTTGCAGGCCTCGCATCTGTCGTTGTCGAGACTGCGAACGATATTCCCAGGCCGATTGATGAGTGAGTGGTTGAGAGATGCTTGCCGGAACTTGGCTGTTCCAGGGCGATGTTTTGCGTCAGCTGCCTGATCGGCAACGGATACACCACCCTGTGGACTGCTATTGTGCCAGCATATCGGTGAGCGCATGCCGCATGGATTCGCTCGAAATGCCGAAGAGACCGCCATAGGGAAGATCAAGATCGAGGATGACAAACATGACGCTCGCCACCGAGACGATGGCGACAGCGACAATGGAACCCGCGAGCGGGTTTCTGGGAGCTTGAAGACCAAAGCTTAGGAATACCAGCATAAGCCAGAAGATCAGGACGCCGAGAAACGGTGTTGAAAGCGAGCCGTGCGCGTCCTCGATCACGGTCCATCGCGCTGCCAGGAGATCGCTGAAGAGCTGATTGCAACGGGTTACGAGCAGTTGATGCAAGGCATCGGTTGGCTGCTCGCGGGCGATGCCGAGACCCATATCGTTGAGAATTGCTCCAAGAGCAGGCGCTTCGCCAGTCAAAGGCAATTTTGATATGTCGGGATATGTCATCCCCGCCGGAACTGGCTCACCCGGCCATGTGCTGGCAATGACGGCGGTTGTATAGCTGCGCAGAAGTTGTCGCTCATTATCCAATGCCGGGCCGTAATTCCTCAGACAGCGGTCCATCTCTGCGAGACTGGCGGCGTAGCGGTTGCGATCGTGAGACGCCGTTGTGAATGCGTTCAGTTCCGATGCCAGAAGCAAGCTCATGACGAGTGCGGCAAAAGTGACAAGAAGGGCTGTGACGACCCGGAGGAAGTCTATTGTCTCGTTGCCGCGATGGGGGGCAGGTAATCTCGCGCGCAATATCGAACCGACTGCGGCGCTAAACACAAGGAGAACAAACAAAGCCAGCGTCCACACTGCTTCGCGCTGCATCGAAAAATGCTCCAGCTGCATATGGCCGTCGATTATGTCATGTATAGCGAGGAAGCGGGGAGGATAAAAGCTCCGTGTCCTTTCATGGGTGTTCGCATAGCCCAGCAGGCCGGTGTCCCTTGCTGCCGGGGAGTTTTGAAATCAGCTATGGTACAAGTCGGCAGAATGGATCAGGTGCATACCGCGATGCAAACGGACAGCCAGATTAAGGCAACCCCAAGTGCCAACGCGCGCCTGGCACCGACAACTTTCTCTGCCTCTTCTTCCGCTACCGGCGTCGTTACGATCCAGGGCACGGAGCCGAGAGCCGCGAATCCGATGATGGCTAGGGCCACTACGAAATAATCGGATATGCGCCAAGGCCCCTGATCATACACCCCCCAGTAGCCCAGAAAGGCCATTCCCACTGCAAACATCGTCGCGGACGCGGAGCAAAGCCCCGTAACAGAGCCCGCAGGTGCCCGCAACTTGCTTTTTTCCGGTGTTGACCCGTTCATGACGCCATATCCGCGACGGCAAGTCGCCTCTCCGCATATATGTCAGGAATTGCGCGCGAGGTGAAGCGATTGAAATCGCCAACAGCTGAATTGCGACAATGGCGATTGTCGTGTTGATCTCCAGCCTACAGTTCGTCTATTGCGACTTCGATTCTCTAAAGCAGGTCAGTGGGCCGGTATTTCTTCGGATGCCGGCAAAGCGCACCTAACGATAAAACTCCGACGGCGGCTTGCCGAAATGCCGGCGGAACATGGCGGTAAAAGCGCTCTGGCTGGCGTAACCGCAGTCGAAGGCGACGTCGATGATGCGTTCGCCATTTGCCAGTTTGCGCAGTGCGGACAGGAGGCGTGCCTGTTCGCGCCATTGCGCGAAACTCATGCCCGTTTCCCTGGCAAAGAGGCGGTGCACCGTCTTGGCCGTTACATTCAAACGTTCGGCCCATCGCCCCGCAGTCGACGTATCGGCAGGATGCGCGGTGATCGCCTCGCAGATTCGTCTGATACGCTCATCCTCCGGCATGGGAAGATGCAGGGGCAAGACATCGGAGACCCGTACTTCATCTAGGAGCAATTGCATGAGACGATCGTCTCGACTGCCTTCCCCATAGTCGAGCGGAACTTGGACGGCGGCAACGATGAGCTCGCGCAGCAGCGGCGAAACCTCGATCACGCAGCTTTCCGCCGGCATGTGGCGGATTGCTGTCGCATCGATGAAAACGGTTCGGATCTTAACCTCGCCGGACATCTTCACGTCATGCTCCAGCCCGGCGGCGAGCCACAGCGCCCGGTTCGGCGGCACCACCCACGACCCTTCTGCCGACCGCACGATCATTACCCCCTCGATCGCATGCAGCAACTGGCCGCGCGGATGCGAATGCCAGCCGGTGGAAGCGCCGTCAGGATAGTTGACGTCCATAGCCGCCATGGCGCGATGGGTATTATGAAACTCAAGATGTTTGCGCCTCGGATCGCTTTGCATGTCCTAATCTCTACAGTCATGGTCATCATAGAGCGATACGGACTGGCTTCAAGGCGATAAGTCAGGGCGTTCGAATTGGTCCATGGTTATCGCACATGAAAAATAAGCTCGTATTTCTCTATCCCCTCGTCGCCATCATCCTCTGGTCCGGAAACGTCATCGTCTCCAGACTGTCAGCCCACACGATCGGGCCGGAGGCAATCACCTTCTATCGTCTGCTTCTCGCCGTCTTTTTGATGAGCACCTTCGTCGCCATCCCCGCCTGGCGAAACCGCTTCGTCATCTGGCCGCATCTCGGGCAATTCGCCATTCTCGGCTTCCTCGCCATGTGCTTCTTCCAGAGCCTATCCTATCTGGCGGCGGAAACGACCACGGCGACGAACATGGCGGTGTTCACGGCCTTGACGCCGCTGCTTACGGTGGCTTTGAGCGCCTTTGTGCTGAAGGATACGCCGACCGTCGGCATGGTCGGCGGCGGCGTTCTGTCGCTTGCCGGGCTTATCTATCTGGTGAGTGCCGGCGATCCGGCAGCGCTTGCTCGCAATGGCGTGCATCTCGGCGATCCGCTGATGTTCATAGCGGCGTTGAGCTATGCCGTGTATGGGGTTCTGCTCAAGCGCTGGAGCCTGCCAGTCGCCGGCTGGCAATCGACCTATATGCAGGCGATCTGCGCTCTGGTCATCATGTTTCCGGCGTTCCTTGCAACGCCTGCGCCCTTGCGTTCGCTGAATGCCGAGACCTTGCCGCTGATTGCCTATGCCGGGGGCCTTGCCTCCGTCGTTCTTCCGTTCCTGTGGGTGCGCGGCGTCCACATTCTTGGACCCAATCGTTGCGCGGCCTTCATGAACCTCTTGCCGGTCTTCACCGCGCTCGGCGCCATCGTGATGCTCGGCGAGCCCGTGCGCGCCTACCATGTCATCGGCGGCGGCGCCGCTCTTGTAGGCGTTGCCTGCGTCGGGCTTTTCCGCCGGCCGTTGCGTGGCTCATCGCCACTTGTCGCGGAGATCGTCGAGTAACGGTCTAAGGCATGGCACGTGAACGCGGACTCGTTGGAGGCCGCGTCCATCTCTGTTGGTCGAACGTCACTTCCAGCTCGTAAAATCCGAGGCGGCGCAGCCGAAGGGCGCGCGTTGATCACCAAAGCGCTTCTTCAACTGATCGCAGCCCCAGCGGTTGAGTGGCGCCGGCATCATATTGTTGAGGTCCATGGCGGGCGAGGTGAATTGCGACTCGGCGCTGGTCACATACCAGACCCAGTAACCGAAAATGCCGACGATGAAGAGAAGTATAACCAGGAAAACCCTGGCGAGCCGCGCCATGACGGTCGGTCCTTTTTTCCCTTGGGCAATGAGCTCCAGCGGCTGGCCGCCAAGCTCTGCCGTCAGCGGGGCGAGAATGCTCGCGCGCTCTTGCGCGGCCATGTCGATCCGCTCCAGTCGGCTGTCCAAAAGTACCGGGAGAGCCGTATTTCCATGCCAGACGGCGAGCGCCACGGGCTTGCCATCCTTTGCGCCGACAACCAGAGGTTCCTGCCCTGGCTCGAAGTTCGTATGGGCCGCCCGTCCGGTTTTTCTGACGGCGATCTTGTCAGTATAAGTCACCGTCAGCCGCTTGCCTCGTCGCTGGAAGGTCGTGATTTCCACCGGGACCGGCGCGAGTTGAGCAGCCCGGTGCAATTGCCCGCGAGCACGCCAGACACGCAGGATCTGGAAGATCATTGCGATGCAGGCGCCTCCAAGAAGTGCGACGAAGACGGCAAGCGTTATGATTCGGTTCCAGAGCATATCCAGCCCGAGGCTGAGGGTCGCCAAGTCCGGATGGTCGCCGGAGATGACGAGGTCCGTGTCGTAGTCACCGGCGTGGATGTCGACGAACATGATCTCGACATCCCTGTCATAGGTCTGGCCATTGTAGGCGTAGTTGAGGTGCGCCTCGCAGGTTGTGAAGAAACCCTTCCGGGTCGAGCATTTTCCATCGCGGATATCGCCGTTGACGAGCTTGACGGGATTTTGGCTGATCGTCCAATCCCTCAATATGCCCGGAGCTTCGGAAACAGCCATGAAAACGGTCAGGCCGATCAGGATCGGCAGCGAGAAATAGACGGCCTTCGGCATTGAAATAAGGTTCTGAGCAAGCCGCAGGGCTCTCTCGGGAAGTTTGATCGTCGGGAATGTCATTGTCTGCCTGAAACTCCGAGTGGTTGTGTAGGCATCCGCAAAGCAGGAAGCGAAGCGGGAGCTGCGCAAAATCCTGGGGTCCGACTTTGCACCCACATCTGCAGCGCGAGGAAATAGACACTCTACCCGTCAGCTCAATACCCGGTTGTAGGCCATTCGACGATTTCATGGTGATGCCCACAGCAAACCCGCATGGGTGTGACCTTTTTGTACCGCAACTTTGACCGGTGCAGACGAGCCCGTTTAAAGCGCGTCGCGATCTTTCAGATTGGGCGGGTACAGGCCGACATGGGCAGCGGCGATGACATCGAAGCTGGGTGAAGAAAATCTCCGCCTCGTGAAAGGTAGAGGGCGAAGCGCCGATGTCCCACCTCGGCGCCTTATCCCTTTCAGGTTGCCCTTAATCTTCGACGTTCGGCAGCAGGATCGTCAAAAGTCCGATCAGCGGCAGGAAGGCGCAAAGCTCGAAGACGAACTCGATGCTGGTGTGGTCGGCAAGCACGCCGAGCGCGGCCGCACCAATGCCGCCCATGCCGAAGGCGAAGCCAAAGAACAGGCCGGACACCATGCCGACGCGACCCGGTAGCAATTCCTGCGCGTAGACGACGATCGCGGAAAAGGCCGACGCAATGACCGTGCCGATGATCGCGCTGAGGATGATCGTCGTTTCGAGATTGGCATGGGGCAGAACGACGGTGAAGGGCAGGATGCCGAGGATCGAACCCCAGATGACCTTCTTGCGGCCGATGCGGTCACCCACGGGGCCGCCGACCATCGTGCCGACGGCGACCGCGGCGAAGAACACGAACTGGCAGAGCTGAGCCGTCCGTTCCGTCACGCCGAACCGGGCCATGAGATAGAAATTGTAGTAGCTGGTAAAGCTTGCCAGATAGAAATACTTCGAAAAGATCAGCGCGATCAGGACGGCAATGGCAAGACCGACGCGGGCGCGCGATAGGCTCAGCGCCTTATGAGGCTTGCCGGATTTTGCCGGCGCCCGCAGATGGCTGCCATTCAGCTGATACCAGCGGCCGAGGCCACCGAGAATAAGAATGCCGGCAAAAGCCAGGCTCGCAAGCGCCGCCATTCCATGCTGGCCGTGCGGAAGGATGAAGAAGGCTGCGAGCAGCGGGCCGAGTGAGGTGCCGAAATTGCCGCCGACCTGGAACAGGGACTGGGCGAAGCCATGCTTTCCGCCTGATGCCAGGCGGGCGATGCGGGACGCCTCCGGATGGAAGATCGAGGAGCCGAAGCCGAGCAGTATTGCGCCCATCAATAGTGTTGGGTAATTGGGCGCCATGCCGAGCGTGATCATGCCGGCGCAGCTGCAGATCATGCCGAACGGCAATGAATAGGGCTGGGGCCGTCCATCCGTGTACCAGCCGACGAAGGGTTGCAGGATCGAGGCCGTGATCTGGTAGACGAATGTCAGCACGCCGAGCTGGGCGAAGCTCAGGTCAAAGCCGGTCTTGAGCACTGGATAGCTTGCTGGCAGCAATGCCTGGGTGACGTCGTTGATGAAGTGGCCAAGGCTCGCCACCATAATGACCGGATATATCGTCGTTGCCGCGCGGGGCGGATTCATCGCTTGGCTCATGACTGTCACTTTTCAATGTTCCGTTGCGCTGATATTAGAAAACAAAATTGCCCGCTACCGCGACAGGGCGTAATTCTTACGAGACTGGGCCAGAATGGTCAGGAACAGCCGCATAGATCCATTCATCGATGTCGACCGGCCACTCATCGCCCTCGGCAATGAATATGGCGACGGCCACCGCGTCGAACCGCACCAGCATCGCCGTGCCCAACTGCTCTATGGTTTTTCCGGCGTAGTGGTCGTGACCACGCCTGACGGCACGCTCGTCATGCCGCCGGAGCGCGGGATGTGGATCCCTCCGGGCGTGATCCATAGCGTGCGCATGCTCGGAAAGGTAAGCATGCGTAGTCTCTACATTGAGCCGGAAGCGATCGAGACGATGCCGGATCACTGTCAGGTGGTCGAAATCTCGCCCCTGCTGCGCACGCTCATCGCCGAAGCCGTCGATATTCCGGTCGATTACGACGTCAATGATCGGGCCGGTGCCTTGATGGCATTGCTTCTGCACGAACTGGCAAGATTGAGGCCGTTGCCCTTGTCCCTGCCGATCCCGCGCAACAGGACTTTGGCTCAGAAATGCCAGGATTTCCTCAGGCGGCCGGCAACGCATGATACGATCGATCTATGGGCCAGCCACATGCGCATGAGCCGCCGCGCATTTACCCGCATGTTTCGCCTGGAGACGGGGCTGAGCTTCGTCAAATGGCGCGAGCAGGCCTGTCTGCATGCCGCGCTTCCGCGGCTTGTCGCCGGCGTGCCGGTGACGACGATCGCGATTGACCTTGGCTATAAGAACCCGGCCGCCTTCACGACCATGTTCAAGCGCGCCTTCGGTTGTTCGCCACGCGAAATGGCGCGCCAGCACGCTGGAAGCGGCTCCGCCGTTACAAGTCCCCAGCCATGACCATCATGTCGCGTCGAGATAGGGCTTCAATGGCATGTCGTCGTGCCTGGGCACCGTCTGCCGTTCGATCATGTGGTGGATGACGGGCGGGCGGTCGCCGCGATGCAATTTGTCCAGGCGTTCGGCGACCTCGACATCGGCATGCGTCTGGCGCTGGCTGTGGCGAACATAATCGATCCAGGTCGGCAGATGGTAGCTTTCCGTCCAGGTGTTCGGCTTTTCCAGATCGCGTAACAGCGACCATTGCTTTGCCCCGTCGCGGATTCTCATCCGGCGACGCTGAGCCATGACGGCCAGAAATTCCGCCACATCCTCCTGATCGATGTCGTAGTCCACCATGACCAGGATGGGGCCGCTTCTGGAACGCAGGTCGAGCTGCAATTGTGGTTCGCTGAAGGTGTTGGTCGGATCGAGATTAAGCGATTCGAAATCCGGCTGGCGCAGCAACAGGCCAAGCAGGCCGCCTATTGCCAAGCCGACGCTTGCGATGAAAAGCGCGCCCGTGATACCGTGGGCGTCGGCCAGTGCACCCCAGAGCCAGCTTCCGACCGCCATGCCGCCAAAGGTGGCGGTCTGATAGAGCGACAGAGCGCGGCCGACGACCCAGCGCGGCGTGGAAAGCTGAACCGTGACATTGAAGAGCGAGAAGGCCTGCACCCAGGCGACGCCGGCCGGCATGAGAATAAGACAGCTCAGCCATACCTGGTTGCTTAGCGCAAGCAACAAGCAGCTCACCGCCAATGTGAAGAAGGCACCGCGGATCACCCATTCATTGCTCAGGATATCGCGGATGCGGCCGATCAGCATCGCGCCGCAGATGGCGCCGAAGCCGAAGAAGCCGAGCATGATGCCGTAGGTGATCGCCGTGCCGTGGACATGATCGCGCGCGACGAGGGGCAGGAGTGCCAGGATGACGATCGCCGTCAAGCCGAAGACGAAACTGCGGCACATGACCTTGAGAAGGTTCGGCGACATCAGCACATAGCGAAAGCCTGCCGACATGGCGCTGCCGAACGGCTCGCGCGGCAGCGTATTGCGGACGGGCGCGGTCTTCCAGCGCCATAGGGTGATGATGAGCGCGAAGTAACAGAAGACATTGAAGAGGAACGCAAAGGCCGCACCGGCGGCCGCGACGATGACGCCGCCGATGGCAGGCCCGATGCTGCGCATGAGATTGTAGCTCATGCTGTTCAGCGCGACCGCACCCGGCAGGTGCTCGCGTGGCACGACATCGCCCATCGACGCCTGCCATGATGGATTGTGAAGCGCGCCGCCGCAGCCAATCAGGAAGGTGAAGCAGAGCAAAAGCCATGGGGTCAGCGCATTGCTGTAGGACAAGATCGCCAGCGTCGCCGAGACTGAGAGCATCAGCGTCTGTGCAATCAGCATGATCCGCCTGCGGTCGTAATTGTCAGCCAGCGCTCCGGCCGCAAGCGAGAAGATCATGACGGGTAGGGTGGTGGAGGACTGAACGAGCGCCACCATGCCATGTGATGTCGCAAGGCTGGTCATCAGCCACGCGGCGCCGACGCCTTCGACCAACCCGCCAAGATTGGAGATGAGCGTTGCTGACCAGAGAGAGCGGAAGGTCTTCGACTGGAACGCGACGAGCGGAGAGGGTCTATTGGGCATGTCGGCTTTTCTTCGCAGGATTATCTTGCTCGGCGGCGCAGCGAGCCGCTCAAAGCGTAAGCGCAGCCGAGTCGAAATCGAGCCTATAGTGATTTGCTAATTTCCGAAACGATTTTGGAATAATATTCTCGCAAATAAAGGCGGAATTCAGCAATTGCATGGATGAGGCCTCGGATGGCAAAAGCTGCGAAGAGCGATTTTCACTCGAGCAACGTGCCAATTCGATCGGGGTCGGGAGAAACCAAGATGATCGCGGCCTTCCCGAAGACATCCTTGGCAGAAACAAATCCGTTTTCGCCGAACTGATCTGGAAAGCGACTGTCGACAGAATTGTGCCTGTTGTCGCCCAGCACGAAATAATGACCCGCGGGTACTTCGAATGGACCTGTTTCGTCCTGGCCAGCGACCGCTTGATCCGTCATTGAGGTCCTGTAGCGTCGTCCTTCCGGCGTCGTCTCCTCAAGAATTCTAGCTGTATTGCCGAAGAGATCCGTCATCGTGCGATCCGTCGGCGCCACCGAAAAGGCCTTGCCGTCGACGAAAACCGTACCATGGTGCAATTCCACTTTTTCACCAGGAAGGCCGATCAGCCGCTTGACGTACAAGACTGCCCTGTCCGGAGAGGCGTAGTACCTGCTGGAAAAGACGATGATGTCGCCGCGCTTGGGTGCGGTGTCTTTATAGGGCTTCATCATCAAGACTTCTTTTTCCTGGATGCTCGGCGCCATGGAAGATGCAGGCATCGTTCGCATGGACATGCCGCAGAAATCGCGCTGGAAGCCGGCAGCGTCGCAATCAACTGGAGCCACAGCCGATAGCGCCCTGGCTGCCTTGCCCGCCAGTTCCTGCATCTCGGCCGGATTTGTCTTCCACAGACCCGCCTTCGCAAGAAGAAGAGGATAGGCTGGGCCGATAAATCGCATGAACTCTTGTTGGCGCGCATCATCGACCGCCATAGCCTCTCCCGCGATGAGGAGAGCCGACAATCCTGCTAGCAGCACACTACCGCGAAAAGAGAAACTCACATTGTTCTCGCAAGTTACGAACCGACATGAAGCGTCAAGATTGCGCGTGGGGCGGCAAAGGCAAGGGCAAAATGATGTCACGCGCTTATCAGCGCAATTTCGAAAATAACAATCCATTCGAAGGTAGTGAAGGCGCCGCTGGCCTTGCCAAACCTGCGATCGATCGATGCCGCACGATCAACACAAAGGAACTGCTGCTACCCGCCTTCCAATCCAATTGGGTAGCTCACCTAAATCTACGGTAGATGCTAATATTCTAATTGCCGGCCTGAATGCCACCCTCGGGCTGGACAGTGCAGCGTCCGACGACTGCCCCCATCCTTTGTCGTCGGACGCACCCCTCATTATTGACATCAGCTTTGAACGGCAGGTCGCTTTCCGCGAGAGCTTGTCATTCATCCATCAGGTCAATGCCATGCAGTCGGGGATGGGCTAGTACTGCCCGTCCGCAGAATCAGCGTCTGCAGCCTTCTCGGAACCTCTGTCTCTGCCAGGTTTGGGGCTTCGACCGTTTGAGGCTTCGCTGGCATCGCTGTTCTTGCGGTCGATCATGGCGCGGAATTCGACTTCCGGGACGGGCGGGCTGAAGTAATAGCCCTGACTCTCCGAACAACCGGCCTTGATGACCATGTCGAGCTGGGTCTGCGTCTCGACGCCCTCCGCCGTGGTGAGCATCTTGAGATTGCGACCGAGCGTAGCGATGGACTGGACGATGGCAAAGCTGTCGGGCCGGTTTTCCAGGTCGCGCACGAAACTGCGATCGATTTTCAATTTATCGAAGGGGAAGCGCTGCAGATAGTTCAGGGAAGAATAGCCGGTGCCGAAATCGTCAAGCGCAATGGTCAAGCCGAGCGAACGTAGCCGGCTCAGTACCTCGATGTTCGCGGCATTGTCCCGCAAGAGTACCGACTCGGTGATTTCCAGTTCCAGCCGCCGCGCATCGAATTCGGTAAATTCCAGGACGGTCTTGACCATATCGACCAGATCCGTCTGACGGAACTGAACCGGAGAGAGGTTGACCGAAACGCGCACGTCCTCGGGCCAGTTCAGAGCGTCCTCGCATGCCTGTTGCAGCACCCATTTTCCGAGCGTGTCGATGAAACCGGTTTCCTCCGCCAGCGGGATGAAATCGGCTGGCGGGATCAGCCCGCGCTCTGGATGGCGCCAGCGCACCAGTGCCTCGCTGGCAACGATCTTGCGGGTCTTGTGCGAAATCTGCGGTTGATAATGAACCTCGAATTGTCCGAGCTTGATGCCGTGACGCATGTCCACCTCCAGATTGCGCCTGTTCTGGAGATCCTCTTCCATCTGCGGGGAGAAGATGCGGTAGATTCCCTTGCCATCGGCCTTGGCCTGGTATAGCGCCAGGTCGGCGTTCTTCATCAGTTGGCCGGTATCACCGCCAGCGCGCGGTGCAACCGCGATGCCGATGCAGGTGCTGACAACGATCTCGTTGCCATCGATACGGTAAGGCCGGCTGATGCTGGCAATGAGGCGCTCCGACAGATCGCGGGCACTGTCGAGTGTGGAATCCAGACACCGGTGCAGCACGGCAAATTCATCACCGCCCAAGCGCGCCACGATGTCATGTTGTGATGCGGTGTTACGCAGCCGCCTGGCGACCTTGCGCAGCAACACGTCGCCGACGGGGTGGCCTAGCGTGTCGTTGACTTCCTTGAAGCGGTCGAGATCGAGATAAAGTATGGTGAATAATTGGCCGCCGGCTGCCAATCCGCGCAGTGCGTGACCGACGCTCTCCCAGAACAGCAATCGATTGGGCATATCGGTCAGCGCGTCGTGATGGGCCATGTGCACTACGCGATCCTGCGCGCGATGACGCTCGCTGACATCTTCGAAAGTGCAAACCCAGCCGCCTTCACCCGTCGGCTCGTGCGATACGGCCAGCACCATCCCATTTGCGAGATGATGGATATGGTCGCTGAGCACGGCGATGTCGTTCCGGACACGAGCCTTATCGCCAGCGATGCCGCCCGGGCCGCTGGTTGACAATCCAGGAGGCAGCAATTCGGGCGCGATGAGATCAGCCAAGGGGGTGCCGATCCTTGCCCGGACTTCGTCCAGACCGAACAGGGCCAGGAAACGGGGATTGTGAACAATGACGCGATATTGGTCGTCGAGCAGGCAAAGACCGAGCGACATGGCCTCCATTGCCGCATCGAACCGGGCATTCTGGATCGCCAGGGTCTGCTCCTTGGCCTGCAGAATCTTCTGCGCACGGCCCAGAAGGCCATTGTGGATGAGCAGTAGCAGAATCAGCAGGCAACCGCCGATGAGCATGCCGACGGTGACCCATGTCAGGGCCAATTGCAGCCCGAGGAGACCGCGCCGATCTTCGGCAATGCGCGCCGAATACCACATGTTGCTGTCGCTGGAGAGCCGCGCCAGCTTCGGATAGATCGGCTCCAGGATCGCCAGGATCCGCGCCGGTGTGCCGGGCACTGAAAGCTGGCTAAGCAGTGGCCGGGTCTGGTTGAGCGCCTCTTCGAGGTCGTCGAGGGTCTCGCCGATATGCGGGTTGGATTGTACGAACTTCTCGACCCCGTTGGACCGAAGGGTCTTGAGACGATTGACGACGATATCGAAGCGCAGCCTGACCTCGTGGGCATCGACCTGCCCATCGTTCATGCCGATGGCACTGACGCGCTGTTCGAGCCGGGTGAACTCACTCGGAGCTTGGGCTATCGTCCAGGTGATATTGCCCAAGCCGACATCTTGCAGTGCGGTCTGGCGCTGGAAGACCAAGGCGGAAATATAGATCGCCGAGGTGATGAAACCCAGGATCACAATGATCAGCGCTGTGCGGAGGTAGCGCATGCGGCCCCGGGGCTATTTCACGGAGATTGCCTTGACCTGCCAGACGGCACGACCGTGATAGGGCTGTCCCTGCAGGATGGGGTTGCTGTCGAATGGATACATAACAAAGAACGGGCCTTGATCGTCGATAGGCATATATGCGCCATTGCGCTTGACGGCAAGGATCGTGCCGAACTTGGTGAAATCGCTGGTCGGAATATCGACGCTATAATCATTGAGGGCAATGACGGTGGCTGTCGCACCTTGGGCCTTGGCCTTTTCAAGCAACAGCGCCATTGGGACGCCTTCGAAGTTGACGACACCTTCGTTCCAGGGCGTCGAAGTCTTGATCGACACGAGGCCCATCGCCTCAAGCTGATTGCGATCGAACGTCACCGAGCCCGAGGAACCGGTAACCGTCACCGACGGCACGTCCTGCGCCAGGGCGGGCGCGACGAACGCAGCAAGGACTGCAAAAATGACTGAGGCGAGAAGACGCATTGAGGGTCCGATGCTTTCGGGGTATGGGCCTTGCCCGTTCTATCTCCAGCCTGCACAACTGGCTGTTAAAGATCGGTTAAGTTCCACAGGGCAATGGAAACAAACTTAACAGCTCAAGATTTAGCGTAGCATTTGTCGGAACTCGCTGATCTATTTTCAGCTCGGTAAGATCCGGGTTACGTGCCACTGACCTGCACTTTTGCTATGAAGTCGACGGATGCCGATATGGATTTTCTCGGCAGCTTCGGCGGCTTTAAGGGCGTTGCGATTTCATCTCCCCATCAATCATCCCGAAGACGTGCGGTGACCGGACCAAAAAGTGACTGGCGCGACAGCACTTTCTCCTTGCTACTCCTCGATAGTGAGCAAGTGCAACAAATTCATGATAGATACGATCCCCGGCTTGCCCGCAACGGTTGGCGTTGCCAGCAAGAAAAATAGTTCAGCTTTTTGTTGAACTCATACGCTTTCCAACTGCGCCGCTCAATACAGAATGCGTCACGCCACCGGCTGAGCAACTCCGAGTCGCTCGATTGGCGGGCGGCGATGATCTATTGCAGCAGGATCGCGCGGAAGTCGTTGACATTCGTGCCGGTCGGGCCGCTGACGAAGAGGTCATCGAGAGCTGCGAAGGCCGACCAGCTGTCGTTATGATCAAGGAATTCGGCGGCATTTTTTTTGAGCTCGGCGAGCCGCGAAATTGTGGCGCCATCGGCAAAAGCACCGGCATTGTCCTCGGAACCGTCGATGCCGTCCGTGTCGGCGGCGAGCGCTGAAATGCCCTCCTGGCCGGAAATGGCGCAGGCGAAGGACAGGAGGAACTCGCTGTTGCGGCCGCCTTTGCCCTTGCCCTTGATCGTTACCGTGGTTTCCCCGCCAGATAGAAGAAGCATGGGGTCTTGCGACGCCAAGCCCCGCTGCAGGATCTTGGCTACGATCGCCGCATGTTGGCGACCGACCTCCGATGCTTCGCCCTCGATGGCATCGGACAGCACGATGGTCTCGACGCCGGCCTTGCGGGCGACGTCGGCTGCGGCATCCAGCGCGATGGCCGCCGAAGCAACGAGCCTCACCTCGTTGCGGGCAAAACGAGGATCCGAGGGCAGGGGAGGCTCATCCGTGCTGTCCTTGAGGTGACGCATCACCGCGTCAGGCAGATCGAGACCGTAATGTTCTATGATCGCCCGTGCATTGGCGCGGGTCGTCTCGTCGGCGATGGTCGGGCCGGAGGCGACCAGTGCAGGGTTGTCGCCGGGGATATCGGAAACGACGAGGGAGACGACCTTTGCAGGATAGGCAAGGACCGCCAGCCGGCCTCCCTTGATGCGCGAGACCTGCTTGCGCACGGCATTCATGGCGCCGATCGGTGCGCCGGAGGCAAGCAAGGCCCGATTGACGGCGATTTCGTCGGCAAGCGTGAGATCCCCTGCCGGCGCGGGCAACAGTGCCGAGCCGCCGCCGCAGATGAGGGCGACGACCAGATCGTCTTCCGTGAGACCGTTGACCGCTGCCATCAACCGATCTGATGCGCGCAGGCCACCTTCGTCCGGCACCGGATGCGCGGCCTCGAGAACCTCGATGCGCTCACACGGCACGGCATAGCCGTAGCGCGTGACGACAACGCCGGACAGCGGAGCGTCCCAGAGACGCTCGAAGGCACGCGCCATCTGTGCTGCCCCCTTGCCGGCACCGACCACCACCGTCCGACCCTTCGGCTTTTCTGGCAGGTGGGCGGCGAGCGCCTTATCCGGATCGGCCGCTGCGACCGCCGCATAGAACAGCTTTTCCAGAAAGGCGCGGGGATTGGGGATATCAGCCATCGAGTCTCTCACATGTTACGCGACGGGATGGTTCGCCATGCGCTCCAGCGCCTTGACGAGACCGGAATGATCGAGCCCGCTATCGCCATTGGCGGCGCATTGGTTGAAGAGTTCCTGCGTTGCCGCGGTGTTCGGCAGCGAGACGCCGAGCGCCTTGGCACCCTGCAGCGCAAGGTTCAAATCCTTCTGATGCAGCGAGATGCGGAAACCGGGCTCGAAGGTGCGCTTGATCATGCGCTCGCCATGCACTTCGAGGATGCGCGAGGAGGCAAAACCACCCATCAGGGCCGAGCGTACGCGGGCCGGATCGGCACCGGCCTTGGAGGCGAAGACAAGTGCCTCCGACACGGCCTCGATCGTCAATGCGACAATGATCTGGTTGGCGACCTTGGTGACCTGGCCATCGCCGCAATCACCGACGAGCGTGATGTTCTTGCCCATCAGCTGGAAGAGCGGCAGCGCCCGCTCGAAACTGGCTTCAGAACCGCCGGCCATGATGGAAAGCGAGGCGTTCTTTGCGCCGACTTCGCCACCGGAAACCGGCGCGTCGATATATTCGGCGCCGGTCTCGCGAATCTTTCTGGCGAATTCTTTGGTCTCGATCGGCGAGATCGAGCTCATATCGATGACGAGCTTGTCCTTGGACAAGCCGTAGGTAACGCCGTTCTCGCCGAAGAGCACGTCCTTGACCTCAGGCGTATCCGGCAGCATCAGTATGATGGTGTCGACGGTTTCGGCGAGCGCCTTCGGCGTTTCGACGAATTGCAGGCCGTTGTCGAGCAGCTCCTGGCGCGGCGGAATGGCAAACTTCGATGTGACGACGATGTGGCCGGCATTTTGTAGATGACGCGCCATGGGAGTACCCATGATGCCGAGGCCGATAAATCCGATATGTGCCATGGTTATTAGCTCCTGATATTGAGAATGGCTGCGCTTTCGGCGTGGCGCCTGGCTGCGGCAAACCAGCCGAGCCCCGCTGCGGTCGTGGTGCGCGGCTTGTATTCGCAGCCGATCCAGCCGTCATAGCCAAGCGCGTCGAGCGCTTCAAAGACAAAGGGGTAGGCGATCTCGCCGGTGCCCGGTTCGTTGCGACCGGGATTGTCGGCAAGCTGCACATGCGCAATCCGTGCCTGATGCTTCTTGAAGGTGCCGATCAGTTCGCCCGCGGTGCGTTGCTGGTGATAGAGGTCGTACTGAATGAACAGGTTGTCGCTGCCGACCTCGGCGATGATCGCGGCCGCCTGGCCCGGCGTGTTCAGATAAAAACCCGGAATGTCGAACCTGTTGATCGGCTCGATCAGCAGGCGGATCCCGTGCTTGCTGAGCTCTTCCGCCGCATATTTGAGGTTGACGACGAAAGTGGTCCGCAGCACCTCATCGGGCACGCCGGCCGGCGCGATGCCGGAAAGGCAATTGATCTGGCGGCAGCCGAGCGCCGTAGCATAGTCGATCGCCGAGGCAACGCCGCGGCGGAATTCGTCGATACGATCGGGCAGGATTGCGATCCCCCGCTCGCCGCCGGCCCAGTTGCCGGCGGGCAGATTGTGCAGCACCTGGATCAGGCCATGACGATCGAGTTCGGTGCGCAGCGCTTCCTTCGCAAAATCATAGGGAAACAGATATTCGACGCCCTCGAAGCCCGCCTTGGCGGCCAGCGCGAAGCGATCCAGAAACGGCGCTTCGGTGAAAAGCATGGTGAGATTGGCCGCAAACTTCGGCATGTTATTTCTCCTTCAGTCCAACAGAGCGAGGATCGCGGTCGGGGCATCCTCGCCGCGTTCGGCAAGTTCCTCGAACTCGACGACCGAATTGATGTCGGCGCCCATGGCGATGTTGGTGACACGCTCCAAGATGAACTCGATGACGACGGGAACCTGATGCTCCGCCATCAGCTGCTTTGCAGTCGTGAACGCTTCCTGAAACTCGTTCGGGCTGCGCACGCGGATCGCCTTGCAGCCAAGCCCTTCGGCAACGGCGACATGGTCGACGCCATAGCCCGGCTCCGCGTCATCGGATGCGTTTATGTTCTCGAAGGCGAGGCTGACTTCGAAATCCATGTTGAAGCCGCGCTGGGCCTGGCGGATGAGGCCGAGACAGGAATTGTTCACGACCACATGCAGATATGGAAGCTTGTGTTGCGCCCCGACGGCGAGCTCCTCGATGAGGAACTGGAAGTCGTAGTCGCCTGACAGCGCGACGATCGGGCGGTCCGGATCGGCGGCACGCACGCCGAGCGCTGCCGGCAAAGTCCAGCCGAGCGGGCCTGCTTGCCCGCAATTGATCCAATTGCGCGGCTTGTAGACGTGCAGGAATTGCGCGCCGGCGATCTGGCTAAGCCCGATGGTCGAGACATAGCAGGTGTCGCGATCGAAAGCCTTGTTCATCTCTTCGTAAACGCGCTGCGGCTTCAGCGGCGTTTGGTCGAAATGCGTCTTGCGCAGCATGGTGCGCTTGCGATCGCGGCATTCCTCCGCCCAGGCCGACCAGTCGCGCAGCTTGCCTTCGGTCTTCCATTCCGTCGCAACGTCGAGGAAGAGCTTCAGCGCAGCACCGGCATCGGAGACGATGCCGAAATCAGGAGCAAAGACACGGCCGATCTGGGTCGGCTCGATATCGACATGAACGAAGGTTCGCCCTTCCGTGTAGGTCGAGACATTGCCGGTGTGGCGATTGGCCCAGCGATTGCCAATGCCAAAGATGAAATCGGAGGCAAGCAGCGTCGCATTGCCATAGCGATGCGAGGTCTGCAGTCCGCACATGCCGGCCATCAGCGGGTGATCGTCCGGGATCGCGCCCCAGCCCATCAGCGTCGGGATGACCGGAACGCCGGTGATCTCGGCAAATTCCACCAGCAGGTCGGAAGCATCGGCATTGATGATGCCGCCGCCTGCGACGATCAACGGCCGCTCGGCCGCATTCAGCATGGCAAGCGCCTTTTCGGCCTGTGCCCGCGTCGCCGAGGGCTTATAGGGGGCGAGCGGCGCATAGGTGCCGATGTCGAACTCGATTTCGGCGAGCTGGACGTCCACAGGCAGATCGATGAGGACCGGGCCGGGGCGACCCGAGCGCATCGTGTGGAATGCCTTTTGGAAGACGTAAGGAACGAGCGCCGGCTCCATGACGGTCACGGCCCATTTGGTGACGGGGGCTGCGATCTTGGCGATATCGACGGCCTGGAAATCCTCCTTGTCGAGGCGGGCGCGCGGCGCCTGGCCGGTGATGCAGAGGATCGGGATCGAATCGGCAGAGGCCGAATAAAGGCCGGTGATCATGTCGGTGCCGGCAGGCCCCGACGTTCCGATGCAGACACCGATATTGCCGGCGCGAGCGCGGGTGTAGCCCTCGGCCATATGGCTTGCGCCCTCGACATGGCGGGCAAGTACATGGCGGATCGAACCACGTGCTTTCATTGCGGAATAGAAGGGGTTGATCGCAGCGCCGGGAACGCCGAAGGCGCAATTGACGCCTTCCTTTTCCAGAATCAGCACTGCGGCATCGACTGCGCGCATCTTCGCCATGAGATTTCCTCCGTTTCTGGATCGAAGGTACCGCATGGGTGAACAGGCGCAATCTAAAAATGGAAATCAATCCCATCATATGGAAATAAACATTTTCAACGAATCTGGAACAATCGCAGCGAAGCGGATATGTCATGAAGCCCAAGCGGGCCGCGCCGAATTGTGCGGCATGCGTTTGGTCTAAAGTGAGCGTCATGGCGGAAAATCGGGAAAAGACGAAGGGCAGGCCGGGCCGGAAACCGGCAGGGAATGCGGCGGCTTCATCCGTCCAGGTGCTCGATCGCAGTCTGAAACTCTTGGAGCTGGTGGCGGAAGCCGACGGCGCGGTTTTGACCGATCTCGCCGACAGATCGGCCATGGCGCCTTCCACTGTTCATCGGCTTCTGACCTCTCTCGCCCAGCATGGCATGGTGGCGCATGATGCTGAGACGGGTGCCTGGACGATCGGGGTGAAAGCCTTCGAGATCGGAACGGCCTACTTGCGCTTCCGCAAGCTTGGCACGATCAGCCGGCCTTTCCTCAAGCAGTTGATGGAGGCATCCGGCGAGACCGCCAATATCGCCATCGAGGAGGACGGTGACGTCGTCTTCATCTCCCAAGCGGAAAGCCATGCGCCGATGCGCGCCTTTTTCCGCCCTGGCCGTCGTGGGCCGATCCATGCGTCGGGTATCGGCAAGGCGATCCTTTCCACCTGGTCGGACAGCCAGATAGAGGCTTTGCTCAAAAGGCGGTCGTTGCAGCATTTCACCGATAAGACCCGCGATACGCTGCCCGTGCTGCTTACGGATATGGCCGAGATCCGCTCGCGCGGCTGGTCGATCGACGATGAAGAACACACACTCGGCATGCGATGCGTCGCCGCACCGATCTTCGACGAATATGGCGAGGCTATTGCCGGCATTTCGATTTCAGGCCCGGCTGTGCGGCTGCCGGATGAAAGGGTTGCTGCGCTTGGTCCTGCTGTGCGGGCCGCGGCGGAAGAATTGACGAAGGCGATGGGCGGACGCTCGAAGCGAGCCTGAACGTCTTCGTCGCCGTCTCCTATCCAGAGACGACGGCGCTACCGGTTCGCCACATTTATTGGTTAGGCGAGCTGCAATTGCTCGCGTACGATCATGTCTGCTTTCTTGCCCTTGGTCTTCATCGCCTTGCCGGCGACATAGACTTCGGCAATGCAACGATCATCGCCCATGGTCTGCAGGATAAAGAGTTCCTCGGCCAGCGACGTGGCGGTGCGCATGCGAAATTCCATCGCCGACTTGGCGCTGGAATCAAGCACGACGATATCGGCATCCGCGCCCGCCTGCAGCGAGCCGATCTGCTTTTCGAGACCGAGCGCCAGCGCGTTGCCGCGTGTCATGCGATAGAAGGAGTTGAACGGCGTCAGTCGCTGCCCCTGCAGATGCAGCACCTTGTAGGCTTCATCCATCGTTTCCAGCATGGAGAAGCTGGTCCCGGCGCCGACATCGGTTGCAACCGACCAGCGTGCGCCAAGCCTGTCAAACTCCGCGGCGTTGAAGAGCCCGGAGCCGAGGAAGAGGTTGGAGGTGGGGCAGAAGACGCCGACCGCGCCAGTTTCGGCGAGCATCGCGACTTCCCGTTCGCTCATATGGATGCAATGGCCGAGCAGCATGCGGTCGTTGAGCAGATCATAGCGGGCATAGATATCCGTATAGTCCTTGGCCTCCGGATAGAGAGAGGTGGCAAAGACGATCTCATCGCGATTTTCCGAGAGATGCGTCTGGACATAGCAATCCGGGTGTTCGGCGACGAGCGCCTTGCTCATCTCCATCTGCTCGGGCGTCGAGGTGATCGCAAAGCGTGGGCTGATGGCATAATGCGCGCGTCCGCGGCGGTGCCATTTGTCGATCAGCCGCTTGGTGTCGTCATGGCCACGCTGAGGTGTATCGCGCAGTGCATCCGGCGCGTTGCGGTCCATCATCACCTTGCCGCCGATCATGCACATGCCGCGCGCTTCGGCTGCCGCGAAATAGGCATCGACGCTTTCCGGGTGCACCGAACAATAGGCGACGGCCGTCGTCGTGCCATTGGACAGAAGTTCGTCCATGAAACGGTCGGCGACTTCGGCCGCGTGGGCGGCGCGAGCAAACTTCTGTTCCTCGACAAAAATGTATGTATTCAGCCACTCAAGCAGCTGGGCGCCATAAGACGCGATCGCTTGCGTCTGCGGGAAATGCAGGTGCGTGTCGATAAAGCCCGGCAGGATGAGGTTCGGACGGTGATCCGCGATCCTGACGCCGGCATCTGCCAGCTTGCGAATGTCGCCATAGGTACCGATTTCCACGATCTTGCCATCGCGAACGAAGACAGCGCCGTCTTCGATATAGTGATAGGACGCGGCATCATCGATGCCTTGCGGCTCGGCAAGGAAGGTCAGCACTCGGCCACGGATCAGGATCTCACTCATTGGGTCTTCTCCCCATTGATGGCACTTTCGTACCAGGAGACGAGCAGGCGGCGCTCCTCGTCGGTAATGTGCGAGGCGTTGGCCGGCGGCATGGCGTGGCTGCGGCCGGCCTGCAGGTAGATCTCACGCGCATGGGCGGCGATATCGCGATCGGTTTCGAAGACGACGCCCTTGGGAGGGGCGATGATGCCCTGCCAGCTCGGCTCCTTCGCATGGCACATCGAGCAGCGCCCCATGATCGTGTCGCGAACCTTGGGGAAAGCCTCAGCCGTGACGAAGGGCTGCTGGATTGCCGAGATCTTCGTGACCGGCTCGCCCGTCAGGATCTTCGGCACTGTGGAAAGCCACATGATGATGATGAACAGCACGACGGTGGCGAGCCAGGTCCAGGTCGGGTTGCCGGCATTGGCATGGCGGGTGTTGAACCAGTGGCGGATCGTGACGCCCATCAGGAAGACGAGCGAGGCGATGATCCAGTTGAATTGCGTGCCGAAAGCCAGCGGGTAGTGGTTCGACAACATGAGGAACAGCACCGGCAGCGTCAGGTAGTTGTTGTGCGTGGAGCGTTGTTTGGCGATCCTGCCGTATTTCGCATCTGGCGTACGCCCGGCAAGCAGGTCGGCGACGACGATCTTCTGGTTCGGGATGATGATGAAGAAGACGTTGGCCGACATGATCGTCGCGGTGAAGGCGCCGAGATGCAGGAAGGCCGCGCGCCCGGTAAAGAGATGCGTATAGCCCCAGGCCACCGCGACCAGGATGAAATAGAGCGCCACCATCAGCCGCGTATTGTCGTTGCCGAAGGGCGATTTGCAAATCAGGTCGTATAGGAGCCAGCCGCCGGCGATCGAGCAGAGCGAAATGGCGATCGCCACCGGCTTGGAGACGTCGAGCACGGCAGGGTCGATCATGTAGAGATCGGCGCCGGCGTAATAGACGAGACAAAGCATGCCGAAGCCCGACAGCCAGGTGACGTAGCTTTCCCATTTGAACCAGACGAGGTGGTCCGGCATGTTGGCCGGCGCCACCAGATACTTCTGGATATGATAGAAGCCGCCGCCGTGGACCTGCCACTCCTCTCCGTAGGCTCCAGGCGGCAGCGCCGCATGCTTTTTGAGGCCGAGGTCGAGTGCTACGAAATAGAACGACGAACCGATCCAGGCGATGGCGGTGATGACGTGCAGCCAGCGGACGGCGAATGTCAGCCAGTCCCAGGCGATGGCATATTCATACATGGGAACTCCTCCCGGCCTTCATGGGCCTGATCTTCACGGGACTGTTTGCCATCGGGTGATTTTCTCGAAAATCCCGGTGAATCCACCAACACTTTCAAAAAAATCTATAAGATGAACCCTGGTTTGTTCCGCGCGCCAATGTGGTAGAAAGAGCCATGTCCTATCTTGATAATGTCCGCGTCTTCGTTCGCGTGGTCGAACTCGGTACTCTTTCGGCGGCAGGGCGCGACCAGCGCGTCACGCCCGCGGTCGCGAGCAACCGCATCAAGGAGCTCGAGCGCCATCTTGGCGTGCGCCTCTTCAACCGCACGACACGTAAGCTCTCGCCGACCGAACATGGTCGCGTTTTCTATGAAAAGGCCGTGAAGATCATTGAGGCCGTCAATGAGGCGGAAGCGGCGATTGCCGATCTCTCTCGCAATCCGAAGGGGTCGCTGAGGATCACAGCGCCGCTCGGCATCGGCCGGCGGCTGATCGCCTCGGGCATTCCGGAATTTCACGACAAATATCCGGATATCGAAGTCCGCTTGCGCCTGTCCGACCACAATGTCGATATCCTGGCCGAAGGCGTCGACGTCGCCTTCAAGCTCGGCGTGCTCGAGGATTCAAACCTGCGCATGCGCGGCATCCTCAATTGCGAGCGGGTGCTGTGCGCTTCGCCTGCCTATCTTGCAAGTCGTGGCGTGCCGGCGAGCGCGGATGCCCTAATTGCCGACAAGCATGACTGTCTTCTGCTGCGCTATCCCGGATCGAAGGAATATTACTGGACGCTGATGACGGCGGAAGGTGTCCGCAAGTTCGAGGTTGCAGGCCCCTATGACAGCGACGACGGCGATGTGCTCACCCAATGGGCGCTGGAAGCCCGTGGCATCATCAACAAGCCGCTGTTCGAGGTGAAGGCCTATCTCAGGGAAGGGCGATTGGTGGAGATCCTCAAGGAGAGTCCGCCGGCTCCGGTCCAGCTTGCCGCCATCTATCCGCACAAGCGCTTCCAGGATCCGAAGGTTCGCCTGATGATCGATTTCATGGCTGAACGCTGTCAGCGGCTCATCGGCAAGCTGCTCGAGGACGAGCCAGTGCTTGTGGCCTCGTGATCCGAGGGCACAGATTGATCTGCGCTTGAATCAAGCCAGCGAGATCATATATGACTATTGGTAGTCATATGGAGAACGGCTATGAAGGAAATCCAGCTCAAGGATGCGAAGGCGACGCTTTCGGCCGTGGTCGATCAAGCGGTGGCCGGCGAGCCGACCGTTATTACCCGCCATGGCCGGAAGGAAGCGGTGCTGGTTTCCTTCGAGGAATGGCAACGCGTCTCCAGGGTACCTGATTTCGCCGATCTGCTTCTCGCCTTTCCCGGCGAGCCCGCCGATATTCCGGAGCGATCGCGAAAACCCGCACGTTCATTGCGTGGAAACTGCTTCTGATCTTGTATCTTCTGGATACCAATATCGTATCGGCCGATGCGCAGACCAAGCGCCAAGTCGGCGTTGAGGCATTCGCGGCCTGGCTGCGCGCGAATAATGACCGGCTTTATCTTTCGGCGATCACCATCGCCGAGATCGAGGCAGGCATCGCCCGCATGGTTAGGATTGGGGCGACGACAAAGGCGGAGCGCTTGCGCCGCTGGCTCGCTGCGGTGGAACATTTCTATGCCGGCCGTATCCTGCCCTTCGGAGTTGAGAAGGCGCGGCATGCTGGTCTGATGCTTGACCGGGCGCGTGCTCACGACGCCGGCTTCGAGGACATTGCCATCGCTGCGACTGCTGCCGCTCATGGTTTCACCGTTTTGACGGCCAATGTGCGACATTTTGAACCGCTTGGCGTGCCTCTCGCCAATCCCTTAAAGCAGTTGCCTGTTATCCGATAACAGGTTTTGTCGGGGCCAGCTGTGCTGCAGCCGTCCAGCTCAGCGCTGCCGTCATAATCTCGGCGGCGGCAAGCGTGGCGATGACCGTGGGACGCTTGTCCTTTACTGCTGTTCCGCCGATCGGGCAGACGAGGCGATCGAAAAGCTTCGCATGCCCGGTTTCGCGCGACAGCCAGTTGCGGAAGGTGGCGCGCTTCGTCTTGGAGCCGATCATACCGACATAGGCTGCATCGTTACGTTTGAGCGCCTCGGCGGCAATCAGGAAGTCGAGCGCGTGATCATGGGTGAGAATGACGAAGCTGCTGCCGGCCGGCGCATCGCGCACGACAGCCTCAGGCATGGCCGTGAGACAGGTTTCAACGCCCGGCACGGTGCTGGCGATGAGCTCTTCTTCTCGCGTATCGACAAGCACCACGCGCAACGGCGCCAGCGAAAGCGCCATGGCGAGGGCATCGCCGACATGACCGGCGCCGAAAACATAGACATGTGGGCGTGCGGCCATCTCGCGATCACTCCGGGCTATGAGATCATTCGCAAGCCTGGGGCTGACGGCGGTGAAGGCGAGGCCCACCCGGCCGCCGCAGCACTGGCCGATCTCCGGACCGAGCGGTACGTTCATCGGCTCCGCCGCGAGGCCGGAGCGCAGTGCCCGCCGTGCCTGGTCGATCGCCATATATTCCAGCGTCCCGCCGCCGATCGTCGCAAAGATTGCTCGTTCCGATACCAGCATCCAGGCATCCGCGTCGCGCGGCGCGGAGCCTGCGACCCCCGTCACCTCAACAAGAATCGATGCCGGTTCGCGGCGGAGAAAATCCCGGATATCTTCACGGGCGGCAGGCATGATCTTACTCCTTCTTCGCCGCCTTGAGACGCTCGATTGCCATCAGCACCCGCTCGGGTGTCGCCGGCGCGTCGAGACGCGGGCAGATCTTGTGGTCAGCGACGCTCGCCACGGCATCCGAAAGGGCATGCAAGACGGAAAGGCCGAGCGGCAGCGGCGGCTCGCCGACCGCCTTGGACCGATGGATCGTCGGCTCATAGGCCTCCGACCAATCGGTCAGCGCTACATTGAAAATCTTCGGGCGGTCGGATGCAAGCGGGATCTTGTAGGTCGAGGGCGCATGAGTGCGCAGCCGCCCCTTGTTATCCCACCAAAGCTCTTCCGTCGTCAGCCAGCCCATGCCCTGAATGAAGCCACCCTTGACCTGGCCGATATCGATGGCCTTGTTGAGCGAGCAGCCGGTATCGTGGAGGATATCCGTGCGCTCGACGACATATTCGCCGGTCAGCGTATCGATCGATACTTCCGAGCAGGCAGCACCATAGGCATAGTAGTAGAAGGCATGGCCGCGGCCGGCCTTGCGATCCCAATGGATCTTCGGCGTCTTGTAAAAGCCGGCGGCCGAAAGCTGGACGCGGGCCATATAGGCTTTCTTGACGAGATCGTCGAACGGCATCTCGATGTCGCCGATGCGCACCCGGTTGGGCAGGAAGAGAACCTTATCACGCGGCACCTGATGGCTTTCCGCCGCAAAGGCGATCAGCCGTTCCTTGATCTGGCGCGCTGCATTTTGCGCAGCCATGCCGTTGAGATCGGCGCCCGAGGAGGCCGCGGTCGGCGAGGTGTTGGGCACCTTTGCCGTCGTCGTCGCCGTGATCTTCACCCGGTCGAGATCGATCTGGAATTCTTCCGCCACGACCTGCGCGACCTTCAGATGCAGACCTTGCCCCATTTCGGTGCCGCCATGATTCATATGCACGGACCCATCGCTATAGACGTGCACCAGCGCGCCGGCCTGGTTCGATTCCGTCTTGGTGAAGGAAATGCCGAACTTGACCGGGGTCAGAGCGATGCCGCGCTTGACGATGCGGCTCTTGGCGTTGAACTCGGAAATGGCCTTGCGGCGCCCGGCATAGTCCGCGCTTTCCTCCAGTTCGGCAACGATGCGCTGGATGATGCAGTCTTCGACCTTCTGGTGATAGGGGGTGAGGTTGCGTTCGCCATCGACGCCCATTGCATCATAGAAATTCAGCTTGCGAATTTCGAGCGGATCCTTGCCGACGGCGAACGCCACCTCGTCGATAACGCGTTCGGCACCGACCATCCCCTGCGGACCGCCGAAGCCGCGGAAGGCCGTGTTGGAGACGGTGTTGGTATAAAGCGGCGCCGACTTCGCCTGAACATGCGGAAAGAAATAGGCATTGTCGCAATGAAACAGCGCACGATCACCGACCGGGCCTGAAAGGTCGGCAGAGAAGCCGGCGCGAAGCGCGAAGGTGTAATCGACGGCGAGGATGCGGCCTTCATCGTCGAAGCCGACATCGTAATCGATGGCAAAATCATGCCGCTTGCCGGTCGCCACCATATCTTCGTCGCGGTCGAGCCGGACCTTGACGGCACGCTTCAGCTTTTTGGCGGCAATGGCTGCAATTGCGGCACATTGGTTTGCCTGTGTTTCCTTGCCGCCGAAGCCGCCGCCCATGCGGCGAACCTCGATGGTGACAGCATTGCTCGGGACGCCCAGCGCATGGGCGACCATATGCTGCGTCTC
Organism: Rhizobium pantanalense; assembly: GCF_030182525.1. Taxonomy (NCBI): domain Bacteria; kingdom Pseudomonadati; phylum Pseudomonadota; class Alphaproteobacteria; order Hyphomicrobiales; family Rhizobiaceae; genus Rhizobium; species Rhizobium pantanalense. Next base: position 152,806 of record NZ_JAQJCH010000008.1, read on the forward strand.
GCTCGGGCCTTGGGTCGAGCAATGGACGACGACCTCGTCATCTTCGCCAGGCACGGCCAGCGAGACCTGGCCTTCGAGATAGAAATGATCCTGGCCGCCGAGCCGCATGCGGCCCGTCACGCGCCGCGGCGCATTTGCAAGTGCGGCCGCCGCGTCGCCGCGCTTCAGTGTCAGCGGCGTGACGACCTGCCTATGGATCGAGACATCGAGATCCCAGATGTCGATATCAGCAGGCAATTCCTCGTACTCGATCTTTGCCAGCCTTGCGGCGCAGCGAGCCTGCTCGCGCGTTTCGGCGATCACGCAAAAGATCGGCTGGCCGTGAAACTCGACCTTACCTGCCGCAAGCACCGGATCATCGTTCATGTAGGATGGGGAGATATCGTTGACGCCGGGCACATCCTCATGGGTGAGCACGGCGACGACGCCGGGGGCGGCCTGCACGGCTGAGAGATCGACGGATTTCAGGATGCCGTGCGCGACGGTGGACAGGCCGAGACCGGCGTGAAGCGTACCGGTTGGTTCCGTTATGTCGTCGATATAAACGGCCGTACCGGAGACGTGCTTATGAGCGGAGTCATGACGAGGGCTGGTATGAACCCCGCCGACGATGGTGTCGGCCTTGATATCGGAAGCGTGTTTGTTCATGGCTTATGCAGCCTCATATCTGGACACCTGAGCCGGTGCCACGCTGGAGGTCGTTTCCAGATAGAAACGCAAGAGAAGATTCTTCGCGGCGAGCGCCCGATACTCTGCCGTGGCGCGCATATCGGTCAGCGGCGCATAGTCCTCAGCGTATTTTTCCATCGCCGCTTCCACCGCTGCCTCGTTCCAAGGCTGTCCGAGCAGTGCTTTTTCAACTGCGAAGGCTCGTTTCGGCGTCGCGGCCATGCCGCCATAGGCGATCCGGATTTCGGCAACCGTGCCGTCTGCGGCAAGTGCCAACTGGAAGGCGCCGAGCGTTGCGGTAATGTCCTCATCCCGACGCTTTGTCACCTTGTAGACCGCGAATTTCTCGTCTGCCGCTGGAACTGGAATATGCACTGCCTCGACGAACTCGCCGGGCTGGCGGTCCTGCTTGCCATAGGCGATGAAGAAATCTTCAAGCGCGATGGTGCGCCGGACGGAGCCCTTGCGCAAGGTCAGCGACGCGTTGAGCGCGATCAGGGCCGGCGGCGTATCGCCGATCGGCGAGCCGTTGGCGATGTTGCCACCGATCGTTCCCATGTTGCGCACCTGCTGGCCGCCGATGCGGGTAATCAAAGGCCCGAGCGCCGGGATATGCTGCGACAGCGTCGAGATGGCCTCCGAATAGGTGACGCCGGCGCCGATAGTGATGACGCCGTCCTTCATCGCGATGGACTTCAACTCCTGCAGCCCGGCAATGAACACGACCGGCGTGATGTCGCGCATATGCTTGGTGACCCAAAGACCGACATCGGTTGAGCCGGCGACTATGGTCGCAGTCGGTGAGGCTTCGAGAACATCAGCGAAATCGTCGAGGTCGGCCGGCACGATCAGGCGATGGCGACCCTCGCCGATTTCGATACGAGCACCATCGGCAAGAGCCTTCAGCCGCGCGATTATGGTGTCGCGCTCGACAAGCAGGGGATCGTTCTGCGTACTGCCATAGTTGGAGATTGCGCGGGCTGCGCGCAAGATCGGCTCGTAGCCGGTGCAGCGACAGAGATTGCCCTGGAGCGCCGTTTCGATCTGTTGATCCGTTGGGTTCGGCGTCTGCATCCAAAGTCCGTAGAGCGACAAGACGAAACCTGGTGTGCAGAAGCCGCATTGCGAACCGTGAAAGTCAATCATGGCTTGCTGCACCGGATGCAGGGGCTCGTCGCTCTGAGCGAGATGCTCGACGGTGACGACATGGCAGCCGTCGAGAGAGCCAAGGAAGCGGATGCAGGCGTTGACGCTCTCATAGACGAGGCCGCCCGCCGACGTCAGCCGCCCCACAAGCACGGTGCAGGCGCCGCAGTCGCCCTCGGCGCAACCTTCCTTGGTGCCCTTCAGCGAGCGGGAGAGACGCAGCCAGTCAAGTAGCGTCTGATCCGGCGCCACGTCGGTGAGAGCGATGTCCCGACCATTGAGGATGAAACGCAGTTCGGAGCGGATTGTCGTCGATATCATTGCTCAGCTCCCGCGATAGGTGGAGTAGCTGTAGGGCGAGAGGAGGAGCGGCACGTGGTAATGGGCGCCTACGTCGGCAAGACCGAAACGGATCGGGATGATGTCGAGAAACATCGGGCCATCCGATGTGCGACCGAGATAGTCGCCGGCATGAAAGCGCAGCTCGTAGGTGCCGGCCTGCATGGTTTCGCCTGACAGCAGCGGCGCATCGCAGCGACCGTCGTCGTTGGTCTCGGTAGACTTCAGGAGGTGCAAAGCATCGCCCTCGATCCGGTAGAGTTCGATGCGCAGGCCCCGGGCGGGCTTGCCAAGCGCCGTATCCAATACATGGGTCGTGAGCCGTCCGGCTCCTGGCGAATGAGACTGCATATTCTTCTCCCGAACGTAGCGCTCCTGTCTCCACTATCCGCCAGGCCCATTCGCATGAAAAGCAGCTGTAACGTTCGAGACTTTCAAATTTTCCAGGGGGAATGGCGCGTGCGATTTGCGGTTAGACATTGGGTATCGAAAACGTTTGGAGGAACGTTTCATACGATGTCGCGGCGGGACGGATGAGCTCGGCCTGCGCACTTCGCATGCACCGAGGCGGCGAAATGCGTGCCGATATTGCGATATGCATTTCATGAAAAGGCAGGTTTCCGCCGGTCTCGCTGCATGGCGGAAGTGATGAGTGCGCCGATTTTCGGCTGGCCCTGATGGATATCGGGTCGAAGCGCTTGGCTGCAGAAAAGCCTTGCCGCAGCTAGCGGGAAACCGATGTCGCGGTCTTCGCGATCATCATCGGTACTGATCGACCATGGAAATAGCCGCGGCATGACGGCTGCCGAAGTGCCAGCCGCGCTCCGGTCGATTTCCGCCGTCCGCACCGCGGGTCAGGCATCGAACCCAAGCGAACATATCGTCGATCGAGGAAGAGGTGACTTCGGAGAATGGAAACGGGAGACCATGAATGAAAGTGATCGAAATTCAACCATTGACGAGAGCCGCATTCGCGCCTTTCGGCGATGTGATCGAAATGGAGGGTGCGCACAGCTATCCCATCAATGCCGGCAAATGCGTTCGCTACCATGACCTCGCAAAGGTCGAAGCGATCGGCGAGGAGGCACACACGATGATCAGCTGGCTGCGCGGCGAACCCTATGCGCTGCCGCTGGAACTGCATATGGTCGAGCGGCATCCTCTGGGCAGCCAGGCGTTCGTTCCGCTGTCCAGCCATCCGTTTCTCGTCGTTGCGGCGCCGCAGACGGACAATGGTCCGGGCGAGCCGGTGGCGTTCCGCACCAGGCCCGGACAGGGTGTCAACATCTGGCGCAATGTCTGGCACGGCATTCTGACGCCCCTCGACGGCCTTTCCGACTTCATCGTCGTCGATCGTGGCGGCAAGGGGATCAATCTCGAGGAGCATTTTTATGAGGAGACGTTTTTGATCCGCTGAAAGGAGCTGGGACCGGTTCAGATATTGGAGGGGGCGCTGCCGTCGCAACGCCCCTTATTTGCTAGGGTAAATTCCGTTTTCACCAGCCGGCAAATGCAGAAAGACCGGGTCAACTAAGCGAATGATCCGGTCTTGCATTTAATACCTGTGTCAATCCGCAAAGAAGGCGAAGCGCACGACGAAAAGGGCGGCGACGATCTGCGTTGCGGGATGCAGCATCGACCAGCGGCCGGTGAAGACCTTCACGGCGACATAGGTGATGAAGCCGAAGGCAAGGCCGTTGGCGATCGAATAGGTGAAGGGCATGGCAAGCGCGGTGATTGCTGCCGGTGCCGCCTCCGTCAGGTCATCCCATTCGATCTCTGTCAATTCGCGCATCATCAGGCCGGCGACATAGAGCAGTGCCGGAGCCGTCGCATAGGCGGGAACGGAAGCTGCGAGCGGCGAGAAGAAGAGAGCCGCAATGAAGAGCGCGGCGATGGTGAGAGCCGTCAGGCCCGTGCGGCCGCCGGCCTGAACGCCTGACGCGCTTTCGACGAAGGCCGTCGTGCTGCTGGTGCCCATCAGCGAGCCGGCGACGATTGCGGCGCTGTCGGCAAGCAGAGCTCTGCTTAAGCGGTTCGGCTTTCCTTCCTGGATCAGGTTCGCGCGCTTGGCGATACCGATCAGCGTGCCGGTGGCGTCGAAGACTTCGACCAGCACGAAGACGAGGATGATGTGGACCAGACCGCCATGGAGAGCGCCGACAATGTCGAGCTGCAAAAAGGTCGGCATGATCGACGGCGGTGCCGAAACGATGCCGTGAAACTCGCTGACGCCGAAGATCCAGGAGAGGATGGTAACGGCGAGAATGCCGATGAGGATCGACCCCCTGACCTTCAACGCATCGAGAACGGCGATGACGAAGAAGCCGAAGATCGCGAGAAGTGGGCCGGTCTGCTTCAGGTCGCCGAGGCCGACGAGGGTCGCCTTGTTGGCGACTACGATGCCGGCGCTCTTCAGCGCGATGATCGCCAGGAAGAGACCGATACCGGCGGCGATCGCGCTTCTGAGCGAATGCGGAATGCCGGCGATCAGCCAGCTGCGTACGCCGGTCACTGTCAATAGGACGAAGATGGAGCCGGAAATGAAGACGGCACCAAGCGCCTGCTGCCAGGTAAAGCCCAGAGCCGAAACCACGGTGAAAGCGAAGAACGCATTGAGCCCCATGCCCGGCGCCATGCCGATCGGCCAATTGGCAACGAGGCCCATGACGATCGAACCGAGCGCGGCTGCGAGACAGGTGGCGACAAAGACCGCATTGCGGTCCATGCCAGTCGTCGACAGAATGTCCGGATTGACGAAGATGATGTAGGACATCGTCAGGAACGTCGTCACGCCGGCAATAAGCTCCGTGCGTACGGACGTGCCGTGCTCACTCAATTTGAAAAGTCGTTCAAGCATTGTTCCTCCCTAAGCGTTCCCGACGCTCGTGAAATCATGGGGCTTGCCTCGCATCTCCTCCAGATGCGGGCCGCGAGAAGCGGCTTTCAACGCTTCGTGGCGAGGGGGGATTGTGCGCTTTTAATGGCTTTACGCGCTAGAGCCGGATTTCCCCGCAATTCGCGAAAGACCTTCTAAATTTTCGAGCTATTTCCGCGCGAATTTCTTCCGATTTTGGAACCGCTAGCGGATGATCGAAGCCAGCCCTTCGTCCCGCACAATCGCCCGATTGCAGCTTGGCAAGAAGATATGCGCGATACTTATCGCAGCAAGGTGAGAAAGCCAAACTATTTCCGTCGCATGGCCAAACCCGCACAGACGGCGGCTATGGAGTGACGCGGCGAGCCTCCATATCTAAAATGGAGGCCGACCGAAATTGTGAACGCTAATCCGAACGGAGCGTCTGATCATATTTGTCCGGCGCGATATTGATCGGCAATGTTCCTGCAGGCACGGATGGTCAGGGCCATCACGGTGAGCGTGGTGCCGGCAATGCCGCTGCCCGGAAAGGCGGAAGCATCCGTCACGAGCAAATTGGGGATGTCCCAGCTCTGGTTATGGGCATTGAGGACGGATTCATGGCTCGATGTCCCCATGCGCGCGCCGCCGGTTTCGTGGATGGCAGCTCCCATGCACATGGTCTTGCGGAACCATGCGCGGAACATGAAGCGGCTGAAAGGATCGGCATCGGGAAAGGCGCCGCGGCCCATTTCTCTGAGGCCAGTGGGCGAGCCGATGAATTCCAGATCGCCGCCGACGCCACGCACCATGTCGATCAGCACTTCTTCCTGCCGGCGCAGCAGGGCATGTTCTTCTTCGCCCATGACGCATCGGATATGGGGCACCGGAATCCCCCAGGCGTCCTTGCGCTTTGCATCGAGCGTGATGCGATTGTCGGCATAGGGCAGCATGCGGCCGAAGCCGAAGAAGGCCAGCCGCGAAGGCTCGTCATCCGGTGTCGGCGCTCGGCCGATGCTTCCCTGATAATCGAAATCGCCGCGGCTGGCCTCACCTTCTCCAAAGCGCGGCACGAAGATGCCGCCGGATGGATTGTAGAAGGGATCGACGGGCGCGGAATCATCGGCCGCCCATCCCTTTGCCTTGGAGAAGGAGCCGAAGGCAAGGCATGGCAGCTGGTCCATGAAATAGCGCCCGAGCGCACCCGAGCTGTTGCCGAGCCCATGAGGATGGCGAGCCGTCGCCGAATTGAGAAGTAGCCGCACGCTTTCGATCGGCGACGCCGAGAGCACGACGATGGCGGCGCGTGCGGCCTCGACCTTTCCAGTGGCGCGATCGATGAACTCGGCACCTGTCGCCCGGCCGCCGGCATCGTCGGTGGTGATACGGCGTACGATGGCATCATGGCGGATCGTCAGCCGTCCGGTCGCCATCGCCTCGCGCAGCGGCTTCGGCGTCCGCTCGGCATCGGGCGCGATATAGCGCCAGGAAACGACATGCCGCTTCGGCCAGCGTCCTTCGACTTCCGTCTTGAAGATTTCTTCAGCTGGCGTCAGCTTTGCCGGATGGGCATAGACGCCGTCGGGCAATGTCTCCACACCGTCCTCATTACCATAAAGGCCAAGGCTCGCTTCGACCTCGGCGTAATAGGGCGCGAGCTCCTCATAGGAAACCGGCCAGTCAACACCCTTGCCGGTCTTCGAGCGGATCTTGAAATCATCGTCCGTCCAGCGCAGCAGCACCCGGCCGAAGCTATGCAGGCGGCCGCCGCCCTGACGGCCGCGTATCCATAGGAATGGCGCATCCTTCGGCGTCGTATACGGGTTCTTGCGATCGTTGACGAAGAAATGGCTGAAGCGCTCGGTAAAGAAAGCGGCGCGCGCCTGAATGGGCTGGCCCTTGAGCGTGGCCCGGGCGCGTTCCCAGATGTTGATGCTGCTTGCCGGCGCCTTCTTGCGGTTCGGAGCGAAATCCTTCTGCGTCACCGCAGGCCCCGCTTCGAGCAGCAATACCGATAGCCCTTGGGCGGTCAATTCCTTGGCGGCGAAGGAGCCGGCGGCGCCGGAGCCGATCACCAGCGCGTCATAGATAGTCTGAGACATGGATAATTTCCGTATGCTGTGGAAGTGGTCTTAAAGACGTGCGCCATCAGCGCCGAAGAAGGAGGCCTTGGCGATATCGAGGCCGGGCGTGATCGCCGTACCCGGCTCCAGGATGGCATCTCCCATGATGCGGTAGGAAAGGCTCTGGCCGGCCCAGTCGAACCAAAGCACGGTATCCGCGCCCATCGGTTCGACGACCGAGACGGTGCCGGGAATGGTGGGCCCACCCGCGTCTGCGCCATTCGGCGCGATATGCTCCGGCCGGATGCCAAGCGTCGCGAGACCTGCCTTGGGCGCGCTGAGGAAAGGATAGCCCGCTAGATCGATGGCAAGTCCGTTGCTTTCGAATACCGGTGCGTTCGCCTTCAAAACAATCTCGCCCTTGATGAAGTTCATCGCCGGCGCGCCGATGAAGCCGGCGACGAAGAGATTGGCCGGGCGATGGTAGATTTCGGACGGGCTGGCGAGCTGCTGGATCACGCCGTCCTTCATGATGGCGATGCGATCGGCAAGGGTGAGCGCCTCGACCTGATCATGGGTGACATAGATCATCGTATTGCCGAGGCTCTGATGCAGCTTCTTGATCTCGACGCGCAGCTCGTTGCGCAGCTTGGCATCGAGATTGGAGAGCGGCTCGTCGAACAGGAAGACGTTGACCTCGCGCACAAGAGCGCGGCCGATCGCGACACGCTGGCGCTGGCCGCCGGACAGTTCCGAAGGGCGGCGATCAAGTAGCTTGTCGAGGTGCAGAAGCGAAGCCGTGCGGGCGATGCGCGCCTCGATCTCGGCCTTGGGAAGACCCGCCACGCGCAGGCCGAAGGAGAGGTTCTTACGCACCGACATGCGGGGATAGAGCGCATAGGACTGGAAGACCATGCCGATGCCGCGATCCTTCGGCTCAGCCCAGGTGACGTTCTTGTCCGATATCCAGATCTCGCCGTCGGCAATGTCCTGCAGGCCGGCAATGGAGTTGAGCAGGGTCGACTTTCCGCAGCCGGATGGTCCGAGCAGCACCAGGAATTCGCGAGGCGCGATGTCGATCGACATCTTGTCGATGACGGTGTGATCTCCATAGGCGATCTTGAGATCCTTGACCGAGACGGCAGGCTGCATGGCGTTACCCCTTGACGGCGCCGGCGGCGACACCACGCAGGAACCAGCGGCCGGAGAAGAAATAGATGGCGAGCGGAACGACGGCGGTCAGAATGGTGGCGGCCATGTTCACATTGTAGGCACGCTCGCCCATGGTGGTGTTGACGATGTTGTTGAGCTGCACCGTCATCGGCAGATTGTCGCGCCCGGCGAAGACCAGGCCGATCAGGAAGTCGTTCCAGATGCCGGTAAACTGGAAGATCGAGGCGACGACGATCATCGGCACAGACATGGGCAGCATGATCTCGAGGAAGATCCGCCAGAAGCCGGCGCCGTCGACGCGGGCCGCCTTGCAGAGTTCCTCGGGAATGGCGACGAAATAGTTGCGGAATAGCAGCGTCACCAGCGGCAGGCCGAAGATCACGTGAACCAGGACCACACCTGCCACTGAGTTGTAAAGGCTGAGATTGGCGAGCAGCCGCACCAGCGGATAGAGAAAGATCTGGTAGGGGATGAGGCCGCCGGCCATCAAAAGCCCGAACAGCAGGTTCGAGCCTCTCGGCCGCCAGAAGGAGAGGGCGTAGCCATTGATGGCGCCGATAAAGACAGAGATAGCCACGGCCGGCACGGTGATCTTGACCGAATTCCAGAAGCCGATGCGCACGCCCAGGCATTGCGTGCCCATGCAGGCGCCCGACCACGCCGTCTTCCAGGCGTTGAAGTCGATCGTATCAGGCAAGGCGAAGATACGGCCCTGGCGGATTTCCTCCATCGTCTTCAGCGAGGTGACGAGCATCGTATAGAGCGGCAGCAGGAAGAACAGCGCTGACAGGATAAGGAAGGCATAAAGCCCAATTTGGCCGGCCGTCAGCCGCGACGGCTTGGGACCGCGAGGATGAGGAGCCGCCATCAATGTGCTCCCCTTCGTCTGGCGCGCATGTGGAGCGCGTAGCGAAACGGTGCGACGGCCATGACGACCGAGAGCACGAGCACGGTGGCGCCGGCGCTCGCAAGGCCGAGGTTCTGGCGCTCGAACAGATTGTCCATGATGAATTTTGCCGGCACCTCGGTCGAATAGCCGGGACCGCCGCCGGTCTGCGCGACGATGAGGTCATAAGTCTTGATCACGCCCATGGAGAGCAGCATGCCCGATGCGGCAAGCGCCGGGCCAAGCTGCGGCAGGATGATGGAGGTATAGATGCGCCAGATCGGAATGCCGTCGATCTGGGCCGCTTTCCATTGCTCCTCGCCGATCCCGCGCATCCCTGACAGTGCGATGACCATGACGAGGCCAGCACCCTGCCAGACGCCGGCAAAGACCACCGTATAGATCGCCATGTCGCGATTGACGATCCAGTCGAAGACGAAGCTCTGCCAACCGAGCGCCCTGACGGTCGCCTGAATGCCAAAGGTCGGGTTCAGCATCCACTGCCAGATGAGGCCGGTAACCACGAAGGACATGGCATAGGGATAAAGGAAGATGGTGCGAAATAGGCTTTCGAAGCGAACCTTGCGATCGAGCGCTGCAGCGAGCACAAAGCCGAGAACAAGGCAGCCGGCGACATAGAGAACGCCGAATATCAGCACGTTCTCCAGGGACGCGAGCCATCGCGATGTCCGGAACAGCTTGGCATATTGGGCAAAGCCGACATAGTTGGACGACGGGAAGATGGTCGAGTCCGTGAAAGACAGGCGCACCGACCAGACCATGGTGCCGATATAGACGACGATCGCGGCAATCCATGTCGGCAGCAGAGCAAAGGTCGCAGCAAGGGGACGTCTGCGCTTGGTTTGCATAGGCAAACTTTCTCGAAAGGATGGGCGGAGCCGACCGACAGGTGACTTAGGCGGTCGGCTCGCTGGAAGGCTATTCGAAGATCGCGAAGAATTTCTCCGCACCCGAGGCGCTGTCCTCGGACGGATTGCTCCAGAACTCGTCGACGAAGTCGTTGAGGGCGCCGGCCTGCTGCGGCGAAAGGATCAGAGCCTGATCCGGCACGATCTTGCCGGCGCTCATCAGCTCAAGGCCTTTTTGTGCACAGGTGTCGAGCTTGGACTTGTCGACATCGGTCCGCATCGGCACCGAGCCCTTCTTCAGCGAGAATTCGACCTGCACGGCCGGATCCATGGCGACCTCTGCAAGCAGGGTCTGACCCTTTTGCGCGGACGCATCAGCGATCTTCGGGAAAGAGAAGGAATCGGCGACATAAACCATACCCGGCGATTGCGGTACGAGCATGCAGCCATAATCCTTGCCTAGTTCCTTGCCGGCGGCAACGAATTCGCCCTTGGCCCAATCGCCCATGAATTGCACGCCGGCCTTTCCGGTGATGACCATGGCGGTCGCGTCGTTCCAGTTGCGGCCGGCGGCACCCTCGTCGACATAGGCGCGAAGCTTGCCGAGAATATCCAGCGTCTTCTTCACGCCCTCGACGGATGTATCGCCCTTGTCCTTGTTTGCATAGATCTTGAGGAAGCCGTCAATGCCGACCTGCGTCAGCAGGATCATGTTGAAGACCTTGGCCTCCTGCCAGGATTGGCCGCCCCAAGCGACAGGCTGAATGCCTGATGCCTTCAGTTTGTCGAGGGCTGCGAAGAATTCGTCCCAGCTCTTCGGCTCGCCGGTGAGGCCGGCCTTGGCGAAGGCATCCTTGGAATAGAATATCCAGCTCTCACCATGAGCGCCGGTCGGAGAGAGGTAGACCTTGCCGTTATAGGTGATGAGGTCGTAGATCGATTTTGGCAGCACATCGGCCCATTTGCCGGCTTTCGCCACATCGTCGATCGGATTCATAAGTCCCTGATTGACGAAATCGGCATTGGCAAGGCCGAGCACGGCCTGCTTGGCGGTCGGCGGGTCGCCGGCGACCAGACGGTTCTGGAAAGCGGCATCGGCCGCTCCGAAGCCGGCGATGGAAGAGTCTTTCCAGGCGCCGCCGCGCTTTTCGAACTCCTGTTTGACGACGCTGAGGGCCGCGGCTTCGCTGCCTGATGTCCAGGAGGTCATAACTTCGGCCTGCGGCTTGTCTTCCGCATGGGCAGGGATAGAGGCCGTAACGAGTGCGGCACCCATCAATAGCAATTTCACTGTATCTTTCATCGTTCCACCTCTTCAGGAAAGCCCTCTTGGCGGGGCTATTCGTTTTCGGATCGTTGGTATCAGCGATAAATCGGCAAGAGCGCCTGTCTGACCAGCGTCAGGCCGTTGGCGATATCGCCGACCGGATCGGGCGCTGCATCCAGCTCAAGGATGGCCCAGCCTTCATAGCCGCGGTCGCGCAGTAGCCTTGCCCAGCCCGGCCAGTCGACCCGGCCGAGACCGAAGCCACAGAAATAGGGGCGATGACGGTCATGGATATGCTCGTCGATAACAGTATCGGCTGGCATCGGGCCAAGCGCATCCTTCCAATGGGCGATGATGATGCGCTCATGGTGACGATCGACAAGCTGCAGCGGATCGGAGCCGGCAACGATGATATGCGCCGTATCCGGGCACATATGCACATAGGCGGGATCGGTCAGCAGCATTAGTAGATCGACATCGCGCGCTGCCGCGAAAATCGAATGTGCCTCGGTGTGGAGCGCGAGCCGCACACCCTTGGCGTAGAGAGCGGCGCCGAGGCGATTGAGGAAATCGGCAATCTTGCGCGCCTGCTCGAAATCGAAGAACCGCACCGGCTGAGCGCCGAGCGTTTGGCGAAGCGGCGCGCCGATGACCATGATATCGCTGCCGCACGCCTTGAGAAACTCGGCATATTTTTCCGCCTTGTCGATGATGGCGGCCTGGGCGGATGCCTCGGTGAAATCGCCGGAGGCTTCGAGTTCTGCGAAGAAGCCGCTCGCAAGCGTCAGCCCGCGGCTGGAAAGCTCGGCGGCAAACTTCTCGACCGAACCATAGGTCTTCGTCGCATCCTGCCAGTTGAAGGGCGAGAAGGTCAGCTCCACACCGGTGACGCCGGAGGCTTGCACGGCATCCAGTATCTTGTCCCAGAAAGCACGCGGCTCATTGCGCGAAAGCGCGATGATACCGTCATAATCCTCCACGCCCCAAAATCCGGGGTGGAAAAAAGTGACGAGATCGACACCAAAACGCAGCCGTTCCGTAGAGGTCATGAGATTATCCGTTCTTAAGGCACAGAAAATCGCTCGCGGAACCATGATCCGCGGCCAACAATCCATAATGATTTCAATGCACTGTGGTTGGCAAACGTTTGCCGTGCCTAGATAGTAGACAAGTCGTTTTTATATGCAAGCGATTTTTGGCAAACGTTTGCTAAACGACAGGGATTGCCGTAGCATCCCCGCGCAACAGGCATTGGGGAGGACGCCAAAAAGTGAAGAATAACAAGGATCTGCCGGCAGAAGAGCATTCCGGCCCTTTGATGGCGGATGTCGCTCGGCTGGCAGGCGTCGCGATATCCACGGTGAGCCGGGCACTCGCCAACCCCGGTCGCGTAAACGAGAAGACGCGCGCCAAGATCGATGCTGCTGCCAAGCAGCTCGGCTATACGCCCAATGCCATGGCGAGGGGGCTTCGTGTCGGTAAATCCAATGTGATTATGATCATTCTGCCGGGCTCGCTCTATTATGGTGTCTCGCAGGTCATTCCCTTGGTCTTGCAGGGGATAAACCGCTCGTTGAGCCAGAACGGCTATCATCTGATGATTGCCAACCTCGATCGCGACGAGGCTTCCGAGCGCCATATCCTCGATCTGGCTTTCGGCGGCACGGTGCGTGGTGCCATTATTCTCTCTTCGGATCTTCCGGTCGATGGCAGCCGCTCGTTTAAGGATTCGGCTCTGCCTGTCGTCTCGCTCCTGTACGATATGAGCCATGCCGCCCTGCCGAGCGTCGTGACCAATGATCGGCAGGCCGTCCGCGAGGCCACGGCCGAATTGCTTGCTCTCGGCCACCGGCGTTTTCTTTATCTTGCCGGTCCGGAGGGCAATTATCACGACAGGGAACGCTATCTGGGTGCCGTTGACGCGCTTGCCGCTGCGGGTCTGCCGGAGACGGCGATCGTCAGGTCCGGCGGCAGCCTCGACTATCAGCATGGTTTCCAGATCGGCGTCGCCGCGGCGGCGGAATTTGCCGATCTCATCTTGAAGCCGACGGCCGTCATTGCCACCAGCGACGACATGGCGATCTCCTTCATGAGCTGCGTTCAACGCATGGGTTGGAAAATTCCGACCGACCTTTCCATCGTGTCTTTCGACGGCGCTCCGGTCTGCGAATATTCGCTGCCGCCATTGTCGACCATCGAACAGCCGGTCGAGGAAATGGGGCAGATGGCGGTGAGCTTGCTGATGGAGCGGATCGATGCGCCGGATAAGGCAACGGCCCTGCGTCACGTCATCGAAAGCAAGCTCATTCGGCGCGAAAGCTTTGGTCCTGCGCCGTCAAATATTTAGGGACGGCATTGCATCGCTCTCATCGCCTTCATCCCGTCCGAGCGACGAGCGGAACAGTCTCGGCGTTGTTCCGGTCCGCCGTTTGAAGATGTCGTAGAACCGGCTGCTGGAGCCGAAGCCGCAATCATAGGCGATCTGCAGGACCGGGCTGTTGGTTTCGGCGAGCTGCTGCATCGCTCGGGCCAGGCGATAACGCGTCAGATATTCGTTGACCGAGATGCCCAATACGCTGTGAAAGATCTTGTTGGCCGTGCTGGGATGAATGCCGGCGAGCTCCGCCAACATCGGCAGGCTTACCGATTCGCAATAGCGGGTATGGATAAGGTCGGTCAATGTTTCGGTGCGCTGCACGGCAATACTGGCGGCCGGTGCCGAGCGCCGTCGGGCGAAGTCATGATTGTCGTCGGGAGCGTCGAGAACGAAACGCCGTATTCTGAGCTTGACTTCGTCGAGGATCAGCCGACGCCGAGCCATGTCGCCGTGCTCCCAGTCGGCCACCCATTGCGGCAGGAGCACTGCGTCGGCGGGGTAGGGGCGGCTATCGGCCGAAAACCGTCCCTGCATGATCGACTGCCGCACGTCACGCTCGATCGGCAAACTCAGGAAGTCGACGAGCGGAAGATAGATGCAGATGAGTGGAGCATTGGGGGTGACCGCAATCGTCCTGTGCGGAATGGCGGCCCAGAATAGCACCAGTCGCCCCGCTTCCACCTGCTCCTGCCTTCCGTTGAAAATATAGGTCATCTGCCCTTCCATGAGGAAGTTCAGCTCGACATGGTCGTGCCAATGCGCAGCGCTCATGGCATTGGCGATGTGCCGCTCGATCAGAAAGCCGCCGGCGGATGTGATGAGAGCTTCGCGCTCGACTGAATTGCTGGGTTTCGGCATGGGGCCCTATCTTGTGGCGCGGATCCGGGAATAATTTCATTGATAGCAGGAAGAAATTCCGAATTGAAAGAGGCATTGAGGTTCAAAGCCATTCCATGCGGAGATCCCTTCATGCCAAAGATCTGCCTAATCGGTGCCGGCAGCACCGTCTTTGCCCAGAATATTCTAGGCGACGTCCTTTCCAGTCAGAGCGGTGGCGATTACGCCATCAGCCTTTTCGACATCGATCCGGAGCGCCTGAAAACATCCGAAATCGTTGCCCGCCGGCTCTGCGAGACGCTTCGCCTCGACAAGGTGCGCATCGAGGCGACGCTTGATCGCCGGCAAGCGCTGAAAGGTTCGGATTTCGTCATCCTGATGATGCAGGTCGGAGGCTACAAGCCGGCCACCGTGACTGATTTTGAAATCCCGAAACGGCATGGCCTCCGGCAGACCATCGCTGATACGCTCGGGATCGGCGGCATCTTCCGTGGGCTTCGCACCATTCCCGTTCTCGAAGAAATCTGCCGTGATATGGAAGAGATGTGCCCCAACGCCCTGCTGATGCAATACGTCAACCCGATGGCGATCAATTGCTGGGCGATCAAGGAGATTGCGCCCAACATCCGCACCGTCGGGCTTTGCCACAGTGTGCAGCATACGGCAGCCCATCTTACCGATTGCCTTGGCGAAGACGTCGCCGATATCAATTATCTCTCGGCCGGCATCAACCATGTCGCCTTCTTTCTCAAATATGAAAAACTGCATGCGGACGGCAGCCGCGAGGATCTCTATCCGCGCCTGCGCGCCCTAGCCAAGGAAGGCCAGGTCCCCTCGGATGATCGGGTGCGTTTCGACGTTTTGAAACGGCTCGGTCACTTCGTCACGGAATCGAGCGAGCATTTTTCGGAATATACGTCCTGGTACATCAAGGAAGGCCGTAGCGATCTGATCGAGCGACTCAATATTCCCCTGGATGAATATATCCGCCGCTGCGAGGTCCAGATTGCCGAGTGGCACGAGTTGCGCCGCGACCTTGAAGGCGGCAAGCCGATCGATGTCTGCCGGAGCAATGAATATGCGGCCGGTATCATTCACGCGGCAGTCACCGGCCGGCCCGCGCTGATCTACGGAAATGTCCCGAACAACGGACTGATCCAAAATCTGCCGAACGAATGCATTGTCGAAGTTCCATGCCATGTCGATCACAACGGCATTCAGCCCATGCGCATCGGGCGGATACCTTCGCAGCTCGCCGCCGTAATGAACTTGAGTATTTCCGTGCAGGAGCTGACGGTCGAGGCGGCACTGACGAAGAAACGGGATCGCATTTATCAGGCGGCTCTGCTCGATCCGCATACCGCAGCGGAGCTGTCACCCGATCAAATATGGACGCTTGTTGACGATATGATTGAGCAGCACGGCAATCTTTTGCCCGCCTACCACTAGCCCACCACGTCTTGAGCAACTGTAATTGATGAGCGCGGTCTCTTCGAGAGAAGAGGCCGCGCGTTTGCATTTTAGGTTCAAGACGAATCGGAAATTAGATCAAAAAAAATCAGAATTATGATTGACATTGATCTTATTGAGTGGAAACTTGAGCGAAATAGAAGCCTTCATGGGACAGGAGTTTTCGTTGAGCCAAGCTGGAGGAGTGAAAGTCGATCGTCTCGACGCTATTCGCAGCCATCTGTATGCGAATGGATTTTCGACCATTCAGGCGCTCGCGGATGCCATCGGTGCTTCCTTGGCAACGGTGCGCAGGGACTTGCAGGTTCTCGAGCGGGAAGGCGCCATCGACCGCGTGCATGGCGGCGCCCGGATCGCCGAGGGATCGTCAGTGGAGCTTGCCTTTCAGGAGCGGGCCAAGCGGCATCTGTCGGCCAAGCGCGCGATCGCAACGGCTGCCTACGATTTGCTGGCGCCGCGCACGGCCATTTTTCTCGATGCTGGTACGACGGTTCTGCAACTGGCACGGCTCATCCGTCTGAACCCGATGCCGCTTCGTATCTTCACCAATGGCCTGACGGTGGCGCAGGAATTCCTCAACATCCCCAATCTAGAAGTCGTCTTGCTCGGTGGCCAGCTTCGCAGTGAAAATGCTTCGCTCGTCGGGCCGCAGGCCGAAGCGATGCTTGAGAGCATCTGGTTCGATCAACTCTTCCTCGGCGCAAGCGCCATCAGTCCGGATGGCGCGATCTATAGTGTCGACAGCGCCGAAGCGAGCCTCAACAGATGCATGCTCAGCCGGTCGGCGCACCGCTTCGTGCTCGCCGATTCCTCGAAGTTCGGCACGATGGCGACCTATAAGGTCGCCCCCTTGAGTGCAGCGAAGGTGATTACCGATGCGGGCCTTTCCGCGCATTGGCGCGGCGAGCTCGTCAATCTCGGCGTCGAGACGACGATCGCGGATCTCGGAGCGCCGGAATGAGCGACGACCTGATCCTCGGTGTCGATGGCGGCGGCAGCAAGGTGCTGGCGGCACTTGCCGACAGAGCAGGCAACGTGCTGCTTATGTCGCGTAGCGGCGGCGTCAACCCGATGGACAATCCGAACTGGCGGCGCGAACTGGATCTTGCCCTGCGTCCCTTCCTGGAGCGGGAGCAGCCGGCGGCCGTCGCCGCCGCGCTGCCGGCCTATGGCGAAGTGGCGCGCCTGTCGGAACAGCAGCGCGAGGCGATCGAGAGCAGCTTCCCCAAGGCGAAGCGGCATATTCTCAACGATGTCGATGCGGCTCATCTCGGCGCTTTCGCCGGAAAGCCTGGTATTCTGATCCTATCCGGCACGGGTTCGATGGCTTGGGCACGCAATAGCGCCGACGCATCTGCGCGCGTCGGCGGATGGGGCGACGTCATCGGCGACGAGGGCAGCAGCTATTGGATCGGGCGGGCAGCTCTCAGCCTCGTCAGCCAGAGCCTCGACGGGCGGGCACGTCCGACCGCGCTGGCGAAGGCCATGTTCGAATTCCTGAACCTCGACAGCATCGACCCGGTCAATGCGCTGGGAGGTTGGGTGAGCGAACTCAAAAACCCTCGCGCCGAGATCGCTGCCCTATCGATTCTCGTCGATCGCGTTGCGCGCTCTGGTGACCGAGCAGCGAAACAACTGATCGAACAGGCCGCATCCGAACTGGCAAAGCATGTTGAAGCCATAGCGCCGCATTGCGATCCGGCGGCAGACTGGACCTATGCCGGCGGAACATTTGCAAGCCGCGCCCTGCTTGCCGCGCTCGAGCGGCACATCGGCCGTCCAGCCGTGAGCCCGAAGCTTCCTCCCATCGGCGGCGCCCTTCTGGCGGCCGCCTGTTTTCTCGACTGGCCGGTGGATGACGGCTGGATCACGCAAATCGCCGCGACGGCAAAGACCGCAGCGGTGCATTCAGGTGAAGCAGACCTCAATAACAAGGAAAGAAGGGAACATGCGTAAATTTACTTTGCCATTCGTCGCTTTGGCGGCGCTCGTTGCCGCCGTTCCGGCTCTCGCTCAGGATGCGAAACCGCTTGCCGGACAATCGATTACGGTGCTGATGCCTTCGCCGCAGGCACCGAACATTCCCGGCGACTTCGAAGCCGAGACCGGCATTCACGTCAATATGCAGACACTCTCTTGGGACGATATCCGCCCGAAGCTCGTCACCTCGCTGATCGCAGGCACAGCACCGGCCGATGTCACCGAGTTCGACTGGTCGTGGACGGGCCAGTTCAGCGCCGCGGACTGGTATCTGCCGCTCAACGACGTGATCGACGCCGATACGGTCGAGGATATCAGTGTCTCCAAGATCTTCACGGTCAACGGCAATCTGCTCGGCGTGCCCTATACCAACGACTTCCGCGTCATGCTGATCAACAAGAAGCATTTCGCCGACGCGGGCATCACGACAATGCCGAGGACACTCGACGAGCTTGTAGCCGCCGCCAAGCAGATCAAGGAAAAAAAGATCGCGACCTATCCGATCGGCCTGCCGCTTTCGGCGACCGAAGGTGCATCGACGAGCTGGTATCTGCTGACGAAAGCCTTTGGCGGCGAACTGTTCGACAAGGATTTCAAGCCGCTCTTCGTCTCGAAGGATTCCGCCGGCTACAAGGCGCTGGCCTTTGAATTGATGCTGCTGAAGGAAGGTCTCGTCGATCCCGCCTCCACCGGCCTCAAGGACAGCCAGATTAATGAGAGCATGTTTGCCCAGGGTGTGACCAGCATCATGATCTCAGGCGAGCCGGGCAGGATCGGTCAGATGAACGATCCCAAGCAGTCGAAAGTGGCAGGTCAGATCGAGGCGATCCTGGTGCCGACAGCAAGCGGCGAGACCCGCAGCTTCGGCCTTCCCGAAGCGCTCGCAATCCCCCGCGTTTCGCAGAACAGGGAAGCCGCCATCGCCTTCATCAAATGGTTCACGAGCAAGGACTTCCAGAAGAAGAACGCGGCCAATGGCGCATTGCCGACCCGCACATCGGCGCTTTCCGAACTCAATGCCGCCGGCCAATTGCTGAGCGGTGATACGCTGGTCGCGCAATCGAAGACGGTCGAGCCGCTGTTTCCGCAGGGCACGCCCCCCTGGTATCCGGAATTTTCGAGTGCAGTAAATACGGCCATCAATAGTGCGGCGAAGGGCCAGGTCACCGTCGACCAGGCCATGCAGAACATCGCCGACGCGGCAAAGCAGGCCATGTCGCAATGACCATTGCAATCTCTGCCGGTGGCAGGAGCAGGCGCGGTGCCGGCGTGAAAGCCGACACCATGCTGGGCATACTGCTTGTTTCGCCGATCCTGATCACGATGGCGGCCCTGGTTTTCTATCCGATCGGAAGAACGGTGTGGGACAGCCTGCACAGGGTCAATCCGATGCAGGCGGGAGCGCCCTTCGTCGGGCTGGAGAACTACACTCGCATGTTCTCCGATGCCGCGCTTGGCACGACGTGGATCAACACGTTTCTGTATGTCGTGCTTGCGGTTGTCGCCGAAACGGTGTTCGGCGTGCTTGCCGCCGCTCTTATCAATCAGGTCAAGGTCGGCCGGCAATGGCTGCTCGCAGCTGTCGTCCTGCCCTGGGCGCTGCCCGGTGTCGTCAACGCGGTGATCTGGCTCTGGATCTACCAGCCCGGTGCGGGATTGCTGAACGGCATTCTTTCGGCCGTAGGGTTGCCGTTCGAAAACCACGTCTGGTTCAACGATCGCACCAGCGCCATCATCGCAGTCACGGTGGTTCACGTCTGGCGCATGATGCCCCTGACCGTCGTTATCGTGCTGGCCGCTATGCAGAGCATTCCCGCTCATCTCTATGAGGCCGCGCGCATCGATGGCGCAACGCGCACACAAATGTTCGCCCTTGTTACGCTTCCGCTGGTGCGCAGTGCCATTGCCGTTGCCATGACCAACGCGACCGTCAATGCATTCAACCTCTTCGATGAGGCCTGGGTCTTGGCGGGTTCCAGCCTCGAGACGCGACCGGTTCTCGTCCAGATCTATCTCGAGACCTTCCAGAACCTGCGTTTCTCTTACGGCATGGCCTTGTCTCTCGTGATCACGTTGGTCTCGCTGCTGGTTTCGCTCGTCTATGTCCTGCGGGTCTATCGCAACACCAGGTTTGATTGATGAAACAGAGCCTTTCCTATCGTTTGCTGATCTGGGCCGGTGTCGCGGTTCTCCTGATCTGGTCGCTCGGGCCGATCTACTGGACGCTTGCAAGCTCCATCACTCCGACCGAGGACTTTTCGGCTAGACCCATCCATTTTTTCCCGCAGCATTTCACGCTGGACCATTTCTCGCGCCTCTTCGGCATCGATATTGCCAGGATCGGCGGAGTTCAGGTCTGGTCGCAGTTTCGCGCTGCACTGATCAACAGTATCGTAACTTCGGTGGCTGCAACACTTCTTTGCGTGGCTATCTCTGCGCTCGGCGCCTATGCCTTCACGCGGATCCAGTTTCCAGGCCGGGGCTTTCTGTTTGCCGCTGTCGTCGCGACTCTCGCAATCCCTGGTTATGCGGTGCTCATTCCGCTTTATCGGATCATGATCAGCCTGCATTTGGTCGATACTTATGTGGGCGTGGCGTTGATCTATGTCTCGGCCTATCTGCCTTTGTCCCTGTGGTTGCTGCGAAGCGTCTTCGAGGCACTGCCGATCGCGCTTGAAGAGGCGGCACAGCTCGATGGCGCCGGCAGGCTCTACATCTTCTTCAACATTGTCCTGCCGCTTGCCGGTCCCGGCCTGACGGCGGCAGCCATCCTGACCTTTCTTGGCGCATGGGGGCAGTATCTCGTCCCGCTCATCTTCTCGCCGCAGGCGACGAAGCCCCTGACGGTGCTGATCCCCGAATTCGTCACCAAGAACTTCATCGACTATGGGCTGATCACGGCAAGCGGATCGATTGCCATCATCATTCCCGCCCTGGTCGTCATCTTTCTCAATCGATACCTCGTCAGCGGTCTGCTGGCCGGATCGGTCAAGTAAATCGGAGCTGATATGAATACGACGGAAAAGGTGATCTTCGAACAATTCCCTTATTGGGAAAAGGCGATTGGACCGGTCTCCGCCCCGCATGATGCCGAACTGACGGTTTTTCTGGGCTGCGGCACATCCTATAATCTCGCTTTGTCGCTTGCGGCTCACGCCAATCTTGCCGGCTATCCGGCGATTGCCGCGCCGGGTGCGGAATGGCTGAACCGGCCGGCCGGCTTCTGGCCGCGCTGGCAGAAGGTCCATCTGGTGGCCCTTTCGCGCAGCGGCGAAACGACGGAAACCGTTGCTGCCGCCAAGGCAAGCCGCAAAGCCGGCGTTTTCGTCACCGCCATAACGGTCGAGCCCGAAAGCTCGCTTGCTAGGAATTGCGACCGGCTGATCAAAGCGGCGACCCACGGCGACGAAGGCATCGTCATGACGGTTTCGGCGAGCCTGATGCTGCTTCTGGGCATGCAGATGGTCGGCATGGAGATTCCGCGATCGATCGCCCAATCCGCACGCCGTCTGGTCGATCAGCTCGATGCGGCTCTTCCGCAAATCATCGAAGGTCGCTCGCATTTCGTTTTTCTCGGCAGCGGACAGCTCTACGGTATTGCATTGGAAGGTGCCTTGAAGCTGATGGAGATGAGCCAGATCATCACGCAGGGCTTTCATCCCCTGGAATACCGGCACGGACCGATCAGTCTCGTCGATGGCAACACGGCGGTCGTCATGCTCTACAGTGCCGATCAAAAGGCTGCGGAAGTGTTGCTGGTCGAGGAGCTACGGCAAAAGGGTGCGGCCGTCATCGGCTTTGGCGGCCCAGGCGATCTGGAACTCGTTGTCGATTGCGATCCGGCACTCGCGGGCCTCTGCGCGCTGCCCGCTCTGCAGATCCTCGGCGAACGTGCAGCGCAGTCGAAGGGTGTCGATACGGTATCGCCTCGTCATCTGACCAAGGTCGTGATGCTCGGATGAACGCCTTCGTCGAACACAATCGTGGCATTGCGCTGAAGAAGCTTCTCGGCGATCGCGTCAGGGCGCTGCCGCGCGGGATCACATCGGTCTGCTCCGCGCATCCGCTCGTTATCGAGGCGGCACTGAGGCGTGCGGCCTTAGATGAGGCGGTCGCGCTGATCGAGGCGACCTGCAATCAGGTCAATCAGGATGGTGGCTATACCGGTATGACGCCACGCGACTTCCGCCGTTTCGTCGAAGACACGGCCGCCGCAGCCGGCTTTCCTGTCGACCGCATCATCCTTGGCGGCGACCATCTTGGGCCGAACCCGTGGAGGAAGCTGCCCGCAGAGGAAGCGATGGCGAAGGCCGAGGCGTTGATTGCGGCCTATGTCGAAGCAGGTTTCGAAAAGATCCATCTCGATACATCGATGGGTTGCGCCGGCGAGCCGGTGGCCTTGGCCGACGAGCTAACGGCGGAGCGTGCTGCGCGGCTTGCCCGCGTGGCGGAAGAGGCCGCTCTTCGCTCCGGCCTCCGACCACCCGTCTATATTATCGGAACCGAGGTTCCGCCGCCGGGCGGCGCCACCCATGCCCTCGACGAGCTCGAGGTGACGCGACCCGAGGCGGCGATAAACACGCTGGCAGTGCATCGTGCCGCCTTCGCCCAGGCCGGTGTCGAAAGCGCTCTGGAGCGGGTGATCGCCATCGTCGTCCAGCCCGGCGTCGAGTTCGGCAATGCCAATGTCGCCCTTTACAGGCCAGATCGTGCGGATGGCTTGGTTGGCGCTCTCGACCAAATGCCCGGCCTGCTCTTCGAGGCGCATTCCACGGACTATCAGCCTGGGGACGCGCTCGCCGCCCTCGTGGAGGGCGGCTTCGCGATCCTCAAGGTCGGGCCAGGCCTGACCTTTGCTCTGCGCGAGGCGCTCTATGGCCTCGATGCCATCGCGTCGGTTCTCGCCGGAAGGGCTCTGCCCGATGAGCTCTATGCGACGATGGAGGCCGTCATGCTCGAAAGTCCGGATCACTGGAATTCCCATTATGGCGGCTCGGCCGGAGAACAGCGCTTGCAGCGCCATTTCAGCTATAGCGATCGCATCCGCTATTATTGGCCGAACGAGAATGCCGCCGCAGCGGTCGAGACCCTGCTCACGCGCTTCGAGAGCGATATTCCGGAAACGCTCATCAGCCAGTATCTCGGCCGGGTCTATCCGGCAGTGGTCGCAAGGAAGGTTCCGCCTCGGGCGCGCGATCTCTGCATCGCGGCGATCGACGCGGCCCTGGAACCCTATTCCGCGGCCACGATCGCATAGGTCGCCTTGGCGCGCTTCCCGGCCCCGGTGGTCGGCAAGGGTTGGCGATTAGACACACGCTTTTCTAACTGGAGATCATAATGGCATCGGTCAGCGTGACGAGTGTCCGCAAGAGCTACGGTCACTTCGAAGTTCTGCATGGAGTGGATATCGATATCGAAGACGGCGAATTCGTCATTCTCGTTGGCCCTTCGGGCTGCGGAAAATCGACGCTTCTCCGCATGATTGCCGGACTGGAGGAGATCAGTGGCGGTGACGTCGCGATCGGCGGCCGCGTGGTCAACGACGTCGAACCTAAGAGTCGTGACATCGCCATGGTATTCCAATCCTACGCGCTCTATCCGCATATGACCGTCGAGGCGAATATGGGCTTTTCGCTTCGGCTGGCCAAGGCGCCGAAGGAAGAGATTCGGCAGCGCGTGCGCGATGCGGCGCAGATCCTCGGCCTGGAAAACCTGCTCGACCGCTATCCGCGCAATCTGTCAGGCGGCCAGCGCCAACGCGTTGCCATGGGCCGCGCGATCGTACGTCAGCCGCAGGTATTTCTCTTTGACGAACCGCTGTCCAATCTGGACGCCAAACTGCGCGTGCAGATGCGCTCGGAAATCAAGCAGCTGCACCAACGTTTGCGTACGACCACGATCTACGTCACCCATGATCAGA
Organism: Rhizobium pantanalense; assembly: GCF_030182525.1. NCBI lineage: Bacteria > Pseudomonadati > Pseudomonadota > Alphaproteobacteria > Hyphomicrobiales > Rhizobiaceae > Rhizobium > Rhizobium pantanalense. The sequence goes on from NZ_JAQJCH010000008.1 coordinate 176,659, forward strand.
TCGAAGCTATGACAATGGCGGACCGGATCGTCGTCATGCGCGACGGTTATGTCGAGCAGATCGGTTCGCCTCTGGAACTGTACGACCGGCCCGCCAACCTTTTTGTCGCCGGTTTCATCGGTTCCCCGGGAATGAATCTCATCCGCGGCAAGATCAGCAGTACTGGCCCGCTGGAATTCATCGCCGATGGCGGAGCGCGCCTTCCGTTGCCCGCAGGGCTCGACGTCACGCGCGGCGCGGAGATTATCTACGGCATACGGCCGGAAAACATTGCTATAGGCGAGGGCGACATTGATGCCGAAGTCGTCGTGGTGGAGCCGACCGGAGCAGAGACTCTGATCGTTTCTCGTATTGGGTCCGACGATCTTGTCATAGCGTTGCGCGAGCGAGTCGCCACCCCGGCCGGCGGCCGTCTTTCGTTGATACCTGATCTTGGAAGGCTGCATCTTTTCGACGCGGCGACCGGCCGGCGGCTGGAGTAAGCTCATTCGCCATTGCTCGCCGCCACCAGCCTCAAAGTCGGTTTGCGTCGCAGCATCTGAGGGCAGGCGACCCGATCGTAGCGAGAAGAGCTTGGTTTCAGTCGGCAGCCAGCCAGGCTTTAATCCCTGTGAGGCTATGAAAGTCGTCGACTGCACGCACTCTTACCCCAGGCAGCGCGAGACCTGCCATCTCCGCCAGAGCTCGACCCGGCCCCAGTTCGAGGATCGTCGTTGCGCCACGTTCGGCCAAGGCTTCGATCACGCTTGCCCAATCGATCCTCTCGGCCAGTTGCCGCGCAAGCCCCGCGCGAGCGCGTTCCGGATCGACAACAAGCGTCGCACTGGTGGCAGTCATGAGGCGCAGCGCCGGGCGGCTCATAACTGCCGAGGCAAGGGCTGTGTCAAACGGTGCCACCGCACCGGCGAGCCGCCGTGTATGGGAGGCGACATGCACCGGCATTGGCGCAGCACGTGCCGCACCTTCTTCCAGCGCGGCGGTGCATAACGCATCGATCGATTGCCTGGCGCCGCCGAGGATGAACAGGAGATCGGGGTTCACGATGGCGATTGCACAGCCGAAACGATCGGCAAGCTCCTGCACCGCCACCATTGGCAAACCACGCACATAGCCAAGTCCGTCATCCGGCCCGCCGGCGGCGTCCATTTCCCGCGCCCGCTGATCGACCAGCCTCAAAGTGTCCATGGGCGACCAGATGCCGGCCACCCCCCAAGCCGCCATTTCACCGACGCTGTAGCCGGCCACCATCGTATCGCTTGGCGCACCGGCCGGGAAAAGGGCGCAAGCAATTGCAAGCGCGCGCGTCACGCACAGGATCTGGCCCTCGCGGTTGGCATGCAAGGTGGCTTCGGGGGCAGTCCTGCAGAAATCCGTCGGGTGGATCCCGAGCACGGCTGTTGCGGCTTCGAAAATGGGCTGCACTTCCGGTTCGGCAGCCAGCAGCCGGAACATTTCCCGGCTCTGGTGACCTTGGCCCGAACACAGCAGCGCGAGGGTCATGATTCCAACACCTCGGTAAACAGCGCCATGGCAAGGAGATCGGCGCATCCGCCCGGGCTGAGATTGCGCGCGACGAACGCCTCGTGAATGGCCTTGGCATCCCATCGCCAGTTCGCGCGTGCGACCCCGCCATCCGCCAGGAAGGTGCGGGCCTTGTTCCGTGCGAAATTGAGCCCTTCGGGACCGGCGCGATAAAGGAGATTGCTGTCGTCGACTACCGCGATCAGGGCCATGCAGGCATGGACCCTTGCGGCTTCCTCGTCACCCAAGGCCAAGCGACGTCCTTCGGCAAGCGCCGGACGGGCGACATGGTAGACGGATGGCATGCCGGTGGCAGCCTCCGCCCGCGCGCCTCCGACCTGGTAGCGCCGCGCGACCACACCGCCATGACTGTCGTGCTCCGGTGCCTTGTGGAGGATGTCGCGTCCCCAACGCTGTGCGACAAGGGTGCCGAGCGGCGCCCGCCAATCGCAGGTCGCCGCCAAGCCGGCCGCTGCCGCAAGAAGGCCAAGGCCGAAGATGGCGCCGCGATGGGTATTCACTCCGCCGGTCGCATCCCGCATTGCCTTTTCCGCCTCAATGCCGATTTGCCGCAGGCGATCCATGCCCATGTCGATGGCGCCGGCCTCGGCAAGCGCGACGAAGAACGGTTCCAGCGTCCGGGCACTCAGGCGCAGGAGATCCGCATCCATATCGGCATGCGCGCCATTGTCGATGTGGCTGACCAATCCTGGCTTGGGCCAGGTCTCCACCTCCAAGATGAGCGCTCGTGCGGCATGCCGCCCGATCAGCGCGGTATCGCAATGCTTGACGGCGACGGGGTGTGGTTTGGCCAGCAACGGAAACGTCATGCGAACAGCGCCTCCCGCGCAATCAAGGCCGATCCGGTATGGGATTTAACCAGGAGCTCCGGGTTTTCCGACAGCCATTCCCGCCACTGAACGGCTGAGCCGCAGGGCGTGATCAATTCGGCGTCGATCCGCATCGGCGCGCGTTTGGCAACATCGGTCAGTAAAGCCGTCACTCGCCTTGCATCTGCGTTCGAGCCACACTCGACCAGAAGATCGAGATCGGAAGTATCGGTCAGATAGGAAAGGCCGGTCAGGTATTGCCAAGCCAGACTTCCGAAACAGCGACAAGAGGGGGCTGACTCCAGAAGGGTGCCAATGGCCGGATGCCATCGCGCCGGCGCCGCGGCCAGCGCATCCCTCAATAGAGGAGGTGGTGCCGTTCGCATCACGGCAGCCGGCGAGCAGGAAAGAGCAAGCCGTTTGCGCCCCATGCCTGGAGGAAGGGGTAGCCCCAAGGGTACGATATCCGCCGCGTCGCTGCATGTCCGACGACGGAAGATTGCTGGTCGCCCCAACACTGCCCATGCCATCAGATAGGGCTCCATCTCCCCCTCGACCTGCCCATGCAGCAGGCCCGGCCACGCTTCGGAGCGCACATAGGCAAGATCGTGACGGCGGAGGGCGGCAACATCAATCATGGAGCAAAGCCAGCCGCTCTACCTCGGCCGCGATCATGGCGGCCTTCGGCCGGCCGCCGCGATCTGCGCCCCATTGCGCGCGCAAATCGCGCGAAATGGGCTTGGCGAGAAGTGCGGCGAGCTGGGCGTTCAAGGAGGCCGCCGGATCCCAGACTTCCGCTATGGCGCCGGTGGCAAGAAGATTATCGAGGCCGGGCGCGAAAACGGGCGTTGTCTCGGCCTTTTCCTTCAGGGTGGCAAGCGGCAGCTTGGTCACCCGGGCCATGGATGGCAGGTCCATGACTTCGGGCCAGGCGGTGGGCAGGGCAACCAGCGATCCGCAGGCCAGCGCGGTGGCAATGAAGGCGCCGGCGGCGCTGCCCCCGTAGAGAAGGCCGACCGTGCGGTGTCCCGCATGCTCCGCCTGCCACAGCGCCTTTGCCAAATGCGCTAGTGCCTCGCTAAGCCCCAGCAGTTCATCACGCCGGCTCATCCGCTGGCTGCCGGAATCGACCAGGAACAACAGGGGCGAGCTGTCCGGCCGCCGCGCAACGGAAAGGATATGCCCGGCCAGCGCTATCGCCTCATCGACGCCGGGATAGGTCTTGTCGGCAATGCCGATCAGATCGATCCGGTTTTGCTGGTCCAACCGGCCCCAGCCGGTAACGAGCCCGCCCGCCTGCGCCACTTCATGACCGGCCGGAAAGAGTGAGGGCAGGATATCAGCGAGCTGCATCGGCGCTCTCCCGATGGATATTGGCGGCGGTGAGGAAAGTCCCGATGTCTCGCTCCGGTATTCGCCCAGGCTCCTCGATCTGCAGCCGCGACCATATTTCGATAGCATCATGGGCATCGCCAAAATGGCGCAATCGATGTTCGAGCCGCGTCTGTTCTGCTTGCAGTACCGTCGGGTCTAAAGTGGCCGGCCGTTGCAGCGCGGCAATCGCGCCGGCGCGGAAGGCTGCGATATCGTCCTCGACGAAGACATCGGCCCCGCCGATCAGGTAGCGATGCTTGCCGCCCATGGTTCGCCAGACGAGCGCCCGATCGCGGGAGTCGAATTCTTCCACGCCCTTGTTCGTCTCGATGACCTCCGGCCCGGACACGGATAGACGGCCCTGCTCGGAAATGACGAGTGCCGAACAGCAGCCGGCAATCAGGCTGCCGCCGCCATAGCAGCCCGCCCGGCCGCCAAGAAGACCGATGACGCGCACACTCTCGGATCGCGCGTCCAGTACGGCACGCATGATCTCGGAGATGGCCAATTCACCGGCATTGGCTTCCTGGAGGCGCACGCCACCGGTGTCGAAGAGAATGACGATATTCCGCCGCATCTTAGCCGCGGCATGCAGCAGGCCCGTCAGCTTGGCCCCGTGCACCTCGCCGATGGCGCCGCCCATGAAGCGCCCTTCCTGGGCGGCCACCAGTACGGGGCGGCCGTCGATGCGGCCGGCTCCGACGATGATGCCATCGTCGAACTGCCGGGGCAAATCGAAGAGTGAAAGGTGAGGGCTCGTCTCCCGTCGTTCCGGGCCCAGGAATTCGGTGAAGCTGTCGGCATCGAGCAGATGCAGCAGCCGGCCACGGGCAGATTCTTCATACCAGCTTCGGCGCAGCGTGCGGGGATCGGTCATTCTGGCTTCTCCATCAGCCGCACGCCCTGGGCCAGGCGCAGCGCCACCATGTCTGGCCGGGCGCCGCCGTCATTGATCGTGATGCGCAGACCGCCGGCAGCAGCGCGCGCCGCGAAATCCTCGGTGACTGCCGCCCAAAGCTCGGCGAAACCATGGGCCGGCGTCGCGATCTCGATGACGCAACGGTCGGGCGCCTCCCGCCGTTCAAGCAATATCTCGAGGTTGCCCGAAGCGACGACGCCCACCAGAGCCACGGCGCGGGTTCCGCCGGTCTGCGTCGATTTCAATTCGTAAAGCAGATTTTCCATGACGGTGACCTACCAATTGCGGAACCGGGAAGGCGGCCTGTACAGGCCGCCGGAGGCAAGCATCAGATCCTTGATGGAATGCGCAGCCAGCAGGCTACGATCGGCATCCAAGGGATCAATTCCAAGGTCTTCGGGACGCTGGATGACTTTGCGTTCGCGCAAATGCTCCACCATCTTGCGGTCCCGGGCGCGGCCGACCTCGGTGTAGCCGGCAACGCCGCGGATCGCCTGTTCCCGCTCTTGCCCGTCATGGCACAGCAGCAGATTGGCGATCCCTTCTTCCGTCACGATATGGGTCACGTCGTCACCGTAAACCATCACGGGGGCCAGATCGAGCTGCAGCTTGTCGGCCAGATCCAGGGCGGCCAGACGCTCGACGAACATCGGCACCATGCCATCGCCGAAGGTTTCGCCGATCTGGACGACCAGTTTGCGGCCCCGGCGCAGGGCAGGGGTAGCTGCGGCGGGGTCGGCTTCGCGGCCCGCACGCAGCCAGGCTTCGCTCGGATGGCGCCGGCCCCGCGCGTCCGATCCCATATTGGGGGCACCGCCAAAGCCGGCGACTCTGCTGCCGGTCACGGTCGAACTGTTGCCGGAAAGGTCGATCTGCAAGGTCGAGCCGATGAACATGTCGCAGGCATAGAGCCCGGCGGTCTGGCAGAAGGCGCGGTTGGAACGCAGCGAGCCGTCAGGTCCGGTGAAAAAAATGTCGGGGCGAGCCCGCATATAGTCTTCCATGCCCACTTCGGACCCGAAGCAATGGATCTGCTCCACCCATCCGGCCTCGATGGCGGGGATCAGGGTGGGATGAGGGTTCAGCGCCCAATGCGTGCAGACCTTGCCCTTCAATCCCAGCCGTTCACCGTAAGTCGGCAGCAGCAGCTCGATGGCCGCGGTATTGAAGCCGATGCCATGGTTCAGGCGGCGCACGCCATAGGGCATATAGAGCCCCTGGATCGCCAGCATTGCCGTCAGGATTTGCGTTTCGGTAATCGCCGCCGGATCGCGCGTGAACAGCGGCTCCACATAGAAGGGTCGCTTGGCATCCACGACGAAATGAACCTGGTCGGCGGGAATATCGACGCGCGGCACGCGATCGACGATCTCGCCCACCTGTGCGACGACCAGCCCCTTGCCGAAGCTCGTCGCCTCCACGACCGTTGGCGTATCTTCCGTATTCGGCCCGGTGTAGAGATTTCCCGCCCTGTCCGCGCTGACCGCGGCGATAAGCGCCACCTGTGGCGTCAGATCAACAAAGTAGCGGGCGAAGAGTTCCAGATAGGTGTGGACCGCACCCAGTTCGATCTGGCCGCCGAACATCATGCGCGCGATGCGGGCCGACTGCGGGCCGGAATAGGAAAAATCGAGCCGTCGGGCGACGCCGCTTTCGAAAATGTCGAGATGCTCCGGCAGGACGACACCCGATTGCACCATATGCAGGTCGTGTATCTTGGTAACATCGACCTTGGACAGCGCCTTGGCCAACAGGTCGGCCTGCTTCTGATTGTCGCCTTCGAGGCAAACGCGATCCCCAGGCTTCAGGATCGCTTCCAGAAAGGCGACGAGCTGCTGCGGGTCGACGAGCTTGCCAGCAGAGAAACGCTGGCCGGCCTCGATACGCGCCAGCCTGTCGCGACCTTTTGTATTCCAATCAAGCATTTGATTGCCCTTTGTATGCGCAGGAGCATGTTCCTGGAAATATAATGTACACACAATTGCGAAAACCGCAACAACGTGTATTTTAAAATCGTCATGCGGTTTATCTGTATGCATTGGAGGAGGAAAAATGTTGAGCTTGTATTTCTATGGAAGCGCATGCGGGGAGGATCGCTCATGATGATCTCCGGTGTCGCAATGCTTGCCCTTTGCACCCTCTTGGGGAGCATTCTCGGTGATCTCCTGGGGGTGGCGCTTGGCGTGAAGGCGAATGTCGGCGGTGTCGGCATTGCCATGATCCTGCTCATCGCCACGCGGCTTTGGCTGAGCAGGCGGGGCTTGTTGACGCTGCCGCTCAAACTCGGTGTTGAGTTCTGGGGCGCTCTTTACATCCCGATCGTCGTCGCGATGGCAGCGCAGCAAAACGTGTTGGTGGCCGCACGCAGCGGTCCGCTGGTGCTGATCGCCGGCATCGTGACGGTGTTCGTTTGTTTCGCGACCGTCGCCCTGATGAGCCGCATCGGCGAGAGAGGCGAAACGATGGACGAAATCGAAGCGAAGGCCAGGGGTGAGCTTGCCACCTCCGGCAATCCGGTCTGAGGGAGGCCGCGCCATGGAGATCTTGAAGCATGACTTGACCGCCAACAGCCTCCTCACCGCGTTTGCGATCGTCGGATTGGTCATGTGGCTGTCGAACGCCATCTCGAAACATGTCCTGTTCGGCCGCGTCCACGGCTCGGCCATAGCAATCGTCCTGGGGCTTGCTGCGGCTTTTGCTGCAGGTCTGTGGACCGGGGGCGAGAAGGGGGTGGTGGATATTCCCATCCTCAGCGGCATCGGCCTGATGGGCGGAGCCATGCTGCGCGATTTCGCCATCGTCGCCACGGCCTTCGAGGTTGATGTCGGCCAAGCACGCAAGGCCGGCGCTGTCGGAGCGCTTGCCCTTGGCCTCGGTACGCTACTTCCGTTCATCGTGGGCTCGTTGCTCGCCATCGCTTTCGGTTACACGGATGCCGTATCCATAACGACGATCGGCGCCGGTGCCGTTACCTACATTGTGGGACCCGTGACGGGTGCCGCTCTGGGCGCAAGCTCGGCCGTGATCGCGCTGTCGATTGCGACGGGTGTTTTCAAGGCTGTCCTTGTCATGGTCGGAACACCGATCGTCGCCAAGGCGATCGGCCTCGACAATCCCCGCAGCGCCATGGTGTTCGGCGGCCTGATGGGAACCGTCAGCGGCGTGTCCGGCGGCCTGGCGGCCACCGATCGCCGTCTCGTCCCCTATGGCGCACTGACGGCGACGTTTCACACTGGGCTGGGCTGCCTTGTTGCACCTTCGATCCTTTATCTCGCCGTCAGGGCACTTGCAGGGGGTTGAACAATATGGAAAAGCCGGTCGAGCCGGTGCAGGAGACGGCTCTTAGACGCCGCATCCTGCACAGGAACGTCAGGAACGATTTCGGCGCCCGACGATACCTCGACACTTGCCGATCCGGCCATCGTCGATGAGCTCCTCGCCAGGCAAAACAGGCCGGATGCGGCGTGATGCTTCATATCGATTGCTATCTGTCGAATTGGATGGTGTAAAACTGAATGGTTGCCCGCCAAATCGGAAACAAGGTTTGAAATGACGGAATTTGACGAAGCTGGATCGATCGGTCAGCGCATTAAACTGGTGCTGATGGATGAGATTTCCTCCGGCGCTATAAGGCCCGGCACGAGCCTGGACGAAGCAACACTCAGCAGCCGCTTTGGCGCTTCCCGCACGCCGGTAAGGGACGCTCTCCGTCAGCTGGAGGCGATCGGCCTGGTCGAGATTCGCCCGCGACGCGGCGCGACCGTCCTGCCGCTGACCTTGCCGCGGCTGATGGAGATGTTCGAGGTGACCGCCGAGATGGAATGCATGTGCGTCCGTCTGGCAACCCATCGGATAACGGGCGTGGAACGCGCGGTTCTGACCGAAATTCATGAGCGTTCCGAACTTGCGGCGAAGGCAGACGACTTTGAACAGTATGACAAGCTCAATTTGTCCTTCCACGAAACGCTGTATCGCGGTGCGCATAACGATTTTCTGTTTGATGAATTGATGAGGCTGCGGGCAAGATTGCTGCCATTCCGCAGGACTCAGCTGCGTCAACCGAAGCGATTGACGGCGTCATTCCTTGAGCACGAGGCGATCCTGCGCGCTATGATCCGGGGCGATGCGACGGAAGCAACCCTGGTCATGCGCGAGCACATGCTGAATGCGGCTTTGGCATTGGCGCGCTATATGGAAATCGGCGAGGGAACCGAATGAGTAGCCAAACGATTCCATCGTCGCGTAAGCTGTCCGGATCCCAGAATGCATCCGGCAACCCACTCGACCTATCCCAACCTGATCCCGTCCTGCAGTTCGGATCAATCACAGGAATTGCTACCGCTGCGGCTGGTTGATTTTAGCGGGCTGTGCAGCATCCGAACCACTTCCCAGCCTGCTGTGGCCGGTCGGCCTTCGAGGTATTTCGAGTGTAATGGTAAGGCCGCTGGCAGCGGGCAGTGACGCAAACACGCGCCCGCCATGGCGCTCGATCGCCTGCCGGGTGATTGCGAGACCAAGGCCGTATCCGTCTCCGGTCACGGCGTCGTTGCCGCGTGAAAAGGGCTGAAAGATGCGCTCCAGCTCGTCTCGCGTGACGCCCGGCCCCTGATCGGCGACGCGAATAGTGAGGACATCGTCCTTTATCTCGCAAAGCACAGCGATGCGTGAGCGGGCATCCGTATATTTGACGGCGTTTCGCACGACATTTTCCAGCGCCCTGTAGATCAATTCCCCCTCGACTTCCGCCGGGAATGAGCCGCCGATGCTGGTGGTGATCGAAACATCGCGTGCCTGGGCCTCGAATGCCGCATCGCCCAGGATTTCGTTCAGGAGTTCGATGACATCGAGGGATTGGGTTTTCAACGGCATGCTTGAGGTGGCGGTCAGCCGGGCAAGTGTCAGGATTTCACCCACCAGCACATCAAGGCGTTCGACCTCCCGGTCCATGCGGTCCAGCATGGCATCGAGTTTTGCGGGGCTCTGCCGCAGGACCCCTACGGCGGCCTGCAGGCGGGACAATGGCGAGCGCAATTCGTGAGACACATCGTGAAACAGCTGCTGCTGTGCGTCCTGAAGCTCCTGCAATCGCGCGGCGCTGGCATCGAAGTCATGCGCGAGCGCCGTGACCTCGTCCGTTCGTCCCGCCATCTTGTCGCCGATGCGGAAGTCGAAGCGGCCATTTGCAAGCGCGCTCAGGCCGTTTCGCAGATGCACGACAGGGCGGATGAGATATCGGGCGAGTGCACCGGCCGCGATCGTGCTCGAAATCAGGATCGTGAGCCACGGCAATATGGGAGCAAGGTTTTCAAAGGTGAAACTCATCGGCGTCGCTGCGAAAATTCGGTAGCAACTCCCGTCCTTCAAAACCGATCGTGTGTCCGCCGCGTTCTCCTGGGGGCATATATTGGCGTTCGCGGTCGTCGACACGGAAAGGCCAATCGGTTGCGTTTTTTCGCTGGTGAACACGAAACGTCTGGCGGCGTCCTCGCCATCCTCGGTCAGGATGTTTGCAGCAAGGTTGACGAGGAGCGCCCGCCTGTCCTGTTCCAGCTCACGTGCGAAGGGGACCGCCTGAATGAGCTTGACTGTAATTATCACGACGCCCACGGTTGCTGCGAGCGTCAGCCAGATGATCGTGAAGAACTTCCAGAAGAGTTTTGGCATGGTCAATCCACGAGCAGTTGATAGCCCAAGCCTCGCACGGACTGGATCCAGGATTGCCCGTCCTCTCGCAGGCCAAGTTTCTGACGAACGCTGCTGATATGAACATCGATGCGGCGATCGAAGGGCGTAAGCGGCTTTCCGAACGCCTGCTTGGAAATGTCCTGCTTTGACACCAGCTGGCCGGCGTTGCGAGCAAGGACTTCCAGCAGACCGAACTCCGTGCCGGTCAGCTCGAGCGGCTCGCCGCACCATTCGGCACTTCTTTTGCCCGGATGAATCACGAGCCGACCTGCTTTTACGGCGTCAATCGACGCAGCTGCCGGCTGATGCGTCCGCCGCAAGATCGCACGCAGCCTCGCCGCAAGTTCGCCCGGCGAGCACGGCTTCGGCACATAATCGTCGGCACCGAGGTTCAGGCCGGATATCCTGTCGATGTCATCGCCTCTTGCCGTCAGCATCAGCACGGGGATCTGGCTGAGCTTGCGGATACGCTGCAGAACCTCGATACCGTTCATCCGGGGCATCATGATATCGAGGACGATGATGTCGACCGTATTTGCCGCGGCGGCCGCAATAGCCGCGCGCCCATCCGTGTCGGTTGAGACATCATATCCTTCCTCAGTGAGATATTCCCGCAAAAGCATCGTTAGCTCGACATCATCGTCGATGAGAAGAACCTTGCTCATTCACCCTGTCCATCGTTCATATCGGCAACGCATACAGTATAAAGGCAATGCTCAGGCCAAGTTTTACATAACTTAACACTCACTTGACCGCACTTAACATTCGTTCGGCTACTGATTGACGCCGATGAGCTGTGATCGATTGCTCGATCGGAACAGCTCGCGCTCCTGTCAGGAATCGCAAGGAATGCATTGTTGAAAAAGCCGTCCATAGGATTCGCAGCCGCGTTTGTCGCGGCTGCGCTTCTCCTTTCCCTTCCCTTCCGAAATGCCGCGGCGGAACAGGCCGCAGCGCCCGCTCTGACCGTTTCCCTCGCCGCACCAGAGCTGCGGAGCTGGCCTGAAACCGTCCCGGCGAGCGGCTGGCTGAAATCATGGCAGGACGCAATCATAGCCTCGGAAACGAGTGGCCTGCGCATCACGGACGTTCTGGTCGATGTCGGATCCGTGGTGAAGAAGGGACAGACGCTGGCGCGGCTATCGCAGGACAGTGTTCTGGCCGAGCTTCGCAAACAGGAAGCTGCTGTGGCGACGGCCAAGGCTAGTCTTGCCAAAGCCACGGCCAATGCGGATCGGGCGCGGCAGCTTCGCACATCCGGTGCCTTGTCGGCCGAGAAGATCACCGAATATTTCGCTGACGAGCAGACCGCAACCGCAAGCCTTGCATCCGAGGAAGCGGCGCTCGACAGCGAAAAGATCAAGCTTGGGCAAACGACGATTACCGCCGTGGACGATGGCTTGATAACCTCGCGTTCAGCCGATCTCGGTGCGGTCGTCTCCACCGGCACCGAGTTGTTTCGCATGGTTCGCCAGCAGCGTGTTGAATGGCAGGCGGAAGTGTCGGCACGCTACCTTCCTAGCATTTCGGAAGGCTTGAAGGCCATCATCAACGGCCCTGACGGTCGCCGGATCGAGGGCAGGGTACGGCTGGTCGGGCCATCGGTGAGCACCGATACTAGCCGCGCAATCATCTATGTCGCGCTACCCACAGATATGCAGCCGCGGATCGGATTCTACGTCACGGGCAGCATAGAGCTGCGGACGACGCCGGCCATGACTGTTCCTGAAACGGCGATCGTTTTCCGTGACGGGCTCAATTACGTTTTCACGGCCAGCGATGACAGCCGGGTGCGGCGGATACGGGTGGAAACAGGCCGTCGCAACAATGGCGAGGTCGAGATCGTGTCCGGCCTGGACCGGTCTGCAAAGGTCGTAACGTCGGGCGGCGCGTTCCTGTCGGACAATGATCTTGTCAAGATTGCGGAGACGAACTGATGAATTTCTCAGCATGGTCTATTCGTAATCCCGTGCCGGCGATTTTGCTGTTCGTGATGCTTGGCTTCGGTGGACTCTGGGCATTCAAGCAGCTGGCGATCCAGAACTTCCCGGACATGGATCTTCCGACCATAAATATCTCCGCTACGCTCGATGGTGCTGCACCGACGCAGCTCGAGACGGAAGTCGCCCGCACCATCGAGGACAGTCTTGCCACGCTGAGCTATCTCGATCACATCACGACGACGATCACCGACGGCACCGTATCGATCAAGGTCTCCTTCAAACTGGACAAGGACAGCGAGGCGGCTCTCAACGAGGTCCGCAATGCCGTCGATAGCGTCAAAGCCGATTTGCCGGCGCAAATGGAGACGCCGAGTGTCACAAAGAGCACCGTCCAAAGCTCCGCGCTAGTCACTTATGCGGTCCGCTCGACCAATCTTAACGAGACCGAGTTGTCCTGGTTCGTCGACAATGATCTGACCAAGGCGCTGCTATCGGTGCCGGGGGTCGGTCAGGTCAACCGTATTGGCGGCATAGATCGTGAAGTTCATGTGGATCTCGATCCATCGACCATGGCATCGCTCGGGGTTACCGCGGCGACCGTGTCGTCGCAGCTCAAGGCCGTGCAGGCCGATACGTCGGGCGGTCTTGGCGAAATCGGGGAGGCGCGGCAGACCCTACGCACGCTTGGAAACCTGCCGTCCGTCGAAGCGCTGAGGGCGCTTAGGATCCCATTGGCAAACGGGCAAGCCGTGCGTCTCGATGATATCGCATCGGTCAGGGACAGTTTTGCGTCTCGAACGTCGATGGCCTATCTCGATGGCAAACCGATCGTGGCGGTCGAGATCAAGCGCTCGAAAGGCTTTTCAGATAGCGGGGTCGCCGCAGCTGTTGATGTGGCGATAAAGAAATTCACCGCAGCTCATTCCAATGTGCAAATCGATCAGGCCTATAGCACGATCGGACCGATCATGGAGAATTACCATGGCTCGATACACATGCTCTACGAGGGCGCCATCCTCGCGATCGTCGTTGTCTGGATTTTCCTTCGGGACTGGCGTGCGACAATTCTGTCGGCGGTGGCGCTGCCCTTGTCGGTGATCCCGACATTTCTCGCCATGTATTTTGCCGGTTTCAGCCTCAACATCATCACGTTGCTTGCCCTGTCGTTGGTGGTCGGCATCCTCGTGGACGACGCCATCGTCGAAATCGAAAACATTGCCCGCCATCTGCAAATGGGCAAGCGACCGATTGATGCCGCGATGGAGGCCGCCAATGAAATTGGCTTAGCCGTCATCGCAACCACCTTTACGCTCGTTGCGGTCTTCCTGCCGACGGCGTTCATGGGCGGCATTCCGGGGCTTCTGTTCCGGCAGTTCGGGATTACCGCTGCGGTCGCGGTCCTTGCCTCTCTTGTCGTTGCTCGCCTGCTGACACCTATGATGGCGGCCTATTTCATGAAGGCCTCCCCATCCGAGGAGAAGGACGGCCGCATCATGCGCACCTATATGAGGATCGCGAAGGCTGCCCTGAATTACAGAAAGACCACGGTTGCGATAACAGTTGTCATCGTCGGACTTTCGCTTTCCACCATTCCGTTCCTGAAGTCCGGTTTCCTGCCCGCTTCGGATGACGCCCGCACGCAGATCACGCTGACGATGCAACCCGGTTCCACCATCCAGCAGACCGCTGCAATGACGCGCAGGGCCGCCGATATTATTGGCGAGCTGCCTGATGTCACGCATGTCTTCTCTTCAGTTGGTTCTTCATCTTCCGGTGGCGGGATCGATAGCAGTTCCACGAGTGACGTCGCCTCCTCAACGATCGTGGTGGTCGTGACGCCGATCTCCCAGCGGGATCGAAAGCAGTCGGAAATCGAGAACAATATCCGGCAGGCACTGTCGGCCCTTCCGGGAGTGCGTGTGGAGGTCGGCAGTGGCGGTAATGGCACCAAGCTCGAAATCACTCTTGCCGGTGACGACGCCGGTGTGCTCGACAGCGCGGGCGCGGCGCTCGAGGAACAGCTTCGCACGCTCCGGGGGATCGGTGCGGTCACATCGACGGCGGCCAGACAAGCACCTGAAATCCAGATTACGCCCGATTTTGCGCGTGCCGCTGCGCTCGGCATAACGTCCAACGCGATCGCCAGCGCCGTGCGCGTGGCGACGAACGGCGAGTATTCCTCGGATCTGCCGAAGCTCACCTTGCCGCAGCGTCAGATCCCGATCGTCGTGCGCTTTTCCCCGGAAACGCGCACCAATCTCGACGATATCAAGAATATGCGCGTGGTGGGGACGAATGGCAGCGTCGATCTCGGATCGATAGCCGACATCCGCATCGGTGGCAGTCCCTCGGAGATCGACCGGATCGACCGCATGCGCAATGTCACGATTTCCGTCGAGCTCAACGGCCGCATTCTCGGCGACGTCAACCGCGAGGCGCAGGCATTGCCGGCGCTCAAGCACCTGCCGCAGGGCGTCACGCTGGTGGAGCAGGGGGAGCTGCAACGCAGCTCGGAGCTGTTTCAGAGTTTCGGCCTTGCCATGGCAATCGGCATCTTCTGCATCTATGCCGTCCTCGTCCTGTTGTTCCATGATTTCCTGCAGCCGCTCACGCTTCTGATGGCTCTGCCGCTCTCGCTTGGAGGTGCGCTGTTGCCACTGGTGCTGACGGGAACCAGTTTCTCGATGGCGGCCGTCATCGGGCTGCTAATGCTGATGGGTGTGGTGACGAAGAATTCCATCCTTCTGATCGAATACGCGATCATGTCCCGACGGCAAGGCATGTCCAGATTCGACGCGCTTATCGATGCATGTCACAAGCGCGCGCGGCCGATCGTCATGACCACCATTGCCATGGCGTCGGGCATGCTTCCCGTCGCCCTCAGCCTGACGGGCGGCGATTCAAGCTTCCGTCAGCCGATGGCGATCGTCGTGATCGGCGGCGTGACGATGTCGACGCTGCTCAGCCTCATCGTTATTCCCGTCATTTTCACCTTCGTCGATGACCTGGAAACAGTCCTTAAGCGGCTCCTGCGTCGGATCGGCCTATCCCCCGAAAGTGCCACAGAAGCTCCTGCTCCCGTGGACCGCAGAGCCGTTGCATTCCGGCCTGATCATGCACGGCGAGGACATGGTCATGGTTGACCGTCGCTTTCGGAGAGGCGCGGCTTGAGCTGCGGTCTTCGGCAGTTCTCAGCGATCAAGCGTTGAGCGTCGGCAATGACCTCGACCGGATTGGCGATAGAGGAAATTCATGAGTTTAACGATCGTCCCCGATATCTTGGTCGTTGATAACGATGACAAGATTCGCCACCTTCTGAGCGAACATCTTGGCGACCAAGGCTTCCGCGTCAGGACGGCAAGCAATCTTCATGGCTGCAGAGAGATTCTTGCTCGGTGTCCTCCCGATCTCATAATTTTGGAGGTCATGCTGCCCGACGGATCGGGTCTCGATCTCTGCCGCGATTTGCAGAACCATCACAGTCGGGTTCCTGTCATCTTGTTGACAGTGCTGAAGGAGGACATCGATCGTATCCTCGGCCTCGAGATCGGCGCCGACGATTATCTCTGCAAGCCGTTCAATCCTCGTGAGTTGACGGCGCGCATCCGTGCCGTCTTGCGTCGCATGAATTTTAGAGCGCCACCCGCGCCTCAGGCGAAGTGCTTTCGGTTTGCGGACATCATACTTGATCCGCAGCGTAGCCGGATAACGAGGAGCAATGGCGAGCCGATTGCGCTAACTGGAGCCGAATTTGATCTTCTCAGAACCTTTCTGGAGCGTCCCGGCCGGCTGCTATCGCGGGATCAACTGCTCGACCTGACACAGAGACGCGACCGCGATCCAGCCGACCGTTCGATCGACGTTCTCATCAGCCGGCTGCGTCGCAAGCTCGGCGAAACGGCTGACGAGCCGATATTCAGAACGATCCGCAACGGCGGTTATCAGCTGACGGTCGCGGTGACCACGGTCGAGCCAGATTTTGAACCTGAAGTTCTCATCTGACACGCTTGCGATGCCGGCCACCATCATTGCCTTTCGTGTGACTTCAGCCTCTTTCGCGAAGGGCATCGATGACGACGGAGAATGCGCGCAGATTCTGTCTGCGGCTGGGATAATAGAGGTAGTAGCCGGCGAATTTCGGACACCAGTCGTCGAGGACAAGCTGAAGCCGCCCCGCCTCTAGGTGGTGCTCGACGTAGCTTTCCGGAACGTAGGCAATTCCGTGTCCGTCGAGAGCAGCCGATATCATCTCGCGATCGGTATTCAACGTGAGCTGGCCTTCGACCCTGATCCGGATCTCCTCTCCGTCCTTCTCGAACTCCCAGGCATAGAGACCGCCGATGCGGTCGAGGCGTCGGCGAATGCAGTTGTGACGCATCAGTTCCTGTGGGGTCAGCGGTGCTGATCGGGTTCTAAAATACTCTGGTGAGCCGACCGCCACCAGCCTCCAGTCGGGGCCGATGCGTACCGCGATCATGTCCTTCTCGAGGCTTTCGCCAAGTCTGACGCCGGCATCGAACCCGTCTTTGACGATGTTGCGGAAGCTGCCATCGACGCTGAGCTCAAGCTTGATATCAGGGTAATCGGCAAGGATGGACGACAATTTCGGCCACACGACACTTTCCATGGCGTGGTTGGAAAGCGTGATCCTGACGGTTCCTGCCGGCCGTTCCCGATAGACGGTCAACGCTTCGATGTCCGCTTCGATCTCCGCGATCCGGGGTGACAGGGACTGTTGCAGCCGTTCGCCCGCCTCGGTCAATCCGACGCTTCTCGTCGTGCGCGTCAGCAGGCGCATGCCCAGACGTTCTTCAAGTTTCTTCACCGCATGACTAAGCGTCGATTGGGATGTGCCCAGCTTTGCGGCCGCCTTCGTGAAGCTCCGTTCCTCGGCGACGGCCAGGAACACCAGCAGTTCGTTGAAATTTTCCCGTGGCATAACCTCGTCCTACCCCAAATTCGCGAGGTATATTAATATCAATTTTCGATAGGTTCATGCAAATTACCCTATCTAATCCGATTGATCGAGCAGTGCTATCTGATCTCCCGATCACGAAACAGGCAGGCGCAATGCGCGCCGACGGGAGACCATGCCATGCTCGGAACAGTCCTTCATGCCCCCGGTGACATTCGTTGCGAGGAAGTCCCGGAGCCGAAGATCCTCAGGCCGACCGATGCTATCATCAAGCTCTCGGCGTCCTGTGTCTGCGGTTCCGATCTTTGGCCGTACCGCGGCATCCAGGCGGTGACAGGGCCACAGCGTATGGGGCACGAATATTGTGGGGTCGTCGTGGAGGTCGGCAGCGAGGTGAAGACGATCCGACCAGGCCAGTTCGTCGTCGGCTCGTTCTGCCTTTCGGACAACACATGCCCGCATTGCCGGTTCGGCTTTCAGTCGTCTTGCGAACATCGCGAGTTCATGTCCGCAGCTCAGGCACCTTATGCACGGATCGCGCTCGCCGAGGGAACCCTGGTTGCGACCGACACCATGCCGTCGGATGACTTGATCCCGAGCCTTCTTGCGGCCTCCGATGTTTTGGGCACGGGTTGGTATGCGGCGGATGCTGCACGCGTTACCCCGGGATGCACGGCGGTCGTGGTCGGCGATGGCGCCGTCGGGCTCATGGGCGTGCTCTCCGCCAAACAGATGGGCGCAGAGCGCATAATTGCCATGAGCCGCCACAAGCAACGCCAGGAACTTGCCCTCGAATATGGTGCGACCGACATCGTCATCGAGCGCGGCGACGCGGGTGCGGCGAAGATCAAGGAACTGACAGGAGGGATAGGTGCCGATTCCGTTCTTGAATGCGTCGGTACGCAGGAATCCATGCTACAGGCGATCAACAGCGCCCGACCCGGTGGCTCGATCGGCTATGTCGGCGTTCCGCATGGTGTGGAACTCGACGGGCAGATGCTGTTCTTCCAGCAGAAGAACCTGCTCGGCGGCCCGGCCCCCGTACGTCGCTTCCTTCCCCATCTCATCGATCTCATCATGACGCGTCAAATCAATCCCGGAAAGGTCTTCGATCTGGCGGTTCCGCTTGCCGATGTCGCGCATGGTTACAAGGCCATGGATGAGCGCCGGGCCATCAAGGCGCTGCTCAGAATGTGAGGAGCAGGCCATGAAGAAAAGGCAATTTATTGCGGTAACGAGCGCCTCCGCCATCATCGAAACTATCCGCTGAACAGCGCGTTTCGAGCAACTTTGGATAATTGTCATGGAAACCACCTATGACCGCGCCGTCGCGCGAACGGCCAGCCCATGGGCTGCGATCATCTGCATGACGCTGATGACCTTCACCCTTGTCGCTTCCGAGTTCCTGCCCGTCAGCCTGCTAACCCCGATCGCCGAAGAGCTTGGCATTACCGCCGGCCAGGCGGGGCAGGCGATTTCCGTTTCCGGATTTTTCGCGGTCGTCACCAGCCTGTTCAGCAACACGGTGCTGTGGCGGCTGGATCGGCGAACGGTGGTCCTGTCCTATACGATCGTGATGGTGCTCTCGGGCCTGGCGATCACATTCGCGCCCAACTATCTCGTCTTCATGCTCGGTCGCGCGCTGATCGGCATCGCGATCGGCGGTTTCTGGTCGCTGTCCACCTCCATCGTCGCGCGCATCACTGCCGAACAGGACGTTCCAAAGGCTCTCGCCATGCTGCAGGGCGGCACTGCACTGGCCACGGTCATCGCTCAGCCGTTGGGAAGCTTCCTCGGCGGATTGATCGGCTGGCGCGGTGCCTTCTTCATCGTCGTTCCGGTCGGCATCATCGCTTTCGTCTGGCAGATCTTCGCCTTGCCGCGGATGCCCGGCGGCTCGAAGAATGCCAGAGGTGGTCCGCTCGGGTTGCTGCGAAACCGCATCTTTGCAATCAGCATGGCCGCCATGTCCTTCTTCTTCATGGGCCAGTTCGCACTATCGACCTATCTTCGGCCGGTCCTTGGAGATGTGACGAGGCTCGATGTAAACGAGCTGTCGGTCGTGCTCCTCGGCATCGGCCTGTTCGGCCTGCTGGGCACGTCCTTGATCGGCATCCTGCTGCGAGCGCATCTGGATGCCGTCCTCGCCGGGTTCCCCGTGGCACTTGCTGCGATCGCTCTGTTGCTGATCCCGTTGGCACCGTCGGGTATTGCGATTGCCGCACTCCTCTGCCTGTTCGGGTTCTTTGTCACGCCCATTCCGGTTGCCTGGAACACATGGATGACCCGCACCATCCCGGACAAACTCGAGGCTGGCGGCGGGCTATTGGTGGCGCTGATCCAGGCGGCAATCACCGCGGGTGCCTTCACAGGCGGGATGTTGTTCGACGGCGTCGGCTGGTGGAGCCCATTCGCCTATAGCGGTGTTCTGTTTCTGGCGGCCGCCATCATTCCGTTCGCCATAAGACCGAACGAGTGACCTGGCACCGATGTCCAGGGCGGGATCGGCCCGCGGTGTGCAACGGGATGGCATGCCCGGTCGATAGGTCCGCCGGGCATGCCCTTTTATTCAGGCTTTGGTCGATATCAGCTATGTCTGCAATATATGCCTGCGGGTCAGTTCCTTGAGCATATCGACGTCGCGCTTCTCTATTGCGTCGATCATCTGCTGGTGCTCGCGCCCGGACTGCTCGATGCGGGCTCGGGTTCGCCATTGCGAGACCGGTGCCGATGAGGTGCGTTGCCGGATTTCAGTGATGAGTTCGACAAGCTCCTGATTTCCTGCAAGTACCAGCAGGTACCGGTGAAAAGCGAGGTTGGCTTCGTAAAGTTCGAGCATGGTGCCGTTGAGCACCAGATCGTCGAAGCGCGAAGCCAGCGCGCGCAAATTTGCAATATCCGCATCGCCGGCATTGGCGACGATACGATCCCTGATTGCCACTTCGAGGATCACGCGGATATCGCTTACTTCCTGGGCGCGGCGCCCATCCTGCTCGTGCACGTGATAACCGCGATTGGGAATGTGCTCGACAAGCCGCTTCTGGACAAGGCGGTCGAGCGCGCGTCGCACCTGCGGCCTCGTGCAGCTGTACCGACGCTCCAGATCGATCTGCTTCAGCCATGTTCCCGGTGGGAGCCTGCCCGCGAGGATGTCCTGGAGAATGAGCTCGGTCACGTCTGGCGTATCTTCGTGCGACGGCGCTGCCGCTTCAGCTTCCAGCGAGTTCATGCAGCTCTCCCAGACCTTCCCAAGTTGGCGATGACTATCATAGGTCCGCATTTTTCAACAACGACGCTCGTTATCGCTGCCGAAAAAATATTCATGCTCATCTCTTGCGCATCCGTTCTTATTGGCACATAAATTGGTACCAATTTAGTATCCATTATATGAGGCGGATGGCAAGTCCATGCAAAATTCTGATGCGGTCTGGGGCATCGTCGAAAAGAAAAGCGCCGAATTCTTCGCACTCAGCGATCGAATCTGGGACATTCCGGAAACGAACTACCTGGAATACCGATCCGCGGAAGAACATGCCGAGATGCTTGAGCGCCAGGGGTTTCGCGTCGAGCGCGGCATCGCCGGCATGCCGACGGCTGTTATGGGCGAGGCGGGCGAGGATGGTCCGGTCATCGCGATCCTCGGCGAGTTCGATGCGCTGCCGGGATTGAGCCAGGAAGCCGGTGTAGCAGAAGAGCGGCCGCTGGTCGATGGCGGCAATGGCCATGGCTGCGGTCATAACATGCTGGGCGCCGGCTCGATGCTTGCCGCGGCCGCGGTCAAGGATTTCCTCGCGGAAAACGGCCTGAAGGGCAGGGTGCGCTATTACGGTTGCCCGGCCGAGGAGGGTGGATCCTCCAAGGGCTTCATGGTTCGTGCTGGCGTTTTCGATGATGTCGATATCGCGATCTCCTGGCATCCGGCAGCCTTCGCCGGCGTCAACAATCCCATTTCGCTCGCCTGCAACGAGATCAATTTTCATTTTTCCGGCCGTGCCTCGCACGCTTCGGCCACGCCTCATCTTGGCCGCAGCGCGCTGGATGCGGTCGAGCTGATGAATGTCGGCGTCAACTACATGCGTGAGCACATGCCGTCGACGGCACGCATCCATTATGCCGTCACCGATACTGGCGGCACGGCCCCCAATGTCGTGCAGGCGCGCGCCACCGTGCGTTATCTCGTGCGGGCGCGGACCCTGCCAGAACTCCTTTCGCTGGTCGCCAGGGTCAAGAAGGTTGCCGAGGGTGCCGCCTTGATGACCGAGACGACGGTTCGCAGCGAGATCATCAGCGGCGACGCCAATCTCGTCGGCAATACACCGCTCGAGGAATGCATGTTCGCGCAGCTGGATCGGCTCGGGCCGCCCGTGTTTGACGACGCGGATCGCGAGACCGCGCTGAAGTTTCAGCAGACCTTCAGCGCAGAGGATATTGCCGCTTCCTATGGCCGATTTGCATTGAAGCCGAAGAAGGGCCAGGCGCTCTGTGAGGAAATCTTTCCGTTGAACGCCGGCGACGGCACGCTGGTCGGTTCGACCGATGTCGGAACGGTCAGCTGGGTCGTCCCGACCGTGCAGATGCGCGGCGCCACCTATGCGATCGGCACGCCCGGCCACTCCTGGCAGCTCGTCGCGCAAGGCAAGCTGCCTGTCGCTCACAAGGGCACCGAACATGCTGCCAAGGTGATGGCGAGCACGGCCGTCGAACTCATCCGCAATCCAGCGCTCATCGCGGCGGCCAAGGAAGATCACAAGGCACGTCTCGAAGGTACGCCCTTCGTCAATCCGATCCCGGACGATGTCGAGCCGCCGCTGCCGGAGAAGGTCAATGGCTGAGGCCGGTCTGAAGCCCGATCGCGCGCGCTTAATGGCGCATATCGGCGAATTCGCGCGCCGGGTAAAGCTTTCGGGCACGGCCGAGGAGCTGGAAAGCTTCCGCTATCTCCAGGCTGAGATGGATGGCTTTGGCTATTGCACGCAGCTTTTGACGCACGATGCCTTCATCAGCTTGCCACGTGCCGCCACGGTTGAGATCGATGGCGAGAACCTTCGTTGCATCACGCATTCCATGTCGGTCTCGACGTCAGCCTCGGGGGTAACCGGCAATCTCATCCATGTCGGCGAGGGAACCGAAGCCGATTTCGCAGGCAAGGATATCGCCGGCAAGATCGTTCTGGTCGATGGTATCGCGACCGAAGAAGTGGCCGCGCTTGCGAGTGCTTTCGGCGCGCTCGGCGAACTTCACATCAGTCCGAACGAGCATCTCTATGAGATGTGCGTCTCCCCGGTCTGGGGCAGCCCGTCGCAACACACGCGCGACAGGCTGCCGACGACCGTCATCTGCTCGATCGCGAAGGATGATGGCGGCCGCCTGCGTGAAAGGCTTGCGCGCGGAGAGGCCGTGACTGCAACGCTATTCGCGGACGTCGATACCGGTTGGCGCAAGACGCCGCTGCTTGTTGCCGAGCTTCAACCGAAAGGCGACAATGGACCTTTCGTCCTGTTTTCGGGCCATCACGATACCTGGCATTTCGGGGTCATGGACAATGGCGGCGCTAATGCGACGATGCTCGAGGCGGCGCGCCTGCTCGCGCTTTGTGCCTCAGAATGGCGCCGGGGCTTGCGCATATGCTTCTGGTCCGGTCATTCCCATGGCCGCTACTCGGGCTCCGCTTGGTACGCCGACGAATATTTCGACGAACTCGATCGCCGCTGCGCCGTCCATGTCAACGTCGATTCCACTGGCGGCGAGGGTGCTACCGTCCTCACCAATTCCGGTGTGATCGACGAACTCAGGCCCTTGGCTGCGGATGTGATCGAGCGTGTGACCGGACAGAAACACGCCGGCAAGCGTCATGGCCGCGCTGCGGATCAGTCCTTCTGGGGCATCGGTATTCCCTCAATGTTCGGCAGCCTCAGCCATCAGCCGCCGGGGCCTGTCAAGATGCTGACGGCGCTCGGATGGTGGTGGCATACGCCGCACGATACCGCGGAACATATCGATCCGGACAATCTTTGCCGCGACACGGCGATTGTTCTCGAGGTTCTCTGGCGGCTGCTGACTTTGCCCGTCCTGCCGCTGGATTACACCCAATATGCCGCCTCCCTCGACGAGCAGGTCGGGCAATTGCAGGCAGCGCTTGCCGGCCGTCTCGATATCTCCGGCCTAGCCCAGGCTGTCGAAGACTTGCGCGTCAACGCAAATTCGCTTCTGCAGGTGAGGGATCCCACGCCGGAAGGAGCGGCGCGGATCGATGCTTCGCTGATGCGCGCAGGACGGCATCTGGTGCCGCTGAACTATACGAGCGGTGAACGCTTCCATCCCGACTCCGCGCTGCCGCACGTCGCCTGGCCCTCTCTGGAAGGGCTGCGCGCGCTGGCGAGACTGGATGAGGGTTCGCCGGATACCGCCTTTTACGTCGTTCACGCGCGTCAGACGAGAAATCGCGTCGCTCACGCGCTGCGGGAAGCTAATGCCGCCCTGCGAAGGGCTCTGGAAAACTGACGCGGAGAATACCGGATCTAAAAAAAGGCCGCTTAAGCGGCCGAAAAGGGGAACGAACATGAAAAACAGAACAATGCTTGCCGCCGTATTCGGCATGATTGCTTTCCTTGCTCCGCTGACCGCCGGCGCCAAGGACTGGACACACGTGAAGGTCGGCATCGAAGGCGCATTCCCGCCGTGGAACCTGATGGATTCGAGCGGCAAGCTTGCCGGCTTCGACGTTGATCTCATCAACGATCTTTGCAAGCGCGCCAAGGTCGATTGCGAGCTGATCGCCGGCGAATGGAACGCGATGATCCCAAGCCTCAACGCCGGCAAATTTGATCTTGTGATGACGCTCGGCATCAACGAGAAGCGCAAACAGGTGGTCGATTTTACCGTGCCCTATGCGAGCGGTGTCGCAAGCTTCCTGCTCGTGAAAGATGGATCGGTTTCACCCTTGCCGATGACGGGTGAGCGGCTCAATCTCAACGACAAGGCGAAGGCGGATCCGGTGATGGCGGAGATCGGCAAGGCTTTGAAAGGCAAGACGGTCGGCGTCGTCCAGTCGACCAGCCAGGAGCAGCTGATCAATTCCTATTTCGGATCCGATGTGACGGTGCGTGCCTATAAGAACTCCGGAGAGCGCGATCTTGATCTGAAGGCGGGCCGCATCGATGCCGGCTTCGATAGCGGCGTCTATGAAACCTCCGTGCTCGCCAAACCCGGCAACGACGATCTGATGATGTCCGGCCCTCTGGTGAAGGGGGCGATGCTGGCAACGGAGGTCGCTCTCGGCATGCGCAAGGGCGAGACCGATCTAAAGGCGAAATTCGACGATGCCATCAAGCAGGCGGCCAAGGATGGCACGATCAAGCAGCTCTCGGAAAAATGGAGCAAGATCGACCTGACGCCGACCTTCGAGGCCAATTGAGCGCGTCCCGCATCCATCGTTCCTGGCCGAAGCTAAAACCATGACTTCCCTTGCCCACATCCATTCTTTCAGGTCAAGCGCATGAACCAGCCAACCCTATTCGAGCTTGCTGGCTTCGGTCCGGATGGCTGGGGTCATGCTCTCCTGGCCGGCGCCTGGATGACCATTCTTGTCGCAATTGCCGGCTATGCAGTCGGCGCCTGCATCGGAACGCTCGGCGCGTGGGGCAAGATCGCCGGCAACCGTTTTGCCCGCGCCACGGCGGATGCTTATACGACGGTTCTTCGCGGCATCCCCGATCTGCTGGTCATCTATCTCTTTTACTTCGGCGGCAGCGCGGTCGTTACGGCCATCGGCAAGATGTTCGGGGCGGAGGGCTTCCTCGGTTTTCCGGGTTTCCTGGCTGGTTCCCTTGCTGTCGGCGTCACGTCCGGTGCGCAGTTCACCGAAGTGCTGCGCGGCGGGTTCAAGGCCGTGCATCCTGGTGAGATCGAGGCCGCCATCGCCTGCGGAATGCCGCGCTGGCTGCGCCTGCGCCGGATTATCGCGCCGCTGACCTTGCGTCATGCGCTGCCGGGGCTCGGTAACGTCTGGCAGGTCGTCCTCAAGGAGTCGGCGCTGGTCTCGATCACCGGCGTCGCCGAATTGCTGCGCCAGGCGCAGGTCGGCGCGGGGTCGACGGGACTGCCGTTCGATTTCTACCTGATCGCAGGAGTGATCTATCTGATGATCTCGACCCTATCCAGCCTGATCATCCGGCAGGCCGAGCGCCATCTGTCGCGCGGTGTGAGGAAACGCTGATGGATTGGCAATTCCTTGAAGAGACTTTCGTGAGCCTTGTCGCGGCGATCCCGTTGACGATCGAACTTGCGGTGACGTCGATCTGCCTCGGCGCTATCCTCGCATTGCTTCTGGCGCTCGCTCGCCTGTCGGGCGTCACCGTCCTCGACTGGTTTGCCCGGCTCTACGTTTTCGTCTTTCGCGGCACGCCGTTGCTCGTCCAGATCTTCCTGATCTACTACGGTCTCGGCCAGTTCCCCGTCATCCGTCACAGCATTTTATGGCCGTTTCTGCGCGATCCCTATTGGTGCGCCGTCCTGGCGCTGACACTGAATACCGCGGCCTACGCCAGCGAAATCATCCGCGGCGGTCTGCTCTCGGTGCCGCATGGGCAGGTGGAGGCTGCGCGAGCCTGCGGCATGCATCGTCTCATGATGTTCCGGCGCATCATCCTGCCGCTTGCCATCCGCCAGGCGCTGCCAGGCTATGGCAACGAGATGATCTCGATGGTGAAGGCGACATCGCTTGCCTCGATCATCACGCTGATGGAAGTCACGGGCGTTGCGGCGAAGATCATTTCGGAGACCTATCGCGCCATCGAGGTCTTCGTCGTCTCAGGCGCCATCTACCTGGCGATCAACTTCGTGCTGACGCGCCTCATCCAGTTTGCCGAATACCGGCTGAGCCCGCATCTGCGCCCGCCCGTGCCGGTGATGCGCGATACCGCCGCTGCGGCGGCCCCTGTAGGAGATCCACAATGACCGTCATGCCAATCGCACTCAGCGTGCGCGACATGCATAAGAGCTTTGGGCCGGTCGAAGTGCTCAAGGGTATCTCGCTCGATGCGCTGGAAGGCGACGTCGTCTCGATTCTCGGCTCGTCAGGCTCTGGAAAATCGACATTCCTGCGATGCATAAATTTGCTGGAGACGCCCGATTCCGGTGAAGTGACCGTGGCGGGCGAAACGATCCGCATGCAGCGCACAGCCCGTGGCATCCATCGCCCGTCTGATGGAAGGCAGGTTGATCGCATCCGTTCCCAGCTCGGCATGGTGTTTCAGAGCTTCAATCTCTGGTCCCACAAGACGGTGCTGGAGAACGTGATCGAAGCGCCCGTCTACGTCCAGGGCCGTTCGCGCGCCGAATGCGTCGAGGAAGCGGAAGCGCTGCTCGCCAAGGTCGGTATCGCCGACAAGCGCAATTTCTATCCGGCTCATCTTTCGGGGGGACAGCAACAGCGCGCGGCCATCGCGCGTGCGCTCGCCATGCATCCGAAGGTCATGCTGTTCGATGAACCGACATCGGCGCTCGACCCCGAGCTTGTGGGCGAGGTCCTGAGGGTCATGCGCGCGCTCGCCGAGGAGGGACGCACCATGCTCGTCGTTACGCATGAGATGGGCTTTGCGCGCGATGTCTCGAGCCGCGTCATCTTCCTGCACAAGGGCGTCGTCGAGGAAGACGGCAAGCCGCAGGATGTCTTTGCCGGTTCACGGTCCGAACGCTTTCGCCAGTTCATCAGCCAATAATTTCAAGCTCAATTACAATGGGGAACTCGATCATGAAATACCTGACCGGACTTCTGACTGCGATCATGATGGTCGCCACCCTCGCGACGGCGAGCGTCGTGCACGCGGAGGACAAAAAGTGGACGCATATCACCATCGCGACCGAAGGCGCCTTTCGCCCATGGAATTTCACCAAGGCGGACGGCAGCCTCGACGGATATGAGATCGAACTGATCAAATATCTTTGCGATCACATGAAAGTCGAATGCACGACCGTCATCCAGCCCTTCGACGGCATGATCCCGGCGCTCAATGCGGGTAAATTCGACGCGATCATTTCCGGCATGTCGGCAACCGCAAAGCGGGAGGAGGTCATTGCTTTCAGCGATTCCTACGGTACCACCGGCCAGACTTTCGCAACCCTGAAGGATTCCCCCCTTGTCGATCTTCCCATGAAGGGCCAGGTGTTTTCGCTCGCGACGGATGAAGCCGGCGCGGCCAAGGCGCTGAAGGAACTCGAACCGATGCTCAAGGGCAAGACGATCGGCGTGCAGACGGCATCGATCGCGGCAACCTTCCTCGACAAATATCTGAAGGGCGTTGCCGATATTCGCGAATACAAGACGACCGAGCAACATGACCTCGACCTGAAGGCGGGCCGCGTCGATCTCATCATGGCGTCAATGGCCTATCTGTCGACGGCGGCGGCAAAGCCCGGCAATGAAGATATGACCGTAACCGGACCTCGCTTCCAAGGCGGCCTTCTCGGCCGCGGCAGTTCCGTCGGCCTGCGCAAGGACGACACTCAGCTGAAGACGATGTTCAACGACGCGATCGCAGCGGCAAAAGCCGACGGCACGATCGCAAAGCTGTCTCAGAAATGGTTCGGCTTCGACGTGACCCCGAAGTAACTCCACAACGAAGCCAAGCATTCGCCTTCGTCGCACGGCCTTTGATCGTGCCGAGCAAGGTCGGGGAAATGCTTCTGCCTCCTTGCAAACTATTCTTCTTGCGACGAAGCCATGCTCCGCGGCCTCCGAGGCCGCGGAGCAATTCCTATCGATACCAGCAATCTGAAATCATTGCGCCATGAGTCTGACGACCAGATGGGGCGGCTCAGCGAGACGTTGGATATCGATGCAAGCATTCGTGCTTGAGCACACCCGGCATGACTGGCTCTTGTTGCGCATGACGCTCGCCGTGCATCATGGCGGCGCAGGAACCACGGCCGCCGCCTTCACCGATCAGTCCACGCTCAGAACGATTTTTCCTTGGACGTGCTCGTTTTCCAGGGTTCGTTGCGCGTCGGCGGCCTTATCAAGCGGAAAGACCTTGTGGAGGAGGACTTTGACTTGCCCTTGCTCTATCAGATCGGCGATTTCATGAAGCTGGTCCGCATTCGGCTTGGCCATATAGCCGGCAACCCGAATATTTCCGGATACGGTGTCTGGTCGTTCCGGCTCGCCGAGTGTCGACACCAGAATTCCTCCGTTCTTGATAACTCCGAACGAACGTTTTTGTGTTTCACCGCCGACAAGATCGAAAACCATATCGACGGGATCAAGCGCATCCTCGAAACGTTCGGACTTGTAGTCGATGACTTGATCCGCCCCAAGGCGCCGGGCAAGATCGGTGTCCAGGCCCGAGACAGTCGTGGCGACCCAGGCTCCCTTCGCCTTCGCGAACTGGATCGCGAAATGGCCAACACCTCCACCCCCTCCATGGATCAAAACCCGCTCACCGCTTCGAAGGCGGCCATGATCAAACAATCCCTGCCATGCGGTCATGGCGGCGAGCGGAATGGCGGCCGCTTCCTCGAAACTGATCGACGATGGCATTTTCGTGAGCAACGCCGCCGGAACGGCGACGTATTCCTCATAGCCACCATGCTTCATGCCGAGGAACGCGATTACGCGATCGCCGCTGGCAAAGCCCGTAGCGTTGCGACCAAGAGCCTCGACAGTGCCCGCGAGATCGCGTCCAAGAACAATCGGCAGGTCACCTTGCTTGACCGCAGGATAGCCGCCTTTGCGGATCTTCCAATCGACAGGATTGACACTTGCTGCCGCGACCCTGACCAAAACCTCGTTTTCACCGGGGGAGGGACGTTCGATCTGATCAAGCCGCAATACGTCGGCATCGCCGAATTCATGCATTCTAATGGCCATCATCTTGGGCATGTTAAACTGCCTTTCCAGGAATTATCACTGCCGCCGGCGTAAGCCTGCCGCCGACATCACGACCGATTGACGAATTTATTGAAGCGACTTTCGCGACCGTCCTCCGTCTCCTCCTGATGGAGGAACGCCAACTTGTTCTCGTCGAAAATCCGGAAGAACTCGTCCCAGCCGATTTCTTCGAAGTTTTGCTCGGGCTCACCAAAATCGATCCGCAACAGGCCGCCATTGCCGCCGGCGCTTTTCACACGTGATGGACGACCGTCTCTTGCTTCCACCCATTGACGGATTGTTTCATGGTCTGTCGTTGTTTTTGATGCAGACATGGCGTCATTCCTTCGATGATTGCTGGTTCAGGTCTGCGAATGCGCTCCACCGGGTCGGGAGATCTCGGCGAGCGCGGGACCGGCGGACCCATCAGCCATGGAAACGGCGAGATCTCCGAGCGAGAGTATGCCGACCAGTCGCTTGTCTCGGTTGAGCACCGGCAGCCGCCGTACCTGGATGTTCCCCAGGTTTGTCATCACGTCGTCGACATCGTCATCCTCGAAGCAGTATTTAACTTCTGCCGACATCACGTCACCAATCCTGGTGTCGGGTCCTTTGCCGCGTGCCACTGCGCGTACTGTAATGTCGCGATCCGTGATCATGCCCACGAGCTTATCGTTCTCGCCGACAGGAAGAATGCCGGCATCCAGATCGGCCATCATGACCGCGGCGTCGCGGATGGAATGGTTGGGATTTACGACGCGCACGTCGCGCGTCATTGCTGCGTTCACTTGCATGTCTATTGTCCTCCTTGAAAGAAAGACCCAAACTCGCCTAGGCATCCAGAGTTCCTTCATCGGAGCAAAAGCAGCTGAAAAATGCATCGCCGACTGCCAAAGCGGAACTTTTAGCCATGCCCTCTTGAGCGGGCGCCGTGCGCGCCATCTTCGGCGAGGCACCATCGCACGCACAATCTACGCGCGCTTCTCCGCAATCCAGAGGGAACTTTCGATCTCGTGGTCGATTAGATCGCCACTATGAGGGCAGGCACGAATATGGGCACGCGACGCCGCTTCGAATGGCACCGACCAGCAGGGGACGCTGCGTATACGCAAGAAAGAAAACGCCGTCACAGGCTTTTTTGATTGGAGCCTTCCTGGTCAGACGGGAATGGAGCGCGGCATCGCCAGCGATGCCGTTCAAGCTTGAGAAATCCGCATTCAACATTGAGGAGCAAGTCAATGAATGACGATGAAGCCAAGCGCCGTGAGCGAGCCTATAGGATTTGGGAGCAAGAAGGGCGGCCCGAAGGGCGCGATCTCGATCATTGGCAGCGGGCCGAAGAGCAGCACCAGGAGACGGAGCGCGAGGCTGATACATCTCCGGTCTCTGGAGCCAAAGGGAAAAAAGCAGGCTACACACGTCCTATTCGTGAATAACGCTCCGTAAGTCTGCCGGCGTCTGTGTAAGGATTTGTCGAGGAATTCGGTTGACCGACCCCGAACAGGCCCGCAGCGTCTGATCGACTTGCGGCCACGATAACGTCAAGGAGACATCCGTCATGAGCTGGATTGGAATTTGGCGCAATCAATATGGCTCCACGGTCACGATCACCGACGAGCAGGATGGCTTAATCAGAGGGACATTCAAGACTGCTCTGCAAGATAGTGCCTTTTTTGGCTCCGAGTTGCCGGTGGCTGGCGTTTGGTTCGACGATTGCATAAATTTCGCTTTTGGAATGGCGGGCAAAGGTTCGACTTCCATCTGCTCATTCACAGGAATGCTGCGCGAGAAAAAGCTTCAGACGATCTGGCATGTTGTGACCAGCAGGAAGCCCGAGCAGTCCGGTCGGGCGCGAAAGCTCGGCTGGGCTCATTCCGTGCAAACCAACGCCGATACGTTCGAGCAAATATCCTAGTGTGCGTCGTATGGAATGCGGGTGCCCGCCGGATAGATCTTCGGTTTGGCATCCTTGGGCATCGGCCAACATGTCGCCTTGGCGCGTGTCCATGAGGGCTTCGAAGAGCAAGGAAGCCTGAGATCGATTCTTGTCTGCCCTTGCACGTCCGAAGAGGTCCGGGCGTCTTGATCGGGGTTCTTCATGCGGCGCGGCATAGAAGCGGTCGACAGACAATCAGTTTCGAGGCTCGCGTGGCGGGCCGCCACGAGATACTGCGACTTTTGCTGGCCTGAGGGGACGGGTTCCTATGGCGCACCGGAAGCGACGATCCACGCCCAGCCTTTTGTCGGCTTCGCGCGAATGCCGATAAGCAGTCGGAGTGCGCCAGCCGACAAGGTGAGCACTGCAAGCAGCAAGGTTAGGATCACGGAGGCGAGCGCAGGATTGGCGAAGGCAGTTGCACCGGCTATTGCATAGAATAAGCCACTGACGAGCCACAGTAAAAAACCACCCCACGTCCTGACGCTGAAAGCATGCAGAACCTGCAATGTCCCAGCCATGGTCATAAGGATGCCGACATAGAAGATGGCTGTATGCTAAGCGGCAAACGGTTGCGCGCCATCATGGCTTGTCCGATTGCTAAATTGTTCACTTGTCTTCTGCATCCGTGCAGGTGGAATCTAAGTGTCGACCAAAGCCGCTCATCACTCGGAACGACCGCGATCAGTTGCGTGGAACATCGTGCGGATATTTCAACGTGTTAGCTCCGCTTCAGGCATCTGATTGCATAGCGGCAGCGGCAGCGTCGTTATTTGTCGCGCCGAGATCAGCTCGGATGATGTCGGCCGTTTTCTCATAATGAAGCTGCAGCAGGCGTTCGGCTTCTGCGGTATCTCGATCGAGCACGGCTTTCAGGATGGCTGTATGTTCGTCGCTGACCTTGCGCACGCGAAAGGCTTTGCGGATCGAAAGCGCTCGATAGCGGTAGAGCCGATCGGCAAGCTGCTCGCAAAAGCCTATCAACGGTTTTGATCCACAGCCTCCAATCAGCAAGGCATGGAAAGCGCGATGAAGCCTTTCCCATTCCGGATTGTCCTCGAACTGCTCCGCATTAAGCGAACGCGGCGTGCGCTCCAGCCGGTGATGGGCGACTAAAAGCGCCTCTTCCCAGTCGGGAGTTGCATTCGCCATGGATTCCCGCAGGGCCAGCGTCTCCACCCAGCAACGTGTTTTCGTCAGCTCGTGTAATTCGTCCAGACTGATGGGTTTGACGAAGAAGCCGCGCTGTTCCTTTCCGATGACGAGATCTTCTGTCGTCAATCGGTTCAGCGCCTCCCGCAACGGAGTCTGGCCGGCATCGTAGTGCTCGGTCAGGAAGCGCAGCTGAAGCTTTCGGCCAGGCTCCAGGCGCGTCGAGAGAATGTCGGCCTTCAGCCGCTCATAGATGCTGGTTGCCAATGTCGCGGGGCTTTCAGCCCCTTTCTTCAGCAGGTTGACGTTCATGGTGCTCTCTGGCTTGCAAATCGCTTTTTATATACACGAGGAAGCGGTGGCATAAAATTTATAAATTTTATCTTTACGTGAAAAAGTTTGTACATTATCACAGGTCATAACGAGGGAGGGCTCAATGAGCGGAACGGAAAAGCGAGCATCAGGCGCCTTTGCGAACGGCTGCGCTTGTTGCGGCATTGATATCCACTGTCACGTAGTGCCCGCACGCTTTCCGCTTGCGACTGGGAATGCTCCCATCCGCGGCTGGCCCTCGATGCTTGCCGCGGGTGCTTGTCACGCAACGGTCGTTATCGA
Source organism: Rhizobium pantanalense (assembly GCF_030182525.1). NCBI lineage: Bacteria > Pseudomonadati > Pseudomonadota > Alphaproteobacteria > Hyphomicrobiales > Rhizobiaceae > Rhizobium > Rhizobium pantanalense. The sequence continues at coordinate 209,415 of NZ_JAQJCH010000008.1, forward strand.
CGACAAGCCTTATCGCACGGTCAGCGATGCTTGCTGGGTGGCCGAACGGCGGCTGGAGGAGATGGACAGGACCGGTATCCGCATCCAGGCTCTGTCTCCCATGCCTGAGCTCTTCGGCTATTGGATCGAAAAGACTGCGGCCCACGACTTTGTCCGATACGTCAACGATGCGATCGCCGTGATGATCGGGCAGGGCGGGGGTCGTTTCGTTGGGCTCGGTGGCCTTCCTTTTCAGGATATTGATCTTACGATTTCCGAGCTGCATCGCATTATCGGCGAACTCGGCTTTCGCGGCGTCGAGATCGGCAGCAACGTCAATGGCGTGCCGATCGGTGATCCTCGTTTCCATCCCATTTTTGCGGAGGCGGAGAAGCTGAATGCAGTTGTCTTCGTGCACGCCGTGCGGCCGACTGGCATGGATCGTCTCGTCGGGCCAGCGCCGCTTCAGCAGGTGCTCGGCTATCCGACCGATGTCGGGTTGGCGGCAGCATCCGTGATCACCGGCGGGCTGCTTCAGAAATTCCCGAAACTGCGGATCGCCTTCAGCCACGGTGGCGGCACGTTTGCCTCGCTGCTGCCGCGGCTGGAGCGGGGCTATTCGACCTTCCCGGCGCTCAGAGAAATCATGCATGAGAGCCCTGCCGCGCAGGCGCGGCGTCTCTATGTGGATTCGTTAGTTTTCGATGCGGACATGCTACGCCGCCTTGTCGCCGTCTTCGGCGAGGAGCGCATAATGATCGGCACCGACTATCCCTTCAATTTCCGCGAGAAAGAGCCTGTCGCTGGTATCGAGGAAGCGTTTGCGGATGCGAGTTTGCGCGAGCGCCTGACATTTGCGAATGCGCGCGCTTTCCTGGGTTTGGATGAGGTTTGATCCTATGACTGAATTTCCTGTCATCGCTTTGCGCAGCGTGGAACTGGGTACGCCCGATCTCGCCTCGTCTGTCGACTTTTATACCCGCGTCTGGGGACTGGATGTCGTCGCCGAAGTGGAGGGCAAGGTTTTCCTGGCGGCAACGGGTGCTGATTTTCATGTGCTGGAATTGAAGCAAAGCGACCGTTCGGAATTGCGCAAGATCAGTTTTCGCGTCGGTTCGGCTGAAGCGCTGGCGTCGCTTTTCGCAAAGACGATTGCCGCAGGCTGTACTGCCCTGCGCGACATCGGACCCGCCGATGGTCCCGCCGGTGGCGAGCGTTTCGTCATCCGCGAGCCGCAAGGCGCTGTGCTCGAATTCGTACACGGCGATCGTCGCAAGCATGGCCGCGTGGTTCCCACCCGGCCGGAACGTCTGGCGCATGTCAACATCAACAGCGCCGAGATCGAGGCGCTTTCGGACTTCTATCGTAATGTCCTCGGTTTCCGTCTGACGGACCGATCGAAACTCATGGCCTTCCTGCGCTGCAATGACGACCATCATGCGGTCGTGCTGGCCGAGGCTCCGGTCAATGGGCTGAACCATGTCGCCTTCCTGGTGCCCGATCTCGAATCTGTCATGAGAGGCTCCGGTCGCGTCGTCGATCACGGCTATCCGATCGGCTGGGGTGTGGGCCGGCATGGGCCGGGCGACAACGTCTTTGCCTATTTCGTCGACCCGCAAGGCGTAGTGATCGAATATACCGCCGAAGTTCTGCAGGTGGACGACTCCTATCGCTTCCGAGGGCCGGAGGAATGGGTCTGGCCGCCCGGCCGGACCGATCATTGGGGCATTGCGCCTCCCAAAAGCGAAGCCTGCAAGACGGGACAGATTTCCATCGGCTTTTCCGGCGCCTGATGCGCCCAATAGACATTTGCAGAGGCATGCCTGTGACGAACGATAACGATATTTCGAACTCTTATGACGTGCTGGTGGTCGGCTTCGGCCCGGCTGGAGCCGTGGCCGCCGGCATGCTCGGCGCGCGAGGCCATTCCACGCTCGTCGTCGATCGGCTGACCGGTATCTACGACAAGCCGCGCGCTATCGCGCTCGACCACGAAATCCTGCGCCATTTCGACAATATGGGCATTGCCGACGAGGTGCTTCCCCATATCGCACCGTTCACGGCCTCCCAGCATTTCGGCGCGGAGGGGCAGCTCATTCGCCGTATCGACATGGTGCCGGAACCGTATCCGCTCGGCTACACCCCGAGCATGGTGTTTACCCAGCCTCCGGTCGAGGCCGTGCTGAGACGGCATGCCGAGAGCTTCGACTGCGTGACGATAGAACTTGGCACGGAAATGGTCGATCTCGATCCACGGGCAGATGAAGTGGTGGCAACGCTTCGGGATTCGTCCGGCAAGAGCCAGAGGATCGCAGCGAAATATGTGATCGGCTGCGACGGGGCGTGGAGCCGTGTGCGTGAACTGTCGGGAATGAAGCTCGAGGATCTCGTCTTCGACGAGCCGTGGCTTGTAGTCGATGTGCAGGTACATGAAACCGCGCTGGGCAAGCTGCCGCAGACTTCGGCCCAGTTCTGCAATCCGGCGCGTCCGACCAGCTACATCATGGGGCCTAAGAATCACCGCCGCTGGGAAATCATGCTTCTGCCGGGCGAGGACCCACGCGAGATGGAAAAGCCCGACAATGTCTGGCGGCTGCTGTCGCCCTGGCTGACGCCGGAAGACGGCGAGCTGTGGCGGGCTGCGGCCTACCGCTTTCATGCGCTCGTTGCCGACGAATGGCGGCGGGGGAAGGTCATGATTGCCGGCGATGCCGCGCATCAGCAGCCGCCCTTTATCGGACAGGGCATGTGCCAAGGCCTGCGTGACGTTTCCAATCTCGTCTGGCGGCTCGACCGCATCCTAAAGGGGCAGTCTTCCGAAGCGCTGCTGAATACCTACACGGTGGAACGCAAGCGGCATGTGCAGACGCTGACCGGCAAGATCAAGGCGATTGGCCAGACGATCTGCGAACGCGATCCGGAAGCCGCCGCGGCGCGTGATGCCCGCATACTTGCTGAGGGCGGCGGTCGGCCTCTTACCATTACCCGGCAGGAAATCGTTCCGCCCATCGAGGATGGGCTGATCGCCGAAGAAGGCACGCCGGCGCGAGGATTGTTGTTCCCGCAGCCGGCAATCGTCGAAGATCCCGTTTCCCGCTTGATGGATGCCTTTACTGGACCGGAATGGCGGCTCGTCCTCGACGGTCGCCGAATCGGGATGGCGGAGGGAGAAGCACTCGCCGAAGCGATCGACGGGATCGTGGTGAAAGCTGTTGTGCCCGGAGATGCAGACGCAATCGATCCGTCGGCATTCCGGGAGAAGGATGGCGTGCTCTCGGCCTGGTTCGAGCGGCACGGCGCGGTCGCAGCGCTCGTGCGTCCTGATCATTACGTTTTTGGTGCTGCCCGCAACGTTGAGGCGCTTCGCCAGCAGATCGCGGACTTGCGCGCTCGCCTTGCATGAGTCCCGTGTCGGCAGTTGCAGTTTTCTTTGAAGTTCTGGGAGGAACATATGTCTGAACCAACCATCGATACCGTCAGCAAATGGCGACCTTTTGCCGTCCTTATCCTGCTTTTCCTGTTCCAGACGCTGAACTTCTTCGACAAGCTCGTCTTCGGCCTTTCCGCCGTGTCGATCATGAAGGACCTCGGCATTTCGCCACAGCAATTCGGCCTGATTGGCAGCAGTTTCTTTCTCCTGTTCTCGATTTCGGGCGTTCTTGTCGGCCTCTTCGTGATCGGCCGCGTCCCCGTCAAATGGATCCTTGTCATTCTGGCGGCAATCTGGTCGATCGCGCAGATCCCGATCTATTTTACCAGTTCGGTGACAGTTCTGGTCGCCTGCCGCATCCTGCTCGGCCTCGGCGAGGGACCTGGGCTGCCGACGGCGTTGCATGCCTGCCATAACTGGTTCAGCCCGCAAAAGCGCAGCGTGCCGAGTGCCGTCGTGCTGCAGGGCATCAGCGTCGGCCTGCTCGCCGGCGGACCGATCTTGACCTATGTCATCGTCAATTACGGCTGGCGTTCGGGCTTTCTGTTCTGCGGGCTGATCGGCGTTGCCTGGATCATCGCCTGGCTGCTCATCGGCGGCGAAGGGCCGCATGCCGTCGCGGAAAATGAAAAGGCTCGCGCCGTAGTGGGAGAGACCCCGATCCCAGCCCGCAAGCTCTGGCTCGACCCCACCGTGATCGGTGTCATCATCATGTCGACCATGTCTTACTGGATCGTCGGCATGTCCGCCACGTGGCTGCCGCCCTTCCTGCAGCAGGGCCTTGGCTATTCGCAGACCGAAACCGGCTCGATTATTTCGGCCGTCTATATCTTTCAGTCGCCGTTGTTGCTGATCGGTTCATGGATCGCGCAGCGCATGCTTCAGAAGGGCGCCAGCAAACGCGCTTCCCTCGGTAGCGCTTCTGGCTATGCGCTTCTCGTCAGTGGATTGGCGTTGATCGCCTCGGTTCATGTTAGCGGTCCATTACAACTGGCGCTGATCGCGATCGCTTTTGCTGCTCCAAGTCTGACTACGATATACGGCCCGATCACGCTCGGTAGCGTCGCGCCGGCGGTCCAGCGGGGCCGGCTGATCGTCGTGATCTATTCGGCAAATGCGGTGTCCGCACTCGCATCCAACGCCGTCACCGGCATGATCGTGCAGGCAGCCGGACCCGATCATGTCGCGGCCGGCTATGCAAATGCCATGCTGTTCACGGCCGCAATCCTCATCATCGGCGCAATTTCCGCCTTCGCACTGATCTTCCCGGATCGCACCATCGAGCGCTTCGGCAAGATGACGCGCTTCACCGATCAAATGCAGCGGGTGTGAAAGCGCCCGCCACCTAGTCTGACCCCCACAGGAGCAAGAACCATGAGACTGTCCACCGTCAAGATCGCCAGCCGCACGACCTGGGGCGTTGTCGAGGACGATCGCTTCCTCGATGCCGGCGCGGTTCTCGCATCGCGCTATGCCGATCTCAAATCGGCTGTAGCAGCCGGTTTTGCTGGGGTAGCCGAGGCTGCCGGTTCCGCTGCCGCCACGCCGCTAAGTGAAGTCGAATGGCTGCCGGTCATTCCCAATCCCGACAAGATCCTCTGCGTTGGGCTGAACTATGAAATGCATCGCAAGGAGACGGGGCGTGCGGAGGTGGAAAACCCGACGATCTTTGCCCGCTACGCCAATAGCCAGACGGGCCATCTTGCCCCGATCGTGCGCCCGAGGGTCTCGACCGAGCTTGATTTCGAAGGCGAACTGGCGGTCATCATCGGCAAATCGGGCCGTTACATCACCCGCGATGAGGCCATGGGATACGTTGCCGGCTATGCCTGCTACAATGACGGCAGCGTGCGTGATTTCCAGCGTCATACGCATCAGTTCACGCCGGGCAAAAATTTCCCTGACACGGGCGCCTTCGGGCCTTGGATGATGACGCCGGATGAGCTCGGTCCTCTGCCTGATCTTCGCATTCAGACGCGTCTCAACGGGACGGTCGTGCAGGACGCCACCTTCGGTCAGATGATCTTCGATATCGCCCGGCAGATCGAATATTGCTCCAGCTTCACGCGGTTGGAACCGGGCGACGTCATCGTCAGCGGCACACCAGGCGGGGTTGGCGCCAAGCGGCAGCCGCCGCTGTGGATGAAGCCGGGAGACGTCGTGGAGGTAGAAATCGACAGGCTCGGTATTCTCAGCAACCCGATCGTTGATGAAGTGCGTTAGCTTCGTGGCTGCGAACTGATGAGGATCGACAGGCCTTAAGGGTCCGCAAAAGCACTTGAGGTGGCGCGGTTTGCGCCCCTTCAATTTGCCGGGATCGATTGAAATTCTTCGGGAGGGAATGCCATGAAACAGTTCATTGCCTTATGTGCGGCCGTATCGTTGATCGCTTCAACAGCTTTATCGCAGGAGCAGCCGGCGCTTTCGACCCGCATCGCCAAGACGCTGACCATTGACGGGCTTTCCTTCAAGGATCTCAATCGCAATGGCAAACTCGATCCTTACGAGGACTGGCGCCTCCCGGCTGCCGAGCGGGCCGCCGATCTCGTCAAGCAGATGACGTTGGAGGAGAAAGCCGGCCTGATGATGCATGGCACTGCTCCATCCGTCGGCCTCGGTTCCGGCATGGGGATCGGGACCGAATATGATCTGGCGCGCGCCAAGGAGATGATCGACGGGCGCAAGGTCGTGACCTTCATAACGCGATTGGCGGGCGATGCCGCCCTATTGGCCGAGCAGAACAACAAGCTTCAGGAAATCGCGGAAGCTGGCCGACTTGGGATTCCGGCGACGATCAGCACCGATCCGCGCAACCACTTTCAGTTCGTGCTGGGTGCGAGCGTTGCGGCGGGCGGTTTCTCGAAATGGCCTGAAACCCTCGGGTTCGCGGCGATCGGCGATGCTGCACTCATGCGGCGCTTTGGCGATATTGCCCGCCAGGAATATCGCGCCGTTGGCATACAGGAAGCATTGTCTCCGCAAGTGGATCTTGCCAGCGAGCCGCGCTGGCCACGCACCAACGGTACATTCGGTGAGGATGCGCAACTCGCCAAATCCATGGCGGAAGCCTATGTGGCCGGAATTCAAAATGGCGAGAACGGCATCAACAAGGACAGTGTCGTTGCCGTGGCCAAACACTGGGTCGGCTACGGTGCGGCAAAAGACGGTTACGACAGCCACAACGCCTATGGACGCCACGCGGCCTTTCCAGGTAATAATTTCGCAGAGCATCTCATTCCGTTTGAGGGAGCTTTCAAGGCGAAGGTCGGCGGCGTCATGCCGACATATTCGATCCTGGACGGCGTGACCCTCGACGGCAAGCCGCTGGAGCCGGTGGGCGCGGGATACAGTAAGCAGCTTCTGACAGACCTGCTGCGCGGCCAGTACGGCTTCGACGGTGTCGTTCTCAGCGATTGGCTGATCACCAACGACTGCAAGGGAACTTGCCTGGATGGCGAGAAGCCGGGCGTAAAGCCAATTTTGAACGAGGAAACCTTCGGCATGCCTTGGGGCGTGGAGGATTTGAGCCGTGTCGACCGCTTTGCCAAAGCCGTCAATGCCGGCGTCGATCAGTTCGGCGGTGTCACCTCTTCCGATCTTCTCGTTCAGGCGGTGAAGGAAGGAAAGATCAAAGAACAGCGCATCGATCGATCTGCAACTCGTATTCTTGTCCAGAAATTCGAGCAGGGCCTTTTTGAAAATTCCTATGTCGACCCGCAAAAGGCGCGGGCAATCGTTGGCAATGCGGCATTTGCTGCGGAGGCAACCCTTGCTCAAAGCCGCGCCATGGTCTTGCTCGACAACGAGGCTGGCCTGCTGCCTGTGACGTCAGGCAAAAAGGTGTTCCTGTATGGCATCGATGCAAAAATCGTGTCGGCACGCGGCTTTACTGTGGTGGCGGACGCCAAGGATGCCGATTTTGCGGTGATGCGTCTTAGCGCGCCCTATCAGCAGCCGCATATGAACTATTTCTTCGGTTCCCGTCAGCAGGAAGGCGATCTGGATTTCAAGGACGGTAATGCCGATTTCGAGACGTTCAAGGAAACGGCGAAGCAGGTTCCGACGATTGTCTCCATCTATCTGGCGCGTCCGGCAATCCTCACCGGAATACGCGAGCATGCCGGTGCGATCCTCGCCAATTTCGGCGCAAGCGACGCAGCCTTGTTCGATGTGATCGAGGGCAAGCAGAAAGCTGAAGGTAGGCTGCCTTTCGAACTCCCTTCATCGATGGACGAGGTGCGCGCGCAGAAATCGGATATACCGCACGACACCCGCAATCCGCTCTACCCGATCGGTTATCATATACGATACTGACCCATTATTTTCATTCATCGAAGCTAGGGCTCAAGCGGCGCGCAGCCTAGGGGACGAGGATGTGGGCAATCTGGTCGATCGCCCGTCAAGACCTCGCTTTCCGATCAAGCTTCGGAAATCGCCGCACTTACCGGCGCCTGAACAGTCGTTTGAAGCGCATCCTGGCAGCGTATGTGCCTGTCAGGATCGTCAACGGTGACGAAGGGTCGTGCTATATCGGCTATGATGGAAAGGTGAACTGATTTTCCAGCTTTAGCAATCGGATATCACGAACCTCTAGAAGGTGTGTGACTGATTGGAGGTTAGTTTCGCCCATTCGATGTCTTCGCCAGCATCTCGCTCAGCGTTGCCGCCGAGAGCATGGCTTCGGCTAAAAGTTTCTTGAGCTTCTGGTTTTCTTCCATCAGTGCTCTCATTCTTTTGGAATCGAGACCGGCATTTCCGAAATGAAGGGATTGCCATCGATAGAAGGTCGGCTCGCTGATGCCGTGCTTGTGGCAAACATCGGCAACCGTCACCCCAGCCTGGTGCTCTTTCAGTATGCCGGTAATCTGGTCGTCATCGAATTTTCTCTTGCCCATCACCGCTTCAGTCCTCACGAAATGCTCTGTGGAAACTGTCGATAAGTGGTCTGATGGCATAGAACGCCACGCTGCTTTTGCCCGTTTCGATCAGTGTCTGTACGGGCATACCTGCGACCAGTTCGACATCTTTCATTTTCGCCAACCGCTCGTCCGTCACTCGGATCGTCGCGGCGAAGTATGGCAGACCGCTCTGCGCGTCGGTGAGACGGTCGGCCGATACATACTCGACCCGGCCTTTCAGCAATGGAACGCGCCGCTGATTGTATGGAAGGAGGTGAACCTGCGCCTCAAGCCCCGCACGGACGAGATTGATGTCTTCCGGTCTGACGTGGGCGGACACGATGAGGCGATCGCTGCGCGGCACAAGATCGACGAGCGGCTCGCCCGCGCCGATCACTCCGCCAGCTGTGTGGACGCGCAGGTTCATGATTGTTCCATCTTCGGGGGCACGGATATCGGTCCTTGAAAGCTGGTCGTCGATCGCCCATAAGCGCTCGCGCAACTGCATGATCTGACTTTCCGTGTCGCGCATGCCTTGCGCGACTTCGCTCAGCCGGTCGCTTTCAAGCTTTGCGAGATCGGCCTGTGCCTCGCTGATCACCTGGTAGGCGCGCGAAATCTGCGCCTCCACCTGACCCCGCTGGCCGGCAAGGTCTGCTTTTTCCCGCTGAAGATTGAGAACAGTATTTTTTCGTTCCAATCCCTTGGCGTTGAGGGCCGTAACCTGATCCAGCTCCTGCTGCGAGATTGCCGCCCTGTCGGTTAGTGCTGCTTTCTGCGCGCCAAGCCCTACGATTTCCTGCCGCACCTGAGCGATCTTCTCGTTGGTGATGCCAACTTCCGCCTGCATGACCTGACGACGCGCTTCGAAGATTTTCCGTTGCCCAGTCAGAATCGCGCCGACTGAGGGATCTCTGTCCATTGCCGACCTGAGGTTCTGCGGAAAGGCGATATGGTCGGCGTCCGTCTGCTCGGCAAGCAGGCGGGCGCGGCTTGCTTCGGCGTCCCAAAGTTGCCCTTGAATATTGTCGCGCTCCGAGCGGGACTTCGTATCGTCGAGTTCTATCACGACTTGTCCTGCCGTGACGGCATCGCCGTTTTTGACGAGTATCCGTCGCACGATGCCGCCTTCCAGGTGCTGAATGGTTTTGCGGCTGGACTCTGGTTCGATGACGCCCGATGCAACTGCTGCGCTTTTCAGCGGCGCCAGGACCGACCAGATTCCCAATCCGACTATGAAGACTCCGATCAGCAGGTTCCCCGTCCATATAACGCCCCTGAGCCCCGGCATGGGCGAAGGGGGGGCGGGTCCGCGCTGTTTCGTCCCGAGCACCGGCGCGTAGGCCGCCGGTTGCTTGGCTGTCGCCATCGATCGTTCGGCAAAGCGCCGGCTCGCTCTCGACGAATTTGAAAATCTCGCCAGCGTTGCGTCCAGTTGAACAAGGGTCATGTCCCAGTCCCCTCTACGTTCCCGTTCGCGATGGCGGTTGAAGATAGGTTTCATAAATCCGCTCGCTGTCGCCGAAGGCAGCCACCGTCCCGTTGCGCATAATGGCGATCTTGTTGGTAACTGGCAGGATACCCATGCGGTGAGTTATGATAACAACAGTCATGCCTCTGGATTTCATGCGTTCAATTGCCTTGTGCAGCATGCGCTCGCCCTCATAGTCCAGGCTGGAGTTCGGATCATCGAGAACGATGAGGGACGGATTTCCATAGGCGGCCCGTGCCAGCCCCAGCTGTTGGCGCTGAGCGCGAAGGAGCAGGCTTCCACCTTCGCCGATATCGGTCTCGTAGCCCTTCGGCAGCCGCATGATCGCCTCGTGCAATCCAACCAGCTTCGCGGCATCGATCGCTTTGGCGGGATCTTCTCCATCCAGCCGGCCGATCACATCCTTGATTGCTCCGCCGAAGAGCTCGATGTCCTGCGGCAGATATCCGACGTGGCGGGTCCCTCCGCAAAGGCGCAGAGCCGAAATGTCTACCCCGCCGAGAAGAGCGCACCCGCTTGTTGCTTGCACAACGCCCGCTATGACGCGGCCTAGCGTCGATTTTCCCGATCCCGAAGGGCCGATGAGGGCGATGCAATCGCCAGGCGCCAGGCGCAACGTGATACCAGTTAGTATCTGCCTGTTGGCGAACGGCTGAATATAACCGACGTTATCGAGAACAAGGCCATTGGGTTCCGGGTGCGGCACTGTCCGGACATCGCGTTCCGACGCAACCGCGATCAGCATTCGGTTCAGGCGATTGAAGGCATTGCGAGCAAACATTAAGGAGCGCCATGCGCCTATTGCGCCCTCGATCGGTGCGAGCCCGCGCCCGAGCAGCAGACTCGCAACGAAGATGATACCGGGGCTGCTGTTGCTCGCGAGCACCAGCCATGTGGCAGACCCCATCAACAGGATCTGCGCGAGTGTCCGGATCGATTTGGAAAAACCAAGAATGATCTCCGTCCGATGCATCGCGATGTCCTGCGCCCTTCTTGCCATTTCCGCATCGCGATAGACCAGCAGCGCTGCACCATACTCCATGCCCATTGCCCGGATCACCTCGATGTTCTTGAGGGCGTTCGCGAATCGCAGATAGCTCCTCGAAAGGGCTAGATTGGCGCAGGCAAGCGGTTCTCGCGTCGCCAGTTCCGTGAGGAATGCAAACAGCAGAAGCGCTAATGCGCTCAGAAGACCGATCGCCCCAAGCAGCGGATGAACAAGAAAGAGCAGGAGCAGGAAGACCGGCGCCCAGGGGACGTCAAAAAACAGGGAACTTGCTGGGGAATCGAGAAATTGGCGTAGGGTGGTCAGGTCCCGGAAGCATTCCGTGGCGGCTCCTGCATCGGCGCGTGCAGCATATTCAAATGATGCAGTAAGCACCATGGGCCGTAGCCTGTGATCCAGCCAGCTGCCGATGCGCGAAAGAGCTGCCCGGCGCACGATATCCAGCGTTGCGCCGACCACCACAGCGACGGCGATGATCATTGTCAGCATCAAAAGCGTGTCGACGCTGCGGCTCGACAAGACCCTATCGTAGATTTGCAGGAGATAGACGGAAGGCGCTAGAAGGAAAAGATTGTAGCCACAGCTATAGAGGAAAACCAACCCCAGGGCTCCAGTGCAAGCCCGGAGCGCAACGACGAGCTGTGTCTGTGGGCGCGATGGCGTTACAGAAAGCGTTGCCATTATCCGATCTCGCTCCGCGTGAGACTGACAAGACGAGGCTGCCGATGGGTTCCGCAACCTATGAGGGTCGCCAGCCCAAGTCGGCGACCCCCTGGGTTTGGGGTTCATGAGCCAAGATGGCTGAGATCGATATGGCCGAAGTCGTTCGTGAAATGATCGAGAGCATTGTTCACTGTCGTCGTTGAGGGGTCCGTGTGAACGAGCGCTGCCGAGATGTCGCCGCCGCGAGCCAAGTTGCCGTTGCCGCCGTTGCCGCCGACACCAGCGAGGATGGTGGCATGCTGATCAGCCAGAAGCTGAGTATATTGCGTCGCCGTTGTGTCCGCGCTTACCGCTGCCGTGTCACCGCCGCTTACGCTTCCCTGGCTGCCGTTGGAGTGCGAATCGCCGCCGGCGCCTCCCGCGCCGCTATTCGTGACCGCAGCCAGGAAGCCATTCTGGGCTTGAGCAAATCCACCAGGTCCGCCGCTGCCGGCAGTCCAATCTGCCATCTGCCCCACGTGATCGCCGTTGTGCAGATCGATGGATGCCCCGCCGACCGTTTGCACATTGGCGACATACGCAACTGGATTGTAGTCAATATTGCCATGGCTGTTGCCATCACCGCCGTTGCCGGCACTCGCGTCGCCGGCAACCGGGTCACTGAAATGGATCGTGTCAGATATTTGTGGGATAGGCATTGATGTTCCTCCTTCGATTTCGTTTCGTCCGTGTGGTTCTACGGCATGGATCTCCAGCGTCTCACCGCCCGCAATACAACCGCGGGTGAATATTACCTGCGGTCAAATCTGTGAGCTATCTAGATATTCGGTGACGCTCCTTCAGGCGTATGCTTGGAGATGAGCGCAATTTGACCTCGCTGCGCAGTGATCGGCACCAGATGAGATGGCCATGATCAGGCCCGCGGTCCGATCGATGCGCCTGGTCTGTCGAAGCAAAGGCGGTTCGAGCAAACAGGCGGCATTCGGGTCTCTGCTGCAAGGATGGCCTTGACGCCCCGAATTCGCATCGCAGGGCGCTCCATCCATGATAGCCAAATGGCTATCGTGCTAGCCGACAGGATGTAGACGAATTGCAGGCTCTGCTTTTCTCACGTTCAGGTGCACAATGTGCGAAAAATTATGCCTGCATAAGTTGCTCACCTTGTGGGATGTTCGCTTGATTTGCAATGGAGATGGTTATGACGGAAACCCGTCCCTTATTGGAAGACTTGCCCAAAACAGGCACCGATCAGAACCTCGCCTCCAATTCGGCAGCGGGGCATCTGGCTCTGGTACCGACCTGGCTTCCATTGGATGTCGCTTCGGGGCCGAACTACAACTCAGCCGGTAGCGGCGGCGACGGGATAAGCGAAGGCGTGATCAACAGCAACGCATTGGCCGTCTTCGTGCCCTCCAACGCGGCCATTGCAGGACCTCATTCGAGCGCGGACGCCTTTCAGGGTAACGATGCGCTGGTCAATCAGCATCCCACCGAAATGGCTGGGATCGGCGGAAATGGCGGAAGCGGCAATATTGCGATCGGCGGCGGCGACCTCAATCATGCCGGCACCGGTGGCAACGGCCTCTTTTTTGGTGGCCTCGTGAGTACCGATGTTGCGGTGTTTGCCCCCGTGAACACGGCTGTGGCAGTTGGCCATGGCGCTGAGGCTCACGCCGATCAATCGAACAACGCTGTGTTCCTGCAGGGGGCAACCCAGATCGGCGGCATCGGCGGCTCCGGTGGGGATCATAATGTCGCGATCCACGACTCGACGATGAGCCCGGGGACCGCAGTTACGTTTACCGGTGACAATTATGCGGGGCATGGCGGCAACGGAGTTTTCGTCGGCAGTATGGTCGATGTGAACGTGGCCATCTTCTCCCCGATCAACATCGCGGTAGGCGCCGCAGGCGGTTCGGCCGAAGCCCATCAGACAAACAACGCGATTTTTGATCAGGGCACGATGCAGATTGCCGGCATCGGCGGCAACGGTGGTGGCTTCAACATGTCATCGGGGACGATTTTTACCGGTAACCATGAAGCTGGCGGCGGTGGAATCGGATCATCGACCGGCAGCATGGTTGACGTCAATCTCGCCTATTTCCATCCCATCAATATCGCAGTTCCTGCCGGTGGGACGGCGGACGCCCAGCAGATCGACCATGTTCTCTACGATCAGCATGCACTTCAATTGGCCGGCGTCGGCGGCCACGGTGGTGGCGGCAACCTTACGGACGCCCATTCGGCTCTCGTAGACGACATTCTGGGCTTCGTACATACCTGACAAATAGTCTCCTTGCAGGCATTATGAAGGCTCAACTTCACGAAGTGGTCTTCCGTGCCTTTAAGAACCATATGCTGGATTGCTTCATCCGTTTGGCCTTGCCTCTCGGAGAGATATGGCGTGGAGTGCCCGATCACCGAGACGTAGAATATTCCGCCTTAACCCAATTTACGTTGTTATAGATCCCGACCGTTCGAGGCCGTTGTGTCTGATCGGAACCTATAGGTGCCCATTCAGTATTGAGGCTGCTTTAAGTAGAAGGCTGTGCTTAAAGCGAATCTGATTGACAGATAATGATATTTGGCTGCTTTTCCTGTGGTGTATTTGTTGAATATCATATGTGTTTTTAATGTCATCGACAGCTTTGTTGACACGCTTTCTGCATATGAGTTCAATGAAGTGAATCGATCCAACATATATTAGTGAATAATGATTTCAATGCGATATGCATGCAAAGGTTGACTGTTCTTGAGCCATTGCACGCTATCACAACTCTCGTGAGAGATAAGACTATTGATATCGATAGTACCTCTTTTTTATGTCATGACATGAAACGGGAGCGGGAATAATCTGGGTTGCGGTTGGGCTGCAGATATTCCGGGGAGCGGTCAAGTGTCCAACAGTGCCAAATCCAAGCGTCATATGGGGCGCAATATACCAACTATTGTCGTTATTCAGCATTCCACATTGGCGCGTACGACTGTGGTGAAGCTTCTTGAGCGTGAATTCGCCGGTTGGAATTTTGTCGACATGATCTCGACAGAGAGTCTCGATAGGGCTCTCGATGCCGAGGTACGTTTGATTGCGCTGGATCTGGCCGGCAGAGGTGTCGAGAGTACAAGTCTGCGTGATGATCTCGCCGCAATTGCCGCGCGCTTTCCCCAGGCTCCCATTACCTTGCTCTTAGGTACGGATGATGTCAACATAGTCCGTCAGGCGCTCAAAATGGGCATCCGCGGCTTCTTTTCAACGTCGCTTCCCATTGATATCGCCCTTGCCGGCCTTCGTCTCGTTCTGGCGGGAGGAACATTCTGCCCGCAGCTGTTAGGCGTTGTTGCAGATGAATCAAACGAGCATGCTCCGGCCAGAAACGAGGCGGAGAAAAGCTTCGACGAAAGAACGCAGTATTGGACGATTGCCGATTTCACTCCCAGAGAGGCGGAGGTCCTCGCAGAGTTGCAATGTGGCTGCTCAAACAAGGTTATTGCGGGAAAACTCAATTTGTCGGGGCATACGGTGAAGATGCATCTACAACACATAATGCGTAAGTTGCAGGCGCAGAACCGGACTGAGGTGGTCGCTCGCCTGGTTCGAAGGGCCGAGAGCGGGCACGACGCCTCCCCGAATTAGGGTAGTATCGCACGTGCCAACGTGGTCGATACGGGCGCTGCGCGACCAGCGTCATATCTAGGGCGCAGTAGGGGCGAGGCGTTTACCGGGAAGCCGTCATGTTTCGTATTGCAATCGCAGCCGCGATGCCATTAGCGCTTGCCGAATGCACGCAGAAAGGTCTTCGTCGCTTCGCCTGCCATACGGTGGACTTCTTCCTCTGGAGTTGGACGGCCGATCTGTTGGTTGATCCGCAGATCTGTTGCGAGCAGTGCCATGTACTGCCGCGCGGCAAGTGCCGGATCCTCTATGTCGAGATGGCCAGCCAGCGCCAGCTGCGCCAGGCGAGCCGCGATGGCGGGGTATTTCTTGCCCGGTCCGTATTCCTTCCAGGTTTCGAACAGTTCCGGAAATCTGCTGCCTTCGGTCTCAAGGAGCTTGCGTAGCCAGCGACCATTCGAATCGCAGACTGCCTTGCGTAGGAGAAGCGATGAAAATTCGGTCAGTTCCTTTTCGAGATCGACAGGCGCCACGGGAAATGTGTCCAACACCCGAAAGAAGTCGGCGCTCGACTTCTCAGTGATCTCCGCAACCACGACCTTGAACAGATTATCCTTGTCGCCGAGTTGATTGTACACCGTCTGACGCGACACGCCGGCTCTCGCTGCGATGGCATCGATGCTCGCCGCCGCAAACCCCTCCTCGGCAAAAATGTCTGCGGCCGCGTTCAGGATCGCCTGACGTTTGCTGGTGGCGGGCGAGCAATTCGCTGTCTCGGAAGAAACCGCTGCGGGCGAAGTTTTCATGACACCACCATATAGGACTTGACTAATTGGACAATACTGTCCAAAATATTTTACAGGAATGACGGACTACACGTTGGAACCATTTCCGTCTTTCCCCTGTCCCATCTATAATCGCCCACTCAATCCCCGTCACATGCTTTTTTTATGAGGCTTTGCTTCGTCCGGGGAATGGTGTGCGGGAAAGGTTTTTTCCGTGCAGAGCAAGGATTCCGTTTCATCCCCCGGAGCCGGCGGCTCCCACCATGCCATCGTCCTTGGCCTCCTTTCAGCCGTGGGTCTCTTTGCCCTCGACATGTATCTACCCGCGTTGCCGACGATCAGTCTGGATCTTCACGCGGACAGCCATGCGGTCCAGGCAAGCCTGATCTCCTTCTTCGCCGCCATGGCTGTGTCGCAGATTATCTACGGTCCGCTGTCGGACATGTTTGGCCGTAAGCGGCCTCTCTATGTCGGTCTGGCGCTCTATATCCTCGGGGCGATCGGCTGCGCGCTCTCAACCGATATTGGCTGGCTGGTCGCCTTCCGTTTCATTCAGGGCACCGGCGCCTGTGCCGGCGTCGTGATTGCCCGTGCCATCGTGCGCGACCTGCATACGGGGGCGGCCGCTGCGCAACTGATGTCGCGGCTTATGCTGGTCTTCAGTATCTCACCCATCCTGGCGCCGCTCGCGGGCAGCATCGTAACGGTGTTCGGGAACTGGCGGCTGATTTTTTGGGTCATGGTTTCTGCCGGCGTTGTCGGCTTCGTGGCGGGCCGCTTTTTCCTCGAGGAGACCCGTCCGGTTGCGGCGCGCAGTGAAAGCAGCCTCGGCGGGGCATTGAGAGCCTATGGGACACTCCTTAAGGACCCCTATTATCTCGGTCTGGTCCTGATGGCCTCCTTCGGCATGTCGAGTTACATGATTTATGTCGCCAACTCCTCCTTCGTGCTGATCGGCCATTACGGGCTCTCTCCGAGCTTTTACAGCGTGGTCTTTTCGGTGAATGCGATTGGCTTCATCGGCATGTCGCAGATGAACGGCTGGCTTGCCCGCCGGATTGGTTTGCGCAAGGTGATCCGCGGTGCGGTTTCTGGTTATGCGCTGACGATGGTGGCGCTGGCTGTTCTGATGGCCGGGGGCGTCGATCGCCTCGACATCATGGCGGCCTTCCTGTTTGCGGGCTACGCCTTCCTTGGAATGATCGTGCCGAATGCGGCAGTACTGGCGCTTGAACACCATGGCCGCATCGCTGGCACGGCCTCGGCGATGATGGGGACGGTCCAGTTCATGACGTCAGCGTTGGTGGTTGGCGTCAGCGGCATGTTTATGGATGGCACGGCGAGACCGATGGTAGCCGTCGTCGCCATCTGCTCGGCCATCGTTCTCCTTCTTTCGATCGCAGTGCTGAAGAGCAGGCATGTGGTGGCCGCCGAATAGATCTTGCTGCCCCCAACCGCAGCGGCTTGCGCAGTCCGCTCGCCCGAGGCCCCTTCGGCGCGAGCGGAGTGTGTCTTCAAAAGGGTGGTGATGCTTGGAAGAAAAGGACATATTCCCCTCCATCATGATCAGCGGCCGCAATACGCTGGCGACAATGAATCTCGATTTCATCGCCGATATAGGCAGAATAGACGGGAGAGGGAGCCCAATCGGGGCTTTGCGCCTTCACCGTGGCTAGGCTAGCGTAGGGCAGGGACCATTGGGCATTTACTGGAGATGAAACCATGTTCACTCACGTTATGATTGGAAGCAACGATTTGGAGCGAGCGAGAAGCTTCTACGACGCCACCTTCGCTGCATTAGGAGGCAATCCCGGCGAGATGGACGCGAGAGGCAGGCTGATCTATACCCATGAGGGCGGTCGGCTGATGATCACGAAACCGATCGATGGCAAGCCGGCGACCGCGGCCAACGGCGGGACTATCGGTATCGCCGCCGCGACCTCCGACCATGTTCTTGCGTGGCATGCCGCCGGTACCGCACATGGGGGTATGGCGATCGAGAGCCCGCCCACGGAGCGTCCAAACGGGTCATTCGTCGCATATCTTCGCGACCCGGACGGAAATAAATTAACCGCGCGGACTCCGCCGACGAAGTGACACAGGTGTCAAGCAGCGCCTGGCTAACGGCATGATCGATGCTCAAGAGACGAATAGGCGTGGGAATATCGCCTTCAGGCGGACCTCCGTCATGGCAGCATTGCGCCTTCACTTCAGCCATTCCAGTCATCTTGGCGATTTCCTGAAAGCCGTCGATCGGGTGAGCGCCGGCTCTCGCCAACTTCCCGATCGTTCCTAAACACAACGGCACATCGATAGTGTCGATGGTCGGACGTTATGGCGCGTCTGATATGCCCTCCGGTCCGACCAAGGGTGCATGCGATAGCGCGGTCTCACTTTCGTGTTCCGATGTACCGATCTACGAAAACATCGTTCCGAAGCCGGACACACGGCTCAGATCATACCCCACCGCCGATAATCCGCCGTAAATTGCCGTCGCCACGCTGTCATGTACAGGTATCCCATGTGCTGCTTCCAGTTGATCAACGAGCGAGGCACCGGCGAGATTGGTGCAAAATACAGCGATTGAATCCGGTTTTGACAGTGCAAGCTCGTCGACCATCTTAGAAATCTTTTCGCCTGTGACCTGGCTGAAGCTGAAATTGTCCCGAATGCCTAAATGCCGTTCGCAGATGATATCGACCCCTTCATTGGCGAAGGACTTCACGATCGCGACCTGGACGTCGTCGGTATAGGGGGAAACCAAGCCGATCCTCTTCTCATTTCGCTTACGCATCACGTCGAAGAGGGCAAGCACCGATGTCGACGCCTTCACGCCCGTTGCCTTGGTGATGCGCTCGCATAGATGACGATCGCTGTCGAGGCCGAGCCAGCCGGCACTGGTGCCGTTCCAGACGATGACATCGACCTTGGCGTCGGCCAGCAATTCGGCAGCCGTCATCATCGGACGGTCGTCGAACTGGCTCAGTAGTGCGGCGTCGAGCCCGATTGCGGTGACTCGGAAGCGGGAGAAATGCGCCGTCACGTCGGGCAGTTTCCGGAGCATCTGCATGGTCACGGGTTCGAGGACGGTATTGGAGGATGGAGTCAGCATCCCGATGCGAAGCGGTTTCACGGGTGTTTCCTGATTGTAGGGTTGATCATGCATGGATGGGCGGGCGGCCAATTTTCGGCAGAACTGCCTCGAAGGCTGCAGCCGCCGAAAGCACCTGCGCGTCACCGAGATGGGGACCGATGATCTGCAGGCCGACCGGTAGGCCATTGACGAGGCCGCACGGTACGCTGGCGGCCGGCTGACCGGTCAGATTGAAGGGCGACGTGAAGGGGCACCATTCGTAGGGGGCAATGGGCTTGCCGTCGATTGTCGACGGACCGTCTTGGTCTTTGGGGAAGGCAGTGACTGAAAGAGTGGGCGTCAGTATGAAATCGCAGCCGCTCATCACCTTCGCTATTTCATCGACGAAGGCCTTACGGGCGGTGATGGCATCCGTGGCATCCTCGAAAGGTCGTGACTCGGCAAGCAGATCTGTCACCGCCTTAGAGACGGGAAGCGGCTTTTCTGCAAGAAGCTTGCGCATGCCGGTCAGGTCGGTTTCGAGAGCGACCATGGCCTTGAAGGTCGCGTGCACGGCGATTTCAGGCGGAGCACCGACCACCAGCTCCAGTCCGCAGGCACCGGCAACCAGCGAGACTGCCCTGTCCGTTGCATCCTTCAGCGCCTGTTCGATCGCGTGGTCATACCAGGTCGGCCAGTAGAGGACCTTCGTGCCGCGGGGCAGCGGGGCGATGCTGGTCCAGTCGAGATCGGCACAGGGTATGGACCAGCGGTCACGCGGATCGGGGCCGGCGATAACGGAGAGCATGAGCGCTGCGTCGGCAACGTCACGGGCGATGGGGCCGATATGCTCGATCGATTCCCAGCCCGAGACGCCTGGAAGCGAAATGTCGCGGCATCCCGGCCACAGGGGTACGCGGCCCATCGCCGCCTTTATGCCGACCAGGCCGGACAGGGCTGCCGGCAGACGCACGGAGCCTCCGCCATCGCTGCCGATGGCGATGGGGCAGACACCGGCCGCCACGGCTGCTGCCGAGCCTGCGCTGGAGCCGCCTGGAGATCGTTCGGTGTTCCATGGATTGCCGGTGGCCGGAAACAGCAGATTGTTGCCATGCGCGCCAAAGCCGAACTCGGAGACATTCGTCTTTCCGAGAATAATGGCATCGGCGGCCCTCAGCCGTTCGACGACGATGTCATCGGCATCGGGGACATAGTCGGCATAGAGGTTGGATCCGAAGGTGGTTCGTATGCCCTTCGTCAGAACCAGATCCTTGATTGCGACCGGAACACCGGCGAGAGGGCCAACCGGTTCGCCGCGGGCGATCCTGCCATCAAGCGCGTCGGCAGCCGCATAGGCTTCTTCGCGCGCAAGTGTCGCGAAGGCATGGATGATCGGCTCGACCTTGTCGAGAGCCTTGAATGCGGCGTCCAGTATCTCGCGGGTCGAAACCGCGCCGGAAGAGACGCGCTGCGCGATCGTGCGGGCTGACAGGGTCGGGTATTCTTCGATAGGCATGGGTATCCTCCTGCTATGAGAGTGTTTCGTGCCGGGGCGATGCCGAGCGTGCGCTTGCCAGCAGCGAACGTTCGAGCGCTGCCGAAAGGCCGATGGACGGTTTCGGGTCCGGTCGGCGAAAGCTGCCGGCGGATGCCTTTTTCGGATTGAGGGCGACGAGAAGCTCGGCCTGTTTGACGGCGGCGACGACGGATTCCACCACCGGCACTGGGATTCGGTCGCGGACGCGTGCCGCGAGGCCGGCGAGCGGCGCACCGGCAAGGATGATGGCGTCGGCGCCATCGTCTTCAATGGCCCTGCGCGCCAGCTCGACCAGCAGCTCTTCCTTCTCGTCTTGTACATTGGCCAGCGATGTGAATGGTCCGTCGAGAAGCCGGATGCTTGCCAGCCTGTCGAGCAGGCCGTGCATTGCCACGCATTCGCGAAACCACGGTCCGAGCGCGCGCGAAAAGGACACGATCGAGAAGCGCTGGCCGAGCATGCAGGCGCTGAGCATGGCGGCTTCGGCAAGGCCGATCACCGGGACCGGCATCAATTCCCGTGCGCCGCCGAGGCCCGGATCGCCGAACGCGGCGACGAGGGCGACATCAAAAGTACCTTCCCGTTCCGCCAGGACATCCAGAACAATGCTCGATGCGATCGCGGCTTCCGCCCGTGTTGCGATATAGGAAACGCCGCGGGGCGCGGTCACGGGAATGAGCGTCGATCCGACCGAAAGGAAGGGGCCCGCTGCCCGGACCAGAAGATCCGTTACGTCAGTCGACGTGTTGGGGTTGAGGAGCAGAATTCGGGTCATGATGGATCGCCTTCAGCCGCGCGATGACAGGCCACCAGATTGCCGTCGCCGCCTGGTGTCAGGGGCGGCATGGCCTGCGTGCAGACCGGGAGTTCCACCGGGCAGCGGCCAGCGAAGCGGCATGCGTTCGGGTTCGGATCGATCGGACTGGAGGCTGAACCTTCGAGTTTCGTGCGCGCGGAATTCTTCCGTTCTGGATCAGGAATGGCGTCGATCAGCGCCTGGGTGTAGGGATGGCGCGGATTGAAGTAGACGGACTTTGAGGGTCCGAATTCGACGATTCGTCCGAGATACATAACCGCGACCTTGTCGCAGAGAAGCCGGACGACGTTGAGATCATGAGACACGAAGAGATAGCTCATGTTTCGCTGCTTCTGCAGTTTCGACAGGAGATTGAGGATGAGCGACTGAACGGAGACATCGAGTGCAGATGTCGGTTCGTCGAGAACGAGAAGCTTCGGATTGACGGCGATTGCCCGCGCGATGCCGACGCGGGCTTTCTGGCCGCCCGACAGCTGGTGCGGATAGCGGCTGCCATATTCCCGCGGCAGCCCGACATCGTCCAGCGCTGCAAGCACCCGGTCGGCGATCTCCCTGCCGGGGCCACCAACGAGACGCTTCAGTGGATCGGCGATCGCCTGAAACACAGTGAAGCCCGGATTGAGGCTTTCCGTCGGATCCTGAAACACGACCTGGATGTCCCGTCGCAGAGGCGATCCGCCGAACGCCTTTGCCGGCATCTTTCCGACTTCGACGCCGGAGAGCCTTATCCCGCCTTCTGTCGGATCGATCAGGCGGGCGAGCACCCGGGCGAGCGTCGATTTTCCGCAACCGGATTCGCCGACGAGACCAATGCATTCACTCTCAGCTATTGTCAGGTCGACCTGGTCGACGGCGTGAAGCATTTTCCGGCGGAAGGTACCGACGGGATAGTGTTTCGACAGACCGTGGATTTCAACGAGTGGCGAGGAGGGAGCGCTCATAGCGGGTGCCTGCAGCGGACGGAGTGATCACCACCGATCGGGCGAAGCGGGGTCGGCGCGGTTTGGCAGTCCGGCTGTCGCCGGTCGCAGCGATACAGGAATCTGCATGGCGGAAGCTCGCCTCGCAGATCGGGCAGGCTGCCCGGGATAGAAGCCAGGTGCTCAAGCTCCGTCTCCGCCGTGGGCGTCGCGGCGAAAAGCCCTTTCGTATAGGGGTGTGCGAAATGCGATTGCAGTTCACCGGCCGGTGCGACTTCCACTATATGGCCGGCATGCATTACGACGATGCGGTCGCAATATTCCCCGGCAAGGGCGAGGTCATGGGTGATCAGGATGGCCGACATTCTGGTCTCCTGGACAAGGTCGCGGATCAGATCCATGACGACCGCCTGGGTCGTGACATCGAGTCCCGTCGTCGGCTCGTCGGCGATCAGCAATGACGGAGAGCAAGACAGCGCCATGGCGATCATCACGCGCTGGCACATTCCGCCTGAGAGCTCGAAGGGGTAGGCTGCATAGCATCGCTCTGGATCCGGGATGCGGACGCGCGCAAGGGCGGCAATGGCCGCGGCCTTGGCGTTTGCCCGGGAGACCGGGCCATGCCGCCGCAACACATCCTCGATCTGCCGCCCAACCCGCATGATCGGGTTGAGGGCGGTGCGCGGACTCTGGAAGATCATCGACAGCTCGCGACCGCGAATGGATGCGAGCGGCGAGGTCGGGCCGGCCAGATCGATTCCCCCGAATTCTACCCTGTCCGCCGTGATCGCGGCATTGTCGTCGAGCAGCCCCATCAGGGCATAGGAAAGCACGGACTTGCCCGATCCGCTTTCGCCGACGATCCCGAGGATCTCGCCCTTTGCAAGGGAGAAGCTGACATCATTGAGAACCTTCACAGTGCCCGATCGCGTCCGGAAATCGACGTTCAGGTTTTTTACGGAAAGCAGAGGTACGCTCATGTGCGCCTCCTTGGGTCGATAATGTCTCTGAGACCGTCGCCGATCAGGTTGAAGCAGAAAACTGTGATGACCAGTGCCGCGCCGGGAAAGACGAAGGTCCACCACTCGCCGGAGAAGATGTAGGAGGCGCCCTCCGAGACCATGATGCCCCATTCCGGCGTTGGAGGCCGCACGCCAAGGCCGATGAAGGAAAGACCGGCCGCGTTGAGGATCGCCCAGCCGAGATTAAGGGATCCCTGGACCATCATGGTCGGCAGGATATTCGGCACGATATGGAACGCCAGTAGCCGGAACGGTCGGTTGCCGCCCATTCTCGCCGCCTCGACGAAGGTCATGTTGCGGCGGACATTGACCTCGCTTCGAGCGAAACGGCTATAGAACGGCAGGTTGATGATGGCCGTCGCCAGCACGATGTTCTCGATGCTGTTGCCTAGGGCCGCAACGATGCCCATCGCCAGGACGAAGAGCGGGAACGCCATGATCGTATCCATGAAGCGGCCGATGATGGCATCCGTCCAGCCACCGAAATAGCCGGCGATTGCGCCGGTCGCCGTCCCGAAGACGAACGACAACACGACGGCGCCGATCGCCATGCCGATGTCGAGCCGCGTGGCGATGGCAACCCGACTGAGGATGTCGCGGCCTAGCGCATCGGTTCCGAAAGGATGCGCCAGGCTCGGCGCCTTCAGGGCCGCGGCCGGCTCCACCGCCAGCGGATCGTAGGGTACGAGCCACGGTGCCAATAGCGAAACGAGGACGAAGAGCAGCAGGATCAGAGCTGCGGCCAGCGTTAGCTTGTTTTCGCCAGCCATATGCCTGGCATCTCGCCAGAAGGTGCTGGCCTGCATGTTTGATGAGGTGGTTTCAGCCATCGTAGCGAACCCTCGGATCGATCGCGGCCGCGGCGAGGTCGACCATGAGGTTGAGGAGGATGTAGAGGATTGCCATCATCAGCACGAAACCCTGGACGGCGGCATAATCCGACGTGATGACGGCATTGACGGCATAGGCGCCGATCCCGGGCCAGGCGAAGACCTGCTCGACCAGTACATTGGCGCCGAGCAGGAAGGAAAAGACCATGCCGAGAATATTGATGACGGGCAGCATCGCGTTGCGCAGGCCGTATCCGTAGACGATCCTGGTTCGAGAGAGGCCCATGGCGCGCGCGGTGCGACAGAAATCGCTGGAAAGGGAAGCCAGCATGGAGGCGCGGGCGATGCGGGCGATCGGCGCTAGCGCGAAAAGCCCCAGCGAAATGGATGGAAGCACGAGCTGAGACAGGGAGGCCCAGAATGCCTGGATGTCGCCTGCCAACAGCGTGTCGACGAGATAGAGACCGGTAATCGTCGGTGGTATCGAAAAGTATGTGTCGTTCAGGCGACCGAGCGGTTCCGGCGCGATGCCAAGCCTGAAATAAAAGAAATAGACCAGTCCCAGGGCGACGAAGAAAGTAGGGAAGGCTGCTCCGACAGAGACGATGATGCGGCAGAGATGGTCGATCGCCTTTCCCGGGCGTGTCGCGGCCGCGATGCCGAGCGGCAGTCCGATCAGCATGGCGAACATAAGCGCGCAGAGCGTCAGTTCGATCGATGCCGGCAGTCGCGTGACAAGATCATGAAACACCGGCTGGCCGCTGGAGAGCGAAATGCCGAGATCTCCATGAAGAAGGCGCGAGGTATAGTCGCCGAATTGAAACCAGAGTGGTTTGTCGAGCCCGAGAGCCTTGCGGATCTGGGCAATGCTTTCGGGCGTTGCGGAGGATCCGGCATAATAGGCAGCCGCATCGCCGGGCAGCGCCCGCGCCAGCAGAAACGTGACGACGACAACGCCGATGATGCTGGGGATCGCCGTCGCGATCCGCTTTGCAAAACTCAGGGCTATCTTCATGAACTCAATCTCCGCGCATCACGTTTCTAAGCAATTGGCCGATACGGGTTAGATGCCGGGGAACTGCCGTCGAGGACGCCCCCGGCCTCCGTGCTATTCCTTCGAGATCGACTTCAGGTCGAGATGCGTGTGGAACCAGTAAACGTAGCCTTTGACGTTCTTCTGCATTGCGATGTCCGAATACAAATGGGCAACGGGCACGCGCGGCACCTCATCCATGGCAATAGTGTTCATCCTGGTGATGATCGCGTCGTAGGCCGCGGGATCGCTTTCGAAGCGGGCCTGTTCGATCAGCTTGTCCAGTTCCGGGTTCGAGTAGTTCGCCGTGTTGAACACGCTGTTGTTCTTGCCGTCATAGGTCCAGAAATAGAAGTATTCCGGATAGTCCAGCCAGCCGTAGAAATAGTTGATGTCCATCGGCATACTCTTCGAACCCATCTTGGCGAACCATTCGGAGCCGGGCACCTTGTGGATCTCGATGGTGATGCCGATCTTCTTCAGTTGTTCCTGGATCAGCAGCGCCATCGGCTCCTGAACCGTCGTCTGGCTCATGTCGATATAAAGGTCAGACTTGAAACCGTTGGCATAGCCGGCGTCCTTCAGAAGCGCCTTGGCCTTGTCAAGATCGGTATTGTACTTGGAAGCTACCGGCCACTTCGGTGCGAAGGGCGTTGCCGGATCGGCGCCGAAGAGAGGTTCGCCGCGCTCGTAGAGCGCCTGCTTCATGATGCTGTCATAGGGAAGGGCATAGGCGATCGCTTGGCGGACGTGCTTGTCGTCGAAAGGTTTCATCGTGACATTGAGGTCGACGTTGAACTGTTCGTTCTGCATCAGCGTGCCGATGACGTTGACCTTGCCGGCGGCTGCTAGCTCGGCATAGTCCTTCGGCGGCAATCCGACGGAGACGTCGACATCGCCCTTTTCCAGCAGGGCACGACGGGTTCCTGGCGAGGCGATCTCGCGAAGGACGACGCGCTTCAGCGCCGGCATGGCGCCGGATTTCCAGTTGTCGAAACGGTCGAAGACGATTCGGTCGCCGCTCTTCCAGCTGCCGATCTTGAACGGGCCGCCACCAGCATCGTTGAGCGAGGTCCATTTGAGCGCCCACGGGTCGTCGGCCGTTGCATGCTGGAGAGCAAGCTTCTTGTTGACGACATACGGGACCGGGACCGCAAGGTCTGGCAGTGTGAGCTTGTCGGCTACAGCGAGGGTGATCTTGAAGGTATGGGGATCGATAACGGAGAACTGCTTGGGATCGGTCAGCGAGCCGGCTGCCATCTGCACCGTCGGAAAGCCGCCGACAGAGACGGCGCGGTCGAATGACCATTTGACGTCCTCCGCGGTCACCGGCGAGCCATCGTGGAAGGTGGCGTCTTCTCGCAGATGGAAGATCAGAGTTTTGCCACCGTCCTGGATTTCCCAGCTCTTTGCCAGCTCGGGCTCGATCTTGGCCGCGTCATACATGACCTTGCCATCCGGCAGGGTCTTCGTTCCATGCGTTATCAGTCGATCGTAGAGTTGCCATGACGCCATCTGACTGAATTCGTTTGCAGCCGGCGCCATGGCATCGAGCGAGTTCGGGCCATGCTCTGCGACTTCGATCAGGACGTCTTTCGGCGTTTCTGCGTGGGCAGAGCTATAAAGCAGACCAAGCGACAAGGTCGCTGCGATCAGAAGGGATGTGTGGGAGCGATAGGCTTGCATGCGAGCGATCGCGGATTTGCTTTTGGCCATGTTGGCGAAACCTTCTGCTGGTGTGGCGGACAAACATGACCTGCAAGCAATATGCCAAATCATAAATAATTGAAAATATTATATATCTTTACAAAGTGCATTATTTATGTAATTATCTACATGCCCTCAATGTGGTCAAGGTGCTTTAATTTTAGTCATCAAACTGACTTGCTTAATTGCTGCTCGGTTGGATATCAGTGAGGCAGGCGCGACAATCATGCTCAAGGAAACGGCCATGGATGAAGACGACGATCCGGC
Source organism: Rhizobium pantanalense (assembly GCF_030182525.1). Lineage (NCBI taxonomy): Bacteria > Pseudomonadati > Pseudomonadota > Alphaproteobacteria > Hyphomicrobiales > Rhizobiaceae > Rhizobium > Rhizobium pantanalense. Next base: position 236,487 of record NZ_JAQJCH010000008.1, read on the forward strand.
GACGAAAGCACCATACGCGGTGGCCATAAAGCGCGCCTCCCTGCATCATCACGTGGTCGACAAGTTGCGTGAGATGGTCAGTCGTGGCGATCTGCCTGCCGGTGAGAGATTGAACGAAGTTGCTCTTGCTCAGGCGATTGGTGTTTCTCGAACTCCCATGCGCGAGGCCGTGAAATTGCTCGCGTCCGAGGGGCTGCTTGAACTTCTGCCGGGGCGCGGTGCCCGGGTCCGGCAGTATTCGGCCGAGGAGCTGATGGATGTGTTTGACGTCCTTGGCGCGCTCGAGCGACATGCCATCGAGATCGCGGTCTCCAGGATGACGCCAAAGGCGCTCGCGGAGATCGAGCGCTTGCATCATCAGATGGGCGAGGCCTATTCGAAGCGTAATCAGAAGGCGTACTTCAAGGCCAACCAGAAGCTCCATGCGCTGATTGTCGAACTGGCGGCCAACGCGGCACTGACAGCTACGCATATGACCCTGACCAAGCAATCGGTCCACAACAGACACCAAACGCTGATTTCGGAGCAGCGATGGAAGGAGTCCGTGGCCGAGCACCAGGCCATCTTCGATGCCATCGTAAGAGGAGACGTATCGCAGGCAGGGCTTTTGATGCTGGATCATAGCCGTAAAACCGGAGCTGCCGTCGTGGACGCCGCGCGCGCCGCAAATGAAATCAGGATAGGAAGTGGTCGATGAATGCGTTTGATCTCTTCATCAAGAACGGCAGGGTGGCAACGGCCTCTGAGCTATTCCTTGGGCAATTGGCCCCCAGCGACGTTATTGCAAAGGCGCTCACCAGTTGCTCGATATGTTTTACGAGGTTGCGCAAACCGTTGCGTGCGAAAAGCGCATCGCGATGCGGCTGATTTCGTCAGCGGATTCGTCGAGAGCTTGCTATCAAGTCGAGGTAGTCGCGGTTGATCGGTCATCGCGAATCGGCTCGTCTTCCTCCAACGAGGACAATCATCCTCGATGTGCTTGAAGGGGCGGGCCATCCCATAGTCAGCAGTCTGTCCATTGCTCGCCTTCGTCTGTGTCTTGTCTCCCCATTGCTTCCTGCATGGGCGCGTTCCGCCGCCCGGAATGGATTAAATCTGTCGCCACGCCCCGATCAGCATGCGCATGAAATGCTCTGCAGCCGGCGACAAGGTGCCTCCGCGGCGCCGCACGATGCCGATGGTGCGAGAGATTTCGGGGTTTCTGATGGGGCGCGTGATCAGGAAGGGATGTTCTCCCTGGGGGGTCGCCATTTTCGGCAGCACGGAAATCCCGAGCCCTGCCTCCACAAGGCCGAGGGATGTGGAAAGATGGGTCACTTCGTAAAACCAGTTGAGCTTGATGTTGGATCTAGCCAGAGCGGCATCGAGCAGCGTCCTGTTCGCGCTCGAGCGATGAACCGTGATCAGCGGATAGGGTTCAAGATCCTGCCATCGGACCTCTTTCTTTTCCGCTAGGGGATGATCGCGCTTGGCTGCCAGGACAAACGGATCCTCGGCCAGCCTTTCGAAGACCAGATCGCTGTCCGAGCTTCCCATGATGTTGATCCCGAATTCGACTTCGCCGCGCGCCACAGCCTGAAGTGCATCGGTCGCAGTCAGATCGAGGATCCGAAGCCGAATATTTGGATATTCCTGGTTGAACTGGCGAATGACAGACGGCAGGAAATAAAATGCTGCCGTCGGCAGGCATGCAATCGTTACCAGTCCCCCGCGCTTGGCTCCCAGTTCCCGCATCGAAAACAGCGAACCGTCGAATTCTTCGAGCATACGCTGCACCAGGGGCACGAGCTCGGTTCCAAGAGCCGTGGCGGCGACATGGCGGGTTGTTCTTTCCAGCAGCGGCGCGCCGATCGCCTGCTCCAGCTTTTGAATGCGGCGGCTGAGCGCCGGTTGTGACATGTTCAGCTGATCGGCCGCGCGATGAAAGCCCTGCAGCTCGACCACGGCAAGGAAGGCTCTAAGGTCAAGGATCTCACAATTGATGTTCATTTCGTATCAATACCCTCGATTTTAGCATTTCACATATCAATCATTAATTCCATAATAGCAATAACAAGGCGGATTAATACGTTAAACACATTATCTGGCGAGAAAAAACGCATGAATGATTTGCTCTCCATACCGTGTGTCCTGATGCGGGGCGGCACCTCCAAAGGCCCGTTCTTTCTGGCGTCGGACTTGCCACAGGACCCGGTCGAGCGGGATCAAGTGCTTTTGTCCGTGATGGGCTCGGGCCATCCGCTTCAGATCGATGGTATCGGAGGGGGAAACCCGGTCACCAGCAAAGTTGCCATCTGCGGACCGGGAACGGTGCCTGGCGCGGATGTAGACTATCTGTTCGCGCAGGTTCGCGTCGACAGGCAGATCGTCGATACCTCCCCCAATTGTGGGAACATGCTGGCGGCTGTCGGGCCGTTCGCAATAGAGGCGGGGCTTGTGCCGGTCGCCGGGGACACCACCCTCGTCAAGATCTTCAACGTCAACACCGGCAAGATGATCGAAGCCGAGGTTCCGACACCGAATGGTGCGGTAGCCTATCTCGGCGACGCAAGAATTGACGGCGTACCCGGCCAGGCCGCTCCGATCGCGCTCACATTCAAGGATGCGGCGGGTGCGCGAACGGGCCAGCTTTTTCCAAGCGGCAAATCGATAGAGACAATCGCCGGCATCGATGTGACCTGTATCGATTGCGCGATGCCGATGCTCCTGATCGAGGCGGCCTCGCTTGGTGTGACCGGATACGAGAGCGCTGCTGAACTGAACGGCAATCATTCGTTGATCGAGCGGCTGGAAAAACTTCGTATCCTTGCCGGCGAAAAAATGGGAATGGGGGATGTCCGCAGTCAAGTCACCCCGAAACCGGTCCTCATCTCTCCCGCCAGACAAGGTGGTGCATTGAACGTTCGCTACTTCATGCCGAATGAATGCCATCCATCGCTGGCGACGACCGGCGCTGTCGGGATCGCAACGGCCTGTGTGAGCGAAAACACTGTGGCATCCCGCCTTATCGGCGTTCAAACACCGCCCGTCGTGCTTTCCATCGAACATCCCAGCGGTCATCTGGACGTGAAGTTGCAGTTGAGGGATGGAAAGCTCGTTGCCGGAATTCTTCGCACAGCACGCAGGCTGTTCGAGGGCCATGTCTTTGCAAAGCCTGCCAAAACGCTGGTTTGTGCGGCATAATCAATCAACCTATGGCGCCGGGAGGGTGCCAAAATGGAGGAGATCGAATGAAAAAGCTTATTCTCGCGCTCGCTGCGGCGGTCGTGCTGTCCGGAACGGCTTTCGCGGAACCTGTCCGCATTAGCGTTGGTTCCTACAACCTCAACAACCTGCCTTTCCCGGTCGCACAGGGGCTGGGTCTTTACGAGAAAGAAGGGCTGGAGGTTACCGTCGAAAACTTCGCGTCAGGCGGATCGAAGACCTTGCAGGCCCTGGTTGCTGGCTCGACGGACGTGGCTGTCGGCTTTTACGACCATACGATTCAGATGCAGTCGCAGAACAAGCACGTTGTTGCCTTCGTGGAGCTCGGACGCAATTCCGGGCTCGTTCTGGCCGGCGGCAAAGATGCGAAATTCGATCCGAAAAATCCGGAGTCCATCAAGGGCGCCAAGATCGGAATCACCGCTCCGGGTTCCTCCTCGGACTTCTTTATTCGCTACTATCTTCAACGGCATAAGCTTTCCGCGAACGACGTTTCGATCATCGGCGTCGGGTCGGGGGCTGCCGCCGTTGCAGCTCTTCAGCAGGGCAAGATCGATCTCCTCGTAAATTATGATCCCGCGGCGACGTTCGTGGTCGAGAAGGGCGTCGGAAAGATCTTGATCGATGCCCGCAACGACGATGGCGCCAAGGAAATCTATGGCGGCATCTATCCGACATCGGTGCTTTACGCTACGCAGGACTATATCTCCAAAAATCCGGAGACCGTTCAGAAGGTCACCAACGCAACGGTAAAGGCGCTTCAATGGATGAAGACGCACAGCGCCGCTGAGATCGTCGAAAAGCTTCCGCCGGAATTCATTTCGGGCGACAAGGAGACGTATATCAAGGCGGTTGAAAACGCGCGTCAGATTTTTTCCACGGACGGGCTGCTCGACGAAAAAGATATCAAGACGCCTCTCGATGTCCTGACGTCGTTCAACGACAAGGTCAAGGCTGCCAAGATCGACCTTTCCAAGACCTATACCAACGAATTTGTAGCTAAGGTGCCGGCGACGGCATCGAACTGAGGGAGGTTAAGATGTCCGTGACAGCCTTAAAGCCGGCAACACAGACACCTCATGCTGCGGCGTCATCCAAAGCGATGGTGGCAATCGAAAATGTCACTATGGCCTTTGGCTCCTTCGTCGCGGTCCAGGATGTAAATCTGACGGTGGCTGATGGCGAATTCGTCGCTATTGTGGGGCCGACGGGCTGTGGCAAAAGTACGATCCTGAATGCGATCGCAGGCCTTTTGAAGCCGGCAAAGGGCTCGGTCTCGATCGATGGCAGCGTGGTCTCCGGCGTCCAGAATAACATCGGCTATCTATTTCAGCAGGATGCCCTGCTTCCATGGAAGACCGCGATCGAAAATGTGGAACTGGGGCCGATGTTCCAAGGCGTCGGCGCTGGCGAGCGCCGGGAGCGAGCCCTCAAATGGCTGGCCAAGGTCGGTCTTAAAGGCTTCGAGGACCGCTATCCGCATCAGCTTTCCGGCGGGCAGCGTAAGCGTGTGCAAATGGCGCAGGCGCTGATAACGGGGCCGAAGGTGATCCTGATGGACGAGCCTTTCTCCGCGCTCGACATTCACACTCGGCATTTGATGCAGAATGAGCTGCTTCGCCTATGGCAGGAAGAGCAGCGGGCTGTGGTTCTGATTACCCATGATCTTGAGGAAGCGATTGCTCTGGGAGATCGTGTTGTGGTTCTGGCCTCAGGTCCCCGGTCGCGCGTCATCGACAGTTTCCCTGTCGATCTGGAGCGTCCTCGCGATGTCGCGGAGATCAAGCTCGATCCCCGCTTTACTGAACTCTATCGCAATATCTGGGCTTCCCTGCGCGGTGAAGTGGAGAAAAGCTATGAACGCCATGACTGAGAGACTTACCCAACTGGCATTGCTGCTGGTCATTGTCGGCGGTTGGGAGGTCGGCGTGAACCTGGGCGTGATCGACGTCTTCTTCTTTCCTTCGCCTGTCGACATTCTGAAGCAGGTATTCACATGGGTCACCGATCCGGGCTTCTTCAAGCATGTGACCATCACCCTGACGGAAACGGTGCTCGGCTACGTCATTGGCACGGCTCTCGGCGTTGCCGCAGGGGTATGGCTCGGACTGTCGCGCTCGGCTGCCCGGATCCTCGATCCGTTCATCAAAGGCCTGAACGCCATTCCGCGTGTGGTCCTTGCCCCTATCTTTGTCCTTTGGCTCGGTTTGGGCTTGTGGTCCAAGGTGGCCCTTGCCGTCACGCTCGTGTTCTTCGTAACCTTTTTCAACGCGATGCAGGGTGTGCGTGAAGTCAATCCCGTCGTGCTGTCGAATGCCCGCATTCTCGGCGCGAAGAAGGCCGAATTGCTGCGTCACGTCTATTTCCCCGCTGCGGCGAGTTGGATTTTGTCTTCGCTTCGGACATCCGTGGGTTTTGCGGTCGTTGGCGCCATTATCGGTGAATATCTGGGTGCGTCGGCCGGTCTGGGATACCTCATCGCGCAGGCGGAAGGTAACTTCGACGCCGTCGGCGTCTTCGCGGGGATCTTCATCCTGGCGGTGTTCGTCCTGTTGATCGATCTCGTCCTGGATTTCGTCGAGGGCCGCCTGATCAAGTGGCGTCCGCGTGCGGCGGAACGTACCACCTGATTGCGCTTCGGTTGCCGAAAGCTCTCGTCGCAAGACAGGGCTTTCGCAACTCGCCAGCTTTTCGATTTCACAATCGTTCGGCGGCGAAAACCACGTCAATGCCCACGGCGCTGCCGGGTGTTCGTCTATCACCGATGCTGAACCACAGGCGTTGATCGTTGCTCATCGGGCCAAAGAAAGGACGGTCTCAAGCAGTACCTTTGCGCCTGTCTCGATGTTTTCCGAGGTGACAAATTCAGCCTCGTTATGACTGATGCCATCTCGGCACGGAACAAAGATCATCGCTGTCGGTGCAACACGGCTGATGAAAAGTGCATCATGGAAGGCGCCGGAAACCAATTTCATGTTTGGAACACCAAGCCTTTCGCAAGCCTTGCCGATCACATCGACGATTGACGTGTCGAATTGTCCGGGTGCCAAGTCGAAGCGTTTTTTGATGAGCACATCGACCATATGGCGTTTGGCCGACGCGCGGCATTCTGCATCGATCTGGGCTTCTATGGAGGAAAGCACGTCTTCCCGCGGATGGCGGATGTCGATGGTGAATGTGACCCTGCTTGGAATCACGTTGACGGAACTGGGTTCGACGTTCATTCGACCAACGGTCAGCCGCGCCATCGGGTCGGCCGGCATGACGACGAGCTGCAGTTGCGCAATCGCCGCCACAGCGGCCGCCATGGGATCTTTGCGGAATTCCAGCGGAGTCGTGCCAGCATGGGCCGCCTCGCCGCTGAAGGAAACCTCAAGCCACCTGGTTCCCTGTACGCCGGTGACGAGGCCGATCGGAATGCCCGCGTGCTCGAGCACGGGTCCCTGCTCGATATGCACCTCAACGAAGGCAGATACGGCATGGCCGACCGGCTGCATCTTGGCTTCCGGCAGCGCCTTCAATGTCGCCGCCAATTCATCGCCAAGCCTTGCTCCGTCGTTGCCACGCGTATCCTGCCACCCGGCCATGTCGCCCGCATCGACAAAGGCCATCGATCCCATGCAGCCGGGGGAGAAGCGGCTACCTTCCTCATTGGTCCACGACACGACCTCGATGGATCGCTCCGTGACGACGTCTGCATCCTCCAGGGCTTCCAGTACCTCGAAGGCAGACAGCGTCCCGAGAGCGCCATCGAACCTGCCTCCCGTGGGCTGACTGTCAAGATGGCTACCGATCAGGACTGGCGCAGCCGAGGGATTGCATCCTTCACGTCGGATGAAAAGGTTGGCTATCGCATCCTGGTGGACGCTGAATCCGCGGGCAATGGCCAGGTCAGCAAGCAGGCGCCGGGCCGCCCTATCCTCGATGCTCAACGCTTGACGGTTCACCCCACCCGCTGGCGTTGCTCCTATCGTTGCAAAATCGGCAATGCGCTGCCGCAGACGCTGCGCATTGATTTTTGGGTATGACGTCATCGGTGGATGCCCGTCACGAAGTCTTTTACCCGTTGCGGATCGACCGCGTTCCACCAGACCCCATCATACTTCAGTGAGCTTGCAATGATCACGCCATCGGCTACCGACAGAATGTCGTTACCATTTTCCGGCGTCACGCCGCTGCCGACGAGCGTCGGCAGACCGGCTGCCTGCTTGATCATTCTGATGTAGTCGAGATCGGCTGCATGGCCCGTCCTTTGGCCGGTGGCGATAACGGCATCCGCATCGAAGAAGACGAGATCCTTGACCTGTTCTTCGACCGGTCGGTCCGCAACGATGGCATGCGCTCCATGTTTGACATGGGCGTCGGCGAAGATGCGGATGCCATGGGCATTGAGCCTTGCGCGATAGCGCATTGCGCGGGCAGCTTCTCCCTCGATGAAGCCTTCATTGGCGACATAGGCGTTCGCCCATTGATTGACGCGCACGAAGCCCGCACCTGCCGCACTGGCGATTGCAAGCGCCGGAATGGCGGCGTTCGCAAGAACATTGATGCCGATTGGGCCGCCGAGTTCGCGGCGGATGCGATCGGAGATGACGGCCATATAGGCCGAGGTTTCAGGGCCGATATCATCGGGCTTGGAAAAGGGAATATCGCCGTGATTTTCGATGATCACGGCATCGCAGCCGCCTGCAAGATAGGCGCGAGCATCGTCAAGCCCACGCTGGTAGACGGTCTCAATCTCCTCGCCGGAGTAGCGCGGCGCACCGGGAAGCGGTGCCAGGTGAACGACGCCTATGATCGCCTTTTCGCGCCCGAAAAGATCGATGAGCGCGTTGCCAGCTATCTGCCCGATGGGTTTCATTGTCCCACTCATGTGTTTTCCAGTTCTGATCTCTTGATGATGTCCGAAATTTCCACCCGCGAGGGATAGGAGGCGAGCGTTCCAGGACGACCGACGGAGATGCCGGCGGCCTTGGTTGCCACTTTCGCAGCTGCAGTCAGGGTTTTTCCTTGTGCGAGCAGGCCGACGAGGACGCCCGCAAAGCAGTCACCGGCACCGCTGGTATCAACCACCGCACTCTTGGGCGCCGCGAGGATAACAGGCGCATGATCCGCCCGATCCCATATGAGGCTGCCTTGGCTTCCAAGCGTCACGACGACGCTTCTAGCTCCGTTGCCGAAAAGCACATTTGCCGCTGCCGTTGGGCTTTCCATGCCCGTCAGGGCCGCGGCTTCGCCTTGATTGACGATGACGAGATCCACATTGGCAATATCCTCGACCGTCACGTCCGACAACGGACTGGCATTGAGCACCGTCCTCAGACCTGACCTTCCGGCAAGTTCCAGACAGCTGGCGGTGATCTCCCTGGACAGGTTGCCTTGCATCAGAAGGATGTCGCCCTTGCTCCAGGTTCGCGTCAGGGCCGATTGCCGGATCGGATCGAAGGCTCGCGCGCAGGCGACGGCGCTGACGATGGCGTTTTCGCCGCCTTCTTCCAACAGGATCGTCGAACGGTCGGTGGAAAGAGGCAGGCGGATCATTCGATCGACCTCGAGGTCGCTCTTCAACGTCTCACTCACGCCATCCGCCATGTCGTCGTTGCCAAGCGCGCTCCAGAAGCACACCGCTGCCCCGCTTCGCGCCGCCGCCACCGCTTGATTGGCACCCTTGCCTCCTACGCCATCAACTGTCGAGGTCGCGTTGAGCGTTTCCCCCGGACGCGGCAGGCGCGGCAGGCGGAAGCTCGTATCGACGCAGACATTGCCGACGACATGGAGGCGCATGGGCGTCAGTCCTTGAGCGTTGCCCAGGCCAGCATCTGCTCGAAGAGCGTCTTGTAGCCGTTCCAGGCAATGAACTCCGGCGGCAGCCAGTGTGGACCGACATCCGAGGTCCAGACGAGTGTTCTGCCGGCGCCATAGGTGCCGGTTACCAAAAGTGGCTGCGAACCATATTCGCCTGAAACCGTCGCAAGCACGTCAGCTCCTGGCTTCACCTTCACCTCGTTGAAGCCGAGAAGATAGGGCCAATCTTTTCCGAGGCCCTTGAGAACCGGGTGGGTGTCATTGCCCGTCACAACGGGCGAAAACCCCTCGGGAACTTCAACGCGGTCATCGAAGGCAAGGCAGGTTACCGGCAGCACCTCCTCCACCGGTGTTTTATGATAGCGCGCGCCGCCATTGATGCCCTGGAAGCTGTAATAGCCGCCGAACATCAGCAGCGCGCCGCCATTTGTAACGTAATCGCGCAGCAGCTTCAGCCGGTTCGGGGTCCTCTTGGAATGAATCCAGGTATCAGGATGCAACAGCAGCGTGTTTGCGCCGATATCGGACAGAACGATCGCGTCATATTCCGCGAGTGCTTCGGTCGTCAGCGGAAAATCGCGCTGCGCCTCATGGGCCGGCATGAAGGTGACGTCAAATGCACTATCCTTCAATGCCTTCAGCAATTCGTCGGCACCGGTGTGATAGGTCACCGTCGGAAACTGATCGAAACCTTTGATGTGGGTAGCGGTTGAAACCCATGATTCACCCGCGAGAAGAACCTTTTTCTTGCTCATGTCTGCTCCTTGAATGCACTCGACCTTCAGGCCGAGGCGGAAAATACCGATTGGGGATTGGTGATCAGCATTTGGTCGATTGCCTGCTGGTCGACACCGTGACGCTTCAGTCGCGGCAGGAAATGCTTGAGAATATAGCCATAGCCGAAGCCGCCATAGCGGGTCAGCATGATCTTGAGAAAGACGTCCTGAGACAGAAGCAGCCGATCGGCAAAGCCCAGGTCTATGAGCGCCCTGATCGCCCTGGCGTTTTCCTCGTCCGATGGCGATTGAGCATCCTGATCGGCGTAATAATAATCCATGCCGATCATGTCATATTCCAGGAAGGCACCGCGTTCCGCGAGGCTCTTTTGATATTGAAGATCATTATGGCTGGGATTCATGTGGCAGAGCACAGTGTGACGCAGGTCCGCACCTTCGTCCTCGACCGCATCAAGGACGCGATGGGCAAGGCGCTCCCATCCCGGCAAATGGATGGATAGAGGCAGGCCAGTCAACCGCGCGGCTCGCGCCGATGCTCTCAAGGATTTTTGCTCCTCGGCCGTAAAGTCCTTGCTGACGCCGACCTCACCGATGATGCCTGCCATGATATCTGGCTGGGTTTCGCCACCGCCGACGTCGTTGACGATGAAGGCGGTAACTTCGTCCAGATCCATGCCCTTCAGCCACTCCGGATGCGTATGCTCTAGGTAGAAGCCGGTCCCCATGATGATCTTCAGACCCGACATGCGGGCGATGCGGGCCAATTGTTCGGCATCGCGCCCTATGCCAAAGTTGGTGGTTTCAACCACGGTGTGGCCGCCAAGCTTCTGGAAGCGGGAAAGTTCGGCTAGCGCCAGATCCCGATCATCCAGCGAGACGTTGTCGCGGTTCATATAGGGGTTCATCCGCAACTCGCCGATGATCTCTATTCCAACCGGCTGTTCGGCTATCGCCTTTTCGTCTGGATGGCAAGGGCACTTCCATGAGGTCGCTCCATCCAGGAAGATGTGCTCATGCATGAGCGTCACGCCCATGTCCGCGACCGGAATGGGACCGAGCACGGTCATTGCGCATCCGGTATGGACGCCAATGGCATGGTGCGTTCTGGCCCCCTCGGCAAAGAGATGATCCATCATGCTCAGCGGCCCCTTGCTGCGCCTTTGAAAAGGCGGAAGTTCAACCAGATTGCCACAAGGATGATGACCCCGGTGACGATCGGCGTGAAGAAGGGCGACATGTGCGAGAGGATCAGGCCGTTGGCGATAACGGCAACCGTCAGTGCTCCGAGCACCGTTCCGACGACCGAACCGCGTCCGCCGAACAGGCTCGTACCCCCCAGTACAACTGCGGCAATGACATCGAGCTCGAAGCCTTGCCCGGCATTTGAGGAGCCGGAACCGAGGCGCGCGGCAAGAATGATGCCGGCGACGGAGGCGGCTACACCCGATATTACATAGACGAACAAGGTGACGCGCCGCGTGTTGACGCCGGCGCGGCGCACCGCCTCGGCATTGGCACCGATGCCGGTGACATATCGCCCGAACGGTGTTTCGTTGAAGGCGATATAGGCCGCGATGAGGGCAACGATCGCGATCATCGCGGGGGCGGGGATGCCAAAGAACCAAGCCTGGCCAATCGCCGTGAACGGGCTTTGCGGATCGACGGGGATCGAGTAGCCGCCGGTGATGAGAAGTGCGAGACCCCTGATGACTGATAGCCCGGCCAGCGTGACGATGAAGGCCGGAATCCGTTCATAGGCGATGAAATATCCCTGGATTAATCCGGTCGCCGCGCCAAGAAGCATCATCAGAATGACAACCAGCGGCCATGCGATTCCTGCCTGCAGGCAGGCGGCCGAAAGCGTTGCGGCAAGGGCCAATACGGATCCAACCGAAAGATCGATACCGCCTGTCGTGATGACGAAGGTCATGGCCGCTGCCACGATCAACAGGGGTGCCGACTGTCTGACGACGTTCAGGAGATTGGGCGCAGTCAGGAAGACGTTTGTAAAGAGGGAGAAGAAAACGCAGACCGCGATGAAAAACAGGGCGATTGAAACGATGCCGCCATTGGCTATCGCCTTGTCATAGAGCCGTGCCTTGCGCAAACGGGATGAGGGGGCGGTTTGGGCGTGAGAGGATGTCATGGTCATACGGAAGCGCCTCGCTCGGTATGTTGGCCGGCCGAGCGTGCGGAGAACTTGCGACCGACGATCAGGTTGACGACTTCTTCGATATTCGTTTCGGCGATAAGGCGCTCGGCGACGTTCTGCCCCTCATACATCACCTGGATGCGATCGCAGACGAGGAAGAGATCCTGCAGCCGATGCGTAATCAGAATGACGCTGACGCCGCGGGCGCTGACCGTGCGGATGAGCTCCAGCACCGCCTCGACTTCGGCAACGGCTAGGGCCGCCGTCGGCTCGTCCATGATGAGGACCGAAGGATTGAATGACGCCGCACGTCCGATCGCGATGGACTGGCGTTGGCCGCCTGAGAGATTCTCGACCTTCAGATGCGTGTCCGGAATGACGATGCCGAGCCCTTCCAGCATATGGCGCGCCCGTTCATGCATGGTCTTCTTGTCGAGGATTGGAATGCCCGCAAGCTTCCATTTCGGTTCACGCCCGAGAAAGAGATTTCCTGCCACATCGACCGTGTCGCAAAGGGACAGATCTTGGTAGACCATCTCGACATGCGCAGCGCGTGCGTCAGCGGGCGAAGCAAAGGAAACTGGTTTGCCGTCGATCTCGATCATTCCCGAATCCGGGATCACCGCGCCTGAAAGAACCTTGCTCAAGGTCGATTTGCCGGCACCGTTATCGCCGACGAGACCGAGGACCTCGCCCGGCTTCAAGGTCAACGATACATTGTCCAACGACTGCATCGTGCCATAGCGTTTGGAAATACCGGTCATTCTGACGCGGTAGGTATCAGCGTTTGTCATATCAATGCTGCCTTGCGGAAATGGCCTCAGCCATGATGCCACAACGTCACGGCCGATGCGATCGGCCATGACGTGACGAGATGCGGGGAGCTATTTGAACATGCCCCGAAACTTGTCGACATTTTCCTTGGTGACGATGGTGACAGGCACATTGATGATCGGATCGATCTTCTCGCCCTTTTTCACCTTGACGAGCGCTTCGACAGCCGCCTTGCCTTCGCCGGCCGGATCCTGCTGGATAACGGCCGTTACCCAACCCTGATCGATGCCCTCGATTGCCTGCTTGGTCAGATCCCAGCCGAAGACCTTCACGTTACCTGTTTTGCCCTGGCTGGTGACGGCCGCAACGGCGCCGAGGAGTGCCGGTTCGCCGGTCGCATAGAGCGTTGTCATGTCGGGATTGGCGGTAATGAGATTTTCCGCCGCACTGAGGGCGACATCCTGAACGTTCTGACCGTCGACGGTATCGAGGAAATCGACCTTCTGGCCGCCAGCCTTTACCGCCGCCTTGAATCCATCAAGACGCTGATTCTGGATGAAGGAATTGAGTGCGCCAACAACGCCGACTTTGGCGCTGCCGCCCATCTTGTCCTTGACGTAATCGGAATAGAACTTGCCGATCTCCTCACCAGCCTTGGTATTGTCGACACCCACGAAGGCTATGTTGTCGCCGTTCGGAATCTGGGCATCGATAGCGATGACCGGGATGCCGGCCTTCTTGGCGGCGGTGATTGCCGGCTTCACTCCGTTTACGTCGATGGCGACCAATATGATGCCGTCGACCTTCTGGGTGATGTAGTTCTCGATGGCGTCATTTTGCGCGCTGGGCACGTTGTTGGCGTTGAATATGACGAGATCGGCGCCGGCTTTCTTCGCAGCCTCCCTGGCGCCGTCATTGATCTGGTTGAAGAAGAGAGCCTGCTGGTTGATCGTCACGAGAGCCAGCGTGTTCGCCATCGCGGCGCCGGCACTGCAGGCAAGTGCAACGGTTGCGCCAATCGCGCAACCAAACAGATATTTTTTAAGACGCATGATCGTTCCCCATGTTTTTGGATTGCAAGGGGAGTATTCAAGTAACTTGAATTCTTGTCAAGTCACTTGAATTGATGATTTTGAAGATGATCGTAAGTTCGTTCCAGGATAGCCGTTGGCGCTAAAAAGTCGCTGGCGTATTGACCCAGAAGATGCTTGCGCGCTCTGATCCCACATTGCGATACCAATGGGGCAGTTCGGAGTTGAAGACGAAGCTGTCGCCGACGGAAAGCCGGAATGTCCGTTCGCCGACCATGAGTTCGATCTCGCCGGCAAGAACGTATCCGACCTCCTCGCCGACATGCTGGATCGGCCCGGCACTTTGGCCGCCGGCCTCAATGTGGTGGATGTTGCATTGAAGCAGATGACCTTGCGAATAGGGGATTATCCGTTCGAGAGAGATGCCTTCTCCTCTGCGCAATGGGTCCAGTCCAATCAAAGGCCTTGTCCCCGAACGGAAGACAATGCCCTCTTCACCGTCGGCCTCCTCGAACATCCAGCCAATATTCGTACCCAAAACACCGACAAGTCTATGCAACATCGGTAACGAGGGCGAAGCCTTGCCGTTTTCAATTTTCGACAAAAGGCTTTCAGAGCAATCCGCGGCCAGGGCGAGAGCCTTGAGAGTCAAGCCCCGGGTTTGCCTGGCGAGCCTTAGACGGCCTCCGAGCCGCGCCGGATTGGTCAGTATCTTTTCCTCGTTGTCTTCTCCCGATTTCCCGGGGGATCCAATCATGTTCATGGTTCTGGTATCGCCGTTACAAAGCCGAAGCTTAACGCCAGGCGTCCGCATCTGTCTAGGTATCACGAATACCGGTGACATGCGCGTCGAGTTGCCGCTTTGCTAGGGCGACCTCTCCATCAGCGTTTGTTTCGTCGAGAACGCTGATTGTCGTCCTGGATTCCGTTGCTCGGTCCTCGCTTCAACCTACGGCGATGCTGCCGGAGTATTCGCAGACTTCGCGTTGATTGACCCGCAACGCTCAGCGTTTGCCGATCGATGGGCTGAACACCATGAGGCTCAATATCTCGAAGAGCACTTGAGCTCCTGCATGTGCGGTGTTGGTGGTCGCATCATATTGGGGAGCAACCTCGACGACATCACCACCCACCAGATTTATGCCTTTCAGCCCGCGTATCAGTTCAAGAACTTCGCGCGTCGTCAATCCGCCGATCTCGGGCGTGCCCGTACCGGGGGCAAAACTCGGATCGAGGCTGTCGATGTCGAAGGAGAGATAGGTCGGGCCGTCACCGACGATGGATTTGGCCTTGGCGATGACGGCTTCCATCCCCATTGCACTGATGTCTTCTGCGTGGATCACGCTCATTCCCGACTTATAGGAGAATTCCCATAGATATTCCGCCGAACCGCGGATGCCGATCTGGATCGTCCTCGTCGGATCGAGCACGCCATCTAGCACGGCGTTGCGAAACGGTCCGCCATGATGAAACTTCGTCTGATCGAAGGCACCGCTGGTGTCGCAGTGAGCATCGATATGAATAAGGCCCACCGGCTCCTTCCGGCCGACCGCCTTCAAGATCGGATGCGTGATGGAGTGGTCACCCCCGACCGAGAGCGGCACGACGCCGGCATCGACGATCTGGCCGATCCGCTTTTCGATGTCGTCGTGACTGAGCTCTAGCCGATATCGGCTCTGAAACGGCACGTCGCCAATGTCGGCGACGCGAAGATCGAAGACCGGCGCCGTTCCCAGAACGTGATTGTAAGGACCGATCCTCTCGATGGCGCGAAGTGCGCGTGGTCCGAAGCGGGAGCCGGGACGGTTGGTGACGCCGAGATCCATCGGTATCCCCGTGATCGCGACCTGGAGATTGCCGAAATCAGGCTCGTCGGCTGCGACCTGCATGTAGGGCGCGCTGAGGAAAGTCGGCACACCGGCATATGGCGCCAGTCTCGTGCCGCTCTTGGAGATGATCTTTTCCGCGATTTTGCGAAACTTCTCGTCGAATATCTCGCCGCCTTTGCTGTCTGCAAATTCCGCGCGCAGCTGTTCGAGCCGCATCTTGTCCCACACCATGTGCATGCGTCTCCACTTGAGGTCCGTCTCACTCAACAAAGAGGTTGAGAAAACAATTGGTATCGTTGTAGCAATCGGTATCAAAGAGAAATCGATATGACCGCTGCAAAATCCAATTCGCTCGTTGCCCGCCTCTCCCCTCCGCCCATCCCTTCCGTCGTTGCCTGGGGCCGCGAATACAAAGGGCAGAAGGGGCCGCTCATCGACTTGTCGCAGGCCGTGCCCGGTTATCCTGCGCATCCGGAAATGCTGCGTCTTCTCGGTGAGACGGCGGCGCAACAGGCGATGACGGGATATGGCCCGATCGAGGGCGAACCTTTGCTGCGGCAGGTCTATGCCGCACATGTCGCAGAAGTTTACGGCGCGGACATATCTGCCGGCAATATCCATATCACGGCCGGCTGCAATCAGGCGTTCATGTGCACGGCGATTGCGCTTGCTGGCGCCGGCGATACGGTCGCGCTCACCAATCCCTTCTATTTCAATCACGACACGACGCTGTCGATGCTAGGAATCGAGCGGCTGCTGGTCGACTGCGATCCTGTAGCCGGCTTTCTTCCCGATCTAGTCTCAGCCGAGGCCGCACTTGCAGCCGGCGCGAAGATGCTTGCCGTCGTTACGCCCAACAATCCTACCGGAGCAGTCTATCCGCCTGAGCTGCTTCACGCACTTTTCAGGCTCTGCCGGAAATATGGCGCCTGGCTGGTCGTTGACGAAACCTATCGTGACTTCCTGGCCGAAGGTTACGGCCGGCCGCACGCCCTGCTGTCTAAGCCGGGCTGGGAGGATACGCTCGTCCTTCTCTACAGTTTTTCGAAATCCTTCTGCATCCCGGGTCATCGCCTTGGCGCCATCACTGCAGGTCCCGGGCTCATTGACGAGATTGCGAAGGTCATGGACAATATGCAGATCTGCGCTCCGCGTTCGGCGCAGGTCGCCGTCGCATCAGCTTTGCCTGTCCTTGCCGACTGGCGGGCGGGCAACCGATTGGAGATCGCTCGCCGCGCCGATACCTTGAGACGGGCGTTTTCTGAGCTGGCGGGCTGGGAGATTGCAGCGATCGGCGCCTATTTCGCCTTTGTTCGCCATCCTTTCGAGGGCCGATCGTCGTCCGAGGTGGCCGAAGAACTTGCTAGGGAACGCGGCGTGATCTGCATCCCTGGGGCATATTTCGGGGAAGGGCAGGAGCGGTACCTTAGATTTGCCTTTGCCAATGTCGATGTTGCCTCGATCAGGTTATTGCCGGACCGGCTACGCTAGAGCGTGATGCCGAAAAGTGTGAGCGGTTTTCGGACGACATCACGCTCTACTTCTTTGATTCTAGAGCGGATTCAGATTTTAGGTCGAACAGACCTAAAATCATCCGGCTCTAGACAGCGCTCATCAATAGCGGCCGGAAGGTCATGATAGCCGCCTTGCCAGTAGAGCAGCGGCCCGATGTCTCGCCGGATTTCCATCGCGCAGATATGCCCGATCAGAATGGCATGGGAGTGATGATGGAATGTGGTTTCCAGCTTGCAGTCGAGGACCGTCAGGGCATTTTCAAGTGCGGCGGCACCTGTCCTGAGGCGATACCACCCGGCACCTTCATAGCGCTCGGCGCCCTTGCGTCTGCCGATGCCGGAAAAGGATTGCGCGACGTGCTGTTGGTCGGCCGCAAGCACGTTGACGCAGAAACAGCCATACCGCTGCAGCGCCGGCCAGGAGGAAGAGGTCCTGTTGATGCTGACGATAACGGAAGGCCGATCCGCCGAAAATGAGGAAACCGATGTTGCGGTGAAGCCGGTCCGGTCTTGGCCATCTCCGACCGTGATCACGCTGACCGCGCCGGCCAGATGACGCATCGATAGCCTGAATTCCGCGTCGCTGATCAGAGCCTCGTCACCCATTGGACAGGCCCTCAGCTTTTGGCAAAACGGTTCGCCGGCGTGGAAATGCCGAGATTTTCGCGCAGGGTCTTCCCCTCATATTCCTCGCGGAAAAGTCCACGGCGGCGCAGCTCCGGCAGGACGAGCCGCACGAAATCGTCGAGGCTGGACGGCAAGGTCGGAAACATCAGGATAAAGCCGTCGGCGGCGCGTGTCTCGAACCACTCTTCCATGTAGTCGGCGATCTGGGTCGGCGTGCCCGTTATGCCATTGCCGGTGTGCTTCTCGGCATAGTGCCGGATCAGTTCACCGACCGTGTGGCCGCTCTTGACGAAATCGACCAGTTCGTCGAACAGCGCGCGCGATCCTTTCGGGGCGGCCGGCAGACTGTCCATCGGGAAGGGCGCATCGAGAGCCACCCCACGCAGGTCGGCCTCCAGGAATTCGGAGAGCATCAGCCGCCCGACATCGGGATGCATCTTGTCGATCAGATAGTCCACCTTCGCCTTTGCCTCGGCTTCGGTTTCGCCGACGTTGATGACGATGCCCGGCATGATTTTCAGGTCGTCGCGATCACGCCCATAGGCAGCCATCCGGCCTTTGACATTGTCGTAGAAGGCCCGGTTTCGTTCGATGTTCGATGCGAGGCTGAAGACGATCTCGGCCGTGCGTGCCGCCATGTCCATACCGGGCTCGGAACCGCCCGCCTGGGCGATGACAGGACGGCCCTGAGGCGTTCGCGCAATGTTGAGAGGTCCGCGAACCTGGAAGTGCTTGCCCTTGTGGTTGAGCGTGTGGTGCTTGTCCTTGTCATAGTAGACGCCGGATTCGCGATCGAGAAGGAGCGCGCCCTCCTCGAAGCTGTCCCAAAGGCCGAAGACGACGTCGACGAACTCGTTGCCGCGCTCGTAGCGCAGCGCGTGTGGATCGAGCCCCTCGCGATTGAAGTTGTAGCCGGTTTCGTCATGGTCTGACGTGACGACATTCCAGCAGGCGCGGCCCTTGCTCAGATGGTCGATCGAGGAAAACAGACGGGCTACATTGTAAGGCTCATAATAGCTTGTCGAGACCGTTGCCACGAGACCGAGATCGTTGGTCGTAACCGCGAGTGCCGAGAGTAGCGACAAGGGCTCGAAGCGATTCATCTTTGTGGGAATGCGGGCGAGCGCATTCGGATCGCCGACGGCGGCTGCCGGAGAATCGGCCATGAACATGAAATCGAATTTGGCCGCCTCGGATCGTTTGGCGACATCGAGCAAATGCGCGAAGTCATTGGCGCCGTTGACGTCGCTTGCCGGATGCAGCCAGGAGGCCGGATGAAAGCCGAACGTATAGACGAAAGTTCCGAGTTTCATCTTGTCGGTTCGCGCCATCGAACCCTCCCCTTATGTCGGTCACGCCGTTCCGTTGACGGCGAATGCGCAAATTATCGCCAGGAGCAAAATTTCATCAATATCGCGCAGCTGAGTTCCGTTTTAGTTTTTCTAAAATGTTGATCTGGGTGCCGATATGAGGGCCTGCTGGCGGGAAATGGTGACGAGCCAATCGCGAAATTGGCGCCCGTAGGGTTTTTCCAGGGCCGCTCTGTCCCAGGCGAGAAAATAGCTTTCGCGCAAGGGAATGCGTATGTCGAGGGGAATGACGAGCGTCTGCGCCTCGAGTTCATCCGCAATCATCGACATCTGCGCGAGTACGACGCCGCGTTTGTTGACGGCAGCGTCAATTGCGCTGCTCGATAGGGTGAAGGAAAGGCCGGTGGCGGTTTCTTCGAGCGCCGCTCCCGTCTTCGCGGCGAATTCAAGCCAGCTGGGATAGGGCGTGAAATGCCGCTCCCATTCGACATGCAGGAGCGGATATTGAAGAAGTTGCGCCGCAGAAGGCGCCTTGCCCTTGATCAGGGCCGGCGAGCAGGCCGGAACCACCCAATCGTGGAACAGCTCGCTATAGTGTTCATGCTGCAGTACGTCCGATCCGTAGCTGATGCGGAAATCGATGTCGTCGAAGCCCATGCGCGGTTCCTTGTCGCGCCCGACGATCCGGATATGCGCGTTTGGATGAAGGGCCTGCCAGTCGAAGATCCGGCGCCCGATCCATTTGTTGACGACGGAAGATAGCGCGCTGAGAACAAGAGCATTCTCGTTGCGCGCCCGTTCCAAGACCTGTTCAGCAACCGCGAATTGCTCGAATCCCTTCGATATTTCCTGATGATAGAGCCGACCCCATTGGGTGAGTTCCACCGTGCGACCATTGCGCTCGAGCAAGGTGACGCCGAGAAAGCTCTCGATCTTACGGATCTGCTGACTGATCGCTCCGGGCGAAACCTTCAGTTCCAATGCTGCGGCGCTCACGCTGCCGCAACGGCCGACGGCTTCGAAGGCCTGCAAGCCCTTGAGCGGAACCGCCCTGCTGATCCGTTTCTCGTTCAAGAGGCGATTCCTTGCGGCAGTTGATCGATGGTCCTGCTTTCATTGGGATGGAAGTCACCGGCAAACTGGAAGCGGTCGCCGGGATGGATGAACTCGACATAGGTGACCGTACGGCTGCTCTGCCATGTCTGGCGGATGAGCGTCAGGCAGGCTTCGCCGCGCTCGGTCTCAAGCAGGCGTGCCGTCGTGGCATCGGCCGAGACGGCTCGAATGACATGCCGGGCCTTCGACCAGGGCACCATGTCCAGCAACCATTTGCCTGGTGGTACCGAAGCGAAACTCTCGGTTCTTGCTGCTGGCACCAGGTCCAGCATGATGATGCGCCGCTCCAGCGCATTCGCCTTGCCGTCGACCGCATGCAGGCAGTGGAGCCGCAGGATTTCCGCTCCCATGGTTTCGCCGAGCCGCATCGCGGTGGTGGCATCGAGCCTCTCGACTTTTCGCATCAGCATCGTGTGACTGTGTTGATGCCCTGCCAACTCCGCTTCCGTGGAAATGTCCTGGATGTCCATGACCGTGCGGTCGATCTGCCGCGAAGCGACGAAGGAACCGAGCTTGCGGCGACGTATGATCATGCCACGCTCGGCCAGTGTCGAAAGCGCCTTGTTCACGGTCATCCGAGAGCATTGATACTCTTTCAGCAGCTCGTGTTCGACGGGTATTCGGTGCCCCGGCGGCCAGATGCCGCTCACGATCCTACTTTCGATATCCTTCAGAATTTTCTGATGAATTGGGACCAATGCTCGCCTTGCTCCGGCAATGAATTCAGTGTCCGTAAAAACCGCGTCTGCCAGATTCATCGGGCATCATACGGCATAATTCTTGCGTTCGTTATGTTTTGTGTTTGACAGTGTAGGCGAGGCTGTATCTATTTGTATAGACAAAAAAGGTCATAGAAATCGGCCTGACGGGACAATGCTTTGGGGAACCTGAACCTTCCAAAAGGAAGGGTACAAAACTGGAGAGAAAGACATGACGAAAAATTCGCTTCTGAAGGGGTTGGTTGGCGCCGCACTTTTGTTTGGCGCAACGATCTCGGCCCATGCGGCTGATACGCTTGCCGCGGTCAAGGCTGCCGGCACCCTGAAGGTCGGCACCGAGACGGCTTTCGCCCCGTTCGATTTCATCGACGCCGGCAAGCATGTCGGCTTGAACGTCGATCTCTTCGACGAGATCGGCAAGGAGCTGGGCGTGAAGATCGAATGGGTCACCCTGCCATGGGATGGCGTTTTCCCGGCGCTTGAAGCTGGAAAGTTCGACGTTGTTGCCGGTCCGGCGACGATCACCAAGAAGCGCATGGAGCGCTATCGCTTTACCCCGCCCTTGGCCGAAGCAACCATCGCGATCCTGAAGAAGGCCGGTGACAAGACGATCAGCAAGCCGGAAGACATCGCCGGCAAGAAGATCGGCGTCGGCAAGGCGACCGCGCAGCTCGATCAGCTCAAGGAGTTTTCCGAAACCCTGCCGACTAAGGCCGATATCCGCGAATATCCGGCCTTTACGGAATCCTATGCCGACCTCGCGGCCGGCCGCATCGCCGGCGTTGCCAACTCGCTGCCGAATATTGCATTCGTTGCCAAACAGCGTGAAGGCACGTTCGAAGTCGTGCTGCCGCCCTTCGGCAAGAAGTCCTATTTCGGCTTCATCGGCTTGAAGGATGCCGACCACGCACCGTTGATGGATGCCATCGACGCTGCCATGCTGAAAATCAAGGCTGACGGCCGCATGGCGACGCTGCAGAAGAAGTGGTTCGGTGCAAGCTTTGACACACCTGACGCCGTCAAGGACCCGGCATTCTGATCAGTCCTCGGAAATCGGCCGTGCCCACTTTGTTGCCGGGCACGGCTGACTGCCGAGATCTCAGCTTCCTGGTCACCACGCGGGCGAACACTCAACAATGTCCATCGAGCTCTTTGGATTGCTTGTACAGGCATCCATCTACACGGTGACGATCAGCTTTGTGTCGATCTTTATCGGTTTTGCAATTGCGATCCTGATTTCGGGAATGTTGCTGACGGGGCGTAGCCTTTTCGTGCGACCTGCCCAGTTTTTCATCAGCTTTTTTCGCGGCGTGCCGCTGCTGGTGCAGTTGCTGCTGATCTACAATCTGCTTCCGGCCATTGGCCTGAACGTGCCGAGCATCGTTGCCGCCATCATCGGCCTGTCGCTCTGTACGGCTGCCTACCAGGCAGAGAACCTGCGTGGCGGCTTTGCCAGCGTGCCGCTGGGCCTTGTGGAGTCGGCGGAGATGGTTGGCCTGACACCGCGCCAGATTTTCCGCCGCATCAAGGTTCCGATCGCCCTGCGCCTGACCTTCCCGGCTCTCGTCAATGAGGCGATCCTCATTTTGAAGGCATCGTCACTGGTCTCCGTTGTCGGTATCGTCGAACTGACCCGCATGGCCCAGGATCTTGCCGGCAGCACCTTTCTGCCACTGCAGATCTTCGCCTCAGCCGGCCTTATCTATCTCGTGATCAACTGGGTGGTGGCGCTTGGCGGCGGCCTGATCGAAAGCAGATTGCCGGGGGTAGCGCGATGACCTTCGACATCAACGTTCTGATTGGGCAGTGGCCCGCCATCCTCAGCGGCGCCGGCGTCACGATCATGATCTGGATCCTCGGCACCATTGCTGCGGCCGTCATAGGCTTCCTGATGGCGGTCGCCCGGCAGTATGGCGGCATGGTTGTCGACAAGATACTGGGTGCCGTCGTGGCCGTATTGCGCGGCACGCCGTTTCTCATCCAGATCTTCCTCGTCTATTATGGCGGCCCTTTCGTTGGCCTCGAGCTCGATCCCGTGCCTGCCGGATTGATCGGCATTTCGATCTATGGTGCGGCCTATTTCAGCGAAATCTTCCGTTCCGGATTTCGGGCCGTGCCGAAAGGCCATATCGAAGCTGGCGAATGCGTCGGCTTGACGCGCGGGCAGATCATAAGGCGCATTCTCCTGCCGGAAATGACGATGCTGGTGCTGCCGCCCTGCGTGAATATGACCGTCATCCTGATGAAGGAGACGGCGGTTCTCTCCATCATCACCGTGCCGGAATTGACGGCAACGCTCAGCGCGATCGGATCGCAGCAATATGCCTTCGTCGAGGCGCTTTCTGCGCTGGCGCTCTTTTACTGGGTGCTCGTCGAAGTCACCGGCTGGCTTGGCAACCTTGCCGAAACGAAACTTTCCAGATTCAGGTTTTTCAACGCATGAGCGTCCCCGCTATAGAAGTCAGGAATCTCGTCAAGACGTTCGGAGAGACGACGGTCCTTCATGGCATCGATCTCGCCATCGAGCCGGGGCAGGTCTCCTGTCTCATCGGCCCATCCGGCTCCGGCAAGAGCACGCTTTTGCGATGCATGGCTTTTCTCGAAGAGGCGACGCGCGGGACGATCTCCATCAACGGCGAGGTTCTCGGCTTTGCCGAGGATTCTCAAGGGCGCCGTGAACGTATCTCGGCAGCGACAAATCGTTCGATCCGCGCCCAGATCGGCATGGTATTCCAGCAGTTCAATCTCTGGCCGCATATGACGGCGCTCGGCAATGTCAGCGAGGCCTTGAAGACGGTTCACAAGATGAGCCGCAAACAGGCCGAGGATGCAGCCATGGTGCAGCTCGTCAAGGTCGGGCTCGAAGCCAGAGCAGGCCATTATCCCTCGCAGCTTTCCGGCGGACAACAGCAACGCGTGGCTATCGCCCGCGCCCTGGCATTGAAGCCGAAGATCATGCTGTTCGATGAGCCCACCTCATCGCTCGATCCGGAACTGACCGGCGAAGTCCTGAACGTCATGCGCGACCTGGCGGCCGAGGGCATGACCATGGTGGTCGTTTCGCACGAAATCGGTTTCGCCGCGACCGTCGGCCAGCAGATCATCTTTCTCGATCACGGCAAGGTGCTGTTCAGCGGAGCGCCTCAGGAGGTCTTCAAGAAGCCGCGAAATCGTCGCCTTGAGCAATTCCTCGATACCTATCTCGATCGTGGTGCGTCGATGTTGCTCTGACATCACGTCAAACACGTCCACTGCAGCCAACGCGAGGCAATTGCGCGAGTGGACGTGTTTAATTTCCCCTCCATCTTGACCTCGATCACCGAAGACCTGGGAAGGAAAATTTCGGTTTAGAGTCGGTCAGCTTTAAGCTGAATCGCAACGGGATTCCCTTTTTGCTTCGGTTGTGATTCAACATCATTGCTGGTGGGGAGGCCAGCAACGATGGCGCGACCTCTTTCCGTGGATTTACGCAAGCGCATTGCCGACGCACTTGCCGAGGGCATGACAGTGCGGGCGGCCGCCTTGCGCTTTGGGGTATCGGCGGCGACGGCAGTTCGGATCGGTCAGCTTGACCGATCCGGGCGTGGTTTGGCGCCGGCCAAGATGGGTGGGCATGTCAAACCCATGCTGTGTGGCGCGGCGGCCGATGAGGTTCACCGCCGCCTTGCGGCCAAAGCCGATTGGACGGTGCGGGCGCTTGCCGTCGATCTGAAGGTGGCAGGCATCCATGTCTCTCATGACACGGTTTGGCGTTTCTTGCGCCGTGAAGGCAAGACATTTAAAAAAAACGCTGATCGCCAGCGAGCAGGACAGGCCGAAGGTGGCGCGGTTCCGGAGCCGCTGGAAGACCCATCAACATCGACTTGATCCGGACCGCCTAGTGTTCGTTGACGAAACCTGGGTCAAAACCAACATGACGCGCACCCGCGGCTGGTGTCAGCGTGGGCAGCCGCTGATCGCCGCAATACCGCATGGCCATTGGAAGACGCTGACCTTCCTCGCCGGGCTGCGCCACGACCGCATCGTCGCGCCTTTCGTGCTCGATGGCCCGATCAACGGCACCGCTTTCACCGCCTGGGTCGAGCAATGCCTGGCACCAACCCTCAATCGCGGCGATATCGTCATCCTCGACAATCTCGGCAGCCACAAGGGCAAGCCGGCGCGCAACGCCATCCGCAATGCCGGCGCCCACCTGTTCTTCTTGCCGCCCTACAGCCCTGATCTCAATCCGATCGAGATGATGTTCGCCAAACTCAAGACTCTGCTGCGCAAGGCCGACGAGCGTAGCGTCGAAGCGACATGGTGGCGCGTCGGTGAAGTCCTCAAAGCATTCAGCCCGCGCGAATGCGCCGCATATCTCAAGCATGCAGGATATGTTTCAACATAAACCTGACAGACTCTAGGTCTTAGTGGAGCTTGAACTCGCCTTCGACGCGACGCCATTCGTTTGGACCGATCAGGCGCTGATGGCTGTAGCGGACGGAATGTAGTGGCCCGTCGAGATTGGTTTGCCAGAAATCGAGGAACCTGTGCATTTCGGGAAAATCGGGCGCTAGATCGTAATCCTGCCAGACGTAGGTCTGCAGGACGGATTCGAAATCGGGAATGTGATAGAGGATATGCGCGGTGGTCAGCCCATAGCCGTTTAGTTGACCTTCCAGTTCCGACGAAAATCGCATGCTTCATCTCCGTTTCGTGACAGTCGGATGGTGGCGCACATTTTTGCGGCCATCAATGGATTTTCAACGCAGAATGCCATTTTCTTGTTCCTTTCCAGCGTGTTAGCAGCCACCTAAAATGAGTGCTAATTTTTTTGTCCATCCCTCTTGAAATCGAAAAATCCCAAAACCAGATCATTTCGCGCAAAAAGCTCGAACGAGGTTTTGCACCCGCCCGGACTGGTCATCCGGTCCGGTGAGGGGATCAACGTCATCTTTTTTGCTCAACGGAGGAAAACATGTCGTTCCGACCGCTTCATGATCGCATTCTTGTCCGCCGCGTCGATTCCGAGGAAAAGACCAAGGGCGGCATCATCATTCCCGACACCGCCAAGGAAAAGCCGCAGGAAGGCGAGGTTATCGCCGTCGGCCCGGGCGCGCGCAACGACGCCGGCCAGATCCAGGCCCTCGACGTCAAGGCTGGCGATCGCATCTTGTTCGGAAAATGGTCCGGCACAGAGATCAAGATCAACGGCGAAGACCTGCTCATCATGAAGGAAAGCGATGTCATGGGCATTATCGAAGCCCAGGCCGAGCAGAAACAGGCTGCCTGAGCCTCCACGCCATGAACCATCAGTCTGATAGCTGCCTATTGAGGAGTTAAAGAAATGGCTGCGAAAGAAGTCAAGTTTCACGCCGATGCCCGTGAACGCATGCTGCGAGGGGTCGATGTGCTCGCCAATGCGGTGAAGGTCACTCTCGGCCCGAAAGGGCGCAATGTCGTCATCGACAAGTCCTTCGGCGCTCCGCGCATCACCAAGGACGGTGTTACCGTCGCCAAGGAAATCGAACTGGAGGACAAGTTCGAAAACATGGGCGCCCAAATGCTGCGCGAAGTCGCCTCCAAGACCAACGATCTTGCCGGCGATGGCACCACGACAGCGACGGTTCTCGCTCAAGCGATTGTCAAGGAAGGCGCCAAGGCGGTCGCGTCCGGCATGAACCCGATGGATCTGAAGCGCGGCATAGACCTCGGCGTCGACGCTGTCGTGGCGGAACTGAAGACCAACGCCCGCAAGATTTCCAATAATGCCGAGATCGCCCAAGTCGGCACCATTTCGGCTAACGGCGATGCCGAGATCGGCCGTTATCTTGCTGAAGCCATGCAGAAGGTCGGCAATGAAGGCGTCATCACGGTTGAAGAAGCCAAGACCGCCGAAACCGAACTCGAAGTCGTCGAGGGCATGCAGTTCGACCGTGGCTACCTCAGCCCCTATTTCGTGACGAACGCGGACAAGATGCGGGTCGAATTCGAGGATCCCTATATCCTCATTCACGAGAAGAAGCTCTCTAACCTGCAATCCATGCTCCCGGTTCTCGAAGCCGTCGTTCAGACCGGCAAGCCGCTCCTCATCATCGCTGAAGACGTCGAAGGCGAAGCACTTGCGACCCTCGTCGTCAACAAGCTGCGCGGCGGTCTGAAGATCGCTGCCGTCAAGGCTCCGGGCTTCGGTGACCGCCGCAAGGCCATGCTGGAAGACATTGCCATCCTGACGGGCGGCACTGTCATCTCCGAAGACCTCGGCATCAAGCTCGAGTCTGTCACCCTCGACATGCTTGGCCGGGCGAAGAAGGTGGCGATCGAGAAGGAGAATACGACCATCATCGATGGCGTCGGCCCGAAATCGGACATCGAAGGCCGTGTTGCCCAGATCAAGGCTCAGATCGAAGAAACCACCTCCGACTACGACCGCGAAAAGCTGCAGGAACGTCTTGCCAAGCTCGCTTCGAGGAAGGCATCCTGCCGGGCGGCGGCGTTGCTCTGCTGAGAGCTGTCAAGGCGCTTGACAGTCTCAAGACGGAAAACGACGACCAGCGCGTCGGCGTCGATATTGTTCGCCGGGCAATCGAGGCTCCCGTTCGCCAAATAGCAGAGAATGCCGGCGCGGAAGGTTCGATCATCGTCGGCAAGCTGCGCGAGAAGACCGACTTCTCCTATGGCTGGAATGCCCAGACGAATGAATATGGCGATCTCTATGCTCAAGGCGTCATCGATCCGGCCAAGGTCGTGCGCACCGCACTTCAGGATGCAGCTTCGGTCGCGGGCTTGCTGGTGACGACGGAGGCCATGATTGCCGAAAAGCCGAAGAAGGAGGCACCTCCCGCATTGCCCGCTGGAGCAGGAATGGACTTCTAAGGGGCAAGCCCGCTCCACCCTCTAGTGGAGCGGGCTCCGCAATGGAGATCACGAATGGTTCAGACGATCATCAAGAGATCAGATGCGCCGCTCGATTCGCGCGACTTGGAGCTTTGCCAGCGCGTGTTCGATGAGATCCGCGCAGCAGCGGATATCCCGCGCAAATCGGAAGAAGGCGAGCGCATCGCCGCTATCCTCATGGAGTTATATCGTCAGGGTGTCAGGAATCCGGAGCAGTTGAAAATATTGGTTCAGGGTGCACGCGGCACTTTTCCGGAGGTGGCCGAAGGATGAACAGCCATCGTCCTCTTTCACGGGAAGATTTGCGGATGTGCGTGGACGTCGTCAAAGCGATCGCTCGCGATAGGGGAGTCTCACGAGACCCCACGGCCGTTGCTCGGATCATGGCGACGGTCGCGCGATATTATCGCAGAGGCATGCACGAGCCGTCAGCCTTGCGTGCCGCAGCCCTCTCCGAAATCGAAAGCAATTCTCTTGCTGGAGGGGCGCTCATGGAGGCAGGACACCGAGCTGAAGCTCCCTGACGTGGCAAGAGCTCAGCGACCAGACATCGATGGAGCCAGATATGAGAAAGGAAACCGACAATATCACAGTAACCGACCAATCCACCGCTGCAATCACCTCGGCGCATTTGTTGCATCCTGCCCGACATTTTGCTCATCCACACGACGTTTTGGCGGCAGAGCACATCGCTAGGGATCACAAGCGCGCCATTCTGGCGTCCTGGGCCTCGGACATATTTGCAATTGACTCGATGCCGGGCTTTCGGCGCGTTCCAGGCGCAGACCATATCGTCTCCTATGACGACATCATCGCGGCCTTGAAGTCCTTGGATGATAGCCAAGACATGATCTCGCTGCGCTCTACGGCAGCCGATAAACTCCATCGTCATGGCTCACGGCTGCGCCATTTTGCCAACCGTTTTGTTTCCAATAGCCTGCGAAAGGGAGGGCGCCGCCGCCAGCTATCAGAAGTCTAGACTTTCACCCCGTAAACGCGTGCCTGTTTAGGACGCTACCCGATTTTTGCCGTCCATTCTTTGCTCTTATGAGGAGGTTTTGCCGATGAAGATCGCCCAGATTGCGCCGCTTGCCGAAAGCGTTCCACCGAAGCTTTATGGGGGAACCGAGCGCATCGTTTCCTATCTTACCGAAGAACTTGTCGCTCAAGGTCACGACGTCACGCTGTTTGCCAGCGGGGACTCCATGACCGACGCTACCTTGGTGGCGTGCTCGGACCTCGCGCTCAGGCTTAATCCGTCCGTCAAGGACCATCTTCCGCATCAGGTCGTCCTGCTGGAGGAAGTCCGCCGGCGGGCGCATGAGTTCGATGTCATACATTTCCATATCGATCTCCTGCATTTCCCGCTGATCCGGGATTTTGCGGATCGTACGATCACGACGCTACACGGACGCCTCGACCTGCCGGATCTCAAGCCTTTCTACAAGGCTTTTCCAGATATCCCGCTCGTATCGATCTCCAATGACCAGCGTCGCCCGATGCCGCCGGTCAACTGGTCCGGGACGGTGTATCACGGTCTTCCGACCAATCTTCTTTCCTTCACGGCAAAGCCCAAAGGCAACTATCTTGCCTTCCTGGGACGAATCTCCCCCGAGAAACGTCCGGATCGCGCGATCCGCATCGCAGCCAAGGTTGGTATGCCGCTGAAGATCGCCGCCAAGATCGACAATGCGGACAAGGCCTATTGGGACACGGTGATCGCGCCGATGGTCAAGAGCCATCCGAACGTCGAGTTCATCGGTGAAATCAACGAGCACCAGAAGGCCGATTTCCTTGGTAACGCGGGCGCGTTGCTTTTCCCGATCGACTGGCCCGAACCGTTCGGGCTGGTGATGATCGAGGCAATGGCATGCGGCACCCCGGTGGTCGCGTTCGGATGCGGTTCGGTTCCGGAAGTGATTGATAACGGTATTTCGGGCGTCGTCGTCGATAGCGTTACAGAGGCGGCCGAGAATATCGAATGGGCGCTGCGAATGGATCGCCACAAGGTGCGCGCGACCTTCGAACGGCGTTTCAGCGCGGAACGGATGGCGCAAGACTATCTCGCTATCTATCGTAACCTGCCCGGCGTTCGCACGAAGGCGGCGTCACTGCGCCGCGCCAACGGCCAAGATCTGGATCTCCAGGTCGTGGCGTAGGAGACATAGAAGCATGTCGACCGCTTCTGTGGACAGCACGCCATCCGTCGTGTCGGCAGAGCCGGCCGCCCCGGGGGCGCAGTTCTTCATCCCGGCAACCGCATCCCTGCAGGAGCGGCGACCGCGTACCCTGAAGCACGGCGATACCTTCGCCGTCTTCGACCACAATGGCGATGCGCTTTCCGGGCCGGGTAGCCCGGAAGGCTTATTCCATCGTGATACGCGTTATCTCTCGCATTTCCATCTGACGATCAACGGCAAGCGGCCGATGCTGTTGTCGTCGACGCTGCGTGACGACAACGCGATGCTCACCTGCGATCTCACCAATCCCGATCTCTTCGACGAAAAAGGTAAGCTCACCCTCGGTCACGATCTCATTCATCTTCGCAGATCCCGATTCTTGTGGAATGGCGGTTGCTATGAGCGGCTGGCCATCCGGAATTATGACGATCGGCGGCAGCATGTTCGTATCGAAATCGTATTTGCGGCCGATTTCGCCGACCTGTTCGAGGTCCGCGGGACTGTGAGAGCACGCAAAGGTCGCCATCTTACCCCCGTTGTGGAGCAGGATTCGATCCTGCTTTCCTATATCGGGCTTGATGAACGAAAGCGGTCGACCCGCGTTTGGTTTGATCCAAGGCCGAAGCAAATTCGCAGCGATCATGTTGTTTATGACCTCCAACTTGAGCCGCATGAGACACGATCGCTCTTCGTCGAGATAGGCTGCGATCAAGTCCCTGACCACAGGCCGAGCCACCGTTCCTTTTTCCTTGCGCTCAGGGATGCACGCCGAGCACTGCGTTCGTCTTCCTCGCGCGCGGCATCGATCGTTACGTCCAACGAGATCTTCAATGAGGTGGTCCGCCGCAGCGTCTCCGATCTCTACATGCTGATGACCGACAAGCCGGAAGGACCTTATCCCTATGCGGGCATTCCCTGGTTCAGCACCGTCTTCGGCCGCGACGCCCTGATCACCGCGCTGGAAACGCTCTGGCTCGATCCGCAAATTGCCCGTGGGGTGCTCGGCCATCTGGCAGCCAACCAGGCGACGGAGATCGACCCCATCGCGGACGCGGAACCGGGCAAGATTTTGCACGAGGTTCGCTATGGAGAGATGGCCGAACTCGGCGAGGTGCCTTTCCGCCGCTATTATGGCAGTATCGACTCTACGCTCCTCTTCGTGCTGCTGGCTGGCGAATATCTCAAACGCACGGCTGATTTTGCCACGATCCAGTCGTTGCTCCCTGCTATCGAGGCGGCCCTTGCCTGGATCGACGAACACGGCGATCGAGACGGCGACGGTTTCGTCGAATATGGACGACGGACAGAAGAAGGCCTGATCAATCAGGCCTGGAAAGACAGCCACGATTCCATCTTCCACCTTGACGGCACGCTTGCGAGGGGACCGATCGCCATCGCCGAGGTTCAGGCCTATCTCTACGGCGCCTGGCAGGCGGCCGCCGAGATCTTTCGCCGGCTCGGCAAAGCGGAACGGGCCGCGAAATTCCTCGCGAGGAGTGAGGGCTTGCGCCGCGCTTTCGACACGAGCTTTTTCGATGAGGAACTCGGCACCTATGTACTTGCGTTGGACGGAGATAAACGCCCCTGCCGGGTTCGATCCTCCAATGCCGGACATGCCCTCTTCACCGGCATCGCCTATCCCGAAAGGGCACGCGTCGCTGCCCGGACGCTGATGGGTGCTTCGTCCTTCTGCGGCTGGGGTATCCGCACCATTGCCTCGACCGAGGCGCGTTACAATCCCATGAGCTATCACAACGGCTCGATCTGGCCGCACGACAATGCCCTGATTGCCGCCGGCCTTGCCCGCTACGGCCATCGCGCTGAAGCTGCGCGGATTTTCGAAGGCCTGTTTGCGGCATCGACCTATATCGACCTGCGCCGGCTTCCAGAGCTCTTCTGCGGGCTGCCGCGCCAGCAGGCGCAAGGGCCGACCTTCTATCCGGTCGCGTGCTCCCCACAGGCATGGGCGGCCGCCGCGCCGCTCTTCCTGCTGCAATCGTGCCTGGGGCTTGACTTTGACCCGAACGCGCAGCACTTCAGCTTCAACGAGCCACAGCTGCCTTCTTTCCTCGATGAGGTGCTCCTGCGACGTCTGCGGATCGGCGACGGTTCGGCTGACATCGCCATCCGCCGATCCGGCCGCCAATTCGTGGTCGACGTCGTCGATCGTCGAGGCGATGTTCGGGTGATCACGACGACTTGATGAATGGCGACCCTTCGGCCCGCCGGCTCCGTCGGGCTGATCTTCCTCGCCCGCGTCAGCAAATCATCACCTCCTATCTGCCGGCAGATGTCCACCTTCGCCTATCAACGCTTCATCATTGCCGGCTCACGCAAATTGCCTGGGCGAGCGCAGACCACGTCGCGTCGGCCGCGATCGCCTCTGCCCAGCACTTCACCGACAGGTCCAAGGACGACGACAGCGCCGTCAAAAGTCATGGTCACGGCCAATTGCTCCTCCATTTTCCTCAACAGGAGCTTGGCGGGAACAATAAGAGATCAAATTTTTAAGCCGGATGATTCACCTGTTCTTGAAACCGGCAAACCACGGAATTATATGAATATTGTTCGATTGCCCAATGGGAATCGACGAAGTCCAGGAGGCGCCATGTGCTCTTGGCGCCTCCTTGTATCCATGTTGCTTATAAGGAGGATATGGCTATGAGGACAAACCTCGATTTTTCTCCCCTGTTCCGGTCGAGCATCGGTTTCGACCGAATGTTGAATGCGCTCGAAGCTGCGAGCCGTGTCGATACGATCGACAACTGGCCGCCCTATGACATCGTCAAAACCGGTGAGGACGATTACCGCATTGCCATGGCGGTGGCGGGTTTCTCCGAGGACGAATTGACGATCACACAGGAGCAGAACCTTCTCGTCGTTTCAGGTCAGAAGGCAAACGGCGAAGACGTCCACTATCTGCATCGCGGCATCGCAAACCGCGCATTCCAGCGCCGGTTCGAGCTCGCCGATCATGTCAAGGTCGTGGGCGCCGGTCTCGTGAACGGTCTGCTGACCGTCGACCTCAAGCGCGAAATCCCCGAAGAGATGAAGCCGCGCCGAATCGAGATTTCGACGGATATGGCTCTGCCGAAAGCGGAGACGAAGCAGATCGGGACTGAAAAGCACGCGGCTTAGGCCTTCTACCAGTTCGACACGCGCAAAGGCGCCGGGCGAGGCTCGGCGCCAGCGAGCAAATTTTGCCAACAGACCAAGAGAAAGGAGAAATACGATGAGTGTTCGTGATCTCATTCCCTGGAGCCGCAACAACGGCAACCAGGTTCCAAGTCTCCTGCGCGATGACGATCGTGATCCTTTCCTGTCGCTGCATCGCGAGGTGAACCGCCTCTTCGACGATGTCTTCCGCGGCTTCGGCTCGGGCCTGCCGTCTTTCGGCAAGAGCTCCGCATTCAACGCCGGCTGGCCAAGCGTTGAGATTTCCGATACCGACAAGGAGATCAAGGTGACGGCAGAGGTGCCCGGCCTCGAGGAGAAGGACATCGAGGTCCTGCTCAATGACGGCGTCCTGACGCTGAAGGGCGAAAAGCGTTCCGAGAACGAGGACAAGGATCGCCAGTTCTCCGAGCGTTATTACGGCCACTTCGAGCGTCGCATCCCGCTCGGCGTCGAGGTCAAGGAAGACCAGGTCGATGCCCGCTTCAAGAATGGCGTGCTGACCGTGACCTTGCCGAAAAGCGAGAAGGCGCAGTCGCAAGTCAAGCGCATCGCCATCAAGAACTGATCGACCCAACCCAACTGGTGGCCGACGCTCAGACGGCCGCCAGTATCCTTCGCCGGTAGGGGGGATGAACGATGGAGACCGCCAAAGACACACACTAGGAAATCAAAACACCGGCTTCCGGTTCCTGGTTGCCCATACGTCAGCAAGGCGCCTGTCAAAGTCTTCAGAGGTGAACCCAAGCTCCATTCATGCGCAGGTCACAAAGGATCTTAGTGGATCGAGGCGGCACCACGTATCGAATTCTCTCCGAGGATTTTAACCAATGTCGCGCGTGCGCGTGATACGCGGCTTTTAATCGTTCCGATCTCACACCCCGAAAGTCTCGCCGCATCGTCATATGACAAACCATCGACAATCATAAGAAGTGCGTCTCGTTGATATGGGGGAAGGCGAGCTAAGGCAGAGCGGACGTCAGCCGTATAAATGCAGAGCTGCTGGCGGCCTACTACTGGAATTTCGAAAAGTCCATCATCATTCGAACGAAGCTGGACTCGTTTTTGGCGCTTGTATTCAGTCATATAAGTGTTTCGCATAATGGTGAATGCCCAGCTCCTGAGCCTGGTTCCCGGAGTGAAGCTGTCGAGATGGGCAAGCATTTTGCCGACGGTCTCCTGCGTGAGGTCGTCGACATCGGTCTCGCTAAAAACGAACCGTCGGGCAAAGTTGCGCAAAGCTGGCAGCAGGGCGACTACTTCGTCCTGCAATGTAGAACATGCGGTTATGAGCATTTGATTTATCCTCCTGGATAAATCTGGAATGCTTACTCGTCCAGCTTGTTCCCCTTTCATATTCTTCCGTACGCAAGCAGACAGAACTATGTTCGAATAGTTACAGATAGCTTGCCCTTCCCGATCACAACTCAGCATTTCTTCCTATCTAGGTTTGATATCAGTGCAGTGTTTCACAAAAGACATCACACCACTTTCTATAGTTGCAGCTAGAAAGACGATAGGAATCGCCGCAGCATCGATTTTTTCTTGGTGGTCAATCAGCATCATTTTGCTGACTTGAAAATATGGCAAAGCTGCTTTGCGAACTGTCTTCACGAGATATATTCGACTGTGGCTTTGGTCTTGTTTCGATCGCAATAGCCGGCCTCATAATTGTCGCTTCATCGACGAATGATCCGAAACTGAAATGAGACGATCGGTAATGTAGGCGGTAATCCGCTTAGCGGATATGCCTCGAAGCAGACCCAACGGCTGTCGCAACGAGCGGTCTTGCCGCTATCATCATCAAGCTGAGAGGTAGCCGTCGAAGGACGCGTCCGGTCATAAAGGCCGCCAGTGATGCTGCGGATAACTTCAGCCATGGATAGGCTCCAAGTTGGTCATGCGCAGAGGCATCAACCCATCGGATTCCACTCCAGGCGACATTCCTTGCTCGATATCTAATCGTCAGTAGTCGAATTTGCACGATTGCAATTTCAGTTCGTAGCTCCAGCAATCGCAGCTGGAGCTTCTCGCGAGGGCCGATCTCTGCCTGGTGATGGGTTTCCAGTTTAACTGCATCCTCGAGGCTGTCATTCTGGTTCATCTGGTACTCTCCTTGTGGCAAATCAGACTCTGCTACCGCAACAGTCCTTGCCCAATGTCGACGAATACCGCAGTGCCGGTGATAGGGGCGAGCAGATCGCTAATCAGCTTGGCGACAGTAATGGCACTTGCTTCTTCCAGCCAAACCCATTCACCTGAGGCACTTCAGTTATTGTGCGTCATCCTCAATCCGCCGGTGTCTCGGTGACGAGTTATTGATGATCGAATTGGCTAGCGTGTCATGCCACACGCAAACCCTATCACCGCGGCCGCAACTATTGTCGTAATCGGGCGCTCGCGAATCCTATGCTTGAATTCGCTCAGCAGGCCGGCGCCATCTGGCAAAGATACGGAAGCGTCATGCGCAGTTGGCGCCGGATCAGTTCGGCTCGCTTGGCGCGCTGCTCGGTAAAGCGCACGAACCTCGGTTCTGGCGGCACCTTTGTCGCTGACCCCGTCGCTTGTCGAGGCCTGCCTGTCTGAAGTGATAGGAAGTCTGTCTTCAAATGCATCAACATGATGCCGCGCCCTGCCTCTTTCGGGGGCTTCTGAGGAGGCATGCTTCGGTAAGACTGCTGTATGGGTCGCAGAAACGGGATCGGACGCCGGGAATGTATCCTCAAGGCCCCTTTCGAGTTCGTTTTTCGTTGCTTGGTTCTGCTGCTCCTCGCGTTCGTTCGAGAGGGATTGAACTGCAGGAGAATCGTTCCGTTTGGGCATCGTTGGCTCCATTCTTGGCAATCGCTTGTCTGTACCATAATGAACCTTGTTCACTAGGTACGTGTGAACTTACAGTTTACTTCAGAGACCCGGCCGGCGTGGCGCAACGACCAAGTCTTCTTCTTCGTCACGCTGCCGGCCGCCGAGGGCCGAAGCTGCGGACGCAATGAAAGCACCGACCAGGAGCGAAAGAGAACCGACCAGCGCGGTCGTCGCGCCCGCCTTCCTGGCCTTGTCAGCCGATTCTTTCGCAGCTGACGTCGCGTCATCGATCTGTTTGAGTACTGCATCGACGCGGTTGCGTGCATCGGCCTCAGAAAGGCCAGCACGTGCGGAGATAATTGCTGCCATATAGGACTTATCGCTATCGGGAATTTCTCCGCTGGCTGCCCCTCGCAGGAGGATGCGTGAGATTTCTGCCGCTGCTGCGCGATCATCGGATTGGGCACGATCTGAAACCTTTGCGGGCCGAAGCAGGGCGTCGGTAAAGTAAGCTGTCGCATCCGTCTTCGTCGCTGATGCGGCGGAGGCACTAACATCCGCTGCGGTCTGCGCGACCCTACCCGCGGCATCGACTGACGCGCCCGCCAGTGATGTTAGCGAAGACGCTAGAAATCCAGCCACGAACACTGTTGCCAGCGCCCAACTTAGAAATCCATGCGCCGTGTCACGGAAAAAGACCTCATCGGAGTGGACCTCCACCCATTTCGTACGCAGTCTGCCCGTGAGATAGCCGCCGATCGCGGACGATAGCCATTGAACCACCACGAGCCAGATGGCTGCAGTGATACCGACGGTGGTCGCCGAGCTGTTTTGGCCGGACCACGGTGACACCATCGTCAACCCGACCCCGGAGCCGAGGAGAAGAAGGATAAGAGCAATGCCGGTCGCGGCGAGCGCGCCGCCGATGATCGGCCCCCAGACAATGGCCGGCTTGGACGACTCGACCGGGACGGTCCCCGCGGGTACTTCTTCGACAGAGGACATCTGCGCCTCCTATCGCGTGAAGAGAACGAGAAGAATGACGATTGGCAGCGGGATGCCGAGAAGCCAGAGCAGAATACCTCGACCCATGTTGAATATCCTCCAGACGTGAAACTCACGCCTATTGCAACGGCGATCGACATTGTTTGTTCCAGATGATCGCTCACCCGTGTGGCGGATTTTCTCCGGGATCGATGCAGTTTCCCGTCACGACGTGAGGCGCTCTGGGAACCGCGACGCCGGATGGGAGTTATCGGCCCATGAACCAGATAGTCGCCAAAGTCGAAGCCGCTGCTGCGGCTGCCGAAGCAAAGCTTCATTCCGGACTGATCTACGTTGGCAATCTCGAAGACGGCATCCGCCGAAAGCCCGGAAGGAACGGATTTGTTTATTACCTTCCAAACGGAATAAGGATTAGGGATCGAGATGAGATCGCTCGCCTGAATGCCTTGGCTATTCCGCCCGCCTATACGGATGTCGTGATCTCAACCAATCCGCTGTCTCATCTTCAAGCCATCGGTTTCGACGCCCGGGGCCGCAAACAGTATCGCTATCATCCGGAATGGCAGTCCGAGCGTGCCCGCGCGAAGTTCGATCGTCTCGCCGATTTTGCCAACACCCTTCCCGAGATTCGCCAGCGCGTCGACGTCGATCTGCGCTCGCGCGGCTTGACGATGGAAAAGGCTTTGGCCACGGTGATCTGGATACTCGATAACCTCTATATTCGCGTCGGCAATACCGCCTATGCCCAAGAGAACCAATCCTATGGAGTGACGACGCTGAAGAGCCGTCATGTCCAGGTGGAGGGCGGAACGGTCAAATTCCGCTTCAAGGGGAAATCAGGGAAAGAGTGGAATCTGGCTCATAACGACCGGCGTATCGCCAATGTCGTGCGACGTTTGCAGGAACTGCCAGGTCAGCAACTTTTTCAGTATGTCTGCGATGACGGTGGTTGTCGTCAGATTTCGTCGCAAGATGTCAATACGTATATCAGAGAAACTATGGGAAGTGATTTCACCTCGCGCCAATTCAGGACGTGGGGAGCGACCTGTTTGGCAGTCTCGGCGCTGGCCCCTCTCAAGGTCGAATCGTCGGAAAGCGCGATCACGCGGCAGCTTAATCAGGTGGTCGATGCTGTCGCAGCAATGCTCGTCAATACGCGCGCCGTTTGTAAGACATCCTATATTCATCCCGCGGTCTTCGAGGATTTCAGGAATGAGCGCCTCGGTGATGTGCTTAAGATTCAAACACGCAGTGAGCGGCTTTTAAATTGGATGGACATGGAGGAGATCCGCGTATTGCGGTGGCTTCAAAGACGCGCGACGAGGGATGTCAACCTTTAAAAGGAGTCCGCATCCTCTTGGACGACGTGATCGGCGGACTGAGCATGGGAGGCGAGAATTGTTTGACGGCATGGTAGTCGAGACCATGAATGTCGGCCCGGGTAGTCTGCGGGTTCGGTATGGAGGCAATGGGCCGCCCCTGCTTCTACTCCACGGGCATCCGCGAACGCACATGACTTGGGGCCAGGTGGCGGACTTGCTGTCTCCGCATTTCACCATCGTCTGTCCCGACCTCCGCGGGTTCGGGAAATCCTTTCAACCACCTGACACAGACGATAGCCGGCACTCGGCAAAGCGGGCAAAGGCGCTCGATTGCGTCAGCTTGATGCAACTATTGGGCCATCGCAGCTTTGCCGTCGCGGGCCATGATCGTGGAAGCTACGTCGCTTTCAGGCTCGCCATGGATTATCCCGAGATCATCACGAAACTCGTCGTGATCGACAGTATTCCCATTATCGAACATCTCGAACGGATGGATTGGCGGTTCGCGCGCGATTGGTATCACTGGTTCTTCTTTGCCCAACCAGACAAACCGGAACAGGCGATCAATGCCGATCCAAGAGGCTGGTACAAGGCGATCACACCTGAATTCATGGGGGAGGAAGCCTATCAGGATCTCATGGCGGCGATCCATGATCCAGCGGTCGTCCATGGAATGATCGAAGATTATAGGGCTGGCTTGACAGTCGATCGCGAAGACGAATGGCAGGATCGCAAAGCTGGGAAGAAAATTGCATGTCCGCTGCTTTGCTTATGGTCAACACGTGACGATCTCGAGTATTTCTTCGGCGATCCGAGAAAAATCTGGCAATCGTGGGCAACCAACGTCTCGGGTCATGGCATCGAGAGCGGACACCATGTAGCGGAAGAGAACCCCCTCGATCTTGCACGCGCGCTGCTTCACTTCCTCAAGGCGTCCTGACGTAGGGTTTTCTGCCCGGCCCTTATCTCCCTTATCTATTGTTGCGGCATTTCTTTCGTTAACTCGTCAAAAGACGGCTTGCGCCCTTTTGCGGCCATCAGCAGATCGAGCTCGATTGAGGATGGACCGAAGCGGATGAAGAGATCTTCGGCGCTGCGGTCGTCGAGATTATACTTTTTCTGGAAATCGGTGAGCGTATATGCTGCGCCTCTTAACGGTCGACGTCGCTCGAAACGCCGTTGCTTCTCCATATGCGCGGTCTCCTTAATTGCATCGTAGATCAAATCGATCTGGATGCAGAAGGTTCCCACGCGGACAAGATATTGCGAAGAGCAAGCTGGAATTGATCGTGTCGTCCATTGCAAGCTTTTGAAATTGGATTGCTTTAGCGCGGGCTGCGTGTCCGGGAACAAATGACCAACAAGCACGGTTTGTTCGCACCGCGACCGACAAGATGTGCGGTCCGGTTCTGCAGGAGGCAGTCATGAGCGGCTATCAGATGGACGACAAAAGCTCAGTCGTCGAACCTTCAAAACCACGTCTGTTGGAAATTCTGGGACCAGGTCTGGTCACTGGCGCCTCGGACGACGACCCTAGCGGGATCGCGACTTACTCGCAGGCCGGTGCGCAGTTCGGCTACGTCGCGAGTTGGACGCTGGTGTTCACCTATCCGTTGATGGTGGCGGTGCAGATGATCAGTGCCCGCATCGGCCGAACCACGGGCCGAGGTTTGGCGGGCAGCATGGCGAAATGTTATCCGCGCTGGGTGGGCGTCAGTGTCACCGTTCCGCTCCTGATTGCCAATGTCATCAATCTCGGCGCCGATCTCGGCGCAATGGGGGATGCGGCACATTTGCTGTTGAATGGCAATTCGCTCATTTACGTCGCGGCTTTCGGCGTGATCTGTATCCTTCTGCAGGTCCTTCTGAAGTACAAGCGCTACGTCGCCGTCCTGAAATGGTTGAGCCTGGCGCTCTTGTCATACATTGCGACCCTCTTTGTGGTGCATGTCGACTGGTTGGCCTTCAGCCGCGGTCTCCTGTTCCCCACCATCAAGGCGGATGCGAATTACTGGTCAATGATCGTCGCGATCTTCGGAACCACCATCAGCCCCTATCTCTTCTTCTGGCAAGCATCTCAAGAAGCCGAAGACCTCAAGGAGAAGCCGCATGAAGAACCTCTCGTCGAGCATCCGCGGGAGGCGGAGAAGGCAAATACACGGATTACACTGGATACGTTCATTGGCATGGCCGCTTCCAATATCGTCGCGCTCGCGATCATCACGGCGACCGCCGCGACCCTTAACACAGCGGGCTCAACGAATATCGAAAGCTCTGTCGACGCGGCGAAAGCGATCGAACCGCTGGCTGGACCTTTTGCCAAGATCATCTTTGCAACAGGCATTATTGGAACCGGTCTTTTGGCCGTGCCCGTTCTTGCAGGTTCAGCTGCGTATGCGGTCGGCGAGGCGGCTCGTTGGAAGGTCGGCCTATCTCGCGAGCCGAGCGAGGCCAAGGCTTTCTATACGACCGTCGGTCTGGCGACTATCGTTGGCATGCTTTTGAACTTCACCCCCATCCCACCGATGAAGGCCTTGTTCTGGAGTGCTGTGATCAACGGCGTCGTCGCTGTTCCCGTTATGGTGATCCTCATGCTGATCGCCTCCGATCGCGATGTCATGAAACAGTTCGTCATCGGCAGGGGCCTGCGTGCTGTCGGCTGGGCTGCGTGTCTAGCGATGTTCGCTGCCGTTATAGGAATGGCGGTAACCGCGTTTTTTTGATCGCTGCCGGGAACCAACATGTCCCAAGCCTGTTTGAAGCTGCGAGACCAATGAAGGTCTCGCAATCAAACAAGAGGAGAAACATCATGGCTTCCCAAGGTGGGTCCCACGATCAGCACGTCAAAGCCGGCCAGCAGAGCCACAAGAACACCGACAAGGATACCAATACGAAGCAGGCTTCGTCTCGTAACGAGCAGTCGGGCGGCACCCGTGGCGGTAGCCACGAACAGCATGTGAAGGCCGGCCAGCAAAGCCACAAGAATTCCTGATTGAGCTCGCGACGGAGGTCCGCATGGCGGACTTCCTTTTAATCCTTATTCGATGGAGGACATCCATGGCATCCGAAAAGACACTCAACGACCTCTTTCTGGAAACGTTGAAAGACATCTATTACGCGGAAAAGCAGATCCTCAAAGCCTTGCCGAAGATGGCGCGCGCAGCACAGGCGCAGGAAGGCAAAGATGGCTTTCTCCACCATCGCGATGAGACCCAAGGTCACGTCGAACGCCTGGAACAGGTATTCGAGCTCCTTGGAAAGCCCGCTCGCGGCAAGACCTGCGAAGCGATTCAGGGTATCATCGCAGAGGCTGACGAAATCATCGAAGAGTTCAAGGGAACCCCGGCACTCGATGCAGGTCTGATCTCTTCGGCGCAGGCCGTCGAGCATTACGAGATCGCACGCTATGGCACTCTGATCGAATGGGCCAAGCAACTCGGCCTGAAGGACGCGGTACCTCTTCTCCAGCAGACGCTCGTGGAGGAAAAGGCGACGGATCAGAAGTTGACGAAGCTGGCGGAAACAGCGGCCAATGCAAAAGCCAAAAAGGCGGCATAGGACTGCAGCCGGCACTTCTTCTTCGGTGCGTTGCCCCCGGCAGCGCACCGCCAGAGGTCGAACATGACAAACTTTTATTTCGCAACGAAAGATCGCGAGACAGTGCTTGATGATGACGAGGGGCAAGATCTCCCGGATCTCATATCAGCCGTTGATGAGGGGAAGCGAATACTGGCGGAGATGGCCTTGGACGGTATCCCGAACAAGAACGGCGAATGTCTTGCTGTCGAAATCGCCAGGAGCGACAGGATTCCGGTGGTGCGGCTCACTCTGACGATGGAGATCACGTACCTGGCTCTCAAGAATGATGGAACCTGACTGTATCCCGGCGACCCGCCCCGTCGCCAGTCGTTGCAATCAGATTATTGCAGCTCCCTGGCGTGCATGGCGAGGAAGCATTGCTGCCGCTCTTCGCCTGAAATCCATCTTCTCCTGAATTTGTGGGAACAATCGGCCCTTCGCTTGGTTCGCATCGGCAGCAACGAAAGGTTTGAACATGAACCAGCTTATCAGCATCACGTTTGTCGCGATGGCTTTTGCGACGGGATCGTTTGCGCAAAGCGAGAAGCCAACCACATCGCAGACAACGCCCGCCGTCAACACTGAGCGCAACCCTGGAGCTCCGATCGCCGGCAAGAACAGCTTCAGTCAGAAGCAGGCGAAATCCCGCTTCGAGAACGCCGGATACAAGAATATTCGCGATCTGAAGCTCGACAGCCAGGGCGTCTGGCGTGCAAGCGCCGATAAGGATGGCAGGCCAGTCGGCGTCTCCCTGGATTTCCAGGGCAACGTGACAATGGCGAAATAATCGACAACAAAGCGAGGAGCATCCAATGCAAACGGTTACTGGACTTTACGACAGCTATGATAATGCCCGCACGGCTGTAAAGGCCCTTGAGGATGCCGGTGTCGCGTCTGACGAGATCAGCATCATCACCAACAAGGCCGATGGCGTCGATGCAGAAGGGCAAGGTAGTCATGGCGCGGAAGGTGCCGGTACCGGTGCGGGCATCGGTGCCGTTGCAGGTGGAGCCGGGGGCCTGCTCGCCGGCCTCGGCATGATCGCCATCCCCGGAGTGGGGCCGGTCGTTGCAGCCGGCTGGCTTGCTGCGACGGCCGCGGGTGCAGTAGCGGGCGCTGTGGCCGGGGGAGCGGTAGGGGGGATTATTGGCGCGATGATCAAGGAAGGAATTCCCGAAGAGGATGCGCATTTCTATGCAGAGGGTATTCGTCGCGGCGGATCGCTGGTCGCTGCTCATGTCGAAGACAGCCGCGTACCGGAGGCTCAATCGATCCTTGCCGCGTCTGGGTCGGTCGACATTGCACAACGGCGCGCGAGCTATGTGGAGCAAGGATGGACCCGCTTCGACGAAGCCGCACCTCCTTACACGTCGGAACAGATCCTGGCCGAGCGCGAGCGCAATCGCGCGCACCGCATCTAGAGCAATTCCAGGAAAAGTGTATAGCGGTTTTTCGTCTGGAATTACGTGAAAACAAAGAGATAGAGCGGTTCAAAGATTCCGCGAAAAGCTGAACCGCTCTAGGAAGCTGACCAACAGAATGGAAGGCTCATGCCTCTTCCGTCGGTCTCGTCCGGGGAAGAATATCGGCGGGAATTCGCAGCATAATCTTCAATCCCGCCGGGTCCCAATCACGATGGATCGAACCTTGAAGAGATCCAATCGTCGCCCGCTCGAGCTGGGAGCCGAAGCCTCCCGATCCCTCGGGCTGGGTAACCGATGGACCGCCTATTTCGGTCCAGGTCAACACAAAATCCGGATCGTAACGCACGTCGATCTCAATACGGCCCGCTGGCGTGGAGAGCGCGCCGTAT
Organism: Rhizobium pantanalense; assembly: GCF_030182525.1. Taxonomy (NCBI): domain Bacteria; kingdom Pseudomonadati; phylum Pseudomonadota; class Alphaproteobacteria; order Hyphomicrobiales; family Rhizobiaceae; genus Rhizobium; species Rhizobium pantanalense. The sequence continues at coordinate 280,059 of NZ_JAQJCH010000008.1, forward strand.
TTCACTGCATTCGTCGAGAACTCATGGAGCAGAAGTGCGAGCGACGTCAGCGTCGTTCCGCGGACTGGCACGTCCTGGCCGCGAATGGAAGCCCGTTCGATGTCGGCGCCTTGGTGGGCGGCGAAAAGGGCTTTGACGAGTGTAAATAGCGACGTCTCGCGAAACTGAACGACGGTGAGGCCGATGTCTGGCAGCGTCAATTCATAGGCGATCGCCAAGGTGTTTATCCTTGCTCGGATGTCGCTCGTCAATTCCTTGACCGTCGTTGCCGTGCGTTCGCTTACTCCGATTACCGCGCTCATGATGGCGAAGATATTCTTGACGCGGTGGTTCATTTCCCGCAGCAACAGCATCTGGCGCTGCGCCGCATGCTTGCGCTCGGAAATGCCGCGCGCAATTTTCGAGGCACCGATAATAGCGCCGTTACTGTCGCGAACCGGCGAAACCGTTAAGGAAATGTCGAGCAGACTTCCATCCTTGTGGCGACGGACGGTTTCATAGTGCTCTATTCGCTTTCCCTCGCGGATGCTGGCGATGATCGTGTCTTCCTCATGCCGGCGATCTGCCGGAATGAGGATGGCGATATGCTGTCCGACTGCCTCTTCTGCGCTGAAGCCGAAAAGCCGTTCGGCGCCCTTATTCCAACTGGTAATGAAGCCGTCGAGAGATTTACTGATGATCGCGTCATCCGAACTTTCGACGATGGCAGCAAGCAGAGCTTGAGCTGAGGGGGTATCGCTGCCGCCCTGCGGGGTCGCAATATCGAGGACTGTCGACGCAGGTATTCTTGGTGTGACATAAGGGATATCTGTTGACGACGCGGACCGATTTGTCTTCCCAGGCATCTCCACCTCCCATTTTTCGGCAGACCAGGTCACATGTCTCTCCCGGTGCTCCTGTGACGCCTATGTAGAAGTATGCCAGCGAGATTTTATCTCGCAGATGATATTGCGCTCCGCATTCCTGAGCCGATATCATTTAAGTAACGCCTTCAGCTCCTCAGCAAAAGGGCGCCGCCGTCCTTCACGGGCGGTAATGGCTACCGGCTTGTAGACACCATGCATCCAGCGAACGCGTACAGGTAAAATAGGCGTAATTACGAGCTTTGCCACAAAATCCGCTCTTCCGTCTGCTAGCGTACATTCCTTGTGACGCAGCTCCAAGAGGAGTAGCTTCTTTCATATTGTCCGGCTGGAGCTCAGACGGCAAGGCGTGCATGCCATGTTCTTGCCTAACCAGGAGGAAGCGCTGTCATGCCAGCTCCCCACCAGTCCAATATGCAAAACAAACTGCTCTCCATTCTTCCGTCTGCGGATTATGAGCAGATCGGGCCAGAGCTTGAATATATGGCGCTTCCGCGCGGCACGCTCATCGGAAAAGCCGGCCAGTCCATCGACTATGTTTATTTTCTGACATCCGGCATCGGATCAATCGTCGCGGCGACGCCGGAAGGCCGCCGCGCCGAGGCTGGCGTGTTCGGCTTTGATGGCTATGTGCCGACATCGGCGGTTGCTGGCACCGAATTTAATGCTCACGATATTATCGTGCAGCTCGAGGCGGAGTCCTATCGGATGAACTATGGGTCGTTTCGTCATTTCATGGATAGAAATCGAAATTTCAACAAACTGATGGTCCGTTCCATCGAGGCCTTCTCCGTCCAATTGGCCTACACAGCTATTTCCAACGCTCTTCATGACGTGAACGAGAGGCTGGCGCGATGGCTGCTGATGTGCCACGACCGTGTATCCGGCAACGAGATCGCACTGACGCATGAATTCATATCCCTAATGCTTGCCGTACGCCGGCCAAGCGTGACCACCTCGCTGCATATTCTCGAAGGCAATCGCTTCATCACGGCGGAGCGCGGCAGCATCACCATTCGAAATCGAGCGGCTCTCGAGGAATTCGCCCATGATGCCTACGGCAAGCCGGAAGAGGAATATCGGCGTTTGATGAAGGATCTCTTTTGATAGCGGCGGCAATTGCGCCAGTGGTATACTGGCGGTGGATAAGGGCTGAAGGGGCCTGCATGACGCGCTACTTCTTTCATATTCGCCGAAATGGCGAAATCGTCCGCGATGGCGAAGGCGATGAATTTGCCACCATCGATGACGCGCGCTCGAGTGCGATAAGGGCCGTGCGGGAACTCGTTGCCGCGCGGATCAAGAATGGCCAGATGGTTCCCGATGAGCGTATCGAGGTTCACGACGAGGCAGATAAGCTGCAGTTCTCGATTTCATTTCACGCGGTCATTCGCGACCATTTGAAATAGCACTTGTCAGAAATCACCGATAAGGCGGCGATACTCCTCTTCCGGCTTGCCATAGGAGCCGCCAGTAAATTCCTCAAGTCCTCTTCTGTCGCGGATCGTAATGCGGCCGCGCTCGGCCCTGATGAGCTTCCTTCCCTCAAGAACGTGCAGCGCCGTCGTGATGCTCGGTCTTCTGACACTCAGCATCGCGGCGATGAAGTCATGCGTCAAGGCAATCTCGTCGCCATCCACCCGGTCATGACACATGAGCAGCCAACGGGCGAGCCGTTCGTCTACCTGATAGTTTGCATTGCAAAGGGCCGTATAGGAGATCTGTGTCGCAAAGGTCTGAATGAAACGGGCCAAAAGATTGGCGAAGACGGGGTTTTCCGGCAATGCGGCGAGGAGTGCATACAGCGGCATCCGTACACCCTGGCCATCCATTTGCATAAAGACCTCGTGGATGCTGATCGTCCCACCGACGCCGGCCGGCATCGGCAGAAAGCCTTCGCGTCCGACCATGCCGGCTTCGGCGCGCTGACCGCCGGGCGAAATGGTAACGACAGAGCTAATTCCGCTTGAAAGGAAATAGACATGGTCGATCAGGCAATCGGCTCCGGCAATGTTGAAGCCGCGCTCGAGATCGATCTGCTCCAACTGCTTGCCGATGTTGCGAAATTCATCTGCGGGCAGGCGAGCGAGAAGCCGGTTCGTTGTCATTAAACGTTCTAGGTCGAGCATGGCTCTCGCGAAAGATCGAGCATGGGAATTGGGTCCTCGCCGGCATGCCCTTAGCTTTGTGGGCGGATCGCGATTCTATAGCACCCCCGTGTTCGGGATGATTTTGTGTACGCTGGCGGACGCTCGTCGCGCACAAAGTCCTGCGGCTGTTTCCGAGCTGGCGTTACCGTGTCGTACGAAGCGACGGGAGGAGGACAAACCCTCGTATTGGATACTCCGTTTTGGATAATGTCCGCCAATGCTAACCTAATGCATGCGTTCGCTATAGCCAACATTCGGCGGCAGAAGACCATCGGCAGGAATCACGGCCCGCCAGGAGCATCTTTCGCGACCTTTTTCGCTCACGAAATTTGTCGCATGAGGTGAACTCGTGATGGCTGCAGATGGTAGCCAAAGAGGAACATTCTGAGGGCTGCGCAATTTTCCTTTCAGTTCATAAGAGCTAAAATGTAAAGGAGAATGCTATGAGAACGAGACTTATCGCTTCAGCGGTTGCTGCCTTTGGCCTTCTCGCTGGTTCAGCCTTGGCACAGTCTTCCACGGTCACCGGAGCCGCGGGCGGCGCCGCCACCGGAGCGGTTGTAGGTGGCCCCGTCGGTGCCGCAGTTGGCGGTGTTGCCGGAGCGATTGCCGGTACTGCGATCGATCCGCCGCCGCAAAAAGTAATTACCTATGTTCAAGAGCAGCCAATGCCTCCATCCGAGGCCGTCGTACAAGACGAGATTGTCGTCGGTCGAACTCTCCCAGAGACCGTTGTCATCACACCGGTTCCGGACAACCCGACATACGGTTATGCTGTCGTGAACCATGAACGCGTCATCGTCCAACCGAAGACGCGCAAGGTTGTTCGCATCATTGAATAATGCCGAGAGGGCCTCCGAGAGAGGCCCTTTTCGCTGCACCTTTCCGTCCGGAATTGCCTGAAAACAAAGAGATAGAACAGTTCAGAGATTCCGCAAAAACTGAACAGCTCTAGGCGAACTCTGAATATCGTTTGATGTTCTCTTCGAGAAGATTGAGCAGCAGGTCGCGGGTTGGATCCCTCACAGCCTTCACCCAGGCGACCGCCAGCGGCAGCTTCTCCAACCGCGTGCCTGCGTGATCTGCCAGCGGCACGAACGTTACGCCATGAACAGCCAATTTTGATGTCCACCGCGGGACGATCGCAGAACCAATTCCGGCGGCGACGAGGTTGATGATTGTCTGCTTTTCATCGGCGACTTGGGCAATGCGGGGGCGCATGTCGAATTCGGAAAAAAGTGTCATCGTCAGATCGTGGCTATGCGGTCGGGAACGTCGTTCGGGCACGATGAGTGGTTCGTCACTGAGATCGACTATTCGGATTTCGTCTTTTAAAGCCAGAGGGCTTGTCGAGGCGATGGCAACGACGGCTGTTTCATGCAAGAGCGGCTTGATCACCAGGCTTCGGCTTATCCCGTCGCGAGGACGAATTAGGGCTATGTCAAGCCGACCGGCAAGCAGCTTCGGGATGAGCCTGATCGATTTGTCTTCCACAAGCTGCGTTACCGCATTTGGGGCAATTGCGCGAAAGTCGTGAAGAAGCAAGGGAACCAGGCCGGCAGCTGCGCTGTCGATCGCACCGATTCTTAAGAGCGGACTCGATTTGCGCCCTGTCGCTCGAAATTTCTCCGCCACGGCATCCAATCGGGCAAGGATTGGTTTGACCTCATCGAGGAGGAGAATCCCCTCTTCGCTCAGAGAAACGCTTCGTGTCGTTCGGCTGAAGAGCACGACGCCCAAGGATTCTTCCAGCATGCGAATGTGACGGCCAATGGATGCAGGCAGAATCCCAAGCCTTTGAGCCGCCCTACCGAAATGAAGTTCTTCGGCAACGGCAACGAAGCATCTGATTTGTTCGAGTTCCATATGTTAGCCATTATATCATTTAATTATATAATTACCTGAGTATTCATCCTTTGCAAGGGAGGACTTAGCCTTCAGGAACTGCGCGAGAGGACGCGCTTGTTTCAAACAATGGGAGGAGCTTGCAATGGAGCGTGAGCTGGAAACGCGCGTGTTGCGCAAGATTACCTGGCGCATCGTGCCATTCATAATGGTTCTTTATCTTATCGCGTTCATTGATCGCGTGAACATCGGCTTTGCCTCCCTGACGATGAACCAGGATCTGGGGTTTTCGTCGACTGTTTTTGGCGTCGGCGCCGGCATCTTCTTTCTCGGCTATTTCATTTTCGAAGTGCCTTCGAACTTGATCTTGCACAAGCTCGGAGCCCGCATCTGGATCGCGCGGGTCATGATCACCTGGGGTCTCGTCTCCGGTGCGATGGCGCTGGTTCAAGGCACGACGAGCTTCTACATATTGCGTTTTCTTCTGGGGGTGGCCGAGGCCGGCTTTTTCCCAGGCATCATCCTTTATCTGAGCTATTGGTTCCCGGCCCGCCGCCGCGCGGCGGTGACGGCGATGTTCATGGCCGCGGCGCCGCTTTCCACGGCGATCGGTTCTCCCATCTCGGGCGCATTGCTTGAAATGCATGGGATCTGGGGTCTGGCCGGTTGGCAGTGGATGTTCATCATCGAAGCTATCCCTGCGCTTGTCTTCGGTGTCGTCGTATTTTTCTATCTGACGGACCGCCCGGAAAAGGCGAAATGGCTATCTATTGACGAGCGCACATGGCTCGCTAAGGCCATGGAAGAGGACCAGGCCGGAAAGCCGAAAACCAGCCACAGCATCTGGGCAGGACTGGCCGATATCCGCGTTCTCGCGCTCTCGCTCGTCTATTTTGGGACATCGGCAGGCCTTTACACGCTTGGCATATGGGCACCGCAAATTATCAAAAGCTTCGGTTTGTCGTCATTCCAGGTCGGATTGATCAATGCGGTCCCGGCTGTTTTTGCGGTGGTTGGCATGATCCTCTGGGCCCGGCATTCCGACAAGTCTGGCGAGCGTACATGGCATGTCGTCGGGGCCTGCCTGCTTGCTGCAGCGGGTCTTGCGTTTGCGACCGGCGCAACCAGCGTTTTTGCAGTCTTGATGGCGCTGACGCTGGTAAACATTGGTATCAGCGCATCGAAGCCGCCGCTCTGGAGCATGCCAACGCTTTTCCTGTCCGGACCTGGCGCCGCTGCAGGCATTGCAACGATCAATTCGATTGGTAACCTTGGCGGCTTCGTCGGTCCATCGATGATCGGCTGGATCAAGGACGCGACTGGAAGCTTTGCAGGCGGCCTATACTTCGTCGCAGCGCTTCTGCTGGTCTCCGCCACCGTCACTCTGATCCTGGCGCGCAGCAGCGCGCGGGATCCACAAACCAAAGCATCAGCCCAGCACTGATTATCAAAATGGAGAATGAATATGCGTGAATACAAGATCGCAGCGATTCCGGCAGATGGGATCGGTCCGGAAGTGATCGCGGCCGGGCTACAGGTTCTCGATGCTCTCGCAGCCCGCTGTGGCGACTTCAAGATCCATTCAGAAACCTTCGACTGGGGATCCGACTACTATAAGAAGCACGGCGTCATGATGCCGGCCGATGGCCTGGAGACGCTGAAGAAATTCGACGCGATCTATTTCGGAGCAGTCGGTGCTCCTGATGTGCCGGATCACATTACCCTCTGGGGCCTGCGTCTGCCGATCTGCCAGGGCTTCGATCAATATGCCAACGTTCGTCCGACGAAGATCCTGCCTGGAATTACTCCGCCGCTGCGCAATTGCGGGCCTGGCGATCTTGACTGGGTTATCGTGCGCGAAAACTCCGAAGGCGAATATTCGGGTCATGGTGGCCGCGCTCATAGGGGCCTGCCCGAGGAAGTCGGTACCGAGGTGGCGATCTTCACCCGCGTCGGCGTCACCCGCATCATGCGTTACGCCTTCAAGCTGGCGCAGTCGCGGCCGCGCAAGCTGCTCACCGTCGTCACGAAGTCCAATGCACAGCGCCACGGCATGGTGATGTGGGACGAGATTGCGGCCGAGGTCTCGAAGGAGTTCCCAGACGTTACCTGGGACAAGATGCTGGTCGACGCCATGACCGTGCGCATGACCCTGAAGCCACAGAGCCTCGACACGATCGTAGCGACCAATCTGCATGCCGACATTCTGTCCGACCTTGCCGGAGCGCTCGCCGGCTCCCTCGGTGTCGCGCCTACCGGCAACATCGATCCGGAGCGCCGCTTTCCGTCCATGTTCGAACCGATCCACGGCTCGGCCTTCGACATCACCGGCAAGGGCATTGCCAACCCGGTCGCTACCTTCTGGACGGCGGCGCAGATGCTCGAACATCTTGGCGAGCGGGATGCCGCTACGCGACTGATGAACGCCGTCGAACGGGTGACCGAAGCTGGTATTCTGACCCCGGACGTAGGGGGCAAAGCAACCACACAACAGGTCACTGATGCGGTCTGCGATGCAATCGCGGGTTCAAACATCCTGAAAGTAGCGGCTGCACAATGAACTGGGACGACGTATCTGCTCGCGGCCTGCTGCGCCGGCTATTCGATGCGGCGGTCGCAAGTGCGGATCCAATGAAGGTTGTCGCACGGCATCTTCCTGAAAAACCTAGAGGACGCTGCGTCGTCATTGGGGCTGGCAAGGCATCGGCGGCGATGGCCGCGGCAGTGGATGCAGCTTGGAAAGATGTCGAACTGAGTGGAGTGGTCGTGACGCGCTACGGTCACGCGATACCTGCGGGACGCATCGAGATTATCGAGGCTGCACATCCCGTTCCCGACGAGATGAGCGTAGTAGGTGCGCAGCGGTTACTCGCCAGCGTCGAAGGACTTGGACCGGATGATCTTGTCATTGCCCTGATTTCCGGGGGCGGCTCTTCGCTTGCCATCGCGCCGGCTGGAGAGATGACACTCGCGGACAAGAGATCGGTCAATCAGGCGCTGCTCGCCAGCGGCGCCAGCATTTCCGAAATGAATACCGTTCGCAAGCAGCTCTCCCGGATCAAGGGCGGCCGTCTGGTGCAGGCCGCTTATCCGGCACGCGTCGTTACACTCGTGATTTCCGATGTGCCTGGTGACGATCCCTCGCAGATCGCCTCCGGTCCAACGGTTGCAAGTAGATCCACGCTCGATGAGGCCCGAGAAATCGTTGCTCGTTACAAGCTGGCGCTGCCGGCAACGGCGACGGAAGTGCTCCAGCAAGGAGCGACGATCGAAGCGGCAGCGCCAGTGAACAGCGACGTCAGGCTTGTTGCCTCACCGTCCATGGCTTTGGAGGAGGCCGCCAATGCTGCGGCTGCGAGCGGGCTGCAAATAGTGGACTTGGGTGACGCGCTTCAAGGGGAGGCGAGGGAGGTAGGGACGCTGTTGGCCGGTATTGCAGCCTCCGTCCGCTCACGCGGGCGACCGGCTGCCGGACCCGCCATTATCCTGTCCGGTGGGGAAACGTCCGTGACACTCGGATCAGGATCCACCGGTCGCGGCGGCAGAAATACCGAATTTTTGCTAGGTCTTGCGATTGCATTGAATGGGATGGATCGCGTCTGGGCAATTGCCGGCGATACCGATGGCATCGATGGTGTCGAAGACGCAGCCGGTGCCATCATCGATCCATCGACCCTGTCGCGTATGTCAAATGCCGGTATTTCACCGCGCTTGGCGCTTTTGAACCACGACAGCTACGGGGCTTTCAGTGCGATCGGCGATCTTGTCGTCACTGGCCCGACGCTCACAAACGTCAATGACATTCGCGCCATACTCATTGGATAATCCACGTCGGCGAAAATATTAGCGAGAAAAGCCAAAATGCCTCGTGCGATCCCTCTGTTCCGGAATAGTTGCGTCTGACATATCAGCGGTTGCTAAATCCAGGATTTATAAAGTCCTGCCCAGCTTGGAGATCGTCGTCTCGCGCATTCTGCGATGCAGTCGGAACATTTTTGTGGCGATATCGTTCGGCGGGGAAAGGGAACGCCCCCATGATGCCGTTTCGAAGAATCTTCTACTGTCTGAGAATCGCCGCCATGGCCGCCGCTATCTTCTTAAATGTGGCGGCGGTGAGCCATGCATACTCTGAGGAGACGGGCAGCGGCTGCATAATCGAACGGAGCGGGGGGCGTGAGGTGCAAACAAAAGGCACACCGCAGCCGTGTTGTTGTTCCGTCGCGCATTGTTGTGCGCTAGTTCCCGACTTCTTTGCCGGCGGGCAACCCATCAGGGAGGCCGACAATCTCGTGGCCCGAACAATCCAGCCGAGTCCGCTCCTCCTTATCAGGGAGCCGGATCCGCCGCCTCGATCTTCGTTTGGTTGAGAGAAATCGAACCAAATCAGAAGGAGATCGACATGAATATCACCAAGAAGATCGCATGTGCAGCGGTCATCGCCATGGCAGCCTTCGCGCTGAAGCCCGCCGGCGCAGCGGCGCAGATGGCCTATCCGGAGAAATGTAAATCCGAGGAGATGCAGATGCCGTCGGGGGGCATGCAAATGCCTGGCAACATGACCGACTACCAGAAAGCGGCCATGGACGGAATGAAGAGCATGAATTCCAACATGATGCAGGGAATGATGAAGAAGGACGCGGATGTGTCCTTCCTTTGCGGGATGATCGCTCATCACATGGGTGCGATCAGCATGTCGCAGGTCGAACTCAAGTACGGCCATAATAAATTGGCGCGGCAAAAGGCTCGCAAGATCATTAACGATCAGACGAAGGAAATCAAACAGATGACCGGCTGGCTCGACAGCGAAGTCAAGTAAGGAGGATTCCCAATGCACCAAGTTTCAGCCGAAATGAAGAGCTGCATCGAAGACTGCCTCGCCTGCTACGGCGAATGCCTGTCGACGGCGATGGGACACTGTCTCGAGGCCGGAGGCGAGCACACCAGGCCGCCGCATTTCAAGCTGATGATGGCCTGTAGCGAGATATGCCGGACGGCTGCACACTTCATGCTGATAAGCTCTGAACATCATCGCCACGTTTGTCGTGAATGCGCGGAAATCTGCGCCCAATGCGCGGATGATTGCGAACGGATCGGTGACATGCAGGATTGCGTTAACGCCTGCCGCCGCTGTGCGGACAGTTGCCATCGCATGGCCGCCTAAAGCAATTCCGGGAAAGTGCGGAGCGGTTTCCGTCCGGAACTGCGTAAAAACAAAGAAATAGAGCGCTTCAGATACTCCGTGAAAAGCTGAAGCGCTCTGGATGGAGGGCGCCCGGCGCCTCTTATCGTCCGCTTCTCCTCCGAAATGAAGTGGCTGATGTATCGCGCCTATCGAACCGAAGTAACGATGGATGCCTATGCTGTCACAGAGGTCGCTACCTTCTAAAATAGCGAACTTCTAAAGGCTTGCAGAATGAAGTAGATGCGCATGGCAAACACGGTTCATCAGCAATGTGCGTGCGCTCATGGTGCGCTCGTGCGGAGTTCGGCGACGGTACATCGGAGTTTCAGATGAGTGGAATTCCCTATATCGAGCTTGTCCCACGGAACGATGTAACTGGTCGGCCGCTCTGCGAATCCGAAGAGCCGCAGCATGACGCTGCCGATCGTCGTTGCCGACAGTCTTTCGAGCAAGCCAAGAGCTCCGAGGTGATATTCGACAACGAAGAAATCTTCCTCCGCAGCTTCCGCTTTGATCTCTTCCAAGCGTGCGATCGGCTTACCATTTAAATCATGGACCTTCATTCCAAGCAGAAGCTCCAGATGAATCTCCGTCATGACAGCCCTCCCGGGATGCGCCTGAGAATATGTTGCCTCAACCATTCCTGCGTCTGTTCTAGAGGTGTGTCGCTGTCGTCGATATCAACTTGAATGTCGACGCCCGCATCAGTGATTTTCGACCATGGGATCCGATAGGGGCATCGATCGCGTCCCGCCCGCGCCTGTTGGGAAAGGGCAAGCAGCCAGCGATATAGGCGTGGGCTCAGCCTTCGCATCAGCGTCAAGTGGCCCATTTCGAGAAAGCTGATCTTGAGCCGGCCGTCGTTTTCGGTCGTAAGCACGATCCCATCGACCTTTCCAATACGAGCCTGTCTGCGATCGACCACCTGCTTATCCAGAACGTCGCGCGCAAGATACATGTCAGCCTCCCAGGATTTCCAGAGGGGTAGTTACAATTGAAAGCACGAAAGCCATCGCAACGATAAAGATGACCGCGGCATTGCTTATCCACCCGTTTCTATGCTTTCCCACATAGGTCGGATCGTTCATCAGGATAAGGAAGGGAACCACGCCGAACGGCAGGCTGAGAGCTGAGAGGGCCATCGAAAAGATGGTGATCCGAAGCGGATCTACACCGATGACGATTGGGATCACGGCAATCATAAGGCAGGCTGTGTAGACGAGGCAAAAAGCGGGATTTTCTTTCGGCTTCATGTTTTCAGACCAATTCCATCCGAAGCCCTGTGCGACCAGATAGGCCTGTGCCAGGCTCACTTCGAGGGTCGCGCCCAAACATGTAATCCCGAGCGAGATTGCAAAGAGGTAAAGTCCCCATTTTCCAAAGGCGGGCGTGAGGATCATGGCAATCTGCTCATATCCTTCAATGTCTTCAATCCCGCTAGAGGGATAAATCATTGCAGCCGATACCATGACAGCGGCGGTAATGATCGCGCCAAAACTCATGCCAAGGATCGCGATCGCGCGATTGGCGCCAAAGTAACTCTTGTCCCATTCGTCTTCGAGGGCGCCCGAGGAATAGAAGTAAAAGAGATAGGGAGAAATGACAGCGCCCAATATCCCGACGACGATGAAGCTATAGTGTAGCGGATCTTTACTGGGCAGGGTCGGCAGAAGGCCCTTCGCAATTTCACCCCATGGCGGATCCATGACGAACACGGCGACGACGAAAGAAAGCGCCAAAAGTCCTAAAGCCGATATGCCATTTTCGATAAGGCCGAATGTGCCTCGCCAAAGCAGCAACCAGGCCATAAATGTCACCGGCAACGACCACCACGGAAATTTCACTCCGGTCAGGAATTGCAGCGCAAGCGAGATGCCGCCGATCTCGGCTGCAAGAACGAGAAGATTGACGACGAAGACTATGGATATAGTCAGAAGAAAAATGTTGGAGCCGAAGCGGTCCCGAATTCCGTCGACAATCGTATAATGGCTCGCGATTGCGAAACGCCCCGACATTTCGACGAGAAAAATCACACAGATCGTACCGAGCACAATAGCCCAAAGGGGAGTATAGCCATAGGCTGCTCCAGCTTGGCTGGAAGTTGCGATATTTCCCGTTTCAAGAAAACCGCCGATGCTTGTGATGATGCCAAGCGATACCTGCAGCAATTTCTTCAATCTGCTGCTCCTGATTTAGCTCTTAACTCGCTTTCGAGGCTTCGCAAATCGCGAAGATGTTGGGAAAGCCCATCCGTCCGGCCATTGATGAGCTCGCGATGCGCTGAACCGGTGATCATGTTCAACCGGCCGGCGAGGGCAGCCAGATTCTCTGGGAATGTCGGGAGCTCCTTCGATAGAGAGCCGATCTCCTTTGTACACCGCTCTATCGTCAGGATGGCAAAACTATTCGATACGAGCATTTTCGTTCGCGCGTCCAAGACCATCTCCGCGGTCGCGCTCCATGAGAGCACATCACGAATTTTTCGTTCGCGCTGTTGCTGTCCATCCGAGCAGGAGGTTAAGGAGACTAAGAAAAGGGCGATGATGAACAGTTTCACAGCAGAGTCCTCGTGGCGTCCCGCCCAAACTCCGTTTTCCTCATATATCCTCATATAATCGAATAGAGCCGGGTGAGTTCCAACGCAGTGACGGCTGGTACTGTCCATGGAACTTTTACCGAGCGGACGGCCTAGCACCTCGACCACAGCAATACGTTTGAAGGGACAAATCAGTTCGCGAATGCCCATCACTGATGATCCGTTGTCCATGCGCTCAGCGGCGTATCAACATCTGTCTTAAATGGGCAATGGAACAACCGCCCGTCGACGGTGTTCAAGTCGATATGTCTTCAGCGAGGCGGTGATCAAATGAATGCTCCCGCGAATATGGATTTAAGCACCAGGGATAATTCGCCGATGGAAGCGAAGGCGGTGCCTAGGTTAACCGATCCAGATGCTGAAGCCTTCGTTGCGAGTGTTATCAAGGATCTCGTTGAGTCCCGGGTCCCGTTCCTTGTCGCGGGCACTTACGCGGTCAGCGCCTACACGGGAATTTCGCGCGAAACGAAGGATTGCGATATTTTCTGCAAGGCAGGCGATTTTCTGCGGATTCTCTCGAATTTTCAGAGTCATGGCTATTCGGTAGAGGTGATAGATGAGCGCTGGCTAGGGAAGATCTCCAAGGGGCGGCACTTCTTCGATGTGATCTTTGCATCCCCTGATGGAGCAATGCCTGTAAACGATAACTGGTTCGAGGACGCCCGCCGGTTCCAGATGTGCGATTGCTCTGTCCGCATCGCTGGGGCAACCGAGTTAATCTGGTCGAAATGCTTCGTTCAGCTGCGGCATCGCTATGACGGCGCCGACGTCGCCCATGTGATCCTGAAGGCACACGACAAGGTCAATTGGCGTAAGCTGTTGGAATATCTCGAGGTAAATTGGGAAGTGTTGCTGATCCATCTTCTCAACTTCCGCTGGATCTATCCTTCCGAGCGCGACAAAATTCCGGACTGGCTGATGGACGAGCTACTCGACCGGTTAAGCGCTCAGCGTGACCTGCCTTTGCCACAGACGAAGATATGCCGCGGCCGGATGTATTCTCGTATCGATTTTGAAATTGACGTGAAGGAATGGGGTTTTGCCGACGTAAGCGGCGACGGCGAATGGCGCGACGAAGAGGAGAGTTGACGATGGCCAATGATCAACGACGAAAATTGAGAGTCGCCGCCGTCGCAGATCTTCATGTCAAGGAAGATCGGGAGCAATCCTATAAGGCGCTTTTTGCCGATATTTGTTCGGTCGCCGATGTCTTGGTCATCGCCGGCGATCTGACCGACCTCGGCAAGCCGAAAGAGGCCGAATTGCTTGCCGCAGACCTGCGCAACTGCACGGTTCCGGTGGTGGCGGTGCTCGGCAATCATGATTATGAAAGCGGTGCCGTCGAGGAGGTAACGTCCATTCTCACGGAGGTCGGCGTGAAGCTTTTGAACGGCCGAGCAGTAGAGATCGACGGAGTTGGCTTCGTCGGCGTGAAAGGCTTTGCCGGAGGGTTTGGACGCTACATGCTGAGTTCCTTCGGAGAGCCCGCCATCAAGGCGATGGTCGCTGAAAGCGTCGATGAAACCATGCGGCTGGAAAACGCCATGCGTCAGGTTCGGGCCAGCCGCTCCATGGTGGTTCTGCACTATGCGCCGATCACAGAGACAGTCGTCGGCGAACCGCCGGAAATCTTTCCCTTTCTCGGCTCATCGCGTCTTGCCGAAACGATCGATCGCTTCAAGGTGGATGCGGTCGTCCATGGACATGCGCATCGGGGCAGTTATGAGGGCCGGACCCCCGCAGGAGCACCGGTTTTCAATGTCGCCGCCCACATCGAGAAACCTACCGGCAAGCCTTACGCGCTCATCGATCTCTAGCGGCAATCCCGACTGATGCCATGCCCGTCGTCGCCGGCACGGCGCTAGGGAACAGAAAAGCTTGTCGTTGGTTCTTTGTGGGAAATCGAGGATCTTCATCATGGCTACCCAACCGAGAAACGAGCCACCGAAAACACCCGGCAAACCCGCAGCAGGTGGGTGGGGTTCTGCAAAGTCGGTGAGTGGCATTCTTCTTCGGGAGCATATTCCGATCGCGGGCCCATCCCTTCTGGCGCATCAGAACAAGCCGGATGGCTACATGTGTGTCAGTTGTGCGTGGGGCAAGCCTGCCAAGCCTCATCCGTTGGAGTTCTGCGAAAATGGTGCCAAGGCCACCAGTTGGGAGGCCACGAACCGACGCGCGGATCGTGCTTTCTTTGCGGCACATACGCTCGCCGAACTTGAAACGTGGCCCGATCATGATCTCGAGGAGCAAGGGCGTCTGACGCATCCCATGCGCTGGGATGCCGAAAAGGACAAATACGTACCCATAACCTGGCATGTGGCTTTTGAGGAGATCGGCCGCGAATTGAGGGCGCTGTCCCCAGAGCAGGTTGATTTCTATACGTCCGGACGCGCGTCGCTCGAAACGGCTTACATGTATCAATTATTCGCGCGCATATACGGCAGCAATCATCTGCCGGATTCGTCGAACATGTGCCACGAAAGCACATCCGTCGCCCTGCCGGAAAGCATCGGCGCTTCGATCGGTACGGCCATTCTGTCCGATTTCCAAAATTGCGACTGCATCTTCTATCTTGCGCAGAACGTTGGCACGTCCTCGCCGAGAATGCTTCACGACCTGCAGGATGCGGTCAACCGGGGCGTCAAGATCGTCACCTTCAACCCACTTCACGAGCCGGGGCTGCAGCGTTTCATCAATCCTCAGATGCCCGGGCAGATGCTCACCGGCAAGGAAGCGCCGATTTCCTCGGAATACTATCAGGTCAAGAACGGCGGCGATATCGCCGCGCTTTTCGGTGTGTGCAAGGCGCTCATCGAGGCCGACGATGCTCTGAAGGCATCCGGTAGCAGCAAGGTCGCGGGAAGCGATGCTATACCGGACGATCCCTCCGATGCCGGAACGGTCGCCTTTGCCGCAGCGATTGCCGCCGCCGACAAGAAGCATGTCCTTGACCACGATTTCATCCGCCAACATACCGCGGGCTTCGAGGAGTTCGCGGCCGCGGCGCGAAATTACGATTGGGCCGAGCTGGAGCGTGTCTCGGGCCTGACGCGGGCTCAGATGCAGCAG
Source organism: Rhizobium pantanalense (assembly GCF_030182525.1). Classification (NCBI taxonomy): domain Bacteria; kingdom Pseudomonadati; phylum Pseudomonadota; class Alphaproteobacteria; order Hyphomicrobiales; family Rhizobiaceae; genus Rhizobium; species Rhizobium pantanalense. Next base: position 295,767 of record NZ_JAQJCH010000008.1, read on the forward strand.
GCTGCTTCGACCTATGCCAACTCGAATGCGGTTCTCATGGTTTATGGCATGGGCCTTACGCAGCATGTCATGGGTGTCCAAAACGTACATATGGTCGTCAACCTCGCGCTTCTGCGCGGCAATATCGGTAAGCCGGGAGCCAATATCTGCGCAGTCCGTGGCCATTCGAATGTTCAGGGCCAGCGCACGGTGGGGATCACGGAAAAGCCGGGCCTCGTGCCGCTGGACAAGCTGGCTGCACTTTATCGGTTCGAGCCGCCGGAATGGATCGGCCACACCACGGTCGAAACATGCAAAGCGATTCTTGAAGGCGAGTCGCGGGCGTTCGTCAGCCTCGGCGGAAATTTTCTGCGAGCCATTCCTGAAACCGTTGCAATCGAGAATGCATGGAGGAAGCTGCGCCTGACCGTCCAGATCGCCACCAAGCTCAATCGCAGCCACGTCATTCATGGCGAAATCGCCTATCTCCTGCCGTGTCTCGGCCGCATCGAAATCGATGAACAGGCGAGCGGCCCGCAGGCCGTTTCGATGGAAAGCTCGGTTGCGCATTTTCACGGCTCGCGTGGAAGAGCCAAGCCCGCCAGTCCGGAATTGCTTTCCGAGCCAGCAATTATCGCCGGGATGGCAAAGGCGACGCTGACCAAGGGTGTGGTGCCATGGGACCGCTGGGTTGCTGACTATTCGACTATTCGCGACGCCATCGAGCAAACCTATCCGGAGACGTTCAAGGACTTCAACGAGCGCATGTTCCACCCCGGCGGCATTCCAAGGCCATTGCCCGCGCGGGAGCGCAAATGGGTGACCCCCAACGGCAAGGCCAATTTCATTACACCTGACCGCCTGTTTCCGGAGTTTTCGCTCGATGCGCAAAGCGACGATGTCCTTCATCTCGCGACGTTGCGCTCTAACGATCAGTTCAACACGACGATTTATGGCTTTAGCGACCGCTATCGCGGCATCGAAGGAACCAGGCGGGTCGTCTTCGTCAACACAAACGATATAGGACGTCTGGGTTTCAGCAATGGCGAGGCCGTCGATCTGGTGACCGCGATCGATCGGGAAACGGAGCGGCGGGTTACAGGGTTCACCATTGTTGCCTATGACATGCCTGAAGGTTGTTGCTGTGCCTACTACCCGGAAGCCAACCCGCTGTTTCCGTTGAGCCATCATGACGCCAAGGCAAAGACACCCTCCTACAAGCTTTTGCCCGTGCGCCTTGTCCGCTCTGGCGCTGCTCCCGTTCATTGAAGCCCGAACAGGTTGGAACATCAGCCATGCCGTGGGAGGTAAGTAGAGAATTCTTTGATCGCGCATTCATAGCCGTCGCTTTTCTGGTGAATCTCGGCGCGGCCGCGCTCATCGGCGAGGCGCGAGAAGGGCGACAATATCGAACCGATCCCACCGTCGGAGCCGCCTTGGACGAGCTGCGCCTGATGCCGAACGGTATCAGTGGCACTCCGCCGGAAATCTATTTTGCCCTCGGCAAACCTTATGAGACCACCGCTTACGATCTCAGCCAGGGCAAACGGCTCTATTCCTGGTTCGGTTGCGGGGCATGCCATGGCGACGGGCGTGGCGGAAGAGGCCCTTCTTTCCTGGATGGCTGGTGGCTCTATGGTCCGGAGATGGTGTCGATCGCAGCCTCCATCCGCGACGGCCGTCCGCATGGAATGCCGGCTTTTCGCGACAAGATGACGATTGACGAGATCTGGCAGCTCGCAGGCTACGTCCAGACGATCGGCGCATATAAGGCCAAGATCACCGCGCCGAGCCGCAATGACGACAAGCAGACCCGCCCAGCGGAAAACCGAGCGCCGGCGGCAATCCTGTTCGACGAAGGCCCTGTCGGACCGAACGCTGTACAGGAGCCGTCCCATTGAAAGCGGGCGCTGCCGTTGTCCTGTTCGTGTCGGCCATCCTGATTGCAGGATGCAACGGCGCTCAGTCGGCCCTGAATGCTGAGGGAGCCGCGGCCGTTCAGCTCAAGCATCTCATCATCGGGATCGTGGTCGTCTGCTGCGCTGTGTGGGCTCTGGTCATGATCGTGCTGGTCCTCGCATTGCTGCGCGCTAGGACGCCGCGGGAAAGTCCAAGCTCCGAGGGCGAGCGGCGGATGGGCAAGCTGGTGACGGCGGCTGTCGCGGCGACCGTTGTCATCATCGCCGGTTTGACGATTGCAAGCTTCTATGCAACGCGCGGCCTCGGCATGTCCAAGGATGCCACTCTGGCGATCAAGGTTCGCGGCCAGCAATGGTGGTGGCAATTCATCTACGATGATGTCGATCCGGCCAAGTCCTTTCAGACGGCCAACGAGATGCATATCCCGGTCGGTGTGGATATTCGCATCGAGCTCGAAAGCTCGGATGTCATTCATTCCTTCTGGGTACCGAGCCTAGCCGGTAAGCGCGACCTCATTCCCGGCCGGCAGAACGTCATAACCATACGAGCGGAGCGGCCAGGTGTTTATCGCGGTCAATGCGCGGAATTCTGCGGGCTTCAGCACAGTCACATGGCACTGTTCGTCATCGCGGAGGACATGGCCGCCTATCAGCGCTGGGCTGCCGCCCAGAGGGCCAGTAGCGTATCGTCGGCCGATCCGGAGGCGACAGCCGGCAAGGCTCTCTTCATGCGCAAGCCCTGTGCGGCCTGCCATACCATACGCGGAACCGAGGCATCGGGATCGACGGGGCCGGATCTGACGCATGTCGGAAGTCGCCAGACGATTGCGGCAGGGTTGCTCGACAATACCCGCGGTTCGCTTGCCGCCTGGATTGCCGATCCGCAGACACTGAAACCGGGGAACAACATGCCGATGGTTCCGCTCTCCAGTGACGAGTTGCGGCAGCTTTCCGCCTATATGGAAAGCCTCAAATGACGAACGACAACAAACCCGCACAACCGACGGATTTGATGTTCGGCGATGACGAGCTCGAACGGCGGCTCGCGCAGACCTGGAGGACACCGGCCGGTGTCTGGGGTGCTCTCACGACAGTCGATCACAAGATCATCGGCCGCCGCTACATCGCCACCGCATTCGTCTTTCTCGCCATGGGCGGGCTGCTTGCGCTCGCGATGCGGCTGCAATTGGCGCAGCCGGAAGCACGCTTCATCGGTCCGGACCGCTACAATCAGATTTTCACCATGCATGGCTCAAACATGATGTTCCTGTTTGCCGTGCCGGTCATGGAAGCCATGGCGGTCTATCTCGTGCCGCTGATGGTCGGCACCCGCAATATCGCCTTCCCGCGCTTGAATGCCTTTTCCTATTGGATCTATCTGGCCGGCGGTCTGTTGTTATGGATCTCGTTTGCGCTCGATACTGCGCCCGACGTCGGATGGTTTGCCTACGTGCCCTTGTCTGGACCGCAATATGGTGCGGGCAAGCGCGCCGACCTTTGGGCGCAGATGATCACTTTCACGGAAGTTGCGGCTTTGGCCGTTGCGGTGGAAATCGTCGTCACCGTCTTCAAGCAGCGTGCGCCTGGTATGTCGCTCGACCGCATTCCGCTGTTCGTCTGGTCGATGCTCGTCACGGCCTTTCTCGTCATCATGGCCATGCCAGCGATCATGCTCGCCAGCTCGACGCTGATCCTCGATCGCCTGGTCGGAACACATTTCTACAATCCCGCAGAGGGCGGCGATGCACTGCTATGGCAGCACCTGTTCTGGTTCTTCGGCCATCCCGAGGTCTATATCATCTTCCTGCCAGCTGTCGGCATGGTGTCGACGATAATAGCGACCTTCTCGCGCCGGCCCGTATTTGGCTATCTTCCGCTCGTCATGGCGCTGATCGCCACGGGGATCCTGGCGTTCGGCCTTTGGGTGCATCACATGTTCGTCGTCGGCCTGCCGAAGCTCGGCGAAAGCTTCTTCACCGCCTCCAGCATGGCGATCGCTATTCCCGCCGGCATCCAGATATTTTGCTGGCTGGCGACAGTATGGAGCGGACGGCCGGTCTTGAAGACACCGCTGTTGTTCGTTCTCGGTTTCATCGTAACCTTTGTCATCGGCGGTCTGACCGGGGTGATGGTCGCCTCGGTGCCGTTCAATACCCAAGTACACGACACCTATTTCGTCGTCGCACATTTCCATTACGTCCTGGTCGGCGGCGCCGTGTTTCCCTTGCTCGGTGCTATTTATTACTGGTTTCCCAAGATAAGCGGGCGGATGATGAGCGAGACGCTCGGTCGCTGGGCATTCGCGCTGATCTTTGCCGGCTTCAATCTGACATTCTTTCCCATGCATATTCTCGGGCTCGAGGGCATGCCGCGGCGCATCTACACCTATCAGCCGGAAATGCCCTGGGCCGGGATGAATATGTTCGTAAGCTTCAGCGCGCTTATCCTTTCGCTGGGATTCCTCGTTTTTTTCGTCGATGTCATCCGCAGCACTCGGTTCGGGCAGATCGCAGGCGAAAACCCCTGGGGTGCCTCGACGCTCGAATGGGCGACATCGTCGCCGCCGCCATGCTTCAATTTTCGCCGTATTCCCGTAGTCGGCGCTCGCGATCCGCTGTGGTCGCAGCCGGAAGAACTTACGGTGGCGGGCGGGCTGCGCACTGATCGGCGCGAATTGATCGTCAGCAGCGTCGTCGAGGCGCAACCCGAAGCAAGCGAGTCCTCGCCTGGAAATTCGATCTGGCCGCTCCTGGCAGCTCTCGCCACCACGGTGATGTTGATCTGGTCGATCTTCTCGCCTTGGGCAGTCATATGGGGATCGATTCCGATCGGGATCACGTTGACCGGGTGGTTCTGGCCGAAGCAGACACCGGAGGATGAATCATGAAGGAGCGCGTCGTCCTCGACGTTTCAAGGCTGCCGCCCCACGGCATGGGGAGGGCAAGCCCGACCTGGTGGGGCACCTGCGCCTTCATGCTCATCGAAGGGTCCGGCTTCGCATTGGCGATCGCAGTCTATTTCTACCTGATGAGCCTCGCCCCGCACTGGCCGATCGACGCGCCGGCGCCCGGCCTCGTTCCCGGCACGACCCTGACCGCGATATTACTCGCGAGCGTCGTACCCAACATTCTCCTATCCAGATGGGCGCGGCAAAGAGATCTGCGCAAGGTGCGGATCGGGCTTATCGTCATGTCGGTACTCGGGGCGGTGCCGCTAATCTTGCGCGGTTTCGAATTCGCCGTCCTCAACATACGCTGGGACGATAACGCCTATGGCTCAATCATCTGGACGATGCTGGGGCTTCATACGACCCACATCGTCACCGATCTCATCGATACGCTGGTACTGACCGGTTTGATGTTTTCGAAGCATGCCGATAATCCGCGGCGCTTCGGCGATGTCGAAGATAATGCCATGTACTGGAACTTTGTCGTGGTGGCGTGGATTCCCTTATATGCATGCATTTACTGGGTGCCACGTCTATGATGACCACGGCGGCAAAATATGGCGGTTTGATCCTTGCCCCGCTTGTATGGGCCGGCAATACCCAGCTTGGCCAGCTCCTCCCCTATGTCGATTGCAGCCGGCATACGTATTGGTCCGTCCTGACATCTTCCGTCGCAATTCTGCTTGTGTTGGCGAGCGCGGCGATACCGCAGGCCGGTTCTACGCCGGAGGAGGCGCGAACGGGGCTGTTCCTCCGTCATCTCAGTGTCCTCGTTGGGCTCGCTTTCGCCTTCGCGCTTTTCCTGCAGGGAGGAGCCGCGTGGCTCTTGGACGTATGCGAGCATTAGCCGCCCTCATGATCCTGCTGTTGACGGGGCGGGAAGCTGCCGCACATGGCGCGGAAGCGCATCTCTTTCATTCTGTCTGGACGATCGACCCGTGGATCGTGACACCATTAGCGGTCGCGGCTTTTCTTTACGGCCGAGGTTGCTGGAGGCTGAGGCGACGCGCTCGAATGAGCCGATCCGTCGTGGCGAAGCGCGCCCTTTGCTATTGGGCTGGCTGGCTGACGCTTGCCGGTACGCTGCTGTCTCCGTTGCACTGGCTCGGAGAGCAGCTCTTTACGTTTCACATGATCGAGCACGAAATCATCATGGCGGTTTCCGCTCCGATGATCGTCATTGCGCAGCCGGCCGGCACGTTCCTATGGGGGCTGCCGGATCGGCTGAGGCGCTGGACGGGAAGGGCGATGAGACGGGGCTCCGTGCTGATCACCTGGCACTGGCTGAGCGGAGGAACCAATGCCACCCTGTTGCATGCCGTCGCCCTATGGGCCTGGCATGCGCCGATCCTGTTCGATGCCGCCGTCGGCGATGTCACGCTGCATCGCCTCCAGCATCTGAGCTTCTTTGCCACCGCTATCCTGTTCTGGTGGTCGATCTTCTGGCGCAGCAATCGCGGCGTGGCGGCGTGGCATCTGTTCCTAACCATGCTGCACACAGGAGCGCTCGGTGCGCTGATGGCGCTGGCGCCACGCGTCCTTTATGTCGCGCAGACGCATGCTGCGGAAACATGGGGCCTTACGCCGCTCGAGGATCAGCAGCTCGCCGGGATAGTCATGTGGATTCCAGCCGGGACGATTTACGCCGGTGCTGCGCTCGCAATGGCAGCGCTATGGATAGCAAATGCCGGTAGGGGAGCGGACGATGTTCAGCACATCCGCCCATTATAGATACCGCGGTATCTGGCTGGGTGCGGCAGCCATTGCAGTACTTTGCACTGTGATCGGCGTAAACTGGGCAAAGACTTCGCAGCAGCGATTGCAGGTCGCGCGCGTGCTGACCGGAGGCGGCGATCCCTCCCGAGCACCACCGATCTTTCGTCGATACGGCTGCACCGGATGCCATGAAATCCCTGGAATCGCCGGCGCGGATGGTCAGGTAGGCGGGACTTTGGTGGGTCTTCAAAAACGGGTCTACATCGCCGGCGTCGTCAATAATACGGGCGATAATCTCGTTCATTGGATCGTGTCGCCACAGGATTTCTCACCCAACTCGGCGATGCCGAAAACAGGGATTTCGCAAGCCGAGGCACGCGATCTCGCCGCCTATCTCTACACTCACTAATCCCATTTAAGGATGCGGCGTCGGTCGAGGAGGCAGGCTCTTGATGTAGCGCGCGATGGCATCGCGATCGCTCTGCGGCAGCATCGCCATGTTGGTGACGACCTCGGCCATGGACGAGCCGACGCGGCCATGATTCGGCGTATTGCCGCTCTTCAGCATTTCCGCGATGTCGGCTTCGGACCAATTTCCGATCCGGCTCGGCGTGATATTGGGAACGAAGCCCGTGTCTTCAGGATCGGTGCCGCCGGCAAACCGTGTTTCGGGCTTTATCGCACCGAACATATTGCGCGATGAGTGACATTCTGCACAGTGGCCCAGGGTCTCGACCAGATAGCGGCCACGAGCCACGGCAGGATCGGTGCTGGCGGGTCCTTGCGTCTGCCCTTCATGGAAGAACAGCAATTTCCAAAAACCCAGCAGGCGGCGCATGCGGAATGGGAAGAACAGATCATGCGCGGGGGGGCGGCCGGAAACCGGAGCCAATGTCCTCAGATAGGCCCTTAGATCGCTGATGTCCTCGAGCCGCATGCCCGTATAGCTGGGATAGGGAAATACCGGATAGTAGTGCTGATGTCGCGGCGAAACACCGCCAATCAAGGCGTTAGCGAGATCGACGGTGCTCCATTTTCCGATGCCATCAACGGGATCGGATGAAATATTGGGTGCACGAAATGTGCCGAAGGGCGATGCAAGTGCGAGACCGCCGCCCAATTTCAGACGATCCTTCTGGCCTGGGGTGGCGTGGCAGGACGCGCAGTCGCCGGCGGCGAATATAAGCTGGCCCCGCACCGGATCGCCGTTGTCTTGAAGGCGAGGATCACCAGCTGTAAAAGGCATGGCAGGGTCTGTCACGAACCAGATCACAGGGACGGCCAGCAAGGCGGCCAGGCACAGCCAAATCAGAATGCGCATGGTTCTATCGACCAATTCCACGGAGCGCGAAAGATCGTGCTCTCGTAAAACTGCCCATCGGACTATCCGTTCCGTTTGTGGGCGGCGGGCTCTAAAGATTATCGATTGTCAATCGCGCATGTCCCTTCCATTGGTTCCGTGCCTAAGTGGTGATTTTCAAAAGGTTTCCTTGCGCAAGGGCAAGCAGCAGGGCAGAGGTGTGAATGGCTTGGCAGATTCCACCTGTGAGGGCTTTGTTTACCGCCTCCGTCAAAGGCAGCTGACGCAGTATGACACGTTCTGAAGGATCATTCATCGGCGCTTGGCTCTCCATCAGCCCGGTCGCTAAAACGATGTGGCTATAGTTGGTTTGCATGGCTGGATTGGGTGCAAGGCGCCCACAATATTGCCAATGGCGAGCCTCAAAGCCGGTCTCTTCAAGAAGTTCACGCTTGCCGGCTTCCAAAGGTGTTTCGCCAGCATCAATTCCGCCACCGGGTACTTCGAGCGATACGATACCGAGCCCATGGCGGTACTGTTCCAGCAACAGGACGGAGCTGTCGTCACCGATTGCAACGACGTGCACCCAGTCAGGATATGAAAGAACGTAGTAGGGAGAGATCGAGTGACCTTCGCTGGTTACGCAATCATCGGCCCTTACGTCGATCCACCGATCCTTTAGGATCTGCCGCGATGATTGAACCGTCCACGGCTTCAATTCCATTGTCGTTTCCCTCCGTTAACGCCATTTGGCCAAGAGTTGGCAAAGAGAATGTGACGATCCCGCGGCCAGAAGCCGAGTTTGCCATCGCTCAACGCGCATTGGCGATAAAGGTGCCGCAGATGAGCGGGAAAACTTCTTGCTGCCAAGAATGGAGTGAACAAAACGTGAGCTAAAAAGAAGCGCCGCTCTGGCCGAAAATGCAATCGCGGAGAGAGCTCGTACATCGCTTCCTTTCGGGCTCCTTCCCGAGCCCAGCGATTAAGGCACGGCGCTAGGCCTTGAAAGCGGGAACCAAGTCGATTGCGTGGCAGTTATGGAACCGATGCAGGAAACAACGAGGAATGTCATGTCGAATGTTTCGAGAACAGGCACCGACGATGTCAATAATGCAACCAGTAGGACAACTTTCGGGCGATCAGTCGAGAGCAAGAGCCAGCTTCGGGATGCGGCAACCATTGCTACAGGAACCGATGTCGGGGAGGTGCTGAATATCTACCGTTTGGAACCCATCGCCGCTCCGGAAGATCCGCATTGGGACAACGCCCCCAATCATGGCACGGTTGTCGTGGCAGCCAGGACTGCAGGCGACGCGCGCATCGTGGCGGCGAGCAATGAGCTTGATTTTATGGAAGTCGATGCGGCCCCTGCCGAAGATGTGACGACCAGCAATGCGAGCGCATTTCGCGATGATAAGCTTTATACCGTGATCGAGATTGCTCGAGGCCGAACCGACCTCAAACGCGGCGTGCTGGAAGGTGAGGTGTCTGTCGATACGATTCTTCCGACGCAAATCGATCGCTGATCATTTGACCTGAAGCCAGAATTCAGAGCGCTGCGAAAACGGCGGCGCGCTGAACGCGGCAAGACGACATTTTGGATGGAACAATGCCTGACGTTGCAAGTTCGGTGAGCCGCAACGGAGAGGACGATCCAGAATGAGCGGCTTGGAAAATCCAAAATCGGCATCCGCTCGCATATGGCGCAGCACAGCTTTTGGCCTGTTGAGTTTTGGCCTCTCCTCATGTTCCCTAGCGGTATTGAATCCGGTTGGTCCCGTGGGTGCCGGTGATGCTGCAATTCTGATCAACGCGACCGTAATCATGCTTGCCATCGTGGTTCCGACCATCCTGCTGGCGTTCTGGATGGCATGGCGTTATCGCGCCTCGAATCCCCGAGCGGAATATCTTCCGTATTGGTCCTATTCCGGACGGATCGAGGCGGTCGTCTGGTCAATTCCGATCCTGACGATCATGTTCATCGGCGGCCTGATCTGGATCGGGTCGCACAGGCTCGACCCGTTCAGGCCGCTATCGTCGAGCAAGCCGCCTGTCGAGGTGCAGGTCGTATCGCTCGATTGGAAATGGCTTTTCATCTATCCGAAAAACGGGATTGCTACCGTCAATCAGGTCGTGATTCCGACCGGCACGCCGGTGCACTTTTCGATCACGTCTGCAAGTGTTTTCAACGCGTTCTTCGTGCCTCGGCTTGGATCGATGATCTACGCCATGCCTGGCATGATCTCGCAACTGCACCTCCAGTCGGATGAATCCGCTCGCCTGCGGGGCATATCCGCCCAATTTTCCGGTGACGGTTTCTCGGACATGCAGTTCGAGGTCAAAAGCGTCCCGGATGCCGAGTTTGAAACCTGGATGAAGAGCGCTCAGGCAACCGATCTTCCCCTCGATCGGGATGTCTATGGCAAGCTCTTACAGCAGAGCGAGCGCGTCCAGCCTGCGACCTACCGCTTGGCGGATCCCGAGCTTTTCAATGCCATCGTTCAACAGACGATTCCGCCAGGCCCCGGTCCAGAGGCCGAGTCCCGACAACATGCGGGTCGCGAGACTTCCACCGGGGGAAAGGATTGAACATGTTGGGAAAACTCGGGCTTTCGGCGATTCCCTTGTCTCAGCCGATCCCGCTGATCACATCCATCGCCGTTATCCTCATCGCAGCTGCGGTCTTGATTCTGGTCACCGTAAGAAGATGGTGGCCCTATTTGTGGCGAGAGTGGATCACAAGCGTCGATCACAAGCGTATCGGCATCATGTATTGTCTGCTCGGTGTCGTCATGCTCATCCGCGGCTTTGCCGATGCCATCATGATGCGCACCCAGCAGGCAGTCGCGATCGATGCCCCCGGTTATTTGCCGCCAGAACATTATAATCAGATCTTCACCGCGCATGGAACAATCATGATCCTGTTCGGCGCCATGCCGCTAGGGCTGGGATTCATGAATTTCCTCGTGCCGCTGCAGCTTGGCGTCCGCGACGTTGCCTTCCCGACATTCAACTCGGTTGGGTTCTGGCTGACCGCCAGCGGCGCGCTCCTCGTCAATGTGTCGCTCTTCATCGGCGAGTTCGCCCGCACCGGATGGCTGCCATACCCGCCCCTCAGCGAGACGAGCTATACGCCAGGCGTGGGCGTCGACTACTATCTTTGGGCCGTGCAGATTTCCGGCATCGGAACCCTGATAACCGGTATCAATATCGTCACGACGATATTGAAAATGCGGTGCCGGGGCATGAGCTATCTCCGAATGCCGGTCTTTTGCTGGACCGCGCTAGCTTCTTGTCTGCTGATCGTGGCAGCCTTCCCGATCCTGACGGCAACGCTCGCGATGCTGACGCTCGATCGCTATGTCGGATGGCATTATTTCACAAATACGGCGGGCGGGAATCCGATGATGTTTGTGAACCTGATATGGGCGTGGGGCCATCCGGAAGTCTACATCCTCGTCCTGCCTGCCTTCGGCATCTTTTCCGAAGTCTTTTCGACCTTTTCCGGCAAGCCGCTATTTGGCTACCGCTCCATGGTCGCGGCGACGATGTTCATTTGCATCGTTTCGATGCTGGTATGGCTGCACCACTTCTTCACAATGGGGGCCGGCGCCGCGGTCAACACCTTCTTCGGCATCTCCTCCAGCATCATTGCCGTCGGCACCGGCGTCAAAATCTACAACTGGATCTTTACGATGTATGGCGGAAGGGTTCGTTTCGAAGTGCCGATGCTTTGGTCAATGGGCTTCATCTTCACCTTCATCATAGGCGGGTTGACAGGTGTCCTGCTCGCCATACCACCAGCGGACTTCCTGACGCATAATTCCATGTTTCTGGTGGCGCATTTTCACAATGTCATCATTGGTGGCGTCGTGTTCGGCGTTTTCGCGGGCATGGAATTCTGGTTTCCGAAAGCATTCGGTTTCCGGCTCCATGCAGGTTGGGGCAAAGCAGCCTTCTGGCTGGCTTTCGTTGGATTTTGGGTGACGTTCACGCCTCTTTACGTTCTCGGACTTGATGGGATGACACGGCGGCTGCAGCACATCGACGTTCCTGAATGGGCGCCCTGGCTCTATGTCTCCGTCGCCGGTGTCGGCATTCTAATCCTGGGGGTCATCGCGCAGGTCATTCAATTGGTGGTCAGCATTCGCGAACGGGAAAAGCTGCGGGATGTCACCGGAGATCCGTGGGATGGTCGTTCTCTTGAATGGGCAACCCCGTCGCCGCCGCCGTTTTTCAACTTCGCCGTCATGCCGAATGTCGAGGGTGAGGAGGCCTATTGGGGTATCAAACTTCGCGCCGTGGAATCACAGCAACTCTCGCCTGAACCGGATTACGAGCCGATCGAGATGCCGGTGAACAGCCCGGTTGGGATCTATACGGCCTTTTTCGCCACGGTGTTCGGTTTCGCGATGATCTGGTACATCTGGTGGCTTGCCATCGTGGCGCTCGTGGCGGCCTTCATCGGCTTCGTGGTCTTCGCATGGCGCGACGTTCATGAATTCGAGGTTTCGGCCGACGAGGTCGCGCGCGTCGATCGCGTCCGGCGCTCCGCTCGCGAGGCGATGCTTGCGCGCATGTCCGAACAGGGAGCATTGCCATGACCGATACCGGCTTGCCGGCGAGCGTCGAAACCATACGGCGCGTTCGTGAAGACCCGCATCGTCTGGGCCACCGTGCTCACGGCTCGGGGGAGCCCGCGGTGGGAACTGGTCAGGGCGCTACCGGTCCTGCCGACAGGCGGATTCTTGTCGGCTACGGCTTCTGGATCTATCTGCTGAGCGACATCATCATTTTCTCGTGTTTCTTTGCTGCATTCGCCGTGCAAAGGGGAGCGACGGCAGGCGGGCCGGCGATTGCCGATATCGTCGACGTGCAGCGCGTGGGATTCGAGACGGCGGCGCTGCTATTGTCGAGTTACACCTGCATGCTGTCATTTGCGGCGACGAATGCACGCAACAGGCTGTGGACGCTCATCTTTCTGTTTCTGACAGGCCTGCTGGGATTGATATTCGTTCTTCTTGAACTGTGGGAATTCGTCGAGCTCGCCGATCGCGGCTTCACGCCGCAGCGCAGCGCAATGCTTACTTCCTTCTATGGGCTGGTCGGACTGCATGGCTTGCACGTCACGCTCGGCGGCGTCTGGCTGGCCACGATGATGGCCCAGGTTTTCATAAAAGGATTTCGCCGCGAGATCATCCATCGATTGATCTGTTTCAATCTCTTCTGGCATGCACTCGACATCGTCTGGATCGGCATTTTCACGATCGTCTATCTGATGGGAGTTCACTGATGAGTATCTCCGACACCGACACGGACGTATATGATAACCGACAAAATTTGCGGGATGATCATGCGCCCGGCGACGAGCCACCGGAAGAAAGCGGCCACTGGGTGCTGAACGCAAACTTGGGCCTGGGATTTTCTATCATTCTGACGGCTGCTTCCTTCTTGCTGGCCACTTCCAACATTGTTTACGGGCCGGCAATTCCGGTAGCGCTTATCGTCCTCGCAATTGCACAAATGGGCGTGCATCTGGTGTTCTTTCTGCATATCACCACAGGCCCCGACAATACCAACAACGTCCTCGCACTGGCATTCGGCATACTGGTCGTCGTGCTGATCGTTCTCGGTTCCATCTGGATCATGGACCATCTGAAGCAAAACATGATGCCGATGGATCAGTTAATGAATATGCAGCCATAAGTATCTGGATTATGCAGGCGAAGCTGCGTGACGCCGCATCGCAATGCTTGCCAAGTAGAGAAATACAGTGAAGGAGCTTCAATATGTCACCGAAGTGCTTCGCTCTTCTATTTGCGATCTGCATTTCGCTGACGGCTGGATATATGCTCAGCTTCGTATGGCTTTCCGCTGCAATAGCCTACTAGATTTTCATCCGGTCGGTACGGAATACTGTCCTATTCCTTTGCGCGTGGCTTGCCCCGATCATTCCTGGAAATGCGCACGCCCGATTTACCAATCGGCGTCACCAGATCTTTTTCAAGGACAGTTGGGGCCATTCCCTCTTGTTCACTCGATTGCTGGATCGGAGCGGGATTGTCCGATGTCGTTTTCCTGGAAGGAGTGTTCGGATCGTCGGACTTTGTTTCTTTGCCTGTCATGATGCAGCCTTTCTTTGGAAACGAACCTTACTGCGAAAGAGCCGCAAAGTTCCACGAGATCGGAAGGGTAAGAGGTATTTGCTGGTCGCACGGAACTTCCGCCGGTTTCGCCACTTAGGCGGAAATGACATCTTTCATGCGATTGTTTCATAGCGAACTGACAACCCCTAGACGCTCCCCGGTCATGACCGAGCGTGTCCGGAAAGTCTCGCAATGAAGCACCAGGAGAGCGATGGATCCCCCACCAGGCAACGTCATGAAGGAGTGAGCCTGCTCGGCCGCGGTCTCATTTCTGGAGCGGCTGACGACGATCCCTCCGCAATCGGCACCTATGCCAGCGCCGGAGCACGCTTCGGTCTCGGGATGCTATGGACCGCGCCCGTTACGCTGCCGATGATGTTCACGGTCGTGTACCTTTCGTCGAAACTCGGGCAGGTAACCGGACGTGGACTGTTTCAAGTCATCCACGACAATTATCCCCGATGGTTTCTTTATCTGGCGTTGGCCGGAGTCGTTATCGGCAATACGATCGAGGCCGCTGCCGACTTGGGCGGAATGGCAGCGGCCGTCAACCTTTTCGTGCCGCTTTCCGTTCCCCTTATCGTTGCCATGATGGCGGTCATTCTGCTCTGTCTACAGGTGGTGGGCTCCTATATCCTCATTCGCCGCATTTTCCGCTGGCTGGCCCTTAGCCTGCTGGCTTATGCAGGCGCGGCTATATTGGCGAAACCGGACTGGATGGCCGTTCTTAAGGGCTCGCTCATTCCATCCATCGAATTCAACGAGGAATTTCTTTCGATCATCGTGGCGATCATCGGCACCACGCTGTCGGCGTATCTCTACACTTGGCAATCCAATGAAGAGGTCGAGGAAAAAATCGCCGACGGAAAGATTTCGGTGAAAGCTAGACGAGGCGTCAGCAGCTCGAAACTGGCTCGGTCCCGCAAGGAAATCCTTGTGGGCATGACGTTCTCCAACCTGGTCATGTACTTCATTATTATGGCGACCGGCGCGACGCTGCATGTTCAGGGGCATACGGATATCCAGACGGCCGCGCAGGCGGCCGAAGCGCTAAAGCCAATCGCCGGGCAGGCAGCCGGGTATTTGTTTGCCGCTGGAATCATAGCGGTCGGATTTCTGGCAGTTCCCGTCATGACGACGGGGGCCGCCTATGACCTCGCCCAGTCAATCGGCATCAAGGGCAGCCTGAACGCCGGTGCCCGAGAGGCGCCGGGATTTTACGTCATCATCGCAGCGGTAACGTTGGTCGCGGTCGCGATGAACTTCGTTGGCATAAATCCGATGAAAGCCCTGGTATGGTCCGGCGTGGTTCAGGGGTTTTCTACTCCACCTCTCTTGTTATTGCTGCTGCTCATGACGAACAACAAGGCAATCATGGGCGAGCATGTGAATTCACGTCTTATGAACATCGCTGGCTGGCTAACGGTTCTGGCCATATTCTCGGCGAGCGCCGGGCTGGTGGTGACATGGATCATATAGGATGGGAGATGGAGGAGGTATCCGCCTGCCGATGGAAGAATAAGCTTCTCACATCCGGCAGAAGATCTGGCCTTGAAGGCTCAGATTGGCGCGCATGGATGCGACGCGGCGCTCCGCGTCGGCCAGATCATAGGCCCAGAAACTGATGCCGAACGTCCGCCCGTCGATTTGGTAATCGGCCAGGAAGCGGAACATGGCACGCCCGTTGCGATCGCTTGTACGGAACTCGGGTTCGGGGTCACGATCGCTTCGACGGGCCTGCGGAAGCCGGATCACGTTCATTGTCGAAACTCCTGTCACTCATGCGCTTTCGCCGGCGATCCCGTGGTGATGGCCTCATCGGCCCTCACCGGTCCATTCTCAAACTTCCGGATACAGTCGTTGTTCCAGCGGTGAGCGGCAGTTTGTAGAGGGCGTCTGGAGAACGAGCCGGGTTACGACCTGCTCTTTTGAATCGATCCCTTGGTTCTCGCAGGATCTTGCAAAAGTGGAGAAAGTGAAAGCGCAGCCGGTCTTGCAGCGTGGCAAACCCTCAGGGCCGGCAATAGGCCGTGCCGTCTGTAGCTCTTGCCGGATGACCGACGTATCGGCCGTCCGGTGGCACTGCAATATCCCAGAAATTGGTTGCCAGCGTATCGAGGGCTGCGCGCAAGCCAGCCCCGCCCAGCGCCGGGCCATGGCCGCTGATCAATCGTTCCGGCTTGAGACTGGCAATCTGCTTTGCTGATTGTTCCGATGCCTGCCAATCGATCGTCAGATAGCGAGGCGGACCATGCAGCCTGGGAGCCTGCGTCACTACGTCGTAGACGGATTCCTGGCCTGTCGTGATGACGGCGTCACCGGCGAGGAGGGTGCGATCGCTTTCGCGCCAAAGGGAGATATGTCCCGGTGTATGGCCGGGTGTATGCAGCCATGACCATTCGGAAGCGAAAGGTACGGTACCATCGGCAGGCAGGCTTTGAAGCAGGCTGCCGAGGTTGGAGGGGCCGCGCGGCAGCAGGGGCGACATGAGCGCAAAGCTTCCGCCACCAACCCACGGGTCTGCAGGCGGATAGGAGGCGCGTCCATCCAGGTAAGGATGCTCGAGCGGATGGGCGTAGACCTGCACATCCCAAAAAGCGGCCAGGCGTTCGACAGATCCGGCGTGGTCGATATGTCCGTGAGTCATGATAATGGCAGCGGGCCGGGAGGTCGCACCGAAGCGGCGCGCCGCGGCTGCCAAGATCCGATCCTGTGACGATGGCAAACCGGTATCGATGAGGAGCCAGCTACTATCCGGCACAGGTCTGCCGAGAAAAACCGCATTGACGATGGAGAGCTTCAGGTAGGCCACATCATCGCAGATTTTTCGCGTTCCATCCTCGTTTTCGACTTCGATGACATCGCTATCGCTGAGATGCAGTTGGTCATCCATTTCCCACACTCCGTTGCAAGCCAAATCGTCTCCGAACCGCCCATCAATCACTTCGAGATCGATTGTGTTTCACCTCCGGATGAGCGGATGAAATACAGCCATGCTATAGCCATCCACTCATCCCGGTGGCCTTTTTACTTTGGAAGTTCCTTGGCCATTTGCAGATGCTGCTCGAGTTTCGGCCGCGTATTGGCAGCCCAGGTCTTCAGGCTTGCATCCTCGCCGCCATTTCCATAGCGTTTGAAAAGATCAACCGCATTCGCATGAGCTGAACGCTGGTCCGCGTCGTAGCGTTTGACAAAGTCATTTCCCTGCATTTTCTGCAGTCGCGCCAACATCTTCTTCTGGCTTGAGCTCATCTCCGTCGGCAGTGTCGCCTTGACCTTTCCGCTGTTGACGAGATCTTTGAGCTCATTCGTTGTCTTTTGGTGGTCATCAATCATTTGCTGAGCGAATTTTTTCGTCTGATCATTGCCGCGCTGCAGCGCGAGCTTGCTCGATTCAATTTCAAACATATCGCTGCTGGCGGCTTCATTGACAAAGTCTTGCGTATTCGGCGCCGCCCCCACGAGAGAGTTGACACCTGTCTTCTCTGCTGTCGATTGGGAGTATGCTGGTGCCGCTGCCAGTGTTACTGCAATAGTGACGATCGCGAGCTTCATGCCGGTCTCCTTTTCACATCTGCCTTTATCGGATCCAAGTATCTTCCGTTTGGCTTGGTTTCCTGCTGTTTGAAGGTACGCGGCAGCTACCGCGCGTTGGAAAAGATGATGGTTCCGTTCAGTATCCATTCGGCGAGTGTCAGCAACGCGATGATCAAAAGCGCAAGTACGATCAGGTATCCCGCCCGCCGTTTTCTGCTCTTCTGTTGAGGACTATCGTTTGCAGACACAATCGGATCCGTTTCGACGGAATTTTTCTCATCATCATTCCGCATTTCTTCTCCTTCAAGATAGTCGCAACGCAACTATCGCAGGCAAGGAATGTTCCCGGGTCGGAACAATAAAAACAATAAATCTGTGCCGTGTGTGGATGCCGGTTCCGCAGCCCAGAGGGAACAATCGACAGAAATGGAAGTTGGATGTTCCAAAGGTGCCTTCGCTGCGGTCCACCCTCATCGGATGGTCAAGGTGAAGCATTGTCATCCTGGCAAATTGATGGAGATGCATGATGGCTCACGCAGGAAAAAAGCACTTCTCCCGCGGATCGAAAGGCAAAGGTGACGCGTCAGGCGCTGCTACGACACTTGAGGAAGGCAAGGTCGGAGAAAATGCCGTTCTGTCCAACCGTGACAAGGCGCAACATTCGAGAGAAAGAGGTCTCGACAGCCGCGACGTTCAGACAGAACAATATCGCGATCACGTCAGCAATCGCCGCTGAGCAATAGCGAACAAGCAAAACGGCGAGCAAAACGAATTGTCATATCCGCGGTATCAAGTTTCGAAAATTCCACCAATTGGCATCCCTGCAAAGATGATATCAAGTAGGGATGCCCAGGGCGATTAATGAGGGTATGGCAAGATAACGATCCCCCGGTACCGGTCGTCAAGCGACAGCGAGTGTGGACGCAAAAGCCTGGTTATTTGAATCAACCGCGACAATTGCAGATTTCAGCCACGATGCAGCAAAGTGCCAAGCCATTGTTGTCAGGGACTGCGGAGAAAGCGAGCTTTCTCATCAATGGCAAGAATTATTTTTCATGCCTGGCCGGGGCGGTAAACGAGGCTAAACGGCAGATCTGGATTATCGGCTGGAACTTTAATCCGGAAATATTGCTGGAACCGGAAAAATCGGACGTAACCTTAGGAGATGCCCTCGAACGAGCAGTCCATTCTAACCCGGATTTGCAGATCCGCATTCTGGTTTGGGCACTTGGGCCAATCTATTCGGATAAATCCCTAAGAATATTTTTTCAAAAAGCCTTCCCGAAGAGTAATCGTATCCAGCTGCGCTTTGCGATTCAGCCCGTCTTGCTCGGCTGCCATCATCAAAAGCTTGTTTGTGTTGACGACAATGTCGCGTTCCTCGGCGGCATTGATCTGGCATCGCGCAGGTGGGACACACGCGGCCATCGGGCCGGAGATCAGCGCAGACGAGATTCGGAGGGCCTGCCATACGAAGCGGTGCATGACCTGCAGGTCATGGTAAGGGGGCAGGCAGCAAGGATGGTCTCTGACATTGCCAGACAGCGGTGGGCGGCAGCAACTGCCGAGCGGCATGGACCCTTGGCATGTACTTGCGAGCATGAATTGCAATGCGAAGAATCTCTTTCTCTTTCCAACATATCAATCAGGCTTGCCGTCTCAGATCGCACGAGAGGGTCGCGCGATAATCTCGGAAGCGTCACAGCCAAACAGATGATCGATGCAGCGAGGCGCCATCTCTACATCGAAACGCAATATCTCGCCTCCTTCAATATTGCCGAAGCATTGGCCGCGCGTTTGAAGGAGAAAGAAGGACCCGAGATCGTGATCGTCTGTGCGTACCACTCGCACGGTTTGATCGAAAAGATGATCATGGATAGGAATAGGGCTAGGATCATTGCAAAACTCAAACATGCGGACGAGTTCGACCGTTTGCGCGTTTTCTACCCGGTCATTCCGGATGGAACGCGGCAGGTGCCTCTTTTTATTCATTCGAAGTTGTTGATCGCGGACGACACCCTGGTGCGAATTGGCTCGTCGAACCTCAATCATCGTTCGGAGAGTTTGGATACGGAGTGCGACATTCTGTTTGAGGCCCAAAGCGACGAACATAGGAAGGTCATCCGCAGCCTGCGTCACAGCCTTCTTTCGGAATTTCTCGGCTGTTCTTCCGAAATGCTCGATCAGGTCTTTGAGCAAAACGGCTCTCTTATCCGTGCGATCGCGGCGCTCGATCTTGGCGCAAGGGGCCTGAAACCGCTTCACTCGAAAAGCCGAAAGACTACACCTGTTTTAGGGACGGCCCTGTTTGACCCCGCACGGCCCTGGCCGCCATCACCCCTACGTCGTGTCGCGGGTCGATTGCGCCGCATGCTTCGGTTTGGCTGATTGCTGGCTGAAGATCAGTTCGGTAATCATCATCGCGATACCACCGAACAGAAGCGGAATGAGATAGTAGATCAGGCGAAACGCGATCAAGGCCCCGATCGAGGCGGCATTCGGAACAGCATATGACAGGGTTGTCTCCAGGATACCGAGACCTCCGGGGACATGCGTGGTGAGGACAAGAGTGTTGGCAAGCACGAATGCCGTGACGGTGCGGAAATAGGATACTTCGGCATAAGCCGAAAATAATGCGTAAAGGCATCCCGAGACGAAGGCAAAGTTCACCGTGCCAATCGCAATTTGTGCCAGAGCTATCCTGGCTTGAGGCAATTCAAATGACCAATGCCATAAGGTCAGCCGCCCTCGCAGGTATTTAGCCAGAATACCATAGATCGCAGCAACGCAAAGAAGAGCGCCACCCAATATCCGCAGAGTTGGAGGGTCGACGTGTAGCAGTGTAACGATATCTTCCGAAGCGATAAGCAAGGCAATACCGCCGATGGTTATCAAGCCAAGGGCGACTGTCACGCCGGAAAATAGAATGATCTTCGCGACATCTTCCATGCTAAGGCCCCAGCGAGCATAATAGCGATAACGAAATGCACCGCTACTGAGCCCTGCAAATCCGATATTATGGCCCATCGACAGGCTGATGAGGGATGCCAGCGCAATTTTGGAATATGGCAAGGACTTTCGAAGCGATAGAATGGCCAGATAGTCGAAGCCGGTCAGGCTGATATAGGACGCCGCCGCGAAGAGGATCGCTGCCGCAAGGTAAGGGAACGGAAGTTTGTGGAGCGATGCGTCGATCTCTTCCAGACTATAGTGCGAAAGGATCCGATAAAGAAGAAAAAGCGCCAGGCAAAGCGCACCAAGCATTGCCGCATTCCATATCAAGCTTTTCCGGGTCATCGGGTCTGCCTTTGTTCACGCCGGCGATGCGAGCGGAACGACTGGGCGGCTTCGGTGTTCCCCACATATGACTAACGAGAAGCGAATCAGAATAGTCACGTACAATGTGCACAGCTGCATTGGCACCGATCGCAAGATCGATCCAGCTCGGATCGCATCCGTCATCGCTCAAACACAGGCTGATATCGTGGCGCTGCAGGAAATCGACGTCCGTCGTTTGCGGACAGGGCGCATCGACCAAGCAAGTATGATCGCGTCGCTTTTGAAAATGGAAGCTCATTTCAATCCGACCCTGACATTCGCAGAGGAGCAATATGGAGACGCGATCATAACCAACTGGCCGACAAGGACGGTCAAGACTGGTCCCTTGCCCGCGAGCGGCGAGCCTCGCGGCGCTCTTGCAGTCGAGATTGTCATCGGCGATGTCATATTGAACGTCGTCAACACACACCTCGGTCTTCGTGGGCGAGATCGCATTCAGCAAATGACGACATTGCTGGGTCCCGCGTGGCTGCATGCTTCCGTGAAGCCAGGAGCGACAATCCTGTGCGGCGATTTGAACGCTATTCCTGCGTCCGCCGCCTATCGGCTGATCGGCCGGCTCCTGAAAGATGCCCAGCTTCAAGGAAAAGGCCCGGCGCGTCCGACCTTTCCCTCCAGATACCCTCTGATGCGCCTCGATCATATATTTGTCAGCGATGACATTCGGGTCATTGACAGTGCCGTTCTGCAAAACAAGCTGACGAAGGTTGCTTCCGATCATCTGCCTGTTATCGCCGATCTGATCCTTGAGCGCTAGCGATTGCCTGAAGGATCGAGGTATCCCAGCGCCGGAACGCCGTCGGCAAACCTGATGGGCATCTCCGCGTCGGCGGGGAACATTCGATCATTCGCACGGTTTGAAGGCGAACAAGAGCACAAACCAGCACTGCGGGTGACGTGCGCTTGAATGGCCCCAGTTTCATAGCTGTCAGCAGGACAACGGAAAGATCACATGCTGGATCAGAACCGCTTCGCCGGTCATGTGCATGCACTGAATACCGCCGGAAATATTCTTATCGACGACGGTGGCGGTCGCCAGGCGGGCGTGCTGACATTCCATGGCTGTATCAACTACGGATCCTATTGGCAGGCGCGCTGTCTGGTCGAGGGATTGCGATCGATGAACGTCGACGCGGTCCTGCTGAACCACAAATCAAAACGCATCGATTTCGCCGAGTGGCGTTGCGCGTTTCGGCCCGAGCTTCCAATTGCGACTTCGGCGGAAGATTACCCGCTTTACCGAGAGAAGATCCGCAAGTTCCTCGATGCTGTTTCCCGGCTGCCACTATCCGCACCGTTCGCGTTAGAGGATCCATCGGCTATCGAAGATCTGCCGCTCGTCATCGTCGGCAGCGACGAGGTCTGGAATTTGCATCATCCCTGGTATGGCGGCAGCGGCCTCTTCTTTGGCGAAGGTTTGCAGAAGCCTCTACTTTCCTCCTACGCCGCCAGCTTTGGAAATTTCAGTTCGGCGCGGCGGCTGAACGGCCACTGGGCCGAGAAACTGCGTAACTTTTCCCGCATTTCGGTGCGCGATTTGAATTCAAAGCTGCTCATCCGCGAGGCTTTAGGGATAGAAGCCGAATTGGTGCTCGATCCGTGCCTTCAGTTCCCGCAAGCGATCTTCGATGCCGGCAAGGAAGACTCGGTCTCGCCTTACGTGGTTGTCTACGGGCACAGCTTTCCGGCTTGGTTTCAGCGGATGGTTCGTGATTGGGCGGATGTGAATAAGACCCGCCTGATCAGCATCGGATATAGGAACAATTGGGCTCATCAACACCGCATCGACGCGGCGCCGGAAGAATTCGCCCGCCTGATCGGCGGAGCCAGCGCGATAGTGACGAATTTCTTCCACGGCTGCGTATTTGCTCTCGTCAACGAAAAGCCACTGGCCAGCGTTCTCTCCGATTATCGATCGAACAAGCTGCGCGATCTCACGGCGATGGTCGGGATCGAGGAAAGTGTTATATCCGAATTCAGCCCCGCGTCTCAATTGCATCTGGCCTTGACGGAAGCGCCGGGGCCGGATGTCGCCCGGCATATCGAAGGTCTTCGTCGTAACTCCAGCACCTTTCTCAATCATGTCCTCGAGCAGGCATTCTGACCCCTTGGGAAATACCGGCCGGTTGAGCCCGGCTGATGTCATTTGCTCCGGGCTCTGTATCGGATGTGGTGCCTGTGCGGCGCGTACGCATGAGAATGACGTCCATATGGAGTTCGATCGTTTCGGACAATGGAAGCCGCGTGCAAGTGGCGGCTGGATGCGAGACCGAACTGCGGATTTTTCCCGGATATGCCCCTTTTCTCCGCGCAGCACGAACGAAGATGCGCTCGCCGAAGAGCTCTTCCCGAATGCCGCCAAAACCGACCCTCAGCTCGGCCGATGGGAGGCGACATTCGTCGGTCATGTCGCGGAAGGCGCCTTTCGCGCCAGCGGCAGCTCGGGAGGTATGGTCACATGGGTGGCAACCGAGCTCCTTCGCAACGGGCTTGTCGATGCGGTGGCGCATGTTGTCGAGAGAGGGGGGCCGGCGTTAGATGACGAGCGCTTGTTTTCCTATACGCTCTCCCGCGATCCGCAGGCTCTGCTGGCAGGCGCCAAGTCGCGCTACTACCCGGTCGAGATGTCGGGGGTGCTCGAGCAGATCAGGAAGACCCCAGGTCGATATGCCGTTGTCGGTGTTCCCTGCTTCATAAAAGCGTTGAGATTGTTGAGCAGCGTCGATCCGATCCTGAAAGAGCGCATTGCCTTCACGCTCGGGCTCGTTTGCGGCCATATGAAAAGCGCGCGCATGACCGAGAGTTTCAGCTGGCAGATGGGTCAGCGGATTGAGGATGTCGAGCGGATCGACTACAGATCAAAATCTCCGGATCGCCCGGCCCACTGGTATCGCGCAAGCCTAAGCCTGCAAAATGGCGAGCTTCGGGCCCGAGATTGGTGGAAACTCGTGGACGGCGATTGGGGCGCGGGCTTTTTCCAGAATTCCGCCTGCAACTATTGCGACGACGTGGTTGCGGAGACGGCGGATATTGTCTTAGGCGATGCCTGGCAGGAGCCCTATTCGTCAGACGGGCGGGGAACCAATGTCGTCATCGTGCGCTCGAAAGCGCTTCTCGAGCTCGTTCGCGCCGGTATGGAAGCTGGACGCATTTGCCTCTCGCTTGTCGACGACGCCTTCGTTGTCAGTACCCAGGCCGCCGGTTTTCGGCAAAGACGGGAAGGCTTGGCCTTCCGTCTGAGTTTACCGCGATTTGGCATGCGCCCCCGCAAGCGCGTCGCTGCGGCAAGTCATGGGTTGGGCGCCCGGCGCAAGATGATCTACGGCATGCGCCTAGCCATTAGTTTCTGGAGTCATCGTGTCTTTTGGCTCGCCCGTGAAATGCACTGGCCAGCTCTCTATCTGAACTGGGCTCGTCTCACGCTGGGCTGCTATCATGCGCTGGCCTATTCGCGCGGACCTATGGGGCGGTTGCTCGATCGCTTTTGTCCAGACAGGAAGCCATGAGGACTTAGAAAGCCGTCATAGCCGAAGGCGGACGGTCGAAGCGATCAGCGGCCTGATGAGGGGCATAGCGCTCGACCATTTCGCGGCAGAATTCGGCGAATTCCTCGGGCACCAGCGGTGCACTCGTATGATGAGGCGCAATGCCTCGATGTTCCGGCGTGAAGCAGAACGTGACCGTGACATCGAAGTCCTCAAGGCTGCGCATTTGCCGATCGAACCAGTCCAGCGCGTTGGGGCGGAAGCGATCCGCCCAGGAAAGGCCTGTCCTGATCGATTTCACCCCGAGCCGCTTCATCCAGGCGACCGCCTCGTCAAGGCGCGGATCTTCGAAGTGAAACCATTGAACCAGGCCGAGTTCCGGGACATGCCGGGCGAAGGCGTCGAGGGCCGGCTTCGGCGTACCGTCCTCACGCAGAAGACCCATGTAGTAGTGCCGATAATAGGAAGAACCCTCCGCTTCCTTATGGCGCGTCGTCGCTTCCCATGATCTCGGAAGGTCAAACAGACTGTACCACTGGAATTGCGGCACCTTTCCCTTGAGCAGCTCGACGGTACGGTTCAAGCCCCAAAGCTGCACGTCTTCGGCGCCAAAACTGGATACGCCCACCTCGCTGACCCAGACGGGAAGATCGGTGACACCAGCGATTTCCGCAATTCTCTGCGGCCATTCGTCGATCTGCCAGAGATTCCAATCCAGCGGAAAGCCGTGGACTGCGACGGCGTCGAGATGGTCCAAGACGCCGTAATTCTTCATTCGGTCCATGAAAGCGGGATCGATCGGAGAGATGCCGCCAAGCACCTTGATCAGATCGGGATTCGCAAG
Source organism: Rhizobium pantanalense (assembly GCF_030182525.1). Taxonomy (NCBI): domain Bacteria; kingdom Pseudomonadati; phylum Pseudomonadota; class Alphaproteobacteria; order Hyphomicrobiales; family Rhizobiaceae; genus Rhizobium; species Rhizobium pantanalense. The sequence continues at coordinate 320,979 of NZ_JAQJCH010000008.1, forward strand.
TGCGATCGCGTCAGCGGCCAATATCGCCATTTCGGCAAACCGGCTCCAGTCCGGATCTATCTCCGGATCCCAGTGCGACTTGTTGTTTGGTTCGTTCCAAATCATAGCTGCTTTGATCATGCTGGTCTCCCGCGACGAGCTCATGGATTCATTTCATTGAGGGTGATGATTTTGGCTCCCCAATCTCCAACGACCATGTGGGTCACGGATGCTGGTTCCACATCGAACCTCGGCCAGGCGTCGATCGGCAGGCCGAGAATGTGGCTGATGGCCGCCTTGATGACATCGCCGTGGGACACGAGCGCCAGCCTCTTGCCGTCAGCCTTGCTGGAGAGGTCAGCAATCAAATTCCAAACGCGGGTCTGGACGTCGAGCATGGTTTCGCCGTTCGGCGCCCGTACAAGGCTGCGCATCGTGTTCCAGCGGCGCCATTGGGCGTCTTGATCGAGCGTCGAAAAGGTTTTGCCTGTCCAATCGCCGAAGTTCACTTCATCCAGTGCCTCTTCGATCTGCGGCGAACCCAGCCCGCATGCGGAGACGATTGCCTCTGCTGTCTGCCGAGTGCGTTCGCGCGGGCTGCTGCAAACCGCGTCCAGATGTTCGCGCGCCATGCGCAGTCCAAGGCGATTTGCCTGCGACAAACCCGCTTCGCCGAGAACGATCCCCGGCGTGCGACCTGCAAGAAAAGCGCCGAGATTGTCGTGAGCTGCGTGACGAACAAGGAACAAGGTCGTCGTCATTCCGCCGCTCCGGGCAAGGCATCCTCCTGGTCCTCGATGAAGGCCTGTGTGCGCCTGCGGGCTTCCTGATCGGTAAATTGTCGGGGCGGCGATTTCATGAAATAGCTCGAGGGGCCGACCAGAGGGCCGCCGATGCCGCGATCGAGCGCCAGTTTGGCACAGCGTATCGCGTCGATAACCACACCGGCCGAATTGGGCGAATCCCATACTTCCAGCTTCAATTCGGCATTGAGCGGCACGCCGCCGAATGTCGTGCCCTCCAGCCTGATATAAGCCCATTTGCGGTCCGCGAGCCATGGAACATGATCGCTCGGTCCGACATGGATATCCGTCGGAGCGAGCGGTACATCGAGCTGACTCGTCACCGATTGCGTCTTGGAGACCTTCTTCGATTCAAGCCGTTCGCGCTCCAGCATGTTGAGGAAGTCCGTATTGCCGCCGAAGTTCAGCTGATAGGTGCGATCGACCCTTACGCCACGCTCGCGGAAGAGGTTGACGAGCATGCGGTGGACGATCGTCGCGCCCACCTGGCTTTTGATGTCGTCCCCGATGAGGGGCAGGCGGCGCTCGGCAAAACGGCGCTGCCATTCGGGTTTGGAGGCGATGAAAACGGGGATGCAGTTGACGAAAGCGCACCCTGCGGCGAGCGCCTGTTCGGCATACCATTGTGTGGCCTCCTCGGACCCGACCGGAAGATAGGAGACAAGCACTTCTGTCTGCGTCTGGCGCAAAATTTCGGCGACATCGGCGACCGGCTCTTCCGATTGCGGAATCTCGTCCTTCAGGTATCGGCCCAGGCCGTCGAGCGTCTTGCCGCGATTGACCTTGATACCAGTTGGGGCGACCTCGGCAAAACGCTGGGTATTGTTCGGCTCTGCGTAAATGGCTTCGGCGACATCCTTCCCGACCTTCGAAGCGGCAATATCGAAAGCCGCCGAAATCTCGACGTCGCGAACATGATATCCCCCGAGATCCACATACATGAGGCCAGGAACGGGCTCGTTGCTTTCAGCATCGCGATAATAGGTCAGTCCCTGCACGAGCGAGGACGCGCAATTGCCGACACCGACGATAGCTACTCGAATGGAATGAGAACGCATGTCTTTCTCCAGCATCTACAAAGCCATCCTCAAACAAAGAGAGCGGGCATCTGTTCCCGAAAAATCTTTCAATGGATCGCAAGCCGGTTTCGCGCGTTCGATATGGCTCGGATCGAAGAGGTGTAGCGATGCTGGTCTATGGAGATATGGAGCGTGTCGAGGAGGCCGCGTCGATATACTGCCGGATCTTAGGTTACATGGCGGCGTGCTTAAGCTTGAAACCGGATCGCCATCGGCATGAACTCCTGGTGCAGACCTTCATTATGACGGGCGAGCTCGTCCAAGGGATTGCCGATCGTGAATTTCAGCAAAGAGGCTGCGACGAAATTTCCGACAGGCAGAATGCCGGTGCAGAGCTGCTGTTGCTGCAAGCTCGGATGATTCTGCAGTCATGGCAGGGAAATTTCACCGGGTCTCTGACGCATTTGGCCGATTGGAGACCGTTGCTGGAGCGCCTCAGGCTTGAGGAACCCATCCGGATAAGGCGGCCCGAAGGCTATGCCCATTACGCGCTCTATCCCGAGAGCTTTCTGGAGGCGGCTTTGCGTTCAGGCCTCACCTCCGAGACCGTGGTGATCGGCGTGCGCAGTATCGGCGTCGGCCTTGGCGCGCTTGTCGCGGCTGCGCTCGGCTCGGGGCCTGCCTATTCCTTACGGCCGACGGGCGATCCTTTCCGCCGGCACGTGCTGCCAGGGGAAACCTTGCAAAATCGCATTCTGAGCCGATCCGATACGGATTTCGCCATTGTCGATGAAGGCCCCGGATTGTCGGGCAGTTCATTCGGCTGCATAGCGGATTGGCTCGAGACGAATGGCGTCCCGGCCGAGCGCCTTCATTTTTTTCCAAGTCACAAGGGCGAGCCAGGTGGGCAGGTTAGCAAGGCGCATCTTCACAGATGGAGGCAGCGCCGGTCCCATGTCGTCGATGTTCACGAGCTGATCCTGGATGGGCCGGAACAGAAACATAGTTTGAAGTCGTGGGCTTGTGAGCTCCTGGGCGTACGCGGAAATTCCTGGCAGGACCTCTCGGGAGGCGAGTGGCGAAGGCTTCGCTATCAGGATCCGGAAAATTGGCCGCCAAGCCATCGGCAGCAGGAAAAGCTCAAATTTCTGCTGTCGGACGGCGAGGCGCGCTATCTGGTGAAATTTGCCGGGCTTTGCGATACGGCAACCAAGCAGGCAAGAGGCAAGCTATTGAGCGAGGCCGGCTTCACGCCGCCGGTGCTCGGAACCTGCCATGGCTTCATCGTCGAACCATGGGCAGGGGGCTGCTCAATCGCGGCCGATTCGTTATCGGCGGAGATGGTTGAGCAGATAGGCCAATATCTTGGTTTCCGGGCGCGTCATCTTCCTGCTGCCCATGGAGGAGCATCGCTTTCCGATCTATGTCATATGGCCGTCGTCAATATCGAGGAAGCCCTCGGAAGCGAGGCAGCTCATCGCATCGCGCGCTTGATCGGCCGGTCGCATCGCCTGACCAAATATTTGCGGCGGACGGATACGGACAATCGGCTCCACCGATGGGAATGGGTAAGGCGGCCGGACGGCCGCCTGATCAAGACCGATGCGCTCGATCACAATGCCTCTCATGATCTCATCGGATGCCAGGATGTCGCCTGGGATATCGCAGGCGCCTGCGTGGAATTCGATCTATCGAAAGCGCAGCGGCTGCATTTGGCACAGATCGTTGCAGCGGAAACCGGTCGCGATGTGCGCGAGGATGTGCTTGACGTATTCGAGGCATGCTATCTAGGTTTTCAGATCGGCCTTTGGTCTTTGGCGGCACAAGGCCCCGATCTCGCCGAACGAGACCGTCTGACGAATGCCGTGGCACGCTATGAAGAGCGCGTCCGCGCCTTAGTGGCCAACCGTCCCGCCATCTTCGATCGTTGACGGTTCACCGGCGGATGCGGGAATGTCGGTAGGATATCCCAAAGCCGTTCTGATGAGTTTGACGGATTGAATGCCGACACCCCTCAACATCAGCAATGCGTCGTCCGTCATGCCGGCAGCCTCGCCGCAGCGGGTAATGCCGTTGTCGGCCAATGAACGAACCACCCAGCGCGGAAGTGTCGTTTCGGAAAGAACATCCGACCTTTGTGTCGATGCTCCCAAACCGCGGCTTTCACCCGATTGCATCGTAGCGATCCATAAGTTGATGCATTGAGATCGCATCGAACTCACCTGAGGGTCGCTGGTTCCAGCTGTTTTCACAAAATCAGTATTTGCCGATCTCATATTTGCCGATCCGGTCACTCCCGGCGGCATATATTGCGTCAATAACCGCGGCAGAATTGATCAGGCCCTCGCAGGCAGGGTCATAGCTATTGTCTTTGGCCAAACGCGTTGCCCAGGCTGCCGCTGCTCGGCCGCCCCATTCATCCGGCGGTTCGACAAGGAGATCGGTGCGGGTTCCCTTGTATCGTTCTGCGGCAAAATCATAGAAAGAACCGTTGAGGTTCCGCATGGCGGCCCCTCCCTCCGTTCCATGGAAGCTTGCGCCGATGACTGCGTCGCGGCCAGCGTTGAGGCCCCAGGAGCAGGCCAATCGAAGAGTGACGCCATTCGACAAAGTTACGGTGGCGAAGGCGAAATCTTCCACATCGTTACTGTCGGGACGGATCGGAGCCCCCTTTCGAAGAAGGCGGCTTTGGACCTCGGAGACGCCGGGGAAGTCGAGTGTCCATAACGCCAAGTCGGCCAGATGGATTCCAAGATCCATGACGCAGCCCCCGCCCGAGCGTTGCCTGTCGTAGAACCAGGGTTTGTCGGGTCCATAGGCGTTATGAAAGACCATATCGACGGCGAAGATCCGGCCGAGCTCTCCTTTGCGGACAATGTCACGGATGAGGCTCATGGCTTTCGTGTGCCTATAGGAAAGGTCCACCTGCATCAAGCGGTCTGCCTTCCGGGCTGCCGCAATCGCCTGTTCGACTTCGGTTCGGGTGCGCCCCAGCGGCTTTTGGCAAAAGACGGCAATGCCTTGCTCCAAGGCAGCAACGGTCTGCTCTGCGTGCAAGGCGCTTGGGGTGGCAATGACGATCCCATCGAGCGGTTCGGCCAGCAGATCATCGAAGTGAGGCACGATCTTGGCCTGCCCGGCAAGCTCTGCGGCTGTTTCCGCCATCTCCGCCGATGGGTCGCAGATGAACGTCTTTTCGACTAGCCCGGTGCCCAGGATAGCCTTCATGCGGTGCCTGCCAATCCAGCCGACGCCCAGAAAACCAAGTCGGAGGCCCTTATCCCTCCTCCGGTAATAATATTCGTCGCCAATGCTCATCAGTATATCACCAGGGCTTTGAGGAAGCCGCCGGGGCGGTCCCGCGTCATGTTCAAGGCATCATCAAGCCGCTCAAGCGGAAAACGATGGGTCAGGAAAGACCATGGATCGAGCCGGCCAGCTTCGATTGCCGCGATTGCATCGCGAATGCCTTGCACATAAACGGCAGGATCCCGTTCGTGAGCATTGACGACATCGAGCCCTCGCCAGTTCCACAACTGCATATTGACCTGCCTTGGACTGTCTTGATGATAGCCTGCAATGACGAGGCGTCCACGTTCGCGGGTCAGTTCGGCTGCGAGATCGAGCGGCCATTGCTTGCCAACGGCCTCGATCACACGATCGCAGAATTGCCCCCGCGTCGCTTGCTTCACCTTCTCGATAATCTGCCAGTGGTCCGCCATCTCTATAGTTTCGAAAGCCCCCACGCGTTTGGCGATCTCCAGAGAAAACGGCCGCCGGGAGATCGCGATGACATGCGCGCCGGCAGCCACGCACAGCTGGGTTAGCAAAGCGCCGAGGAAGCCAATTCCGACGATGGCGATGAGCTGCCCTGGCTGAACGTCGCATCGCTCGAAAATATTCATAGCGCAACCCAACGGCTCTCCCGGAAACGGCCGATTGTCGAGCCAGGTGGGTAGCCGGACAACGTTGCTCTCAACGGCGAGATCGTAGGTGGCGTAAGCATGCTGGCTTAAAGTGGCAACACGATCGCCAACGGCAAAACCGGCGACATCATCTCCGATCGCATCGATAGTCCCCCAGCCTTCATGTCCCAGTCCTCCTGGCTCTGTCGGAAACCGCATCCATTCCGGGCCTGACCATGGCGTCAGGTTCGAGGCGCATACTCCGCAACCTTCCAATTTCACACGCAATTGACCGGCAGCGGGTTCAGGCAAAGCCATGCGTTGTACGTGCAGCTGCCCAGGGCCTGTAACGACGGCCGCTTTCATATCGTCTGCCTGCACTGATGTGATCGCGTTCATTCATACTCTCCTGGGAGTTCTAGCCATCCGATCGTCGAATTGGATCGAAGACGCGTGCCTAACTGGCATGCGCATGGCTTGTTCCAGAAGATGATGAAGATGCTTCGTGGCAGGTACAAGGATCTCACCTGGCGAGCGAAACGAAGCGCATCATGGAAGAAGTCTACAAAGATAATGATGTCATAGCGTCAGGAACATTCCTTAGGGATCACTGTTAGGGGCGATCAAAAACCTCTCAACTCAACAGCCCAGGATGTTCAATGTCACATATTCTCGTCACCGGTGGATGCGGTTTTATTGGTCGGCATGTCACTGAGGAACTGCTTGAAAACGGATATCAGGTACGCATTCTTGATGCGTTGATCGATCAGGTTCACGGTCCTTCTGGCTTCCAGAACGTGATGGATACAACGGATGTTGTTCGTGCTGATGTGCGCGATAAAGGGGCGGTCCGCGAGGCTTTGCAAGGCATTGATGCCGTCATCCACCTAGCGGCGGAGGTCGGTGTCGGCCAGTCCATGTACGAGATTGCCCGTTATGTAGGTACCAACGATCTCGGTACCGCCGTTCTTCTGGAAGCCATGATCGGCCTTCCGATCAGACGAATTGTCGTCGCATCCTCGATGAGCGTCTATGGCGAGGGCATGTATGTCTCGCCGGTAGGGCATCGCCTCGGCTATATAAGGCGCGATGTCAGTCGTCTCGCCGAGGGACTGTGGGATCCGCTGAGCCCCAACGGTGAGCCGCTCCTGCCTGCGCCCACAGATGAGGAGAAACCCGTCGATCTGGTCTCGATCTATGCGCTGACAAAATATGCGCAGGAGCGCCAGACGCTCATCTTCGGCCGCGCCTATGGCATCGATGCAGTGGCATTACGTCTGTTCAACGTCTTTGGTGCCGGTCAGGCGCTTTCGAATCCCTATACGGGCGTGCTCGCCAATTTCGCGTCGCGTCTTGCCAATGGCCAGCCGCCGATGATTTTCGAAGATGGCAATCAGCGCCGCGACTTTGTTCATGTGCGCGATGTTGCTCGCGCTTTTCGCCTGGCACTGGAGCGCAAGCCGGCGGCGGGTCACGTCATCAATATCGGCAGCGGCCAAGCCTATACCATAGCGCAGGTCGCAATGCTGCTTGCCGCAGCCATGGGGACTCCTGAATTGGCACCCGAAATTACCGGCAAATCCCGCAGCGGCGATATCCGTCATTGCTTCGCCGATATTTCAAAAGCGAGGGAATTGCTCGGCTTCGAGCCGCGTTGCCATCTCGATGGATCGCTCGAGTCCTTTGCGGACTGGGTTCTGACGACCGAAGCTATCGATAGGAATGCCGAGATGACCCAGCATCTCAAGGAACGAGGGCTCATGTCATGAGATTACCCGAAGGCCCCATCATCATCGTTGGCGGCAGCGGCTTCATAGGAAGCAATCTCGCCGACAGCTATCTTAGAGACGGTGAGGACGTGATCGTCCTCGACAATCTTAGCCGGCCCGGCGTCGAGCAGAATCTTCGCTGGCTGAAAAGCAATCACGGAGATCGCGTTCAATCGGCAATCGCGGATATCCGCGACTTTGATGCCATCGCTCCATTTTTCATAGGGGCACGGGCAGTCTTTCATCTTGCGGCTCAAACGGCGGTGACGACCAGCCTCGACCATCCTCTGCATGATTTCGAGACGAATGCCCGTGGCACGCTCAATGTGCTGGAAGCTGTCCGCAAGGCGGGCAACACGGCGCCGATCATTTTTTCCAGTACGAACAAGGTCTACGGCGACATTCATGACATCGCGATGGCCGGATTGGAAGATCGCTATATACCCGCCGACGAATTGCTGCGCGAGCACGGCTTCGACGAGGATCGCAGACTGAATTTCTGCACGCCATATGGCTGCTCCAAGGGGGTCGCAGATCAATATGTCCTCGACTATGCCAAGTCCTTCGGTTCGCTTACCGCCGTTTTGCGCATGAGCTGCATCTATGGCCCACGGCAGTTTGGCACCGAAGATCAAGGCTGGGTCGCTCATTTCATGATCCGCGCACTGAACGACGAAGCCATTTCGATTTATGGCGACGGCCGGCAAGTGCGAGACATTTTGCATGTCGATGATGCCGTTCGCGCCTATCGGGGCCTGCTGAACTCGATCGATGAGGCCAAGGGCAAGGCCTTCAATCTGGGGGGAGGGCCTGACAATGCCGTGAGCATTCGCATCGTGCTCAGGGAAATCGAAAGGATCATCGGCAGGCCGATTGCGACCATGCACTCCGACTGGCGCGTTGGGGATCAGCTTTACTTCGTCACGAACACCGGCGCATTGCGCGAAGCCATCGGCTGGGCGCCCAAAATATCATGGCGCAGCGGCGTGCGTGATCTTTGCGATTGGCTCGTGACCAACCGCCTGGGCGATTCTTATCGCGAGCGGAGGGTCTCAGCATGAATGGAGAGGTCGATGTCTGCCAATCCAGTTTGATACCTTCGCCGGTTTATAGGCTTAACGCTCGCAAGCCGCAGACGGTTCTCATGACGGTAGATGCAGTCGGCGGCGTATGGCGATACGCGATGGATCTCGCCAGGGGATTACAGCGGTTCGAGGTCAATACGGTGTTCGCCGGGCTTGGGCCGTCGCCTTCCTCTGACCAGGAGCAGGAAGCAATCGCAATCGGGCCATTGGTTTGGCTGGATGCTCCCCTGGATTGGACGGCGGGAAATGAAGATGAGCTCGACATTATTCCCCATCTTCTCAGGCAGCTTATCGATTGTTATTCGATAGACTTGCTTCATCTGAATCTCCCATCTCAGGCTGCCGGTCTCGACATCGATCTGCCTGTGGTCGCTGTTTCGCATTCATGCGTGGTGACATGGTTTCAATCCGTGCGCGGCGTGGATGTCCCCGATCCATGGAGATGGCAATTCTCGCGCAACCGGCGAGGTTTCGACCGCGCCGATATCGCCGTTGCGCCCAGCCATAGCCATGCGCATGCGCTCCGAACGTGTTACGGGCCGATTTCCCATTTGGAGGTCGTCCATAACTCCAGCGAGCTCCCTGCTCGGTCAACCCCCAAGGAGAATTTTGCCCTGGCGGTTGGCCGATGGTGGGATGATGGCAAGAATGGTGCCGTATTGGATGAGGCCGCACGCCTCTCGCGCTCGAAGATATTTATGGCGGGAGCTGTGGATGGGCCGTCCGGCCAGCATTTTTCCATCAAGCATGCCGTTCAACTGGGGGAATTGCATCATCACCAGGTCGTCGCCGTTATGGCTCAGGCCGGTATCGTCGTGTCGCCCTCACTCTACGAACCCTTCGGGCTGGCTGCGCTCGAAGGAGCCCGTGCCGGCGCAGCGCTCGTTCTGGCGGACATTCCGACCTATCGCGAGCTTTGGGACGATGCCGCGCTTTTTGCAGATCCGCACGACGCAGCCGGCTTTGCCGATGCGATCGATTTGCTGGCGCAAGACGAAAGGTTGCGGAAAGAGAAAGGTGTATCGGCACAAGATCGGTCGCAGACCTATTCGCTCGATCATCAGTGCCGGTCGCTTCTGAATGTTTACGCAAGCGCCATGCAACATGCCGATATGAGAGAGGCGGTACATCCATGAAATTCGTATTCTATACGCACTCTCTCGTTTCGGATTGGAATCATGGCAATGCGCATTTCCTGCGCGGGATCATGCGCGAACTCCTGAAGCGCGGGCATAGTGCGATCGCCCTGGAACCTTCCGATTCCTGGAGCCGCCGCAATCTCCTCATGGATCAGGGGCCGCAGGCGCTGGAAGCTTTCCGTCGCACTTTCCCGCAGCTGACGTCACTCTCCTACGACAGCGCCTTCGATCATGAGGAGGCGATCGGCGACGCTGACGTCGTCGTCGTCCACGAGTGGACGGATCCCGCGCTCGTCAAGCGCCTCGGTAGAGCCAGGCGCATCGGTGGGCGCTTCACACTCATCTTCCATGACACGCACCATCGCGCCGTCTCCGCTCGGAGTGAAATCGCAGGTCTCGATCTTGAAAATTATGATCTCATTCTCGCCTTTGGCGAGACGTTGCGTCAGCGCTACCTCAAGGCAGGGTGGGGGAACAATGTCTTCGCGTGGCACGAAGCCGCCGACGAGGCGTTGTTCAGGCCGATGCCGGAGGTAGAAAGGAAGGGTGACCTCATATGGATCGGTAATTGGGGCGATGATGAACGCAGTGCCGAGATCGGCCGTTTTCTCATCGAGCCTGCGAGCCGCATCGGGAAAGATGCACTGACGACCAGCGTGCGAGGTGTGCGCTATCCTCCGGCAGCGCTCGAAGCTTTGCGCAAAACCGGCATCAATTACGGTGGCTGGATTGCCAATGCCGAGGTGCCGCGGTCATTCGCCGAAAACCGCGTGACCGTGCATATTCCCCGTCGCCCCTATGTTGAATCCCTGCCAGGCATTCCGACGATACGTGTCTTCGAGGCACTCGCCTGTGGGATTCCGCTGATATCCGCACCATGGGACGACTGCGAGGAGCTTTTCCGGCCCGGTAAGGACTTTCTCATCGCCAGAACCGGCGACGAAATGACCTGCCTCATTCGCGATGTCCTTTCGGACCAGGCGCTCGCCGATGCGCTGATTGCATCCGGCCTGGAGCGCATACGCACGCGCCACACCTGCGGCCATCGCGCCGACGAACTCCTGAAAATTCTGGGTCGGCACAATGCAATGGATAAGCGGGAGGTTGCGGAATGAAGATCGCTTTCTACGGTTCGAGCCTTCTTTCGGCCTATTGGAACGGTGCGGCCACCTATTATCGCGGTCTGCTGAAGGCATTGGCGGCCAGAGGGTACCGCATCACCTTTTACGAGCCGGACGTTTATCAGCGCCAGGAACATCGCGATATCGATCCACCCGATTGGTGTGAGGTCGTCGTCTATGATGGAACGATTGCCGCCTTGAAGAAGGTTGCGGCCGAGGCCGCCCTTGCCGATATTGTCATCAAGACGAGCGGCGTCGGCTTCGAGGACGATCTGCTTTTGCAGGAGGTCATGACGGCTGCCCGGCCGGAGGCTCTCAAAATTTTCTGGGATGTGGATGCGCCGGCGACGCTTGCCGAAATGCAGACATCCGCGGATCATCCGCTTCGCAAGGCACTTGCCGACCTAGATCTGATTTTGACCTATGGCGGCGGGGAGCCTGTCATAAAAAAATACCGGCAGCTTGGCGCGCCAGTATGTATTCCGATCTATAACGCGCTCGATCCGCAGACACATCATTCCGTCATCGCCGATCCTCGCTTCGAGGCGACCCTTGGCTTTCTTGGCAACCGTCTGCCTGATCGAGAGGCGCGGGTCGAGGCCTTTTTTCTCGAGCCGGCCGCAGCCATGCCTTCGCAGCGCTTTCTTCTGGGCGGTGCAGGCTGGGACGACAAGCCGATGTCGAGTAACGTCCGCTATATCGGGCACGTACCGACCCGCGATCACAACGCCTTTAACGCGACACCGAGGGCGGTGCTCAATATCTCGCGCGAGAGCATGGCCGAGAATGGCTTTTCGCCAGCCACTCGGGTGTTTGAGGCGGTCGGCGCCGGCGCCTGCCTGATCACCGACTATTGGGACGGAATTGACCATTTTCTGACGCCGAACGAGGAGGTGTTTGTCGCGCGCGACGGCCGAGATGTGTGCGAAATCCTGTCCGGCCTGACACCCGATCGTGCAGCAGAGACCGGGAAAAGAGCGCTCGCGCGCGTGCTCGGCGCACACACTTATCAGCACCGGGCCGTCGAAGTCGATCAGCTCTTACGGTCCCGTTTCGCAAGCAAGGAGGCCGCCGAATGAGTCGCGCACTCGACATCGTGATATTGGGTCTCTCCTTGTCTTCCTCCTGGGGAAATGGTCATGCTACGACATTCCGTTCCTTGATCAGAGGTCTCTATGCCGAGGGGCATCATGTGCTTTTCCTCGAGCGGGATGTTCCCTGGTATGCTGCGCATAGGGACCTTCGCGATGCGGATTTCTGTGAGCTTTCTTATTACGGCAATATCGATGAACTCAGGAGCCGCTTTAGGCAGCGATTGATCGCCGCCGATGCCGTCATCATCGGTTCCTATGTGCCGGATGGCATAACGGTGATCGATACGATTGCCGCGCTAAAGCCCCGGCTCTTATGCTTCTATGATATCGACACGCCGGTCACCCTTGCGAAACTCGGACAGGATAATCAGGAATATATCGCCAGGCGTCAAATGCCGCTGTTCGATGTCTATCTGTCTTTTTCGGGGGGAGGCGTCCTCGACCGGTTGATGACGGAATTTGGCGTCTCACGCGCGGAAGCTCTCTATTGCTCGGTCGATGAGCGGCGTTACAGGAATACGGGCGAGGAGACCTTTTGGGATCTCGGCTATCTTGGCACCTACAGCCGCGACCGCCAGGAGAAATTGCAGAAGCTTCTGATAGAGCCGGCGCGGCGGTTGCCGCATATGCGCTTTATCGTTGCCGGGCCGCAATTTCCCGCTGATATCGACTGGCCCGAGAATGTAACTCGCATTGAACACCTCGCGCCCGCCGATCATCCGTCCTTCTACAGCCGGCAAAGGTTTACCCTCAATATTACTCGCTCCGACATGATCGAGGCAGGCTGGTCGCCAAGCGTGCGCCTGTTCGAGGCGGCAGCTTGCGGCACCCCGATCATCAGCGATTTCTGGCGCGGTATCGACGAGCTTTTCCCACAGGATCGCTCCATTTTGATCGCGCATGACACTGCAGACGTGGTCGGTGCGCTGACCGGTCTTTCGGAGGAAACGAGGCGCGGAATGGCGGATCTCGCGCAGCGCATCGTCCATGGTGATCACACCGGGCGTGCCCGCGCCAGGCAGTTGGCGAATATTCTGTCGGAAGGCCTGCCGCAAAATCGAGTAGGCCGACGTGCGTTAGCGTAGAAATCTAAAGGAGAAATTGCATGCGGCAGGTAATCAAAAAGAACATTCTCGTTGCTGGAGGCGCAGGCTTTGTCGGCTCTCACCTTTGCGACGCACTCATGGCCGGCGGCCATCGGGTCATTTGTGTCGACAGCTTTTTGACAAGCTCGCCCAATAATATCAAGCTATTGCAAAATAACTCTAATTTCACGCTTATCGAGCATGACATATGCGAAGAGCTTGAGATCGCCGAGCCGCTCCATCAAATCTACAACCTGGCGTGCCCGGCCTCTCCGCCATTCTATCAGGCCGACCCTATCCATACGATGATGACCAGCGTGGCCGGAACGGGGAATCTCCTGAAACTCGCAGAGCGTCATGGCGCCTCCTTCCTGCAGGCTTCCACGAGCGAAGTCTATGGCGATCCGGAGGAGCATCCGCAGCAGGAAGACTATTGGGGTCACGTCAATTGCATCGGACCGCGCGCATGCTACGACGAGGGAAAACGTGCGGCGGAGGCTCTCTGCTTCGATAGTCTGCGTGCGGGCTCCGTCGACGCGCGCGTCGTGCGCATCTTCAATACATATGGCCCTCGCATGCAGCCGAATGATGGGCGTATTGTCTCAAATTTCATCGTCCAGGCGCTGCAGCAAGAACCACTGACGATTTACGGGGATGGCAACCAGACGAGATCCTTTTGCTACGTGTCCGATCTGGTTGAGGGGCTGATCCGCTCGATGAATGTGCAGCCAAATGTCGGCTTGCCAATCAATCTCGGCAATCCGGGGGAGTTTACGGTCAAAGAACTTGCGCAAGTGATCCTGGAGATGGTGCCGACAAACTCAGGCATTGCTTACCGGCCGCTGCCTATCGACGATCCACAGCGTCGGCGGCCGGACATAACGCGCGCAAAGCAACTCTTGTCCTGGGAGCCGAAGGTTCATCTCACCGAAGGCCTGGAATATACCGTTGCCTGGTTTCGTCAGGCGCTTCACGAACCGCAATCTATCCAACGGCCACGTCATAAGACCACGCCGATCCGGCGTCCGACGGGTCTTTCAATCGGAGCGTGATCATGGAGAGCGAAGAGGAGTTGCGGCGCCAGATTGCCGAACTGGCGCCATGGTTTCACAACTTGCGTATAAGAGGCATCGAAACAGCTCCCGATCATTTTCTCGGGGACTATCCAAGCTTCAAATGGCGGCGCTTCAAGGATGTCGTTCCCCTGGATTTGACGGGCAAGACCGTTCTCGATATCGGCTGTAACGCGGGATTTTATTCGCTTGAGATGAAACGACGCAATGCAGACCGCGTGGTGGCGATCGATACAGATCCGCATTATCTGCGGCAAGCCGCATTCGTGGCAAAGCAGGCCGAGGTTGACATCGACTTCCGGCAAATGTCCGTCTACGAGATCGAGCAACTGCGCGAAAAGTTTGATCTCGTCCTTTTCATGGGTGTCCTCTACCATCTGCGTCATCCCCTCCTGGCGCTTGACCTGCTTCGAGAGCACGTCGTCAAGGATCTGATGCTGTTTCAATGTATGCAGCGCGGCGTGGACGACACGCCGGAACTGAAGGACGATTACGACTTCGAGGACAGAGAGATTTTCAATCGTCCTGATTATCCGAAGCTGTTCTTCGTAGAAAATCGCTATGCCGGGGATCCGACAAACTGGTTCATACCGAACAAGGCGGCGACGGAGGCGATGCTGCGCAGCGCAGGATTTACAATGCTGCAGAATCCGGAACCAGAGGTATATCTCCTGCGGTGCAGTACCCGTCGTTTTATGGTCGAAAAACCACCTCTCATTCGCTTACAGGACGAGGGGCAAGGGTGACGCGTCTCAGTGGGCGCGAATGCTCTGCGTTTACTTCCGCTGCGCGAGCCCTGAGAGATTTGGATACGGAACATCGCCGAGAGAAGGTTTTGTGTGCCGTCTTTAGAAGGGCCGCATAGGATGCAGAGCCATTTGAAAGTTTCTCCTGACCTCATGGAACATGCTGAGCATGCAGCCGTTCCTTCGAAGTGTGAAAGCGTTTGAGTGCACCTCAGAACGGTTCTGGGTCATTTCCCTATTGCGGCGAATATCAAAGCGCGAAGTAGGCTTCATTTGAAATCACCGAGAGGATGTATCGGCGTCGCCAAGATGTCAGGTCTGCATCCGGATCAGAGCTGCTGAATGAGCGATACGGCAAAGGAGAATACAGTGATCCACCTGTCCCGTTCCAATCGTTTGCAGGCTGAAATCGTGGAGCTCATTCCAGCCCTGCGCGCCTTCGCCAGAACATTCCACCGACATTCGACGGATGCCGATGACTTGGTTCAAGAGACACTGACAAAAGCTCTGGCCAATATCGACCAGTTCGATCCTGGCACTCGGTTGAAATCGTGGCTGTTCACCATCATGCGCAATACATTCTGCACAAAGTTCCGCATCGCCAAACGCGAGGCTCCGGGCAACAAGAAATGCATATCCGACGTCGGCGTCGCACCAGCGTCGCAGGAATGGACGATCCGGGCAAAGGAACTACAGCGGGCGTGCAACCGCCTGCCGGAACATTATCGGATAGTGCTGGAATATGTGGTGATCGAAGGCCGCTCCTACGAAGATGCCGCTACGAAGTTCGGTTGTGCGATTGGCACCGTAAAAAGTCGCATCAATCGGGCTCGCCAGCAGCTCGCGGTCCAGCTTGGCGAGGACCTTTACTGACACTCCGGTTCTCAGATATCCAACCGTCGCGCACCGAACAACGCCATGGCGATATGCTCGATATCATCAACTTTTTCCCGTAGGATGAAGCCGGAAAATTGCGGGGGCGGGTTATCCGCTATGGCAAATACGTAGGGAAGCCCAGCTTCTTCAAGCGCTTCAGCCATCGCATATGCCAGATCTGAATCAAGCCGCATATCGATAATCGCCGCATCCACCTGATTGCCTTCGATCAAATCGAGAGCGTGCGGGACATCAGCCATCGGGCCGATCAGAATAGCTCCCAGGGAACGCAACTTCCGGCTTGTCGCTTCTGTAAGGAAATAGTCGTCCTCGACGATCAAGAGCCGTTTGCCGGAAAACATTTTACTATACGCAGGTGTCGAATCGTTCATTGGCCAGCCTAGCTCAGATTATGCGATCATAGTTCGCTCTGCGTGAATTCAAAGTGAATGCGAAGCCGATCCTCGCTTATAAACGCGGCCGAGCGAGCCGGCTGGTCGGGAGATCGCCAAGCATCGCCTCAATCCAGGAATTGTGGTGGAGACAGTGTTCTCTAGAAGATCTTGGGGAACCAAAGCGTCCAAAAACGGTTCGGAAACACAAGAGGCCAGAAGGGCAGGCCATTGAAGGTTCGCGGCAAAACCAAAGGAAATTCTAAGCGGCGACGCGAGTAAGGATTGTCATGTCAAAGCACCGGCCGCATCTTGCGCGTCTCGCGCCGCATATCGAGACTATCGCAGCCGGAGACATGGCCGAGCAATATGGCGCAGTCTGTTTTCGATATCGCGAGACCAAAGCCCTTGAGATTTTGCTCATTACGACGCGTGAGACAAAGCGCTGGATGATTCCGAAAGGCTGGCCGATCAAAGGCCTCGATGGAGGGCAGGTCGCCGAGCGGGAGGCTTGGGAGGAGGCCGGTGTCAGGGGCAAGATCAAAAAGGGCACCTTTGGTTATTTTACATATTTGAAGTCGCTTGATGCGGACCAGGCGATACCGTCACTGGTCGAAGTCCACCTGCTTGAGGTTCGAAAACAAAGTCGAAACTTTCCTGAGAGCGGCCAGCGGACGATACAGTGGATGGTTCCGGAAGAAGCCGCGAGGCGGGTACGCGAACCTGAACTCAAGGGACTTCTGATGCGCTTCGCGCTGGAATATGCCTCTGCAAGGGTCGGCTGAGAAGTTGCATTTGCGCGAACGTCCCGCGCGGCGCTCGGAAGGGGCCTTTGCCTTCAGCCGTCGCCTTCGACTGCTCATGAGGTGCCGGCGGCTCCTTGCCAGGCGGCTGCCGGGCAGTCCCCATGGCGTGATCAACACGACGCCTAGTCTGTCAAACGGCCTTAGAGATCAGTGTGGAATCCTCTATCAGCGCTCAAGATGTTCAGACAGGAGTCGGGATGCAATAAGTCCCCAATCAACGGGCTTTGTGACGGTCAAGGTAGAGCGATAAAAGGCCGGTATATGACGATCGTCATATCCGGTTATAAAGGCAAACGGGATACTGCGCATCCTAAGGAAAGCGGCGACGGGATAGGTCATCCGACCATTCAGATTAATATCGAGGAGTGCAGCATCAAGTTTGCTGTCCGATCTTTCGACCAAATCCATCGCCTCGCAGAGAGTGCCCACGGGGCCGCTAACTTCCGCCCCCAGTTCCTTGAGTCTGCCAGCCGCTTCCGCGGCAGTCCAATATTCGTCTTCGACGACCAGAATTCGGCGCCCCTTGATGACCGAAAATGCCTGTGCCCGGTTTGAAAAGCGCGCCATCGCCGCCACCCGGCAAAGCGCTTCCAACGGCTCCGGCAAAACTAGCCCATGACTATAAACGCGAAGCACGTAGCGCGCGAATTCTGCACGCCGTTCGAGATCCGATGTGAACCATGGTTCTGCGCTGACGCGCATCACCGCATTTCTCACGATCAAGATATCTTCCGGCTGATAGATACCATGCAGGATATCAAGCGAGGACATGCCGGCCTCCTGGTTCCAACGATAAACGTTGCATTTTGGTTGTCACACGACAGGGCTAGTCGATCAAGAGACGATTGTTTGTCCGATCCTCTTCGTCCGCTGGCGGACCAAAGACCCTGGATTTTGCGCCGGAAACCGAGTGCGACCTGCGCCGAAATTGATCCACACGGTGCCGGCTCGATATTTATCTCCGTTCAGGAACAAATCTCGCACATGAAGGTTCGGCCGTCGGAGGGAAGTCAACGCCGGTCCCTCCTGGCTCGCAAGTCCGCGAGCGAGCCGCCTCCTGAGGCGCGTCATGAATTCAAAGGCCGCTGGGCCGGATTGGATTCATGGCGCGTCTGGCCGGAGACGTCGCTTGCGATAGCGAGCGGCCGCCCGCCTTTTCTTCATTACTATTGGGATTGATCCAGTGCATGGGGCGATGGCTGACCGGGCCGTTGCGGCTCATGTTGATAAAAGAAAAGGGCTCCCGCAACCAAGACACAACCGGCAAGCACCGCCAATACGATATAGGCGATTAAAGCACTGTATTTTCCCTTTTCGAAGACGGGCATGGCTGCACTTTCCCTGCGCTAGAAACCAGCGTTTCACATCCAAACCTCCTTCCGACTCGAAAGTTCCTTTTCAAATCAGGCTTCGCGCATGTCTGGTATTTGCAGCACTCGAACATCTCCCAAAGTCGATGCCGGCGATGATGCGCCGGCTTCCCATCGATTGCTCCGCTTCGAACCTCGGCCGGCAAATTTCAGTCGCTTGGGAACATCGTTGCGGCTCGACTGTTTGGCGCAGGATCGAGATATTGGAGGAACCGATGAAAGCACTGACCTGGCACGGCAAGCACGACATACGGTGCGAGAGTGTTCCCGATCCTCGGTTAGAAGATGAACGCGACATCATCATCAAGGTAACCGCGTGCGCGATCTGCGGTTCCGACCTCCATCTCTATGATGGCGTGATGCCCGCCATGGAAAGCGGCGATATCATGGGCCATGAAACCATGGGGGAAGTCGTCGAGGTCGGCAAAGGGATCTCGAGGTTAGCCGTCGGAGACCGCGTGGTCGTTCCCTTCACGATCGCCTGCGGCGAATGCTTCTTTTGCAAGCGCGGTTTCTTCTCCGGTTGCGAGCGGACAAATCCCGATCGCTCGAAGGTAACGAAGCTTTGGGGAAATTCGCCAGCCGGCCTGTTCGGCTATTCTCACCTCCTTGGCGGCTACAGCGGCGGCCAGGCCGAATATCTGCGCGTTCCTTATGGTGACGTCGGGCCAGCCAAGGTTCCAAATGGGCTGGATGACGAACAGGTCCTGTTTCTCTCCGATATCTTCCCTACCGGTTATATGGCGGCAGAATTCTGCAGTATTCAGCAAGGCGATACGATCGCAATCTGGGGATGTGGCCCGGTGGGTCAAATGGCCATTCGATCGGCTTTCCTGCTAGGTGCTGAACGCGTTATCGCCATCGATACCGTTCCAGCGCGTCTTTTGCTGGCTGAAGCTGGCGGCGCCGAGACGGTCAATTTCCTGGAAGAAGATGTCTATGACCGTATCATGGAAATGACCAGAGGACGAGGTGCCGATGCATGTATTGACGCGGTGGGAACTGAGGCCGAGGCTTCCGCCAGTTGGGATTCGAGATGGGACCGCATCAAGGTCGCGACCTTCATGGGTACCGACCGGCCCCACGTCTTGCGCCAGGCCATCCATTGTTGCCGCAACTTCGGCACCGTATCGATCGTCGGGGTTTATGGCGGGTATCTCGACAAGATTCCGATGGGGTCGGCGATCAATAGAGGCCTGACCTTCAAGATGGCGCAGACGCCGGTGCAACATTACCTGCCCATGTTGATGGAACGTATCGAAAAGAGCGAAATCGATCCTTCCTTCGTCGTTACCCATCGCGGGGCCTTGGAAGATGGGCCCGACCTTTACAAGCTTTTTCGCGACAAACAGGACGGTTGCGTGAAAGTCGTGCTCAAACCTTGAGAAGGAGCAGGCGTATGGCCAAACGGGCTTTGGAAAAAGGACTGGCTGTCGTCACGGGCGCCTCGAGCGGCATCGGTTATGAACTGGCGGCCTGCGCCGCTGCGGAAGGCTACAATCTCATCGTGGCGGCCGACGAGAGCGAGATCGAAACCGCCGCCGCCCAACTCAGAAAATTTGGCGGCGAGGTGCAGGCGGTGCAGGCCGATCTTTCGACACCATCCGGGGTCGACACGCTTTTGGCGAGCATCGCCGCGACCGGTCGGCCCGTTGATTTGCTCATGGCAAATGCCGGACAGGGGTTGGGCCGGCAATTTCTCGATCAAGACTTTACCCGCGCCAGAAAGGTCATTGATACCAATATCGTCGGAACCGTGTATCTGATCCAGCACGTCGGAAATCAAATGAGAAGCCGCGGCCATGGTCGCATTCTGCTGACCGGCTCGATTGCCGGGTTCCTGCCGGGCGCCTACCAGGCGATCTACAATGGTACCAAGGCCTTTATCAATAGCTTCTCCTTCGCGCTGCGCGAAGAGTTGAAAGGTACCGGCGTGTCGGTCAGTTGTCTGATGCCTGGGGCAACGGACACGAATTTCTTCAAGCGGGCCGGCTTGATGGACACGGAAATTGGCCAGGCCAGCAAGGATAATCCTGCGGAAGTCGCCCGGATCGGCTTCGATGCGATGATGGACGGTGAAGCGGATGTCGTGAGCGGCTGGAAGAACAAGCTCCAAGCTGCGGTGGCGAACATAACACCGGCCAGCATCTTGGCGCACCAGCATGCAAAAACAGCCCGCCCGGCCTCGGCCGAACATTAAACAGCTTCCATGAGGTCCGACAAGCAAGCGAGGTATCATAATGGCCAAGTCGAACAATCCAGGCGGAAAGAAGAGGGGAGATCCCACTCAGGACGCCAAAAGTCAGTATCGAAAACTGTTGCATGGCAGTCAGAGTGACGGTGTTGCGAGCGCCAAGCCAAGGGTCATTACCGGTTCCAGCGACGCGACCGTAAACAAGACCCCACCCGGATCGGCTGAACCCGAAAAAGACTGGGATCTCAACTATGATCCGCGTGACATGAACGAGGGCAAATATCGCGGCTGAATTCCTATTTGGCTGGATGATGGCGGGATGAAAACCTGGCTGCATTTGTGCATCGACATGCAATCTATGTTCTTTGAACCAACACCTTGGCAGGTGCCCTGGATGGCCCGCACGCTGGATCAGGTTGTGGAGGTGGCGGGGCGATTTCCCGAACGGACGATTTTCACGCGCTTCATGCCACCGGCACAGCCGGACATCATGCCAGGCAAATGGCGGGCCTATTACGAGAAATGGAACATGATGACCGCCAGCAAGCTGCCTCAAGAGTTGATGGACGTGCTTCCAGTCTTCCGAGCCTTGACGCCGCCGGCGCGCATATTTGACAAATTCACCTATTCGCCGTGGGTGGATGGTCGTCTCCATCAGATATTGTACCGTCAAGGCGTCGACACTCTGGTCATAAGCGGGGGAGAGACGGACGTCTGCGTCCTGGCCGCGGCACTTGGCGCCATCGATCTCGGTTATGGCGTTATCATCCTGAGGGATGCCGTATGCAGTGGTGATGACGATGCGCATGACGCAGCGCTTACGCTGTTTGAAAGGCGATTTTCCGTACAGGTCAAAATTGTGACGGTCGAAGAGTTTCTGTCTGCGGAAGGATAACGGCGATGGTTAGCTCGAACTGCCCTGTGCATGAGTCGGCGTAAATACAGGAGGATTCCCATGATCGATCGCGGACCGGATTCATTGAGGGCCTGGTCCATTCGGGAACTCCGCGGCTCCGGCGCAGTTGGATGTCGGTATCTGTGGAAGGGCTCTCCGATGACAAAAGAGGACATCAGAAAGGCTGCCTATGCCAGGTGGGAAATGGAAGGAAAGCCGAATGGGCAGGAATTGCGCCATTGGTTAGATGCGGAACGTGAGCTAAAGGCGCGTGACGAAGATCTCCTGAAAACATCGTCTGATGACCATCATGCCGGCGTGGTGCCGGACTCGGGGGATGAAACTCACCCAGCTCCCACGTCGTCGGATGCCATTCCCTCACGAGAAGCCAAGCCCGGGAGATTCAAGCCGGGAGAGCTTGCCTCCGAGAACAAGTGAGATGGCTTACTTCTTCTAATCGGTCGAACGCTTTGACCGTGCCTTGCGCCAATGGGAGGAGCCTTGATGCGCGTTCTTTTCATGTTTACGGCCTGTCTCGTAGGGTTAATCGGCATCACCATCGCGTGCCTCGGTGCATGGCTGTTCGTACTCGGCGGCACGTCCTATTATCTGATCGCCGGCGTCATCCTTTTATGTGTTGCGGTGCTGTTATCCAGGCGAAGCGTCTTCGGTCCGTGGTTTTACACGTTATTGCTGATCGGAACGGTGGTATGGGCTCTGACCGAATCCGTATTCGATGGCTGGGCGCTTATCCCGAGACTGGTCGCCCCGGCGGTTCTTGGCTTATGGATCTGGTCCCCTTGGATTGCCGGCCGCATCGAGCGCTTGGCAAGGGCAAGAATGATCCTCGTCGCCAATCTTGTTTTTGCATTGGCGATCCTGATCTTCGTCTTTGGCTCGGGTTATCGGATCAGCGAAGCCAGGACCATCAATTTCGGCGATCCTGCCCGCTGGAAGGTCATGGATGGAGATCAGAGCGATGCTGGTTCAGCAGGCGATTGGGCCTACTATGGAGGCACGCCAGCGGGAGACCGGTATTCGTCTCTCGACAAAATCACGGCTGACAATGTCAACTTTTTGAAACAAGCATGGTCGTTCTCGACGGGCGACAAGCCGAGGCCGGGTGAGAATTCCAAAGGCAGGGAGTTCAGCTTTGAAGCGACCCCGATAAAGGTTGGAAATAGCCTCTATTTCTGTACGCCGCATCGCGAGGTTATCGCGCTCGATTCAACGACGGGACAGCTGAAATGGCGTTATGATCCGGGCGGCGACATCTCGCACAACGTCTATCAAGCTTGCCGCGGGGTTTCATATTACGACGCCTCGTCTGTGGCATCCGCGGGAGCATGCGCGCACCGCATAATCTCGACGGCATCGGATCTTCCAAGGCTATTCGAACTCGATGCCGATACGGGCAAGCCCTGCGAGCAGTTCGGTGAGCAGGGAATGGTCGATTTGCGCGATCACATGGGGCCGGTTCCGCCAGGGTTTCATTTCATTTCCTCGCCGCCGCTTGTCCTGAACGGGCGTATAGTTCTGGGAGGATGGGTCTACGACAATCAGACCGTCGGCGAGCCTTCAGGCGTCATACGTGCCTTTGACGCAAACACCGGGCGACTTGCATGGTCGTGGGACATGGGAAAGAATCCCGCTAATAAGCCGCTTGGTGCAGATGAAACCTATACACGTGGAACGCCAAACGGCTGGGGCGTCTATACGGCCGATCCAAAGCTCAATCTCGTCTTCGTGCCCCTGGGCAACGCAACTCCGGACTATTTCGGAGGGCAGCGCAGATCTTTCGATGACCGCTACTCAAGCTCACTGGTGGCGCTGGACCTTACCACCGGGCAGGAGAGATGGCATTTTCAGACCGTGCATCATGATCTGTGGGATTTCGATCTTCCCGTGGGGCCATCGCTTGTCGATCTCCCCGACGATGGGGGCGGCAGTATCCCAGCGCTCGTTCAAACCAGCAAACAGGGCCAGCTTT
Organism: Rhizobium pantanalense; assembly: GCF_030182525.1. Taxonomy (NCBI): domain Bacteria; kingdom Pseudomonadati; phylum Pseudomonadota; class Alphaproteobacteria; order Hyphomicrobiales; family Rhizobiaceae; genus Rhizobium; species Rhizobium pantanalense. The sequence continues at coordinate 344,320 of NZ_JAQJCH010000008.1, forward strand.
TTCTTCTTGACCGCCGTGATGGCCATCCTTTGGCCGAGGTCGACGAGCGGCCGGTACCGCCGGGCGATATACCGGGCGAACGCTATTCGCCCACACAACCGTTTTCGACCGGCATGCCGCAATTGCTCGCGCCCAAGCTTCGAGAAACGGATATGTGGGGTGCAACTCCCATCGATCAGCTTCTCTGCCGGATCTCCTTTCGGCGGATGCGGGACGACGGTTTGTTTACGCCGCCAGGATTGAAACCGACCATCGGCTGGCCAGCCTTCGACGGGACCTCCGATTGGTATGGCGCGACGATCGATCCAGAACGCAAACTCTTGTTTATCAATACGACATTCATGCCGTTTCAACTGCAGATGCTTCCCTATGCGTCTGCTCTCGCCAAAGGGCTCTTCGCGCCATGGGGCGGATGGAAGCAGCCATATCCTCAGCCTGACTTCCAAAATAATCCCGAGCATGGCACGCCTTTTTCCATTGTCGTCAAAGCTTGGCTCGGTGTGCTTGACATTCCTTGTACCCGCCCGCCTTGGGGTCAGATGCAGGCGATTGATTTGTTGACAAGAAAGGTCGCATGGCAGCGTCCTCTGGGAACGACAGAGGATATGGGGCCATTTGAACTGCGCCTGCCCTTTGGTCTGCCCACGGGAATATTCAGCATGGGCGGGAGTGTTGCGACACGTAGCGGCTTGATCTTCATCGCTGCAACGACGGATCAATATATCCGCGCGCTCGATGGCAAGACGGGAAAGGTCGTCTGGCAGTTTCACCTGCCGGCAGGTGGAAACGCCACCCCCTTGACCTATCTCGGCTCGGACGGAAGACAATATGTCGTCGTTGCAGCTGGCGGGCACGGCGGCGTGCAGTCGCGCAACGGTGACGAAATCGTAGCGTTTGCGTTGCCGCATCGCTAGGTTTGGAAGCAATTTACCCTCCAGGGCGGTGTTTGGCCAGGCCTCTTGCCTTGCAATTCGGTTTCCAACGGAGCTGGCTATGTAACGGAGACCCGGTCGAACGCCGAAGAAGGAACTGCGAATGACCATCTCGACTTTGGCGGGGTCGTCAATCGTCACCCTTTTGTTTCAGGGCGTCGGACACGCGGCGCTTGCGTGGATGATCAATATTTTCGCCGTGGGCATCGCGCGCTTTTTCACCGCCATCCTTGGCCGGCAGATATCCAGCCGGCTTTGATCCAGCGGGTCCTTCCCATCGTGGCGATTGATCCGTCGTTCCTGGTGCGCCTTCACGAGGTTGCTGATGTTTCATGGCCGGGCCTCCTCTAGCATGTATTTTTAGCGTGTATTTTGTGGCGGTCGCGGCAGCGAGCAGCGACGGGTCCGCCTTCGTTCTTAAAACCGCCTGCGGTCCGTATTGTTCCTAGCAAACTGGGATGGGGATGCGCCGTCTGTGGACAGCACTACAGACGGGTGGAACTTTCAACCCCGGTTTTCGTTTGACCTCATTGCGAGGGCGAATTCAGGGGAATTCCGTGGCGCAGATCTTTACGGCATCGGCTGATACGAGGTTGCGCGCGTCCCTGCTTGTTGCGGCCATCCTGATATTTCTGATCGTCCTGTTTGTCGGCGGATATGCGAGTTCCAGCTATGGCACCCTGGTCGGTTGGGTGCAGGATCAGCCGGTTCCCTTCAGCCATGAGCACCACGTGGCAGGTCTCGGTATCGACTGTCGGTATTGTCACACCTCCGTCGAGACAAGCGCCCGCGCGGGATTGCCAGCGACGTATATCTGCATGAGTTGCCACTCGCAGATCTGGGCCGGCGCTGGCATGCTGGCGCCGGTCCGACACAGCCTCGCGGCCAATGTGCCGCTCACATGGAACCGCGTCAGTCGGTTACCCGACTATGTCTACTTCAACCATTCGATCCATGTTGCCCGCGGTGTTGCCTGCGTAACCTGCCACGGGCGGGTTGATCGGATGCCGCTGATGACGCGCGCACAGCCCTTCCAGATGCAGTGGTGCCTGGATTGCCATCGAAATCCGGCACCCAATCTGCGCCCGCCTGATCAGGTGACACGCATGGACTGGTCAGACTGGGACGCCAATCCTGAGCAGCACAAGGATTTCGGCGCGCAGGTGATGAAGGCCTATGGCATCGAACCGAGGAAACTCATCCAATGCAATATCTGTCACAGGTGATCCGATGATAGATCGTCCGGTTCAAAAAAACACCGTCCGCGAGCGGCTGACCGGCAAGTCGGGGAAGCATTTCTGGCGGGCATTGGAGGAGCTTGCCGATACGGAGGAGTTTCACCGCTTCTCGCGACGCGAATTTCCGTTGTTGCATGGCAACGGTATTGCCATCGATCGCCGCTCACTCTTGAAGATCATGGCAGCATCGCTTGCGCTCTCAGGTCTTTCAGCTTGCAAGGGCGAGGAGGACGAGGAGGCGCTCCCATACGTCCAGGCGCCCCAAGCTGTGAGCGTCGGCGTTGCCAAGTGGTTTGCAACTGCCGTGACCTTTGGCGGTTACGCGCAGCCTATTCTCGGCAAGACCTTCACCGGCAGACCGGTCAAGCTGGAAGGCAATCCCGATCATCCCGTATCCGGCGGCGCCACCGATGCCTTCACGCAGGCCTCACTCCTCGGCCTCTACGATCCCGGTCGCTCGCAAACACCGCTTCATCTGGGCAAGCCCGCCGATTGGGACGCATTCGATGCCGAGATGGCGGCGAAAGCTGATGAACTGGACAAGACTAAAGGGGAGGGGTTCCGGCTGCTGACCGCACCTTTCAGTTCGCCGACCCTGCGCCGCCAGATCGAGGCGATGATGCAGCGGTGGCCAAAGGCACGCTGGCATATCTGCGATCCATTGCCCAACACGGCGCGATTGAACGCGACGCAGCGCATTTTCGGTCGCCCTCTGGAGTTTCAGCCGGCATTCGCCGCCGCCGAGACCATCGTCAGCCTCGATGACGATTTCCTCGGCCCAGGTCCGTGGCAGACGCCATATGCCCGTGCCTTTGCCGATCGCCGGCTGATGCGCCAATACATGCGGGGGCCGAGCCGGCTATTCGTGGCCGAACCGACACCTTCGGCCACTGGGGCGGTTGCCGATATGCACCTTGTCGCCTCACATTCGGGAATGGATCGCCTGCTGCGCGCCATAGGCGCCCAGATCGGTCTCAAGAGTCTGGGGGATGTCAGCCTCGCTGACCACGAGCGGCAATGGGTGATGGCTGCCTCATCCGCCCTTCAAGCATCCAAGGCCAATGGCTTGCTACTGATCGGCGCCCATCATGGAGACGATCTTCAGGCGCTTGCTTTGCTGATCAATGAGAGCTTGGAAAGTCTCGGAAACACGCTTCGTTTCTCGGAGCCGGTCAATGCCCAAGCGCCGGACGGCCCGCGATCACTCGACATTCTGACCGCCGACATGACCGCCGGCAACGTGTCGACACTGGCGGTCGTCGGCACCGATCCCGCGTATTTTGCGCCGGCCGATCTCGCATTCCGCGATGCCTTGCAGAAGGTGAAGTTCCGCATTCACGCCGGGCTCTATGTCGACGAAACGGCGTCTCTTTCGCATTGGCATGTGCCACTTCAGCATGACCTTGAAAGCTGGAGCGACGCGCGAGCTGCCGACGGCAGCGTGACATTGATCCAGCCGTTGGTCCGGCCGTTCTATGCGGTGCGTGCGGCACATGTCGTGCTTGAAACACTGATGGGCCGCACGTCGAGCGATAGAGATCTGGTGCAGCACACCTGGCGCGCGGCCTGGGATGGAGAGTTCGACGAGCGCTGGCGCGATGCACTCTCTCGCGGCTTCGTTTCGGGCAGTGCCGCACCGCCGCTCGTCCCGGCCGTTCTGGAGCACGCGGTCCCGCAGGCTGCGCCGGACGCCTCTTCCGGCCTGTCCCTGGTCATCCGTCCTGATGCCGGTGTCTGGGACGGCACCCTCTCGGAAAATGCCTGGGCGCAGGAGACACCCCGGCCTCTGACCAAGATCACATGGGGCAATGTGATCCTCGTCAGCCCGCAATTTGCATCGGAACGGCAACTGGAAAGCGGCGCCGAAGTCAGATTGACGGCAGGAGGCGCTTCCATTCACGGGCCTATCTGGATCATGCCGGGTCAGGAAGGCAATACGATCGCCATTACGCTCGGTTATGGACGCAAGCTGAAGGATTCCATAGCGGCCGGTCTTGGCTATGACGCCTACGGCCTGCGGCGATCGGCAACGCTTTGGCATATCGCCGGCGTCACGATCGAGCCGACAGGCAAGGTGCTACAGGTGGCAACGACGCAATTGCACCAGGCGATCGACGGTTTCGATTTCATCCGGACGGTCGAGGTTGGACAGCTCGATCGGCAATCCCGGCCGGATCAGAAGCAACAGCCGCCATCGCTCTATCCGGACAGGCCGATATCTGATCCGTCCTGGGGCATGTCGATCGATCTCGATCTTTGCATCGGCTGCAATGCCTGCGTGACCGCCTGTCAGGCTGAAAACAACATTCCGGTGGTCGGCAAGGAGCTTGTGGCCGAAGGGCGGCAAATGCATTGGCTGCGGATCGATCATTATCATGAAGGCGATGGAACGGCGCCGAAGTCCTATTTTCAGCCGGTCCCCTGTATGCATTGCGAGCAGGCGCCCTGCGAAATGGGCTGTCCCGTCAATGCTGCCGTCCATAGCATCGATGGCCTGAACCTGCAGGTCTATAATCGCTGCATCGGCACACGAACCTGCTCTTCCTACTGTCCCTATAAGGTGCGCCGTTTCAATTGGTTCGACTTCACCAGTGACGATGCGGAGTCGGTCAAAGCCATGCGCAATCCGGATGTGACGGTGCGCAGCCGCGGCGTCATGGAAAAATGCACCTATTGCGTCCAGCGTATCGCCGAGGCACGGATCGTGGCCGACAAGGAGGGCCGGCCGATCCGCGATGGCGAGATCGTTACAGCCTGCCAGCAAGCCTGTCCGACACAGGCGATTACCTTCGGCAATGTTGCAGACCCCAATTCCGGCGTCAGTCGGCTCAAGGCCGGTTTCCGTGACTATAGCCTGCTCGAGGAAGCGAACACCCGGCCGCGAACGACCTATCTCGCCCGGATCGAAGATCCGTCCCTCGGAAAGACGGAGGCGGCGGGATGAGCGAGAAAATTCGCAAACGGGACGCTGCAGCCGCGGAGCGGATCACGCGGATCCCGTTGAAATATCCGGCGCCTCGCGCATGGTGGATATGCTTCGCATTTTCCCTGCTCCTGCTTTTATCCTTTGCGGTTTCGGCGGCGGTGCTTCTCATTTCCGGCGTCGGCGTCTGGGGCAACAATATCCCCGTCAATTGGGGTCTGGCGATTGCCAACTACATCTGGTTCCTCGGCATCGGGCATGCCGGGACGTTGATCTCGGCAATGCTGCTTCTATTGGGTGCTCACTGGCGTAATTCGCTCAACCGCTTTGCCGAAGCGATGACGCTGTTTGCCGTCATCTGCGCCGGGCTCTATCCGATCCTGCATCTTGGCCGGCCATGGTTCTTCTACTGGATCGCGCCCTATCCTAATACAATGACGATTTCGCCGCAGTTCAAGAGCCCGCTCAGCTGGGATTTCTTCGCTGTCCTGACCTATCTCACTGTTTCCATACTGTTTTGGTATATCGGCATTATCCCGGATCTTGCCGCAGTGCGCGACCGCGCCAAGCGACGTGGGCAGCAGGTGATCTACGGGCTTGCGGCGCTCGGCTGGCGGGGGTCTGCCCGGCACTGGGCACGATGGAACCAGGCCTACAGGCTGACGGCGGCGATTGCCGTTCCGCTGGTGGTCTCGGTTCATTCGGAAATTTCGCTTCTCTTTGCCGCCGGTCCGATACCCGGCTGGACCTCCACGGTCTTCCCGCCCTATTTCGTGCTTGGGGCCGCCTTTTCCGGTTTCGCCGTCGTCGCCATGATCGCGGTCGTACTGCGCCACGCCCTCGGTCTCGGCATGCTGGTCACCGACCGCCATCTCGACCTGCTCGGACGCTTCCTGCTCGCAACCGGCTTGATGACGGCCTACGGCTATGTCGCAGAAGTGTTCGACAGCCTTTACGGCGGCGAATTGCAGGATGTGGGAACCCTGACGGACCGCCTGGTCGGCGCCTATGCCTTCAGCTATTGGGGCGCCGTCATTCTGAATTTCCTACCGCTGCAGCTATTGTGGCTCGAAAGCGTCAGACGCCAGCCGCTCATGCTCTTTCTGATCGGCCTGTCCGTCACGATCGGCATGTGGTTCGAGCGCTATATGTTGCTGACGACGTCGCTATATCGCGACTATCTGGTTTCCTCCTGGGGCGAATATCATCCCAGCATATGGGAATGGGGCCTTTATGCGGGAATGCTCGGTGTCTTCCTGACACCGTTCCTTCTCTTCGTGCGCTTCCTGCCTGTCATCTCCACGTTTGAAGTGGAGGAGGCTTTACGCGAGACGGGGGATTTGAGGCATGCGTGAGCCGCGTCCCGGAGGAGATCTGTTTGGGCTGCTGGCCGAATTCGACAGGCCAGAGCGTCTGATCGAGGCGGTGAAACGCGCGCGCAAGGCGGGCTTTACCGTCATGGAGGCATATTCTCCGTATCCGGTCGAAGAACTGACGGAGGCGCTCGGATTCGAGGAGAACATCGTGCCGTGGCTGACTTTAGCAGGCGGTATCTTCGGCGCAGCGCTCGGCTACGGGCTGCAATTCTACACCAACTACGCCTATCCGATCGAAATCGGCGGTCGTCCGCTCTATCCCTGGCAGTCCTTCATGCTCATCACCTTCGAACTCACGGTTCTTTTTGCCGTGCTTTCGGCAATTTTCGGCATGCTGCTTCTGAACCGCTTGCCCCGGCTGCATCATCCGCTTTTTGACATAGAGGCGTTTCAGCTCGGGCAGTCCGACAAGTTCTTTCTCATCGTTCTGAGTAACGACGAGCGCTTCCATCCGAAGCGCACCCGCACCTTCCTCGACATGCTCGATCCGGTCAGCGTGGAAGCCGTCGAGCATACGGAGCAACCGGAATGAGGTGCAGCCTTCTCATTCTTGCGCCGATGCTTCTGCTTGCCGGCTGCGACGACATGAACCATCAGCCGCGCTATGATTCCTACGAAAAGAGCCGGCTCTTTGCCGATGGCAAAGCCCTGCAGGCGCCGCCTGATGGAACGATCGCACGGGACGATCTTCAGAATGCGCAGGCGGTTGCCGATCGTCCAGCGATGAATATCGAGCTTCTTCAGCGCGGGCAGCAGGAATTCGGCATCTATTGCACCCCCTGTCACGACACCGCCGGCTACGGCAATGGCACGGTGCCCGCGCGAGGCTTTCCCCATCCGCCGAGCTTCCACATCGACCGACTGCGACAGGCGCCATCTCGTTATTTCGTTGAGGTGATCTCCAAGGGCCACGGCGTGATGTATTCCTATGGGGATCGTGTTTCTCCACGGGATCGCTGGGCGATCGCGGCCTATATCCGGGCGCTGCAGCTAAGTCAGGGCGCCAGTGTTGCGAGCCTGCCGCCGGAGGATCAGGCGCAGCTGAAGAGGGTAGGGTCATGAGTCGGGTCGAAGCCATGCCGACCCGCTTGCTGGCGCTGAGCGGCGTCATCTTCTGCATCGCGGCTCTTGCCCTGGTGCTGGTCGCGCCTGCGTCCGCCTTGCTCGGCTGGCTTTCCGCGCTGGTCTTCACGAGTGCGCTCCCGCTCGGTGCGCTTTGTCTGGTCATGATGATGCGCATCATTCCGGGGATCTGGCGGCATGATCTCGATCACGCGGCGAGATCGTCGCTATCGCTGCTGCCGCTTGTGCTGATCGCCTGGCTGCCAATCCTGTTCGGCCTGTCCTTCGTCTATGAATGGGTGCGGCAGCCTCTATCCGAACCCTTCAAGGCGATCTACCTGATGCCGTTATTCTTCGATCTCAGAACCCTGTTCATTCTCGCTGCCGCTTACCTCCTTGCTCAGGCACTGTTGCGCAGCCAATCTCTATCCGTTGCGGTCGGCGGACTCATTGGCTTCGTCCTCTTGCAGGAAATCCTGGCGACCGATTGGCTGATGTCGCTCGATCCGCACTTCCATTCCTCCGGTTTCGCGCTCTATGTGCTCGCGGGCCAAATGCTGACGGCACTTGCGCTGCTGATGCTTATGAGCCTTTGGGAAGGGGGCGTGACGAGGCCGAGCATATTCGGTGCACTCTTGGTCACCGCCATCCTCTTTTGGGCCTATCTGGCGTTCATGCAATATTTCATCATCTGGTCGGGCAATCTGGTTCAGGGCGCCCTCTGGTTTCAGCGCCGTGGCACGGGCATTTGGTTCGCGGTCGAGGTCTCGATTGCCTTCCTGCATCTGACGCCACTTTTCCTTCTGTTCTTTCCGCCGATCCGCCGATCCAGACGATGGTTGGTGGGTCTGATATCGATCATCCTCGCCGGGCGATTGCTGGAATATGCCTGGCTCATCCTGCCGCGGGTGACAGCCCATCTTGGATACGCAATCATAGCCTATGGCCTGTCGCTTGCCGGGCTTGCGCAGATCGCGCTTGCCATTCTTTCCCGCGCGAGCAAGGTCGCGCGCCGGCCGGCCGCGACCACGACGGCGGAGGCTTCATGATGGCTGCCTCGCTTTCCAGGAGGTCGCGGCGGCAAAAAGTGTCGCCGCAATTCGAACCGAAGGATGTCTCGCCGCGGCTGGTGCTTTGGGTGACGTTTGGCCTTTTCCTCGGCATGGGTCTTTCTGTTCTCCTTGTCTTTGGCATTCTGTGGTGGATTGCGCCGAACGTCGCACAGCCGCAGACGAAGTTCGGGTCCAGGCAGGCGGAGCCAGGCCCACGCCTCGAAGTATCACCATCCGCCAGTCGCGAGCTGATTCAAAGGCAGGCGGAACAGCGCCTCGAGGGGTACGGCTGGATCGATCGTAAGACCGGCACGGCGCATATTCCAATCGACAGGGCCATGGCCATTCTGGGGACGCGCGGCTGGCCGGACCGCAATGAACGGGAGGAAACACGATGAGGACGGCCGCATTCACGCTGGCTCTTGCCTTGCTTCTCGGCGCCGGCGAGGCGCACGCGGCCGCCTTCGATCCGTTCACGGCGACAGGGATCGATCAGAAGCAGGATGCCTCCATCCCCCTCGACCAGCCTTTCCGTGACGAGGCGGGTCGCCTCGTCACTCTTCGGCAGCTCGGAGGCGGCAAGCCGATCCTTCTCGCGCCTGTCCTGCACAATTGCCCCAATATTTGTGGCGTCACCCTATCGGGTCTGATGGAGGCCGTTGAAGGGCAATCATTTCGACCAGCCACCGACTTTACGATTGTTGCCTTCGGCATCGATGCGCGTGAGGGGGCGAAAGAAGCTGCAGCCTCGCTCGATCAGCTGAAGCGCCGGTTCCCCTCCCTCGCAAAAAATGGCGTGCATGCGCTGACGGGCGAGGCGGCCGCTATTCACGGCGTCACCGATGCGCTCGGCTATCGTTATGCCTGGGATCCCGATATTGACCAATATGCCCACGATGCCGCCGTCGCCGTCTTGACGCCGGACGGGAGGTTGAGCCGCTGGCTTTACGGCCTGGCGCCGACAAGCCGGGATCTGAAACTGGCGCTCACCGAGGCCGGCGAGGGCCGGATCGGCAGCTGGCGTGACCAGCTTCTGGTGCTGTGCTATCACTATGATCCATTCACCGGGCGATACTCATCCCTCATTCTGATGGCGCTTCGCCTCGCATCCGGCTTCGTCGCTATCGTCGGTGCCGGCCTGGTTGCCCTCGTGCTTGTTCGTGAGCGCCGGTCGAAAGAGACCGGGGGGAGGGCGTCGTGAATTTCATTCCGCTTTGGCCGCCCGGCGCGTCGGCTTATAGTCACCAGATCGACTTGCTCGTCATTGCCTTCACCGTACTGATCGTGGCGCTGTCGGCGCCGGTATTCATCCTGCTCCTCGTTTTCATCGTCAAATATCGGCGCGGTAAGGAGGCCGATCGCAGGCATGCGCCGGACCGCAACATTCCCCTGGAGCTTTCCTGGACCATCATCCCGTTTGTCGCCCTTCTCGGCTTCTATATCTGGTCGACGGATCTCTTCGCCAGGCTCTATCATCCGCCCGCCGACGCCATGCAGATCGACGTCGTTGCCAAGCAATGGATGTGGAAATTCCAGCATCCCGAAGGCCAAGCCGAAATCAACGAACTGCATGTACCATCCGGTCAGCCGGTCAAGCTCACGATGGCGTCGCAGGATGTCATTCATAGCCTCTTCATCCCGGCCCTGCGCATCAAGCAGGATGTCGTGCCTGGGCGATATACGTCGAGCTGGTTCGTGGCCGACAAGACGGGCACCTATCGCATTGCCTGCTCGCAATATTGCGGCAGCAATCATTCCGAGATGACCGGCAGCTTCGTCGTCATGAACCCCGCCGACTATGCCAAATGGCTGTCCCTGTCCTCGAATGAGGTTAACCTTGCCGCGGAAGGGGCGGCGCTCTTTCGCAGCCGCGGCTGTAGCGGCTGTCACGATCCGGGAGCGTCGGTGCGAGCGCCCTCTTTGGCGGGCATCTACGGCAATCCGGTGCCGCTTCAATCGGGAGAGATTGTCATCGCCGATGATCAATATATTCGCGACAGCATCCTGCTGCCGCAATCGAAGGTCGTCGCCGGCTATCAGCCAATCATGCCGACGTTTCAAAACGTCCTGAGCGAGGAGGATGTCATGAAGCTTGTCGCCTATGTCAAATCGCTGAAGCAGGCGGGGGTGACACAATGACCGACGTCGCTGATCCCAAGCTTGAAGAGGCAAATGTCGGTAGAGTCGGCTCGACGGAGACTGTGGCGCAGCGCGTCAGCTACCTGCGCGCCGGGCATAGTCTCAAGTCTTGGCTGCTGACGACGGACCATAAGCGGATCGGCGTTCTCTACACCCTCTCCATCACATTTTTCTTCTTCATCGGTGCGGCCGCGGCCGCGCTGATCCGGCTCGATCTGCTGACGCCGGCGGGAGACCTAATGACCAATGAAGGCTACAATCGCGCCTTCACGGTCCATGGTGTGGTCATGGTATGGTTCTTTCTCATCCCATCCATCCCCAACACCTTCGGCAATTTCCTGATCCCGTTGATGATCGGCGCGAAGGATCTCGCTTTTCCCAAGCTGAACCTGCTGAGCTGGTATATCTACATGCTCGCCGGGTTGTTTACGGTGTTCGTTCTGATCGCAGGCGGGGTCGATACGGGATGGACATTTTACACGCCCCTTTCGACGATGTATGCCAACGGCAACGTGATCCTGGCCGCAAGCGCTGTGTTCATCGTCGGCTTTTCCTCGATCCTTACGGGATTGAACTTCATCGTCACGGTTCACACCCTGCGCTGCCCCGGCATGACATGGGGCAGGCTGCCGCTTTTCGTCTGGTCGATCTATGCGACATCGTTGATCCTGGTGCTGGCCACGCCAGTGCTGGCGATCACGCTCGTGCTCATTTCGCTGGAACGGCTGTTCGGGCTCGGCATATTCAACCCGGCGATTGGTGGCGATCCGCTGCTGTTCCAGCATCTCTTCTGGTTTTACAGCCATCCGGCCGTCTATATCATGGTCCTGCCCGCCCTCGGGGTAGTCAGCGAACTTGTCGCAGCCGGTGCCCATAAGCCGATCTTCGGCTATCAGTTCGTGGCCGGCTCTTCGATCGCGATCGCGGCCCTCGGCTTCTTCGTCTGGGGCCACCATATGTTCGTCTCGGGGCAATCGCTCTATGCGAGCGCGGCCTTTTCCTTCCTCAGCATCGCAGTGGCGATCCCCTCCGGCGTGAAGGTTTATAACTGGACGGCAACGCTGTTCAAAGGCCACATCTCGCTCGATCCGCCGTTTCTCTTCGCCATGACCTTCATCGGCCTTTTCGTTTTCGGCGGATTGACGGGCCTGATGCTCGCCATGCTCGCAATCGATGTCCACGTGCACGACACCTATTTCGTGATCGCGCATTTCCATTACATCATGGTCGGCGGAACGATATCGGCCTTCTTCGGCGCGCTGCATTACTGGTGGCCAAAGATCGTCGGACGCATGTATTCGCTGGCCTGGGGGCGGGTCACGGCGATCTTCTTCTTTATTGGATTCAACCTGACATTCTTTCCGCAATTTCTGCTCGGCTATCTTGGAATGCCGAGGCGCTATCATGTCTATCCGCCGGAATTTCAGGTGCTGAACGTCATATCAACCGGCGGCGCCGCCGTTCTCGGGGTCGCTTACGTTATGCCATTGATCTATCTAATCTATTCGATGCGCTATGGCAAGCCGGCACCCAACGATCCATGGAATGCGACCGGACTGGAATGGACGACGCCCTCGCCACCGCCAAAGCATAATTTTGAAACGCTGCCGGTCGTCCAGCGGCCGCCTTACGACTATGAAATCGAGATGAGAGATGAACATGTCTGACGCAAGGTCCTCCGTCGCCGAGCCATTCACGGATCCCCTCCAGCAGCATCATGCCGCGATGATGGGGATGTACGTCTTTCTCGGCAGCGAAATCATGCTTTTCGGCGGCTTGTTCTGCGTTGCCGCCGCCGTGCGTCTGGCGCATGCGCCCGAGATCGTCCGCGCCTCCCGTGCTCTGCATTTTGGGATTGGCGGGCTTAATACTGCCATTCTGCTGACTTCAAGCCTCTTCGTCGCCTTGGGCGTGGAGAGCGCCAAGGGTGGCCGTGCCAAAATCACGTCCCGTTGGCTCGTTGGAGCCGCTGCCCTCGGCTTGGCGTTCCTTATGATGAAAGCCTATGAGTACCGGATGGAATTTACCGAAGGGCTGCTCCCGATAGAGGGTGTGCATTCCCGCTATGCGGACGACGTTCAGCATCTCTTCATGAACCTCTATCTCATCGCCACCGGCCTACATGCGGTGCATCTGTCCATCGGTATCTTGCTTCTGATCGCGCCATCGTTTCGCTTGGCGTTCGGCTCGATCAAGCTGCCGGAGCGGGCGATCGTTCTCGTCACTGCTGGCCTCTATTGGCACCTGGTCGATGTGATCTGGGTCTTCCTCTATCCTGTATTCTATCTTGCGAGGTGAACCTTTTATGCTGCGCCTCGCAAATCCTCTGGTCGTTATCTGGGCAATCCTGCTGGTTTTGCTAAGTGCCACTATCGCGGCAAGCTTCGTGCTGAGCGGGCCGGTGGGTCTCGTCGTCAGCCTTTCGATCGCGGCGATCAAATCCGCAATGATCTATTGGCGCTATATGCATCTGAACGAGGAGACGCCGCTTAACCGCATTGCCGCGCTTGCCGCCGGTTTCTGGCTGCTGATCCTGCTCGGCTTTCTCGGCGTCGATTACTGGACCCGCGCGCTCGTCTAGTCGCGTTCGAGCCCTGTCGGGCGAGAAAAAACATGCAACATTCGCCAGCGGATCATCACGCGCGATCGTGGCAAGCGATGGAGATATGCGCGCCCTTGCAAAGCCTCTTCGGAACATTGTCGGCCCAGTATGGTTCTATCCTTGTCGACGATAGATGCCGAGCAGACAAGCACGAGTTGGTAGCTCGCGAGGAGACCATATGAACCATCACTCAGATGCACGCCGTCGCATGATGATTTTTGTCGTGACGATTTTCGTTCTTGCCTGCCTCATCGCTGTCTATTTTGCCTTTGCACTTCATCCTGGCGAACCGACTCCGCCAACCACAGGGGCGGTGTCGTCTCAGGCTAACTGACAGCGCAATCACTTGCGAGCACGCAAACAGGCGGCAAGTAAATCGGCATCGCCTAATCGATACAGCCCATCCCTAGTAATCTGCCGAGGAGGTGCGCGCAGCGATTTTAAACCATGCCTGCGATGCCGTTGCATTATTGCTGATCCCCTGCAGAAGACTGACGCTCGATCCTGTGTTGATCTAGCAGCGCGGCGATGAATACGTGTCCGGCCGCAGAGGCGAACGCCGAAGGTGCTCGTCAACTGGAGGTGAGGCGCAAGATTGCGTCAAGGGTCTGCTTCGGCGCTTCCTGCGGAATGAAATGGCCGATCGCGTCGAGGACGATACGTTCGTATTGTGCCGCGAAATACTGGTCCTTGCCAGCCGAGGTATCAACGAGATTACACCCGTCTGAAGCGCCGTGCAGTACCAGGGTAGCAACTCGGATTGCCGGGTTTTCGGCAAGCCTGCGCTCGACATCCTCATGCTCCGGGGCGCCTGATGTCTCATTCCAACGCTGCAGATAGGCATGAATGCTGATTGGCGCCCAATCGTCGTTCTGAAGCGAGGGCGCCATCGCGTCGAAATCCTGCCATTTCGTCGGCCAATCGGGAGACCATGTCGCCCAGAGAAATCTGGCAAGACGGAGCCGGTCTTTGTCCATTGCCTCCCGTCCCTGTTTGAGAGCAACTACCCACTCGTACCAATAGGCCTTCGCCAGGTCGTAGTTTATCTCCTTGATGGGCTGGGACGTAGCGTATCCGGCAGCCATTGCCACCAGGCCGCGCAGACGCGCGGGAAAGAGTGCCGCCACACCATAACCGGCACGCGCGCCCCAATCGTAACCGCAGATCACCACGTCACTCAGGTCGAGCGCTTCGAGGAACTCGGCAAGATCCTCGGTCAGTGCTGCGATTGCGCCGCTCCTCATTGTGTCTGCCGAGAGAAAGGTCGTAGGGCCTGTGCCGCGCAGATATGGAGCAATGACGCGATGACCGCCATCCACCAAAGCAGGAACGATCTTATCCCAACACCGGACATCATCGGGCCAACCATGGACAAGCACGACGGGCTTACCGCGCGGGTCACCGGCTTCCTCATAGGCGATATCGAGATCGCGTGTTTGCGTGTGTTTCGTCGTCGGCATGTCCATGATCGATTAATCGCTTCGTTGGCCTCAGGCTCGGGGCAGATGAAATGGTCACATCGACTAACCATAGCGCCTGCCTATTGTTCCAAGGCCGATGGTCGGGTCAGACAGCTGGAGTGCAGGATTATGAAAGGGCGAGGGAGGCGAAAACCTTGTTGGCGTGGACGCGGCATTGAGCCGAGCAGCAGTTCAATCGGAGGCTTCCAGGATCGCTCAAACCTGCTTTGGAATCTGATCGGAACATTTGGTCATTGCTCCGGTTAGGAAGCTCATTACCCCGATCAAAGCGGTGAAAGGATTGCTGTGATGCAGATCAGCAGTTTCAAGGACATGTATCTCGCCGAGCTTCAGGAGCTTGTCAGCGTCGAAAGTCAACTCGCCGATTCGTTGCTGCGAATGGCTGAAGTCGCAGCACATCCGTCATTAAAGGACGCACTGGTCCACCATCGCGCGCAAACCGAGGTGCAAAAAGACCGCCTAGTGTCGCTCCTGCAGAAGCATAGGGCCAACCCGGCAGCCCATACGGATCAGGCGATGCAGGCCCTGATCCATGAGACCGAAAAAATGGCTTCCATGCTGAAGGGAAATGACCTGCGCGATGCGGGTCTCATCGCTTCCGCTCAGAGGCTCGAACATTACGAGATCGCCGCATACGGCACGGCTGCCGCTCTGGCCGGTCAGCTGGACCTGCGGGAGGATCAGGAGGTGCTGCACCGGAGCCTCGAAGAGGAGAAGCAGACGGATGTTCTGCTGACCCGATTGGCCAAAGGCGAAATAAATCGAGATGCGCTGCCGTCTGACTGACGGACCACTATCGTGAATATAGCCGGCTGTAAGCTCTATCTGAAAGGAGCATTCAATGAAACACCATGCCCTTCAAGACATTCAGAATATTGCCAATGTCAATCTCGGATATCCGCACCGGCTGCCTGCGATGACCAGGCGCGAACGTCTCGAACGGTGGGCGGATCTTCTCGATCACTGTGGGCATCAAGCACTTTCAACCCTGGAAGAGACAGAATTTCAGCCTGCGAGGGAACGCGCGGTCATGCGCGCAGACAACTCGCCTCTGTCAGTGGCGTTTGCCGACCAGCTCATGCACGAAGCGGGCTTGAAAGACGACAGCTACGGCGAAGCCAAGCGATTCTTCGAACTGAGTAACAATCAAATGCATAGGCTGCTCTGTCATTGCCACTTCGGGCCAACGGTGAATGCATCGACGGCCGCGCATAACGTTCGTGCAATCATTGCTGCAGGCGATCGGCCGGGCATTTTGACCAGGCTGCGTAGTATGTTCGGCGATAAGATCCGTTTGCTTGATCGTCGTTAATGATAGGCCGGCTGGAACGAACTGAAATGGAGGTTCAAATGAAAACGTTTATCATTGTTACCAGCGTAGCGTTGTGTCTCACGGCTTGCTCTTCGACAGAGCAAGGCGCCGGGATTGGCGCCGCCACGGGCGCCGTCGTTGGCGGCGTAGCAACGGGCAATGTTCGCGGCGCCGCGGTCGGTGCGGCCGTGGGCGGGGTATCCGGCGCCTTGATCGGGAACGTCGCAGGACAGCCCGGCCGCTGCTACTACCGCGACCGCAACGGGAACCGCTATGTCGATCGCTGTTGAGCTTAGCAGACGTGGTCGGTGTCGTTCTTGAACAATCAATAGGAGCGGATTCGCCCTTGCGCCACGCCTCAAACGTCGCTGAAACGATCAGGAGAAGGACAAATGGGCAAGGAGGCCAAGATGGCCGACTACCAGCGCATGCGCGATCACATGGTCGAGGCGCACATTAAGCGACGCGGGATACGGGACGAGTATGTTCTCAATGCGATGCGTGCCGTACCAAGAGAACGCTTCGTCGCCGAGGGCATGGCCGAGTTCGCCTATGAGGATGCGCCTCTCGCCTTGGGTGAAGGGCAGACCATTTCCCAGCCCTATATCGTGGCTTTGATGATCGAGGCGGCGGAGGTGCGCCCGGGTGATCGCGTGCTCGAGGTGGGAGCCGGCTCGGGCTACGCGGCCGCGGTAATCGGCCAGATCGCGGCGAACGTCTATGCGATCGAGCGCCATGAAGCCTTGGCGGTGCCGGCAAGACGGCGTGTGTCCGATCTCGGCTATGACAATGTGGAGATATTTGCCGGCGACGGTACGCGTGGATTTCCTGACCAGGCGCCATTCGACGCCATTCTAGTGGCTGCGGGCGGCCCTGCCGTGCCGGAGGCGCTGAAGGAACAGCTCGCGATCGGCGGGCGACTTGTAATTCCGGTGGGGGAGGAATTCGGCCAGAGGTTGTACAAGGTCGTTCGGCGCACGGCGGCAAGCTATGAGGAAACGGATCTCGGGGCTGTGATGTTTGTGCCCCTGATCGGCGAGCAAGGTTGGTCCGAGGATGGCCGGCGCGCCGCAAGCAATCACAAGCCGGGCGCGTCTCGCAAGCAGAGCCTGCCGGAAATGATTGCCGAAGTAGCGGAAGACCTGCCGAACTTCGATGATCCCGCTTTCGGGCACCTGTTCGACCGCTTTGGTGACCGGCGTGTGGTTTTGCTCGGGGAGGCGAGCCACGGAACCGCCGAATTCTATAGCGCCCGGGCTGCGATCACGCGCTACCTGATCGCCCATCGAGGATACACGATTGTTGCGGTCGAAGCGGATTGGCCGGACGCGGCGAGAGTAGATCGATATGTCAGACATCGGTCGGCCTCAGGGCGTGAGGAGCCACCATTCACACGGTTTCCGACCTGGATGTGGCGCAACACGGAGATTCGGGCGCTGATCGAATGGACGCGCAAGCATAATGCAGCTATCGACGCTGAGGGCCGCACTGGCTTCTACGGTCTCGACATCTACAATATGTTCGGTTCGATCGGTGCAGTGCTTGATTATCTTGATACGGTCGATCCGCGAGCGGCGGCAATCGCCCGGGAACGCTACGGCTGCCTGACGCCTTGGCAGAAAAACCCTGCGACCTATGGCCGGGCGGCGCTCAGTCGCGGTTATGCGGAATGTGAGCAGGCGGTGATCGACCAATGCCGGGATCTCTTACGTAGGCGGCTGGATTATGCCAGGCACGACGGCGACGCTTTCCTCGACGCTGCCCAGAATGCCCGGCTGATCGCCTCCGCGGAGCGCTACTACCGCATCATGTATTATGGCGGAGCGGAAAGCTGGAATCTGCGAGACACCCATATGTTCGAAACGCTGCAACGCCTGCTTGACGCCAAGGGACCGGATGCCAAGGCGATCGTCTGGGCGCATAACAGTCATATCGGTGACGCACGCTTTACCGATATGGGTGCAACGCGTGATGAGCTTAATATCGGCCAGCTTTGCCGAGAGGCTTTCGGAGGCGAGGCGGCTCTCATCGGTTTCGGCACCCATACTGGCACAGTGGCCGCCGCGCATGACTGGGATGGAGACATGGAAGTCATGCGTGTGAATCCCTCCCGACCCGACAGCTACGAGCGGATGTGTCATGATGCGGGAGGGGACAGCTTCCTGCTCGACCTGTCGCCTGGCAAGCACGAGTCACTCCGGCGCCGCCTTTCCGAGCCACGACTGGAGCGCTTCATCGGCGTCATCTATCGGCCCGACACCGAACTGTGGAGCCATTATAGCCAGGCGATCCTTCCTGAGCAGTTCGATGCCTATGTCTGGTTCGATGAAACCCAGGCAGTGGAGCCGCTTGGGATCGAGCACCATCGCGGCATGCCGGAAACCTATCCCTTCGGTGAATAGGCGATGCTTCGCGACATTGATCGTGTCCTAGCCAAGCTCGCCGTGAGCTTCACCTCTTGCAGGGAAAAATGCGCTTTCTAAATTTCTCGGACATCAGCATGCGAGATTAAAGGAGGAAGCAATGACAAGCCACGTGTTTGACCGCCCTCTTTTCGTGAGAAGGAAGCACTTCATTCAGGAAATATGCTGCCTCGACGACATTGTCGATTTCCTTGAGGAATGGCCGGAGAAGAAACGCGGCGCCGCGCATGTCGTCATGCTGCGGGCCTGCAGAGATGCGGTAGTCGGTCAATTTCCATTGAGTGCCGTGAGGAAGAATTTCGAGCGGTTCCTAAAGAAGAACGATATGTTGGCATCGATCGAGGAGTTTCCATTTCGTCAGCAGAGCGCCGGCGATCACAACATCGGTGACGTTTGACGCGTTCGCACATCGTCGGGCGAGATCCCGAATGCTTACCCGCCTGCATCCCGACTTGTCTTGAGGGTCCCTCATGCGGAACTTCAAAGGCCGCTGAGTGTTTCCTGTAGATGTCGGACAATGACTTTCATATACGCTGGGATGCCTCCGCGCTCGCGTTGTTGCGGTCGCGCATTCGCGGCTTTGAATGGCCGTACAACGCTGCGGACAGCGGGTGGCGTTACGGCTGTGATCCCGATTTTCTGCGCCGTTTTTGCATTCATTGGGCAGACAGCTATGATATCGAAGCCGGCGAGGGCACACTCAACCGCTATCCGCAGCTGCTCGCCGAAGTCGCGCCGGGGATGCGGCTGCACGTCGTTCATGTATGCGGCGAGGCGCAGGGGCGGCGTCCGCTCCTGCTGATCCATGGCTGGCCGGGTTCGGTCTACCAGTTCTGGCCGCTCATCGACGCACTGGCTTTTCCGTCACGCTTCGGCGGCGCGCCGATGGATGCATTCGACGTCGTCATCCCTTCGCTGCCCGGCTACGGCTATTCGGATAAGCCGGCCGCGCCAGTCGGCCCGCGTGCCACCGCCGGGTGGCTTGCGCGCTTGATGCGCGACGCGCTTGGCTATCAAGATTATCTGGTGGCGGGGACCGACTGGGGTGTCGTCATCGCCGCCTGGCTCGCTCTGGATCACCGCAAAGACGTACGCGGCATCCACATCGACTATCCCGGCGCACAACCCGCGGCGGCGCCGACGACCGATGCGGAACGCGCCTATCTTGAGGCATTCGAAGCGGCCGAAAACCGGCTCGGTGCATACAGCCGCCTCCACGCGACGCGGCCGCAGTCGCTCGCCTTTCTGGCGGCGGGTAATCCCGTCGCGCAGGCGGCCTGGATTCTCGAGCGCTTCCATGACTGGGCGGATCTGCGTGGACGTGCGATCGATGAGGCCTTCAGCCTCGATACCCTCATCACTAACCTCATGCTGACCGTCATGACCGATAGCTTCGGATCGGCGACCTGGATGTATGCCGGTGCAGAATCAGAGGGTACACGACGCCTGCCGGAAGGATGTCGGGTCCCCGTTCCGGCAGGGTTCGCGAGCTTCCCCGATCCGCGTCATCCGCGGCCGCCGCGGAGCTGGGTCGAAAAGGGTTACGACGTCGTTCATTGGCGAGAACACGATCGCGGCGGGCATTTCGCCAGCATGGAAGTGCCGGATCTCGTCATCGCCGATCTCCGGGATTGGGCGGCGTCTTTGGCCAATATCCACCGGAAGGTCGACGGTATCGTCGACCCTGAGAACAAGGTGATTGACTGAGCGAGACAATCTCGTGGCGAAGTCGCCGGGAACCCTGTGGCGAATTCATGGTTAGACGTGCTCACGGCGGTCTTTCGGACCGTGTGGTCCTCCTGCTGAAATCGCCATCGGAAAGGGTATTGGATGTCTAATCCAGAAGAAGTCTCAGCCTCGGGGGTTACGAGGCGCACACTCTTGGCGGGGACAATCACGTCTGCAACGGCAATTTCAGTCGGTGCTGCCTCGAAAGAGCAAAAAGCGCAGCTCGCGGCAGTGTCGACGCAGTCCGCGGTCCCGGTAAAGATGAAAATCAATGGCCAATCCTATCAGTTCAGCGTTGACCCGCGCACGTCGCTTCTGGATCTCCTTCGTGACCATGCGGGCCTGACGGGTACAAAGAAGGGCTGCGACCACGGGCAATGTGGAGCGTGCACGGTGCTCACCGATGGAAAGCGGACGTTGTCCTGCATGAGTTTCGCGGCGATGAATGACGGGCGCAAGATCACCACGATCGAAGGTCTTTCGTCGGCCGATGGACATCTGCATCCGATGCAGCAGGCGTTTATCGACCACGATGCCTTCCAATGCGGTTACTGCACCCCTGGTCAGATCCTATCCGCAGTTGCCTGCGTGCACGAGGGACATGCCAGCAATGACGCCGACATTCGCGAATATATGAGCGGCAATATCTGTCGATGCGCCGCTTACCCCAACATCCTCGCTGCCGTGAAACAAGCCCGCGACGAGATGGAGAAGCTATGATGCTACCTTTCAGCTATCAAAGTGTTCGTGATGTCGGCAGCGCCATCGCAGAGGCGGACGAAGCAAAGGAAATTCCTCCAACCGCTGCACCGTCGCAGTTCATCGCCGGCGGCACGAACATGTCCGATTACATGCGGCTCGGTGTCAATCGACCGTCGCATCTGGTGGATATCAACTGCATCGAGGATCGATCATTGAAGACGATCGAGATCGGTGATCCCGACATTCGTCTCGGGGCTCTGGTCCGCATGAGCGAGGTCGAGGACCATCCGGAAATCAACCGAAGGTGCCCCATGCTTGCCGAAAGCCTGAAGCTCGCGGCGAGCCGGCAGATCCGCAACATGGCAAGCCTTGGCGGCAATGTGCTGCAGCGGACCCGCTGCGAATATTTCCGCGAGATTTCATGGCCTTGCAACAAGCGCAATCCCGGCTCCGGCTGCGCGGCCATTGAAGGGTTCAATCGCCAGCATGCGGTGCTCGGAACCAGCGACTCCTGTATAGCCACCTATCACGGAGACTTTGCCCAGGCGCTGATTGCTCTCGATGCCTCCGTCGACATATCAGGGCAATCCGGCAAACGGCGTATCCGCTTTGCAGAACTGCATCGCCAGCCGGACGATCGGCCGGATGTCGAAACGACACTGCGGCCGGGCGAGATCGTTACCGCGATCGTCATGAATGTCCCGGCCTGGGTCGCTCGATCCCGATACCTCAAGATACGCGACCGCCAGTCCTATGCTTTCGCCCTGGCTTCCACGGCCGTCGCAATCGACCTCGATGGCGACATCGTTCGCGATGCGCGCATCGGTCTTGGCGGCCTGGCGACGGTCCCATGGCGTGCCACGGCGGCCGAGGAGGTGCTCCGGAACAAGCCGCTCACGGAGGAGAACGCCGCAATGGCGGCGCAGGCTGCTTTTGCGGACGCGCGTCCACGCCAGCACAACGCCTTCAAGATCGAACTTGGAAAACAGACATTGGTGCGGGCCTTGCTTGAAGCCCGCGAGATGAGGATATGACTATGAACGAGGCCGCACCTCCTGCGAAGGAAAATATGGGCGAGCCCCTGCCGCGGATCGACGCTCGCTTGAAGGTCACTGGAAAGGCATCCTACCCCGCTGATATTCCGGTCAATAATCTCGCTCATGCGATGTTGGTGACAAGTACTGTCGCGCGCGGCCATTTGACGGCGCTGCATCTGGCCAGGGCTCGGGCCGTGCCAGGTGTAATTGACATCATTACCCATGAGATCATCCAAGGTGAGCTGGAAGCTCCCGAATTCGGGGCGTCGGGATCGACGTCCATCGGACCTCTCCACGATACGAAGATCTGGTATGACGGCCAGATCATTGCGCTGGTTGTGGCCGAAACCATCGAGGCTGCCCGCGAAGGCGCCATGCGCATCACCGCAGACTACGAGGCGGAGAAGCCGAGCACGAGCTTCGAGTCGGGGGGCACGGAAACCGTGGCTGCGGCAGAGGTGAGCAAGCAGTTCAAGGAAGACGTCAAGGCGGGCGATTTCAACGCCGCTTTCGCTGGCGCTGACGTCAAGATCGACGGCGAATACGAGATGCCGACGCAGCATCACAATCCGATCGAACTGTTCTCCACGACTGCTTATTGGCGAGGGGATGAACTCGTCGTTCATGAACCGAGCCAGAATGTCTACGGCTGGAAAGTCGAGATCGCGCGGCAGCTGAAGATCAAACCTGATCAAGTAAGGGTGGTCAGTCCCTATATCGGGGGTGCCTTCGGATCGAAAGGGCCGATCACGCCGCGAACGGCTATCGTCGCGTTTGCCGCACGCAGGCTTGGCAGGCCGGTGCGGTGTGTCGTGACCCGGCCGCAAGCGTTCACCACACAGACCTATCGTGCCGAAACGCGCCACCTTATCCAGATCGGTGCGACGCGTGCCGGCAAGATTGCCGCTCTCAGGCATGAGGGCTGGGAGGTGACGTCTCGTCCGGATCCTTATGTGGTCGGCGGAACGAAGACGACCGGCCTCATGTATGATTATGGATCGGTACTGACCAAGGTTTTTCTGGTCAAGGCGGACAGGCCGACGCCGAGCTATATGCGTTCCCCGCCGGAAACCCCCTATGTCTATGCACTGGAAAGCGCGATGGACGAGATGGCGGTTGCTCTTAACATGGATCCGGTAGAGTTCAGGCGCGTCAACGATGCCGTGAAGGAGCCGATCGAAGGCCGGCCCTTCTCCAGCCGCTCGCTGATGGAATGCTACGATGAGGCGGCCCGCGAATTTGGCTGGTCGAAGCGTAATCCGGATGTAGGCAGTATGCGGGATGGTGACTGGCTGGTCGGCGTGGGCTGCGCGACGGCGATCTATCCGACCAATATCGCGCCTTGCGCAGTCCGCGTCACCCTGACCGACGATGGGCGGGCACGGGTCCAGACCGCCTCCCATGAGATCGGCACCGGGGTGCGCACGATTGCCGCCCAGCTTGCGGCGGAACAATTGGGGCTCGACGTAAGCGCCGTCGAGGTCGAGATGGGCGATACGCGGCTTCCGCCGGCGCCCGTTGCCGGCGGCTCCAATACGACGGCTAGCGTCTCTTCGGCGATCATCAAAGCTTGCGGAGAAATCCGCGAAAAGCTCGCCCATGCGGCGGTGACATCAAATGACGGGCCACTCGCCGGCCGCGATCCGAACTCGATCATGCTGCGAGAGGGTAAGCTCGTCATCGCCGAGAGCTCGCAGGACCTCAAGGACGCTTTCAAGCAGTTGGGAGCCGGCGTCATCGAGCAATATAGCGAATTTCGTCCTGACGCTGCTTCCGCGGGAGCCGTTTCCAACCTTTACAAGGGCAAGTTGGAAATGGTGAGCGGCGATCAGGGCAAGAAGGTGAAATATGCCTTCGGTGCTGAATTCGTCGAGGTCCGCGTTCACCGGAGAACCCGGGAAATCCGCGTCCCTCGGATCGTCGGCGCCTTTGGCGCTGGCCGCATCATGAATACCCGGACGGCTCGCAGCCAGCTCATGGGCGGGATGATCTGGGGAATTTCGTCGGCCCTTCACGAAGCGACCGAATTCGACCGGCGCGATGCCCGCGTCGTCAATCGAGATCTGCAAGACTACCTCGTGCCGGTGAATGCAGACATCCAGGACGTAAAAGTCATCCTTGTGTCGGAGACCGATCGGGACGTCAACCCGGCGGGCGTCAAGGGGCTTGGCGAACTCGGCAACGTCGGAACGGCGGCCGCGATCGCCAGTGCGGTCTACCATGCCACCGGCAAGCGTATCCGCAAACTTCCGATCCGCATTGATAACCTGATTGGCTAATGTCAACGAAGGCGCTTTGTCGCGCCAAGACGTATTTGTTTCTATTGGCGGGTACCCGGATCGGGCCACAGTTCCCTTATGCCGGCAGGCAGCTCCTGCCGGGCTTTTTCCGCCTCGCCCGGGTCCAGATAATGGTTCAGGGCTCGGAAAACCGTTCGAGTCGCCTCTTTCACGTCGACGGGACGTGATGCCGATAACTCTTTTCCTATCTGGTCCAGAAAAGCGGTTTGTGACCGTCCCGATGACGTGAGTCTCGTCGGAACGAACTGGTCGTAAAACGTGCCTGGCACAAGCAGAGGCAATTGAGCGGCCAGATGGGCGGCGGATTCGACGGATAGTCGATCTCGCGTCGCCCGAAGAACCGCGCCGAGAGCGGCACTGCCGCAAATATGGTTTCGTGTCGCTAAAAGCCTGCCGCCGCTTGGAGTCCGGGACGGAGCATATCCCGTTCTGAGCAAGTCGCGCTTCCGAGCGTTCTCGAATGTCAGTGCGCTAAGGGTAGTGCACCCACACAGTCCGCTGCGCAACCTTCGCTGGCATTGGCGCGGTCTCGTACACTTGAGCGCAATTGTAACAATTCTCAATGCGATGCAGCGGCGTGACAGCGGACAGACCGGGAAGGCTGGGATATGATTGATTATCTCGCTGCCTCCGCCACACTCCTTTGCTGCGATTGATCCGTCGCTATCGGACCCGAACTCCGCTCGGATGAACAGGTTCCCGCCCTCGCCTCCATTGAGAAACGTGTTCAAGGGAGCATTTGCACAGCTCGCCCAACAGAAAATCTGGAGCGATACCAAGATTGGGCCGATTTGTTCCAGGCGTCCGGAACAATGGTTTGCCCCGTCGGTTCGAATGCCGCGACTATCAAAGGAGGATCCTATCATGCAAATCAATGCTGTAATGACGCGTGACGTCCGCCTAGCAAACCCATCACAATCAATCCGCGAGGCTGCGACCGTAATGGCGGAGATGGATATCGGCGTCCTACCGGTCGGTGATAACGATCGCTTGATCGGAATGATCACGGACCGTGATATAGCGGTGCGCGGCGTCGCACTCGGGAAAGGCCCGGAAACCAAGATCGCCGACGTCATGTCGGAAGAAGTTAAATACTGCTTCGAAAATGATGACGTGGAAGCCGTTTTGGAAAATCTCGGCGACATCCAACTGCGCAGGCTTCCCGTGCTGAGTAAGGAAAAGAGGCTTGTCGGTATCGTTTCTATCGGCGATCTGGCCGAGTCGGTAGAGAATGGCGCAGCCGGTCCAGCTCTGGCTGAAATTTCCAGGCCTGGCGGCGCACACTCGCAAAGTTGAGAGTGGAATCCACGCTGAAGCGCACTTGTGTCTGGCTGAGCGAATTGAGGACTCTTCGAGCCTTTTGAACTGAACGCGGCGATCAACTCATTCCAACTCAGCGCTCGCCCGAACCCGTGCAGTATCTCGCGACTGGCAAAAATTGCCGAAAGCGCGACGCAGCCTGCCGCTGCCATGAAGGTGCGGATTCCGGCGCCTCGCTTTCCGCCACCTTTATTGCGCCCCGTTAGCGAACTCCACACCCACGAGGCACCGATGGCCAATGCCAGCCGTTCGAAAGATGCGATGCTTTCCATCCCAATCCTTCACTCAGTGCGCCGCAGCACTTGCTATGCCTCCATCTGCTGGCGACTGAAACCGCGCGGTCGCAGGTCGATTGCCACCGTTGCCGGTCTTGCCAGTGCTCAGGCGGCCATTACTTTTAACAGAAAACCTGTGACACATGTCGGGTGCATCTGGTGAAGGAACGGGAATGATGCTGGAAGATCTATATCGCCTTTTGCGAACCGGACATGTCCAGGCGCAGGGGGTGGTCGATACCATGACACAGCCGATCGTTGTTCTTGATCAGAACTTGTGCGTCGCAACCGCAAACAATGCTTTCCTGAAAACATTCAAGGTCGAGCGAGACGATATTCTGGGGGAGAGTTTCTTTGATCTCGGCAACGGTCAGTGGGATATTACCGAGCTCCGGCAGCTGATCGCCGGGGTTATCCCAAAAGCAGCCGCTGTCATCGGGTACGAAGTTACGCATAATTTTCCAGCTATCGGCCAGCGTACGTTCCTCGTTGATGCACGCCGTCTTGTGCACCCAGATGACAATAGCACCAACATCCTTGTCCTCTTCGACGATGTGACGGAAAGGCATAGGCACGACGCCGAGAAGGATTTCATCATTTCGGAAACGCGCCATCGGATGAAGAATCTTTTCGCGGTCGTGCGATCACTAGCGATGCAGATGGATGCGGAAGATCTGACGGGCGTTGACTACCGCGATCGTTTCCTGGGGCGCCTCGAGGTCACTCTTCATGCCCAGGAGATCGCGGCCATCAACGAAACGACCGATTTTGAAACCCTGCTGAGGCAATCGGTCAGCGAACCTGGAATGGATCGTCTCCATTGCCAGGGGCCAATAGTGCAGATTCGGGGCTCGGAGATCGTGCCAGTCAGCATGATGTTCCACGAGTTGGCAACGAATGCGTTGAAGTACGGCGCGCTATCCGTCCCGGAGGGTGCATTGCATGTCGAATGGTCACTGGAGGAAGGGCCGGAGAACCGCTCTTATTTCGTATGCCGATGGCGCGAAACGGGCGGTCCCGCGATCGTGCCGCCGAAGCGAAGAGGATACGGTACCGAGCTGATCGAAGGCACTTGCCGACATCTTGGCGGAACGGTGGAACTTAACTTCGATCCAAAAGGTTTGGCTGCCATCATCAAGCTTCCTTGGAAACGCTTATGACCGAACCTGAAATTGGCGAAGCTCCACCTAGGATCGTTCTTGTGGTTGAAGACGAGTTCTTTATCGCAATGGAGCTGGAGAGCGTGTTGACCAGAAGCGGATTTGAAGTCCTGGGCCCGGCGAGCTCGGTCAGGCAAGCCCTCGACTTGCTGAGGAGCCAGCGTCCGGATGCTGCTGTTCTGGATGTCACTCTCGGTAGTGAGAAGGTTACGCCTGTCGCCGTCCTTCTCAAGGCATGGAATGTTCCGTTCGTCCTCGCCAGTGCGAGCGATGCCGCGGAACTTGCCCGGCATGATGTTTTCGCCAAGGTGACCAATCTTGGAAAACCCACCGACATGAAACGTCTTGTCGACGTCGTTCGATCCCTTTGCAGCCTCTGAGATTATTCGAGATCCGGAATGCCAACCCTTTCGATCATCCAGGCGATGCTCGGGAACCATCTCAATGCGGAATAGTTCCGTCCGGCAGATGATCACGTGGGAAAGGGCTGTCATGAAGAAGCAGAAGCACGAAGAGACGACAGATCTCCCTCGCTCGCGACCAGGGAAATATGAGGAAACGGAGGGCGCGACCGGTGCGATGAAAGGGCCGGCCATTCCGCCTGTCATGAAAAAGGGAGAAAAGCCGTCTTCCGAGAAAAACAAGCAGAAGGGCGATGCCGGCGGGGAAGGGGACTGAACCTCGCAGTTGCGCAGTAGGGCTTAGAGCAATTCCAGGAAAAGTGCGAAGCGGTTTTCCGTCCGGAATTGCGAGAGAATAAAAGGATAGAGCGTTTTCGCGATTCGGAGAAATGCAGAAACGCTCCAGCGGGTCTATGCCACCCAGTTCGTGATCCAGTAGGCTATTGCCGAGATAGCAGCTGCCGCGGGCAGCGTTATTATCCACGCGACGACGATATTGCTCGCCAATCCCCATCGAACCGCCGAGATCCGTCGTGCGGCGCCGACACCGACGATTGCGCCCGTGATCGTATGGGTCGTCGAGACCGGGATGCCAAGCCATGTCGCGGCAAACAAGGTCAAGGCGCCACCGGTCTCAGCGCAAAAGCCCTGCATTGGATTGAGCCTGGTGATCTTCGAGCCCATCGTGTGCACGATCCGCCAGCCGCCAAACAGTGTCCCCAGCGCCATCGCGGACTGACAGGATAACACGACCCATAGGGGGACATGGAACTCCGCTCCTGTATGACCTTGGGAGTAGAGCAGCACGGCGATGATACCCATCGTCTTCTGGGCGTCGTTTCCGCCATGGCCGAGGGAATAGAGGGAAGCGGAGACGAATTGCAGGACGCGGAAGGTACTGTCGACGGCGAAGGGCGTCTGGCGAACGAATATCCATGTCACGCATAGCACGAGGAAGAGCGCGAGTACGAAGCCAAGCAGTGGCGACATGACGATGGCGCCCGCCGTCTTCAGCAGGCCGGACCAAACAATGGCATCCATGCCTATCTTCGCCACGCCGGCACCGACGAGGCCACCGACCAGAGCATGCGACGAGCTTGATGGAATGCCGAGTACCCAGGTTACGATATTCCATATGATCGCCCCCATCAGGGCGGCAAAGATGACCTGTGGCGTGACGATGTTAGGATCGATAATGCCGGTGCCGAGGGTTTCGGCGACGTGGAGCCCGAAAAACAGGAAAGCGATGAAATTGAAGAATGCGGCCCATAACACGGCATATTGCGGTCGCAGGACCCTTGTCGAGACGATAGTGGCAATTGAATTGGCGGCATCGTGCAGCCCATTCAAAAAATCGAAGAACAATGCCACTGCGATGAGGCCCACCAGCAATGGGAAAGCGAGAGTGGCCTCCATCAGACGTTCTCGATTACGATGCCGCTGATTTCATTGGCGACATCCTCGAAACGATCGACGACCTTCTCCAGTTCGCCAAAGATCTCGCTGCCGATGATGTAGGCCATTGGGTTGGTGCCGCCATACCGGCGAAAGAGATCTTTTAGACCTTGATCATGTAGCTCATCGGAGCGACCCTCGACCTTTACGACCTCTTCGGTGAGTGCGCTGAGGCGCGAAGAGTTTGCACTCATGCGATCAAGGAGAGGGATTGCCTCGGCTACCAGTTTCGCAGCCTCGACGATCGCTTTGCCCATTTCCTGCATACCGGGATCAAAACTGTCCTGTTCGAATAGCCGGATCGTCTTGACCGTCTTGTGCATCATGTCGATCGCATCGTCCATTGACATGATAAGATCCTTGATGTCGCCACGGTCAAAGGGCGTGATGAAACTGCGCCGAGTGGCAAGCAAAACTTCGCGCGTTATGTCATCGGCCTCATTCTCGAGCTCTACGATGCGCTGGCAGTGCTGCTCCGTGTCTTTGCCGGCCAGCAATTCGTTCAGAGCTTCCGCCGCGCTGACGATCGTGCGCGAATGTCGAGAGAAAAGATCAAAAAAACGGTCTTCTCTCGGCATCAGTCTACGAAACCAGTTCACTTTCCGCACTCCAAACAGGCGTTGTCATAAATCCGTCATAAATGACGAAGCCTGACATGGAAAGCCGAGACATCCGCAAAACGACGCTCTCTGACAGCGTCATCACAACATTTGAACTGTTATACGGGGTCTAATCTGTTTCCGTGACCGTCGAAGAAATGCAGGCTCCCGGCTGAAGCGGTAACCATGCATTCGGTGTCCATTGCGATCCGGGACCGCCCTGAAACTCGAAAGACGATGGTTTGGCCGTCCGCCAGGGTACCGTAGACATAGCTCTCCGCCCCGACGAGCTCCACCGCCTGGACACGCACTTTCGCGCTGAAAGCCGCATCGCTCGCGCCGCCGGCAAGGTGAAGATCCTCGGGCCGGATGCCGATCGTCATGTCAGCGCCGCCAAGGCGGCTGTCAGACGAAAGCGCAATTGTGCTGCTTTCGGTAGGTTTCAGAAGATTCATCGAAGGCGAGCCTATGAAGGTCGCAACGAAGGTCGTGGCGGGTCGTTCATAGAGCTCGATGGGTGTGCCGACCTGTTCGATCCGCCCGCTATTCAAGACGACCAGGCGATCGGCCAGCGTCATGGCCTCCATCTGGTCATGGGTGACATAGACGCTCGTGGTCGCGAGAGATCGTTGCAGCCGTCTGATCTCGACACGCATTTGCACTCGCAGCTTGGCATCGAGATTGGAAAGCGGCTCGTCGAACAGGAACGCTGCCGGCTCGCGCACGATGGCACGACCCATTGCTACGCGTTGCCGCTGACCACCGGAGAGTTGACGTGGCCTGCGCTCGAGGAAGGGTTCGATTTCAAGCGATCGTGCCGCTGATTGGATGCGCTGGTTTATTTCGGCTGCCGGGACCTTCCTGTTCTTCAGGCCATATGCCAGATTCTGACGCACGGTCATGTGCGGATAAAGCGCATAGTTCTGAAAGACCATCGCGATGTCGCGCTCCGAGGGTTCCAGGCGATTGACGATACGGCCGCCAATATTGATTTCGCCTGACGTGATGGCTTCAAGGCCCGCGATCATGCGCAGGAGCGTGGACTTGCCGCAGCCGGAAGGTCCGACCAGGACGACAAGTTCGCCATCGGCGATATCGAGCGACACGCCCTTGATTGCGTCGATGCCGCCGTAGCTTTTACGGACATCCTTGAGAGTGATCCCGGCCATTATTTCTCCGTCTCCACCAGACCTTTGACGAACCAGCGCTGCATCAGTACCACGACGAGGATGGGCGGAATGATCGCCAGGATCGCCGTGACCATCACAAAATTCCACGGTGTCGCCGCATCGGCGAAATCCACCATCTTCCGGAGCCCGATGATGATCGTCGACATCTTCGCGTCATTGGTGACCAGGAGCGGCCACAAATATTGCGTCCAGCCATAGATGAAGAGGATCACGAAAAGGGCTGCGATATTGGTCTTCGACAGCGGCAACAGGATATCGCGCATGAAGCGGAATGGGCCGGCATTGTCGATGCGGGCGGCTTCAAGGAGTTCACCCGGCACCGTCAGGAAGAACTGCCGGAACAGGAATGTCGCGGTCGCTGATGCCATCAGCGGTAAGGTCAGGCCCGCATAGGTGTCGATCATGCCGAGATCCACGATGACCTTGTAGGTCGGCAGGATGCGCACCTCCACCGGCAGCATCAACGTGACGAAGATCATCCAGAAAAACACCATCCGCAGCGGAAAGCGGAAGAAGACAATGGCGAAGGCTGAGAGAAAGGAGATTGCGATCTTGCCGGCGGCGATGACGACAGCGACAACAAACGTATTCCAGAGCATCCGTTCAAGGCTGACGCCGACCACGCGTTCGACACCGCCGTTCAGCGCCTCGCCATAGTTCTCGGCGAAATGGCCGCCGGGCAACAGCGAGATCGGCGGCCGCAAAATCTCGGCTGACGTCATGGTCGAGGCAACGAAAGTGTAATAGATCGGGAAGGCGACGATGATGATGCCGATGATCAGCATCAGATGGCCGATGAGATTGGCGACGGGACGCTTTTCGATCATCGGCAAGCCTCACGCATAATGCACACGCTTCTCGACGAAGCGGAATTGGAATGCCGTCAGCGCAATGACAATCACCATCAGGATGACGGACTGAGCCGCAGACGAGCCAAGGTTGAGATTGACGAAGCCGTCATTGTAGACCTTGTAGACGAGAGTCTCCGTCGCCTTCGCCGGGCCGCCGCCGGTGACGGCATGGATGATGCCGAAGGTGTCGAAGAAGGCGTAGACCGTGTTGACCACCAGGAGAAAGAATGTCGTCGGCGCAAGCAGGGGAAAGACGATCGTCCAGAAGCGCCGGTTGCCGCGGGCGCCATCGATGGATGCGGCTTCCAGCAATGATTTTGGGATTGCCTGCAGCCCGGCAACGAAGAACAGGAAATTGTAGCTGATCTGCTTCCAGGCGGCGGCGATGATGACAAGCACCATGGCCTGATTGCCGTTTAGCAGGGGGTCCCAGGCAAATCCGTTGCGGCGCAGGATGTAGGCCAAGGTACCCATGGCCGGATTGAACATGAAGAGCCAGAGCATGCCGGCGACGGCGGGTGCAACCGCATAGGGCCAGATCAGCAGCGTTCGATAGAGCGTCTGCCCGCGCACCACCTTGTCGGCGGCGGTTGCAAGCGCGAGCGCGACGATCATCGACAGCAGTGCCGTCGCGATACTGAAGATCACCGTCACCTGGAGGGAATGCAGGTAGGTCTCGTCGGATAAGATGGTGCGAAAATTCGCAAGCCCTACGAAGCCGCTCTTCAGCCCGAAAGGGTCTTCGCGCTGCGTCGATTGATAAAGCGCTTGGCTTGCCGGCCAGAAGAAGAACACGACCGTCAGGATGATTTGTGGCGCGACGAGGAAATAGGGTAGGACCTTGTTGGGAAAGACAACGCGCTGCACGGCGATCTCCTAGGACGAGAAAACGGCCCGCAGCCTTGTCGGCTGCGGGTCAATCGCATCAGCCCATCAATTGCCAATGGCTTGCTGGATTGCGGCATCGCCACGCTGGACGGCCTTGTCGAGGGCCGTCTTGGCATCTTCCTTGCCGGCCAGCATAGCCTCGAACTCCTCGTTCATGATGTCGCGCACCTGCGGCAGGTTGACGAGACGCACACCTTTGGAGTTGGCTGTGGGAGCCTTGCCGAGCATTTGCAGGATCGGCGTTTCGCGGCCGGGATTCTTGTCATAGAAGCCGGATTTCTTGGTTTCATCATAGGCGGCCGTCGTTACCGGCAGATAGCCGGAAACCTGATGCAGGCGTGCCTGGATCTTGGTCTGTGACAGGAAATGGAAGAATTCGGCAATGCCCTTGTATTCGGTGTCGCTCTTGCCGGCAAACACCCAGAGGCTGGCGCCGCCAGGAATGGTATTCTGTGGACGGCCTTCGCCTTCATAGTAAGGTAATTGGCCGATGCCGTAATTCATGCCGCTCTTGATGATGTCGCCGAGGCCTCCCGACGATTCCGTCAGAATGCCGCATTCTCCCGAGGTAAAGAGCTGCTTTGCCTCCGACGTGCGGCCGCCATAGCGGAAGGTGCCGTCCTTGGCGAGATCGGCGATCGACTGGAAATGCTGGACGAAGAGAGGCGTATTGAACGCCAGCTTGACGTCGGTGCCGCCGAGACCATTTTCGTTGGAGCCATAGCTGATATTGTTCCAGGCAGCGAAATTCTCGGTCTGAATCCAGGTGAGCCAAGTCGAGGTGAAGCCGCAGGCCGATGCCCCGCTCGACTTGATCTTCTTGGCAGCGTCGAAAACCGCCGGCCAGGTTTTCGGCGGGTTCTCGGGGTCGAGCCCGGCCTTCTTGAAGGTATCCTTGTTGTAATAGAGGATCGGCGAAGACGAATTATAGGGGAAGGACAGCATCGTGCCGTCCGGCTTGGAATAGTAGGAAACGATGCCGGGCAGGTAGAGCGACTTGTCGAATTTATAGCCGCCCTTTTTCAGAACTTCAGCCGCCGGCATGATCGCGCCTTCGGCACCCATCATCACGCCGCTGCCGGCGTCGAAGACCTGCAGGATCGCCGGCGCCTGCTTGGCGCGAAACGCCGCAATACCGGCATTCAGCGCTTCCGGATAGGTGCCCTTGAACACGGGTACAATCTTATAGTCCTTCTGGCCCTCGTTGAACTCCTTGGCCAGTTGTTCGACGACTTCGTTGTTGGCGCCCGACATGGCATGCCACCATTGCAGCTCGGTCACTGCAAACGCGTGCGATGTTCCGGCAAATGAAATTGCAGCCGCTACAAGGCAGCTCCACGCGAGGCGATTAGGCATTTTTCCTCCCATTATACTTCTTTCCGTGAAACGGGTTGGTCGATCCTCCTCGATCGGCCGACCCGCTTTGCGCTACACTGCCGCCGGATGTGACGGTCAACTTGCAAGCGCGTTCATCTAAACTAATATCTGCTCAGCTCTTGTCTACCGTGAAGTTCATAAGCCAGCTATCTTTTTGAGATCGTCGATCGCGCCCGGAGCGGCGCCCAGAACCACCGACCCCTTGGTCAGACGTTCACCTTCAGTCGGGAAGGGATGGTACCAACCCCCGGCTTCCTTCACGAGGCAATAGCCGGCCAGGCAATCCCAGGCATGCATATAGGGTTCGTAGTAGCCGACCAATCGGCCAGCCGCCACATAGGCGAGCATCAGGGCGCCTGAGCCGTTACGGATGAAATTGCCCCCGGCTTCGAGAACCTGCTCGACCATTTTCGCGACGAAGGCCGGCGAGACATGGTTGTTGGCGCCGATGCCAGTCACGGCGTTACGGATATTGCGCGATGCATCCAGCTTGAGGCTCTTGCCGTTCAAGGTAGCCCCTTTGCCGTGCGCGGCGACGTAAAGCTCGTCGTGGCATGGTGCGGAAATGACGCCGATCACGGGAATGCCGTCATGCAAGACCGCGATGGAAACGCACCAGTTGGGCATGCCGCTGACGAAGGGACTTGTGCCATCGATCGGATCGACGACCCAGGTGTAGCCAGAGCTGCCCGTTTCCAGGCCATATTCTTCGCCGAGAATGCTATCTTGCGGGTGCGCTTCATGGATGCGGGTGCGGATGAGATTTTCGACCTCGCGGTCAGCGATTGAGACGAGATCCTGCGGGTCGCGCTTGGTTTCGATGATCAGGGTCTCGCGGCGCTTGAAATAGTCGAGAGCGAGCTTGCCGGCCTCACGGGCGATGGTCTCGGCAAGGGCGAGACGTGCTTCGAGATCGGCGAGGGGAACGGAGGTCATGCAGTTATGTCCTTAATCGTCTGATGTTTGACGGCAATCAGCCGCCGATGACGGCAATGCCGCGATCCTTGAAAGCGATCGTGACATCGGTGTGGGGAGGAAGGGCGGAATCGACCGTGGCATCGACAACGAAGAGCGATCCGCGATCGGTCTTTACTTCATACTCGACATGATCGCCGAGATAGGCGGAATGAGTGATCTGGCCATGGAACTGGCCGTTGGCAGTTCCCGGCGTCAGAATGATTGCGTTCGGCCGCACGGCGAGCTGCGCGGGGCCATGTTTGACGGAACGGCTGTTGACCCTGTGGCGAAGCCCTGCGATGGCGATCGTGACGCCATCGTTGTCGGTCTCGACGACATCGCACGGCATGACATTGGCCTCGCCCATGAAATCGGCGATAAAGGCCGAGGCTGGGGCATCGTAGAGCTCGCGCGGTGCACCTTGCTGCGCGATACCGCCATCCTTCATGACGATGATGCGATCGGAAACGGCAAGTGCTTCGTCCTGGTCATGGGTCACATAGACGGCAGTAAAGCCAAGCCGTTGCTGCAATTCGCGAATATCCGTCCGGACGCGCCGGCGCAACCGGGCATCAAGATTGGAAAGCGGCTCGTCGAGAAGCAGCACCTGAGGTTCGACGACGAGCGCACGCGCCACGGCGACACGCTGCTGCTGGCCACCGGAGAGTTCGGCCGGAAGGCGCGAGCCCATGCCGGCAAGGCCGACAAGGCCAAGCGCATCCTCCGCCTTCTCGCGCGCTGCCTTGCGTTTCATGCCTGAGGATTCCAGTCCATAGGCGACATTGTCGAGCGCCGTCATATGCGGAAACAAGGCATAGCTCTGGAAAACCATCGAGACGTCACGCTCGTTGGCCGGAAGCATGGTGACATCCTTGCCGCCAATCAGAATGCGGCCGGAGGAGGGGTGCTCCAGCCCCGCCAGCATGCGAAGCGTCGTCGTCTTGCCGCAGCCGGAAGGGCCGAGCAGGGTGACGAGCGTACCGGGCTCGATGGTGAGCGAGAGATCGGGAATGGCCGTGAACGCGCCGAAGGTTTTTCGAACATTCTCGAAGACGACGGAACCGGGAGCCTTCGGATTCATGCGGTTTTCTCCTGAGCAAGGGATGCGGGCGCGGTCGGCGGTGGTGTTATTGCGACACGGTTTACGCGCCGCAGCCGCCTTTCTCCGACGAGCAGCTGGAACCCGGCAATGACTGATATCATGACGACGATGAGGGCGGAGGAATAAGCGATTGCGACGCCATACTCGCCGTTTTCGACGAGGCCGACGATATAGGCCGTGGACATGTTGTACTGGGCGCTGACGAGGAAGATAACGGCGCTGATCGAGGTGATGGCTCGCACGAAGGAATAGACCAGCGCCGCGGTGATCGCCGGCCGCAGCAGTGGCAGGATCACCTTCCGAATGGTGCGCAGGCTGTCGGCCCGCAATGTCAGCGATGCCTCATCGAGGCTTTTGTCTAGCTGGCTCATGGCGGCAACGCCACCGCGTACACCGACCGGCATGTTACGAAAGACGAAGCAGGCAACGAGAATCAGCGCCGTTCCGGTCATCTCCAGGGGCGGCAGGTTAAAAGCCATGATGTAGCTGATGCCGATGACCGTGCCGGGGATGGCAAAGCTCATCATCAGCGCGAATTCGAACAGGCCGCGACCGACGAATTTCTGGCGCACGATCAGATAGGCCGTCAGCAGGCCGACGGCAGCCGTCAAGGGTGCGGAGATCAGGGCGATCTCCATCGTCGTCCAGAAGGAGTTCCAGGCAACGCCGGTCCAGGCAAGGCCGCCATCGTCGCGCAGGCCGATCGAGAAGGCCTTGACGTAATGTTCCACCGTCAGCGTGTTGTCGAGACCCCAGGTGCGGACAAAGCCGCCGAAGAGGATCATGACGTAGACGACGACGGTAAAGATCATCCAGGGGATAACGAGCGCATGGACGGCGATGGAGAGGCCGCGGGGCAGGGCGCTATGAGCGCCCGAATCTCCCTTGCCTGTCACCGTCGCAAAGCTCTTGCCCTGCAGCCACAGGCGTTGCGCGAGGAAGGCGCTGAGCGTGAAGACGAGCAGGATCATGGCAAGGACTGCCGCGCGCGACGGATCGTTCTGTGCGCCGACGACACTGAAGAAGATCTCCGTCGACAGAACCCCGTGGCTGCCGCCGAGAACCATCGGATTGCCGAAATCGGCCATGCTTTCGATGAAGCCGATCAGGAAGGCGTTTGCGAGGCCCGGTTTCATCAGCGGCAGGGAAACCCGCCAGAAGGTGCGCCAGCGATTGGCGCGTAAAGTTTGAGAAGCCTCTTCCATCGACGGGCTGACGCCTTCGACCACGCCGATGAGGACAAGAAAGGAAATCGGCGTGAAGGAGAGAACCTGGGCGATCCAGATACCCGTCAGGCCATAGAGCCAGCGGCTAGGTTCCGTTCCGAAGATTGAGGCCGCGGCTTGTGTCACGACGCCGGCCCGTCCGAACAGCAGGGTCAGCGCGAGACCGACCACGAAGGGCGGCGTGATGATCGGCAGGATTGTGAGAAGCCTCAGTCCCTTCTTGAACGGAAAGCGGGTGCGGGTGGCCACAAGGGCAAAGCAGAGCCCGAGCAAGGTCGACCCGCTTGCCGTGAGGATAGCAAGCCAAAGAGTGCGCCAGGCGACGCCGCAGCGGTCGCCGCCGACAATGCAGCTGAGGCTCCAGATCGACGGGTCCTGGATGTTCGTCGTGAAGCCGCTGGGATCGAAGGATCCGTCAAACGACTGGAAGGCTCCGACGAACATGCTGCCGACGGGATAGAAGACGAAGATGGCGACAAGGACGATCAGCATGGTAATTGCGCTGACGACGAAGGCATCACCCTTCATCGCGCCGCGTTCGGCAAGGCCGAAGGAAAAGAACAGGACGAAGACGATACCAAGGATAATGGCACCGGCACCCATCGCTGGCTGGCCGTCCGCCAGCGCACCGAAGATGGTCTCGCAGATCGACCAACTCCAGCCCGACGACGTGATCGCTAGTCCCTGCAGCGACAAAAAGGCAAAACCCAACGCACCGGCGAGCGCCATCACCGCACCGCGCGGCATCGGTTTGGAGATGAAGCGCGCGATGCCACCGAGCATAAGGAGCCCGGCGGCAATCGCGAGCCACCATCGACCGTAACTGACGATTTGCAAGATTCCCGGCGCTGTGGAGGGATCGCCGAGAAAGCCGCTCAGCCAGCCAAGGCCGAAGAAGCCGCCCTCTATGCGATACCATGGGAGTAGTATCAGGGCGGCAATGCCGAAGATCAGCGCAACATCCAGCCGGCGTTTGCTATTGGTCATGGTCGGATTCGCATCCCGTTCAGCAAAAATCAGAGATGAAGCAGGCCGGATGCACGAGGAGCCGGCCTGCGAGGGCAATCGAAAAAGCCGTCAGTTGGCCTTTGCGCCGATTTCCTTGTCCCATCGGGCAAGCAGGGCCTTACGGATCGTGGGATCGCCGTATTTCTTGAAGTCGTAGTCGATCAGCTTGATCTCCTCGAATTTCGGAGCCTCCTTCGGCACCTCGGCCGACTTGTTGGAGGGAAGCTGGTAGGACTTGGCATCCTTCATATGCGATTGTGCCTCGGCGCTGAGTGCCCAGTCGTACCACTTCTTGGCGTTGTCGAGATTTCTGGCGCCCTTGATGATCGACATGGAGCCGATCTCATAACCCGTGCCCTCGCACGGTGCGACCGCCTTGATGGGAAAGCCTTCGACGGTCTGTGCAACCGCGTCATGCATGAAAACGATGCCGATCGTCGATTCCCCGCGAGCTGCCGCCTTCACCGGCGCGGAGCCCGACTTGGTATATTGCGAGACATTGGCATTGAGCTTCGAAAGATAATCGAAGGCCTTGTCCTCGCCCATGATCTGCACGAGTGTCGCCAAAGTATTGTAGGACGTTCCCGACGAGTTCGGATTGGCAATCTGGATCTCGCCCTTGTAGGAGGGGTCAAGAAGGTCGGCCCAGCATTTAGGCTCCTTCAAGCCCTTCTTCTTCAAGATATCCGTGTTATAGCCCCAGCCAAGCGCTCCCGCATAAACGCCGACCGTGCGGAAATTGGCGCTTTCGGCCTGCTTCTTCGCCCAATCCTGAAGCTGGTCGAAAAGCGGTGATTTATATTCCAGCGTCAGGCCCTCGGCTGCTGCCTGCAAATGCGGGTCGCCGGTTCCCGCCCACCAGATGTCCGTCTTTGGATTGCGCGCCTCGGCGCGGATCTTGGCGTAGGTTTCGCCGGCCGAAAGTCGAACCATATTGACCTTGATATCGCTCTGCTTCTCGAAGAGCCCCTTCATCAGATCGCAGACTTCCGGATCCGCCGAGCAGATCACGTTCAGATCGCCCGCGGCATGCGCCGACCAGGCAATAAGCGAAATTCCCGCGGCAAGGGCTGCCGCGGCCATGTTGACCAATCGCATGATGTCCTCCTGCTTTGCGGCGCCTCCACGCCGAACGCTTTTTGCAAGCGTGTGCAAATGCTGCATTGGTTATCTCACGCTGTCAACTACCGCTGTCATAAAAGTTTCATAAAGCCGTCGCGATCGATATATTGCACGCGATTGCAAACTGTGATGGAGTTTCGCTGGAAGAGGAGAGGTGACGTGTCGCAACGAGATTTTGTCAGTGCCGAGGAAGTGGCGCGGCGGGCAGGTGTTTCACGCTCGGCGGTTTCTCGCGCATTCACGCCAGGGGCGAGCGTTTCCGAGGCTACCCGGCAAAAGGTTCTGCGGGCGGCGGAGGAGCTTGGATATCAGGTCAATCATCTCGCCCGCGGGCTGATGCGCAATGAAAGCGGCATTGTCTGTCTGATTGTCTCGGAGGTGGCGACACCTTATCGGTCTGCATTGCTGCGCGAGCTGACACAGCAGCTGCAGATCGTCGGCAAGGTCGCCATGCTCGTCAATACCGACCGCTCCGATGGCAGCGTCGATCGCGCGCTTCAGCAGGCGATCCGATATAGGGCGGATGCATCGATCATTCTCTCAGGCCTGCCCGACAAGTCGATCACGCAGCTCTGCCTGAGAAGCGGCCAGCGTCTCGTTCTGATCAACAGAGACGACGATCAACCGGGACCCTTGCGGATCAATCTCGACGATCGCGAGGCGGCAGGGCGCGTTGTGACCGCGTTCGTTCGCGCCGGCTGCACTAGGCTGGCGTTCGCGAACTCGGAAGCCGGCACGCCGAGTTTGATGGCGCGTGAGGCCGGTTTCATCGCGGCGGCGAAGGCCCATGGACTTGATGTGATCGTCGAACGATATGGCTGGACCGGCTACGAGGCTGGCAAGGTCGTCGCGCAGCGGCTGCTGACCCGAAGCGAACGACCGGACGCGGTGTTTTGTGCAACCGATCTGCTGGCCTGCGGCCTCATGGACGCGGCGCGGCACCAGTTTTCGCTTTCGATCCCGGATCAGCTCTGCGTCATTGGCTTCGACGATATTGAGCAGGCCTCATGGTCGTCCTATGATTTGACGACCTTTGCTCAGCCCGTGGCGGCAATCGCACGACAGGCTGTGACATGGCTGGGCGAGAGCCGGTCATCGGACAGGCTCGAGGGCCATTCCGTAACATTGCACGCCGAACTGGCGTGGCGAGGCTCGGTTAGAGGAGGATAGGGCGCTGGATAGGCTGATAAGTTGAATGACATGACATCAAAAAAAGACAGCGGCAAGTCAACATCCCCCAAATCAAAGCACCTGCTGCAACAGCTGGCACGCACGCCGGAACAGCTGTTTTCCAGTGCGTTCAGAAACCAATATGGCGCGCTTTGTTTTCGCTACAAGGAGGGCGGTGACGAGATCGAAGTTCTGGTGATTACCTCGCGTGAAAGCGGGCGCTGGATCGTGCCGAAAGGCTGGCCGATGAAAGGCAAGGAGCCTCACGAGGCAGCCGCCATCGAAGCATGGGAGGAAGCTGGTGTCCGCGGCAAGGTGAGAAGGGCGCCGATCGGGCGATATACCTATCTGAAGGAACTTGACGACGGCAAAGTCGTGCCATGCGTCGTTGACCTGTTTCAAGTGGAAGTGAAAGAGATCCGGAATGAGTTCAAGGAGCGAGGCCAGCGTCGGATCGATTGGGTCAGCCTCGACGAGGCGGCTAGACGAGTACGTGAAATTGAGCTCAAATCTCTGCTCATCAACTTTAGGCCTCAGCGAAAATAAACGTTGGAAATCAGAAGCTTCAGAATCACAGGCCCTAGCCCACATCTGATCACCCAACATCTGATCACATAGACTTCGGACTGTTCTCGCCCGCAACCAACCTGAACAACTTCTATAGTTCGGGTTCGCGGACACTGCCTCTGCCTCCGCGGCGTGCCTGCCGATCTACAGTCACCTCAATCACTTCATTCTCAGTCTTGGATTGTTTCTCTGGACTGTCTCTCAAGCGTTTCGATGAAATCCGCCAACGGATGAATCGATGGGGTTACTGCCAAAAGAGGTTCAAGAGCGGCAGCGACTGCCCGGCAATTGTCTGCGGAAAGAGACCGAAGGTTCGATGAAACCTTGTTATAGGCGGGTGTCCCACGCGAAGCGAAGGAGCGATTGATGACGAATTGTTCCAATTCTCCATCAACTCGTTCCACAAACAATGCCAGTGATCCTCCATCGGCAGCAGCAGCGCTGTCAGAGACCGCTTTGAACATATTATCCTCCATCCGGTGACTGTCACTGCAAGATATCCCATCGATACTTTGGAACCAAATGTGCAAGGCACGCGCGCTGGATTGCTGTCGAGCAGATCATTGCCAGCGGCATTGCGGAACGAGGACGGCAAAAAACTATCCATGAGCACCTCAGCCGATGGAGACGTCGCGCCGATCACCGTATCGCGTGCCCTCCGCAATCCCGAGCAAGTGAGCGCGGAGAAACGCGAGCGCATCCTTCGGGCGGTGAAGCAGACCGGGTATCGCATCAATCCGTTTGCCCGTGCGCTG
This sequence comes from Rhizobium pantanalense, assembly GCF_030182525.1. NCBI lineage: Bacteria > Pseudomonadati > Pseudomonadota > Alphaproteobacteria > Hyphomicrobiales > Rhizobiaceae > Rhizobium > Rhizobium pantanalense. The sequence goes on from NZ_JAQJCH010000008.1 coordinate 386,050, forward strand.
AAAAGCGGGCGATCCAATGTTGTGCTCGCTTTTGCATCGAACATGTTCAGTGAGCAGTTCGCGGTTGCCTTGCATTCTTGCGCGGAAGTCCTGGAGGCCGCCGGCTACCTGTTTCTTGTCGGCCAAACCTCCTATTCCTACGAACGCGAAACGGCTGCCATCCGCTCGCTGCAAGCGCTGAAACCCGCTGCCGTGATGTTTACCGGGCTCATCGAGCTCCAAGCAAACCGCGAGATCCTCCGTGGTCTCGACATCCCGATCATGGAGACATGGGCGCTGCCCCGGGATCCGATCGATATGCTGGTCGGCTTCTCGAATACCGAGGCCGGCAAGCTCGCAGCGGCAACGCTTGCCAAACGAGGGCACAAGAAAGTCGCCTATGTCGGCCGCAAGGGCGGCCGTGGCGCATTGCGCCTGAAGGGCTTTCGGGAGGGCTGTCGGGAAATGGAACTTGATGTGGTCGGGGAACTGCTGGTCGACGACGTCATTGGTCCGTCGGATGGTCGCCGGTGCCTATCGGAACTTCTCGAAAGAGGCACGGCCGCAGAAGCATTATTCTGCGGAAATGACCTTCTGGCGCTCGGCTGCATCATGGAGGCGCGCCGGCGCCGTATTTCCGTTCCTGAAAGCCTTGCGGTCATCGGTTTCGGGGACAGTGATATTGCTGCTGAGATTCCGCCCGGTCTAACGACAATTGGTATCGACAGTGCGGCTCTCGGGCGCTGCGCGGGTGAAATGTTGCTGGCCAGGCTCTCGGGTCAAAAGATGGAGGAACGCATACGGTGCCTCCCCTTGAACTTAATCTCTCGTGGCAGCCTTTGATGCGGTTTAGTGAATTCCATGACAAGGCACTCCCTTCGTCGTGGGCGGCTCGATTTGGCGACCTCAAGCTCGATAATGATATGTTGTTATATAATGATATGTTGTTATGAACTCGGCGGCTTGTATACCGGAACCGATAAACGCTAGGTACGCCGAGACAAGAAAGGCAGGTTCAAGGAAAGCGCCGACGTCTCACGGTCGCTCTCTGCCGATGCTCGCCATGATGCAAAACATGAGGCGAAGCTTGGGCAGGGCGACAAGGGTGATCGCAATCCTCGTCGTCCAACTCTTCATGTGGGCAGCGGCGATCTTCCGCTCAAATCGAGTTGCGCGATCAGCTTTGTTCCGGAGGGATAATATTCTACTGAAGCTCGTCTAGGAGGGCGGCGATGTCGTCATAGGCTTAATTGACCGCCAAGAGCCCTTCTCCCTGCTCCTTCAGCATCGAATCCTGGACGGCGCGATATAATAGGTTTCGGATCTTCCAAAGCCGCGTTTCAACCGCCGGGCTGCATCTTAGATCGTTCATTTGGCTCTTCTTACCTCCACTAGGCCTTGGGCGCGACGCGTTGTTGATAAGCCAAAACAAGTGACGGCTGGCCTTCGCGAGATCGCTTTCACCTTTGGCGTCTGACGCTTGCACCACCCTAAAACTACCAGATGCGCCCGCGATCTGTGGAGTCGACACACCTCTCAGGGAACCAGAGCAAGCCCAAGTTCCGGCGTTCAGTCAAAGCAGGCTGGCGCTGATCTGCTCGCGCCGCCAGCTGGCGCGAGCATTCGTTTTTATGCTAACGAGATTCCGTTGGGCCAAGGTTATCGTACCAGCTCCGCTTCAGCTGCAAGTCCGTTCTAGCGTTTCCGAGATCGCCCCACGGACGATCACTCATGTCCGTCAGACCTTGGCGGTTGCTCCTCCTTCTCGCAGCATCAGGAACTTCTGCGTGACGGCGGCCAGATTGTCGTTAAGCCACTTTGCCATGGTCTCTTCTTCGGCGAGATTGGACTGCAGAGCTGTGGTGGCGGCGCTAAAGCCGCCAGCATCGGCGACAGTCAACAAGGACTTATAGGCGGCGATTTCGAAATTTTCGAATGCAAAGTTGGCGAAGGAATTTTTGAGGATCTCGTCTCCCGCCATGGTATGGCCCATGGCCGCCATCGCGCCGGTAAACGACAAGGCCATATCCTTCAAGGTCGAATGATCTTCGTCCAGCCCCTCGAGTACTTCCTCGATGCGTCTGATCTGGCCTTCGGTTTCTCGAATATGCTGCTCGAGTTTCGCTGCCACTTCGGGATAGTTTTCGATGCGTGATAACTGCGGCTTCATAATGCTCAAAGCCTGATTTTCCATCGCGTGGGCATTTCTGAGTCCCACAATAAAGACGTCGCGGATTTCGTTGTCTGCCATGATGTCCTCCATTGGTTAGCAGCTTCGAACCAGGAAATGCCGACATTGTTCCTGCAGGAGACTGATCGGCGGAGGACAGTTCAAGGTACGCCTCACGCGCGTGACAGCGTTCAGACCTCAACGCCGCGAAAGATGCTTGAGGCACGACGTGTGTGCGTCGTGGACGACCGCGCCAGCATCCCTGTCCGAGTCTGCGGCGAGCCAGACCATTAATTCGAAAGCGCCCGGAACATTCCTTCATGCGGTCAGTTAGTTGCGATCACCGAGGAGGGTGTCGCATGTACCACCATGTCAAGAAGCTTATGTATACAGTCCGGGTCGACGAGCCTGACCCGAAATTCGGCAACATGTTGCTTGAGCAATTCGGCGGCGCAAACGGCGAACTCGCCGCGGCAATGCAATATTCCATTCAAGGTCTGAACTGTGAAGATCCTGGTCGGAAAGACCTCCTCATGGATATTGGAACCGAGGAGCTCAGTCATCTTGAGATCGTTGGTACTCTGGCCCGAATGCATTTGAAACCTCTGAAGTCGGTCAGAGAAGAAGCCGAGACCGACCCGCTGATCGCAATTGCCGGCGGCGGCGGGGTAAATCTCTTCAATTCGATGGGAAACCCGTGGACTGCCGATTATCTCAAGATCACCGGAGAATTGGATGTTGATCTGCGCAGCAATATTGCAGCGGAGGCGCGGGCAAAGATTGTCTACGAGCGTCTGATCGATTTTTGCCGCGACCCGGGAACCAAGGATGCGCTGCAATTCCTGATGACAAGAGAAATCACCCATATGCGTGCGTTCTCTCTAGCCCTTGAGAGTATGGGAAAGCCGCCGCTCAGCGTCGGGAAAATCGCGCCGACTGCCGGTCTTGTCGATCAGTTTTTCAATGACTCGACGGGAGAAGGCGATCTCGGGGAAGTGGATACGCGAGGCCCATGGAACGAGGGCGGAGATTGGGAGTTCGTCGAGGCCCCAGCCTTCCAGAACATCAGGAATACTGAGAGCGACGGTCCAGCTATCAAAGCGCGCAGCGCTCTTTCTGAAGGATCGGAAGCGATTCAGGACGTGCTCGTCGATGAGTTGCGCGACCTCCTGCATGCTGAAAAGCAACTTTTGAAAGCCTTACCGAAGATGCAGAAAGCTGCTCGCAGTTCGCAGCTGCGAACGCTTCTCGAGCAGCACCTCGCGGAAACGGAGACGCAGGTCGATCGCTTGATCGAATGTCTCCGTCTTCTCGGTTCGACTGCACGCGCCAAACCCTGCAAGGGAATGGCCGGTCTGGTCGAAGAAGGTGAAGAGGTGATGGCAGAAGGTAAGAAGAAAGAGGACGCCCCTGCGGATCTGGCCTTGATCGGTGCCGCGTTGCGCGTCGAGCACTACGAAATCGCGGCCTATACGACCGCACGGAATCTCGCCCTGCAACTTGGTCAGCCCGCAGTTGCACAGTTGCTCACGCTGTCTCTTGGCGAGGAGCAGAATGCCGGTCAACTGTTGGACCAAGTCGCCCAGCCGCTGATGTCCGCCGCAAGGATGCCGCGCAGTGTCATTTGAGGAGAGAATGTGGAACCGCCGAGGAACTGTTCTTTCGCTTCGGTCCCTTATCGATAGAACTTGATTTGCTGATGACAGCCAAGCGTCGCAAGTTCGATTGGTGGCCTTTGATCCGCTGCCAATCGAACGCGAAAACACTCACATTGCCGTCCAAGCCCTGGAAATCTGCATCAAATATCTAGGAGAAAGATCAATGGATGATAATGAAGCGAAGCGTCGCGAGCGAGCTTATCGGGTCTGGGAGGAAGAAGGGCGGCCGGAAGACGGTGGTCTCGATCATTGGCGGCGAGCCGAAGAGCGGCACGTGGAGACGGAGTATGATGCGCCCCGGGTTTCCGAAGGCAAAGGGAAGCGAACGAAGTCTGCGTCTTATTCGTGAGTAACGCTTTTGCAAGCCGGAGAGGGAGCAAATCTCTGTCATCGGCCATGAGGGCCGCGGCTTTTGAATCTTTTACAAAACCAGGTGAGGAAAATGCGATGGCTCCCGCTGAAGCAACCTGGAGTGGCGGATGCCTCTGCGGCAGCCGCCGATACGGTTTCCGACGGGCGCCTCGCTATGCCGGATACTGTCATTGCACAATGTGTCGCCGGGCAACCGGCGGCCCGTTTGCGGTGCTGGTGCAGGTGGACCTTGCCGATATCGAATGGACCACGCCACCGGCGGTGTATCGCTCGTCACCGATTGCTGAACGCGGCTTTTGCCCCATCTGTGGATCACCGCTTTTCCTGCATTATTTCGATGACGACGTCCTACGCATAACAGCAGGCACTCTCGATGATCCGGATCGTATCGCGCCGGCGGGACACTATGGAGTCGAAAGTAGACTGAGGTGGGCAATGTGTGGCGACGGCCTGCCCGAAGAGGAAACGCGCGAGCGCTTTTAGCCAATCTATTACGAAGTGAAGCGAAAGCATCTTCGTCGAGAGGTTTTGAAGCATCATGGTTGAGACCGTCCGTGTGTTCGCCTTCGGAACTTTGAAGAAGGGGTTTGTGCTACATCAGCGAGGCTTGGCAGATGCGCATTATTGTGGCCGCGCTCAGACGAAAAAGGCTTATCCAATGGTGATCGCGGGTCAGTGGTTTGCGCCCATGATGTTTGATGAACCTGGAACCGGATCGATCGTCAGCGGCGAACTCTACGAACTGAGCGGGGAAATGTTAGGCAAACTCGATCGGCTCGAGTCCGTCGGCCAGCCTGGCCATTTTCGCAAATGGATCGAACTTGAAACTGCTAGCGGCAATCTTGCTGAGGCTTTTGCCTATTTCAAGGCTCGCAGATTGGCGGTGCCGATACATACTGGCTATCTCTCCACTTATGACGACCATCGCTTCGTTCCACCAGAACGACGAAGCTGAGCGAGAGATGTTTATTTCGAAAATATGGGCGCGCCAAAGGGAAACTGCGATGATTTGCAGAGCTGCGGCATTTCTGGCCGTCGCATCGTGGGTACGCCGTGCTTTCGTATCAGCTCATACCGTTCATTTGCGGAAGGAAGACCTTGTCTCACTGCACTTGGCCTCGCTTGGCCGCACATTGCCGAACTGCAGACATTTGACCGTACGGGTCACACCCGCACGCTTGCCACTAACGAAACGCCAAACTGGAAAGCAGCAATCTATGCATAAGAGACAGTTCATCGCCATTCTCGCCGCCGCGGGCAGCCCCCCTCAGCCTGACTCTACCGTTTCAGCGGCCCGCGCCGACACACTCTCAGACATTACGTCCAGTAAGACAGTCCGTATAGCGATTCCACAAGACTTTCCGCCGTTCGGCTCTGTCGGTACCGACATGAAGCCCCAGGGCTACGACATCGACATGGCGGCACTCATCGCGAAGAAACTCGGTGCGAACCTTGAGATGGTACCGTAACTTCCGCCAATCGCGTACCATATCTGCGGACGAAAAAGGTGTCAGCCTTGATGACGAAATCTATCTTCGCTATTCGCGATCAGCACCATTGCCGAAAACCGCCGCTGCTCCATTGAGGCCGATATCCGCGAGATCGGCGGAGAAGAACGCTCCCGGTAACAGCAGGAGTGCCATTCGCGGCAGTGATCTTGCCAGCAGATGCGACCTTCCGGTTCTCTTCCAAGCCGACGTGCAACACTCGCAGCATCGTTCTCTGCGCAAAATAGCATCCCCTAGTAACGGATCACGAAAGATCAGTCTGCGGACAGATATCCTGTTTCTCGCAGAATGCGTTCTGTTGCCCGTTCGAAGGCGAATATCTTGGCATCGACTATGTCCGCTCTGAACCCGATGAACAGCCTTCCGTTCTCGATATCCGGCGTGCAGGAGAGGGGCTGGACCGTTCCAGCCGCCACATAGCGCTTGGCCATGGACGCCGGCAGAATGCCGGCGCCGAGGGCCGCAGCAACGAGCTCGCCAATGACCGCGACACTATTGCAAATGATGATGCGCTCCGGTTTCAAGCCTTCGAGTGCAAACCAATGCGTCACCTGCCGGTACATCGCGGATGGGGGCGGGTTCGAAATGATTGGTCTATCGGCCAGTACTTTCGGTGTGATCTCGCCCGGTAGGTGCCATGTGCGGGGCGCAACCCATTGCGTCGGCTGAGCGCCGAGTGGTCGCAATTCGAGCTTCTCGTCCCCCAGCGGATTCAGCAGGACGGCGACATCCAATCGATTGTCGATCAACATCCCCTCAAGAAGGGTGCTGGTTGTGACCGTCCACTCAGGCTCCAGTGCCGGGTGATCGTCGGACAATCCGGCAAGCAACGGCGCAAGGCAGGTGACGGCGAAACCTTCCGCAAGCCCCACGCGCAGTTGGCCGACAACCTTCGGATCGAACTCCCGCTCCTTGATGCCACGCATCTCGGCCATGATTGCTGTCGCGCGTGGTAACAGATCGCGCCCCTGCGCCGTGATTTCCAGTCCGCGGCTTCCCCTGTGAAACAAGTCGCTCGTGAGCGTCGTGCTCAGCTCCTTGAGTCTTAGCGAAACCGTTGGTTGGGCAAGGTGAAGCTGGTCCGCCGCTTTCCGGACTGAACCTAGCTGAGCTGTCCAATAGAAGGCCTCGATCTGGGCAAAGGTGATCCGCATTATTTAAAAAACCTATATCGAAAGCTCAGAAGAACAAATTTGCTCAGGAAAATCAATAACCCTATAAAAGTATCTCAACGGCATGTGAACGGCCGATGGGGAGGGAACAAGATCATGACTGAACGTTCGGGTATTATACTCAAGGTAAGGAAGAGGATCATTCCGATCCTGCTGTTGTGCTATTTTGCGGCCTTTCTCGACCGCGTGAATATCGGCTTTGCGGCGCTGACCATGAACGCTGATCTCGGCTTCAGCGCATCCGCGTTCGGCTTTGGTGCGGGAATATTCTTCCTCGGTTATGTTCTATGCGAGCTGCCGAGCAACCTCATGCTTGCAAAGGTCGGGGCGCGGCTTTGGATTGCGCGCATATTGATCACATGGGGCGTTCTTTCGGCGCTCACCGCATTCGTCTGGTCGCCCGCCAGCTTCTATGTGGTCCGTGTGCTTCTGGGTGCCGCGGAAGCGGGCTTCTTTCCGGGCATCATCTTCTACATTACGCTTTGGTTTCCGAGAGCATATCGTGGCTCGACCTTCGCCCTCTTCAATGTCGCCGTTCCCTTGGCGTCGGTGATCGGTGCGCCGCTATCCGGATTGATTTTGCAGGGGTTCGACGGCGTGGCAGGCCTGCATGGCTGGCAGTGGATGTTCCTCATCGAGGGATTGCCCGCATTCATCATGGGCTTTGTCGTCCTCTTTGCCTTGCCGGAATCACCTGAAACGGCGCAGTTCCTCACCCATGATGAACGGGGCTGGCTTGTCGACACCCTGCGAAGCGATCGGCAGATGCAGGAAGCGTCCGGACGTTTTTCCGCTGTGCAGGCACTCGTCGATCCCAAGGTATTGTTGATGTGTCTGATTGCCGTTGGGCTGGTTATGGGCACAACCGGCATTGCCATCTGGATGCCGCAGTTCATCAAGCAATTCGGCCTGTCCAATCTGCAAACCAGTTTTGTTGCTGCTATTCCATCTGCCTTCATGGCAGTTGCAATGATCGTGGTGGGCCGGAGTTCGGATCGCAGGCGTGAGCGCGTCTGGCATACCGCAGGGCCATTTATCGCGAGCGCTCTCGGATTTCTGATCGCTGCCTTCTCGAGTAGTCCGATTGTTTCGGTGGTGGGCCTGACCCTGGGGGCGGCCGGAATTGGCGGCGCGTCGCCGACCATCTGGACATTCCCGTCGACGCTGTTGACGGGCACGGCTGCCGCTGCCGGGATCGCCCTTATCAATTCGGTCGGCAGTACCGGCGGTTTCTTTGGGCCCTCGATTATCGGTTGGGTTCGCGATGCGACGGGCGGCTTCCAGGGGGCGCTCGTATTCCTGGCAATCGTCATGGCGGTCACCGCCAGTCTCATCCTCATTCTCGGCAGAAGCATGCGAGAGCTCCTTTCCCCGCTCGGTCGGGGCGAGGCTCCGACAAAGGCATAATTATGAAGATCGACGAAATACGCCTCTATCATTTGGTCGCCATGTTGCCGGAGCCAATCGGCAACGCGCTGGTCTCCTTTCCGAAGCGAGAAACTTTGCTGGTCGAAGTCGTGGCCGGTGACCTGACGGGCTGGGGGGAGGCGTGGCTCTCACCCAGGACTGCGGCTGCCGCCATCGAGTTTCAGCTGGCGGCGCGAATACTCGGGCAGGATCCCTCCCATATATTGTCCGCGTGGCGGAATTTGCGCCAAGCCGTCGAAGGAGAAACCGCCGCACCTGCCATCGCCGCCCTGGATATGGCGCTGCACGATCTGACTGCGCGCGCCTACAAGGTTCCCGTGTCCACGCTCATTGGCGGCGCCAGGCGTCAACGGGTGACGGCTTATGCAAGCGGGCCTTTTTTCAAACCCGGCGGACATCCTTACCGCGACTTTGAACGGGAGATCGATGGATATCTGAAAGCGGGCTTTCGGGCCGTCAAGCTGAGAAGCGGGTACACCGTCGAAGACGATGCCGAGGCGGTCCTTGCCGCTCGACGGCAAATCGGCACCGATCGCGATCTGATGGTCGACTTCAACCAATCCTGCTCGGCACGGCGTGCCATGCGAACCGCCGATCTCATGAAAGATGCCGATCTTCTCTGGATCGAAGAGCCGACAAAGCCGACGGATGTCGCTGGTTATCGCGCTTTTGCTGCTCAGGCTGCCCCCGCACTTGCCGGCGGAGAGACATTCACCAATGCATCGGTGTTCCTCCCGTTCCTAGCGGGCGGATGCCTGGATATCCTGCAACCCGATATCGCGATCTGCGGTGGCTTGACCGGAGTTTCGCAGGTAAGCGTGCTGGCCGACCTGTATGATCGGCCGCTCATACCGCACGTCTGGGGAAGTGTCGTCAATTTTCATGCCGCCCTGCACTTTGTATCGACGCTGCCGGAACATAGAGGCGGCGGGCAAGCGCATTTTCCCTATCTGGAATTCGATGTCGGTCCCAATCCCTTGCTTGAGCTGGAGCAGAGACCTGTCCTGAATGCGGATGGAACGATCAGCGTGCCGGACCTGCCGGGCCTCGGCCTGAACCTGAAGGCCGAAGACTTGCAACCCTATACCGCCGAATTCCGAAGGATCGGCTGACGGTGCATCCCATATCCAGTGTACTTCAACGCATGATACTGGAAACGGCCTGGTCAAAGGATAAAAGACAATCAGCGATAGAAGTGGAGATATGTCGTGAACCTGAACCGCGGCGTGAAGATCTACGACAATGATTGGTTCTTGCGGCATGGCCTCAGTGCCGAACAGACTGCCGATCTGCTCGCCTCGTAGGGCATTCCTTATGTGATCGCCCAGAGCAAGCTGCTGCCGATGCCCAATTTGGCAGTGACCAGCATGTCGGCATTCCACCTGACAGGCAAGACAATCTCGATCACAAGGTTGGCCTTCTGAGCAAGGCGTTGGACACCGATCGGTGCTCATCGGCTTCTTCAAGTCCGCGCAGCCGTCATGGGCGGCTGTCTCAAACACGCAAAGCTGTGAGCTCGCAGCCCAACTCCCAGCTTTTCCCGCTTTTGTCCGGGAGGCATAATGGGAAAAGTGTCGCGGCGCCTGATGGCGCCGCGACCGCTCACGTCTTAGCGCGGCATGATGCCCGGTTGATCGGCGGGAAACTTTGCAATGTCGGCAAGACTGACATTCAGATGTTGTGTGACGAGCGCCGGCGGCGTATGGGCGAGCCAGGACGACAGGCCGATTTCCTGATATTCCGGCACTTTGAAGACGGCGACAAATTGCAGATCCGTCTTGCCGGTGTTCTCGATCACGTGGCCCTGGCTCTTCTTGACGTAGCCGACATCACCCGGCCGGAAATCGGCGGTCTGGCTGCGCGGACCGGCATCGAAAACCGTCATGCGCCCTTCGCCCTTGATCCAATATTGCCATTCGTCGGCATTCGGATGCCAATGCATTTCGCGCACGCCGCCGGGCTTGATCGTCTCGATGGCAGCGGCGATCGTCTTGGAGACTTTGAAGACACTGCTGTCGGCGAGCTGGAGAATGCCGGAAGCGTTCTGCTTCACCGGAGCTGAAGCGGTCAGCTTGTAGGTGAAGGGATAGGGCGGCAGGCCGCCCGAGGCAACGGCATCCTGATCGGCGGAAAGCGGGCCGGGTTCCTTGCCCTGGAAGATCCACAGATCCTGCAGCGGGATGTTCTTGAACGTGTCTTGCGGGACGCCGAAGTTCTTGGCAAGCAATTCCGGCGGCGTGTGCGCAAACCAGTCCGTCACCAGCAGCGTGTTGTATTCGGATTGATCCCCCTGGTCGAAGACGATCACGAATTCGCAGCCGTCAGGACCGAGCCCCTGCAATGAGTGCGGAAAGCCGGCAGGGAAATACCAGAGGTCGCCCACTCCCACATCCTGCACATAGGCGCGGCCTTGTGCGTCGAGAACGGTGATGCGGCAGCTTCCGTTGGTCATGATCGCCCATTCGGCCGCGCGATGCCAATGCAGTTCCCGAACGCCGCCTGGGCCAAGACGCATGTTGACGCCCGACACGGCTTCCGAGATGGCGAAATCGGCCTTGGTGAGCTGACGCGCCCATCCGCCGTTCTGGATACGCTTGGCGGCATTGTTGAACGATCCCCAAAAGAGCTGCATGTCGCCGATATCGGTTGCCGGAGGGCTCTGGAACGAGGGAAACTGCTCGTCGAGCACCGTGTTCTTCGGACCGGGATCCGAAAGGCTAGCCGGATTTGCATTGATCGCGCCCTCGGCCGGCTGATCGGGATTGCCGAAAGTGGCCGCCTGGGCGGCACCGGCCGCAAGCGCCGCGCCCCCCATAGCTCCGAGGGCAAGAACCGAGCGTCTCGATAGAGATTCCATGCTATTACTCCCTTGACGTGAATGGATAGTGATATTCCGCCGAGGCTTGAGCTATCGCTTCGAAGGGCGAGTGCCTGACGGCTGCTAGAGCGTCATTTGCCGACCGCGTAGACGCCAATGCAAATAGGAGGGATCGCCACTGCGACCCGGGGCGAACGGCGCATCGGAGCAATGGTGTTTTCGAGATTGATCGAAGTCGAGCCGGTGACACCCTTCCCAAGAAGGGCCAAGACGGCATGCTCGCTTCAAGTCCGGACATCGTCTCCTCCTGTCGACGAATATGATCACAGGAGGCTACAACCGCAGGGGCAACAGCACATCTATACCTAGGTCTAGCTAGGTCTCGCAAAAGGTATATGCCTGTCAGCGAATACAAGATATCGACGCGCTGGTCAGCCTCCGCGCTAGCCCGGTGACGCGTCGACACGATCAGCAGATGGATGATTGCGGCACTAGGCAGCAAAGACCACCAAAAGCGCCTTACGCCCCTGAATCAAAGCAGAATTTCAGGCCAGTATCCCATGAATGCCGCTGGCATTGATTGGGTTAGTGACAACGTGGCCAGGGAGCCGACATCGGCGGAGCGGCAATGCGATTGCGGAGAGTGACGCTTTTCAGAGTAGAGGGTGTGAATACTTCGGACATGCTGCCTCTGGTTGGGAAATTCGATGCACGACTTTGGGCTGGCCTAAGCCCCCCTGGTTCCACGCCCCTTTTCATCGGGTGCAGGTGTTCGCGATTCCTGGCCCGGCATCTGTTCCGCCTCGTCAAGAATCCATTCGCGAAAGGCGACGACACGGGGATCAGAAGCCGTTTCCTGCGGATACACGAGGAAATAGGCGAGTTCGGACGGGATCGGGATGCCAAGATCGAAAAGCCGGACAAGCCGCCCCTCGGCCAGATCGTTTGCGACAGTGGTCAGGTCCACAAGTGCCACAGCATCCCCACTGATCGCGGCTTGAAGCATTTCCGATGACGTGGCGAGCGCAACCGTACGACTGTCGTCGAAGGCGTCGATACCGGCAGCCGCCATCCACGTCGACCAGTTCGGCCACGCGACACCCTGTCGCTCCCATTCGATATGGACCAAGGTGTGATCAAGCAGATCACTCGGCGTTTGAATGGGCCTCTCGGACGCGAGTAGCCGAGGACTGCATACGGGCACGACAACGTCATCAAACAATCGATCAGCGCAAAGGCCGGGATAGTTTCCCGTGCCAAAGCGAATGCCGATATCGATGTCGTCCAGCTCGAAGTCGCGCACCTCGGGGGAGATATCAAAGCGCAGGTCGATTTCCGGCCAAGCGCCACGGAAGCGTTTCAGCCGCTGCATCAGCCATTTGACGGCAAAGTCCGGATCGACGGTGATTTTCAGGTGGCGGGAGCCGCGCTCGGTCCTGCGGGCCTGCGCGACGGCACGCTTCATGAGTTCGAGCGAGTCACCGGATGCGCGGCAAAGGATCAATCCCGCCTCCGTCATGCGGATCGAGCGATTGGTGCGCTTGAAAAGCGAAAGGCCGAGCTGGTCCTCGATTTCCTTGATCTGGTAGCTGACCGCCGCCGGGGTCAGGCCAAGTTCGTCGGCCGCTCGACTGAAGTTCAGATGTCGCCCCGCGGCATCAAGCGCTCTCAGCGCCCGCATTCCAGGAATTATGCTCATTTTTGCTTCAAAGAAAATTTGAAATTCTGAACAAGAATACTCGTTTCCCTGCTCGCACTCAATATGGGAGTATGTCAATTATTCGAGAGATATCAGGTCGCCGCGATAACGGTAAGGAATATACCCCATGAGCTCGACCAAAATTACCCTCAATTTTTTTATTTCAAAAATGCACGATCTGGTGCGTCGATTGAACGATGAAACGCGCCGGCGGCGGACACTGCATTATCTCAAGCGACACCTGCGTCGTCTTCCTGAGCAACGTCTACGGGACATAGGCATCAACCCGGAGAACATTCCTCAACTGACGAAATGTGAATTCGAGTTTTGAAACCAGGCCCCAACGGGCTTCTGGGAAGAAAGCCCGACATCTGGGCCTTCATTTCCACATGCCTGCAATGGGCCGAAAGCAATCACGGGTTCGCACGAATATCCAGCAAAATCGCCGCTTTCCCCTCGGACGATGACCGATTGGCCTTCTGAGAGCGTTTCCCTGTTCAGGCCCCGTCAGCGCAGATGCCTGGTAGTCGGGCTCGTAGCTCAGGATGACGCGGTCCAGCGCTCTCATCAGTTCTTGAATGTCGCCCCGCTCCCTCTCAAGCTGCTGCAGCCCGTCAGTAAAGGCGGCTCGTTTCTGCTTCAACTCGTACGCTACATTCATTCGGGGCTTCGTTTTCACCGGAGCCAAGGTAGCCGCAACACCATTTCAGGTCCGGTGGCTTTTGCTACCTAATGCCGGATGATTGCGAGGGACCGGATCAGTCCGAAGAGGGCAAGTCGCCTTTCGATTGCTTCCCGGCCGTCAATGGCCGAGTGCGGACTCGAGGCACCCGATGAGCCTTTCGACATCGACCGGCTTGCCGAGGACTGCGACGGCGCCGCCGTTCATGGCTCTTTTTCGTGTCCGCTCATCCTTGTAGGAGGTGACGAAGATCATGGGCGGCCGGTCTGAACGCCTGTTCAATTCAGCCTGCAGCTCGATTCCGCTAAGGCCGGACATCTTCACATCGACGAGCATGCAGTCGATTGCCGAACGTGGTTCGAAGGCGAGAAACTCCTCGGCGGACGCGAACAGGCGGCTGTCGTAACCACATGATTTGACCAGGTCATCCATCGCTTCTCGGATGGTGTCGTCGTCGTCGACGATGGCTATGGTAGGTATCGGCGGCAACGAAGCGACCCTTTCTGACTGCATTCCGGCGATCATGATGAGCTTTATGCGCCCAAGCTTGCCTGAATGATATCATACTAAGAGACAGGTGGTCGTATGCTTTCGCCCAGGATTTCGGCTTTCCTGACGAGCTCGGCGACCGAGCGAACTTCCATCTTCCGCATGACATTGCCGCGGTGCAGTTTAACTGTGACCTCGCTAATGCCAAGCTCGTGGGCGATCTGCTTGTTCATTAGCCCCGTGACCACAGCCTTCATGACCTCGCGTTCGCGTGGCGTTAGATGTTCCGCAAGCAAGGCGATGGCTTCGCTCTGCGCATGTTGGCGCCGGCGTGCGGCGTCGCGTTCCATCGCTGCCGCCACCGCATCCAAGATGTCCTGATCCTTGAAAGGCTTGGTCAGGAAATCGACGGCGCCGGCCTTCATCGCCCGCACACTCATCGGTATGTCTCCGAATCCGGTCATGAACACGATGGGCATCTTGCTGCCAAGGCGCTCCAGCTGCGTTTGAAAATCCAATCCGCTGAGGCCAGGTAGCCGGACATCAAGAACAATGCAGCCGGGGCGATTGAAGCTGGCCACTTCCATGAGCGCTGTCGCGCTCTCAAACGCCTGCGCATCGAACTTCATCGATCGGAAAAGATCCACAAGGGCTTCTCGCATCGACAGATCATCATCGACGATAAAGACCACGGGTTCGGACGGTTCCCTTTGTAGCTTGCGCTGGTCAGGCATGTTCCGTCTCCGGCCTCATCGGCAGGCGCATTTCGAAGACGGCACCGCCTTCAGGATGATTGGCTCCATCAAGGCTTCCGCCGCGCGCCTCCAGCGTGCTGCGGCAAATCGAAAGGCCCATACCCATGCCGGTCGCCTTGGTGGTGAAGAATGGTGCGAAGAGTTTGCTCTTCACATCGTCGCCGATCCCAGGCCCGGAATCGCGCACGCTAATGCAGACATGCTCGGTGTCTGGCCGAGCCACAGTTATCCTGACGCTCGGTTTGGGGCATCCGGCTTCATCCATCGCCTGAATGGCATTCGTGATGAGATTGATCAATACCTGCTGCAATTCGATTTTCACCGTCACTACGGCGGGGATATGAGGGCTGCAGTCGACAAGCACGGTCGTCTTGCTCTGCTGAAGCTCATGCTCCATCAAAGCTAGCGTTTCGTCAATGAGACTGCTCAAATCGATGCTCTCCAGATCGTTGTTCGACGAAGAAAGCACACGGCGCGCATTGTGGATCAACTCGCTTGCCCGCTGGCTGTCGCGGATCATTCTTTCGGCCGAGCGTCGCACGGCAGGGAAATCCGGCGGTTCGCGGTCGAGCCATCTTAATAGCGTCTGTGCGTTGATCACGATCGCGCCGAGCGGCTGGTTGAGCTCGTGAGCAAGTGAGGCCGACATCGCGCCAGCCATCGCGGCTTTCGATGCTTTGGTCAATTCCGCCTGGGCCTCGGCCCGGGCCCTCAGGGCCAATTCGCGTTGTGTGATATCGACCATGCTGACGACGACACGGCCGAAAGCGGCAGGATCCTCCGGGAGGCTAACGCTCAGCAGCACGAGCTTATTCTCCCCCTCATCGGTTTGCACCTCCACCTTGTCTTCGAAAGTTCCGTCGCCATCCATGATCGCCTGAAGCATATCAAGGAACTTCTCCTGGCCGGTAATAAGAGCCCGCTGTGGAATCCCTATGCCGGAGGATCTAGCACCGAGTAATTCGCCCGCGGCCTGGTTTGCCGCCACCGCCTTGATGAGACTGCCACAGTGATCGATCAGGGTCGGATTGACTCGCGCGTAAGCCTTTATGTCGACAACGCCCTGTGCCCTGACGTCCATCAGATAGCTTCGCAGCTTCGAAAAATCGCGCTCCCAGAGCGCAACGCGCGTGCGATCGAAAATCGAGCGATATCTTGCCTCGCTTTCCGAGAGTGCAGAATGGGTTGAAAGCAGATTGAGACGCGCTGTCTCCGTTTTCAGGAGCAACAAGGTCGTCACGGACAATGCAGCAAGCGCCCCGAACAGACGAAGCGTCTCCTGAAAATCTGCTTCCTCGCCATGCGTCATGGCGTAGGAGAGAAGCGTGAGAGCGGCGCATCCTGCTGCGATGATAAGCAGGCCAATGCGCGTCATCGATTGAGCGGCAAGCAACATGCTGACGACATAGAGGACCGCGATCGCGCCCTCGATGTCGGTATAGGTATCGATGTAAAAGATAACGGCGGCAAGCGTGATCGCAACGATGCCGAAGGCCAGGTTATGGCCGCGGCCTGGATCTCGGGCATGAAACAATAACGACGCTATGGACATTGTTCCCTCAGCCTGGCTGGCCGCAAGCATATCCTACTACTAACACCACTTAACCCATACATAGGTGGTCCAGCTGAGTGGAGGCGACGATGACGTTGATGGCAAGTTATCGTCTAGCAGGAAAGCTTTCAATCGCTCGGCTGTGGCTTGTGCTTTCGAGTTGATTGGTTAGGCGGTACTCACTTTTGGGTCCGCTTGGCCGAAACCTCCGCCCGGATAGCTGCGGGAGCCGGCGCGAATGAAACATGGCCGCTGCTTTGGAACTGGACCCAGTAACCCAAGCCCATGAAGATCGAACCGCCGATCAGATTGCCGAGCGTGACCCAGACCAGATTGTGAACCGCGCCGCCAAGAGTGATGTTCGCGGGATGATCACCCATCAAGGCCATGGCGAAGGTGAACATGTTCGCGACGGAGTGCTCATATCCAGCCGCAACGAAAATCGTGATCGGCCAGAAGATCAGCATGATTTTCGCGGCCGCATTGTCGGTGCGCCCCGCCATCCAGATCGCCAGGCAGACCAGCCAGTTGCACAGGATACCGCGAGCAAGCAGCTCAAGCCCGCTTGCCGACATCTTCGCCGAGACGACCGCAAAGAATTCCTGGCTTCCATCGCCCAGCAGCACGCCGCCACCCGCCATGTGGAATAGCCCGGCAAGGATCGCCGCGCCGATCAGGTTGCCGATCCAGGCGGCGCACCAGACCAGGAGCATGTCCGAAACACCTGCACGCCGCGTCAGCACGGCGAGCGGCATGTACATGGCCGTTCCGGTAAAGAGTTCGGAACCGGCGAACACGACGATCGTCAGGGCCGATGAGAAGACCACACCCATGATCAAATGCGCCCAGGCCGCATCCGCATGAGCACCGGCGGTGAACATGAGGATGTCACCGAACCCGATATAGGCGCCGGCCATCGCGGCCCCGACGAGGAAGGCAAGGAACTGCCTACGCACGATAAGTGCTTTGTGTTCGCCGGACTCGGCGAAGTTGACAATGGAATCCTGGTACATGATGAACCCTCGCATCTTGCCCGGATCGACCCGAGCGCTTGGCTTGCCGATGCAGGAAACTAGACCTGCGGGCAGCCGAGCTGAATCATACTTAGGTCTAGGGTGGACAAGCTCAGGCAGAGGGGACTTCGCGTTCCGCGGTCTCAGCCTTGAGGAGCTGCGACAGGATAGGGATCACCGCTTTCGGAGAGCGGGCTTGCCGAATTGGCGCCTCGACATTTGCGAGCATCGGTATCTTGTGAGAGGCAACACATTGGACTGAATTCCGCGGAAACCGATATGCGAACATCTATCGTCGCGGTAATATGGTAGAGGTGTAGAAATTTCTCAATAATTTGAAGACGAGCGAATAGAAAATGGCCGACGACGAACTCAAATCACAATTCCAGCAGACCTTCGTGCCTGTTTGTGCAATCGGGGCGTCTGCGGGCGGGGTTTCGGCACTGCAGAACTTGTTCCGGCAGTTGCCGAGCGATCTCGGGCTTGCCTATGTCGTCATCGTCCATCTATCTCCCGATGAGCCGAGCTCACTGGGCGAGATCCTTTCTCTGTGCACCCGCATGCCTGTGCACCAGATCGAGGATAGCCCGACCCTGAAACGGGATTGCGTCTTCGTCATCACCCCTGATCGGGAAGTTGTCATCGATGGCGACAATATATCTTCGCGACCATTTACCGAACCGCGGGGCCGGCGCGCGCCGATCGATATGTTTTTCCGTTCGGTCGCCGCCGCGCGCGGCGATGGCGTCGCTATCGTTCTGTCCGGAGCGGGTGCGGATGGTGCACTCGGCGTTACCTCCATCAAGGAAGCCGGCGGCGTGATCATGGTCCAGGATCCTGCCGAGGCGAGCTTCAACGCCATGCCGCAAAACGCAATCGCAACTGGCGCTGCTGACTTCGTTGCTCCCATAGCTCGATTGGTCGAGCGGCTCACCGAGGTGGCTCGCAGCAAGGAAGCGGTCCGCTCACTCGATATGGCAGGGGCGGCTAACGATCTCCGGCGGATCGTCGCGTTGCTGCGTGCTAGAACCGGCCACGATTTTTCCGCCTACAAGCGCGCCACCGTGATGCGGCGGGTTGTGCGGAGGATGCAGGTTTGCCGTACGGAGACGCTCGCCGACTATGCGGACTATTTGCTGACGACGCCTGAGGAGGCGCAGAATCTATTCTCCGATCTGTTGATATCGGTGACGATGTTCTTTCGTGACGAGCAAGCGTTCGAAGCGTTGGGGCGCCAAGTGATCAAACCCTTGTTCGACGCATATAATGCGGACAGCGACGAGAGTATCCGGGTCTGGGTTGTTGGCTGCGCAACCGGCGAAGAGGCCTACAGCGTAGCGATACTCTTGCACGAAGAAATGGCTCGACGCAGCGTAAAAGTCCCTCTGCAGATTTTTGCGACTGATTTGGATGAGGGCGCGCCGGGACCGCTAGGGAAGGTCGGTACCCTCGGTCGATCGAGGCTGACGTTTCGGATGAGCGATTATCTCGCTTCTTCATTGACGAGGGCACGCATTTCCGTGTCCGCAAGGAAATAAGGGAGAGCGTGCTCTTTGCAAAGCACAGCGTCCTGAAAGAGCCGCCTTTCATGCGGCTCGATCTGATCACCTGCCGGAATTTGCTGATCTATCTTGAACGCGCCCTTCAGGCCCAGGTCTGCTCCATCTTTCACTACGGATTGCGGTCGGGGCGGTATCTCTTTCTCGGGTCGGCCGAGACGGTTGATGTTGCCGCCGACCTTTTTGCGCCGCTCGACCGGCAGGCGCGCATCTATAGCGCCCGGCCCCACGGCGGTCATTTGCTGCCGATCCTGCCCCAGTTTGCCGCACCGGAGCAGCAGCTGACGAGTAATGATCGACCAACGCCAATCACTACGGAACGGGCAGCGCTTCCGGCCGCCCTTCATCTCGCGGCGCTGGAACATAACGCACCGGCGAGCGTCTTGGTCGATGATGGGCAGAATATTCTGCACCTGTCTCCGACGGCGGGTCGATTTATTTTGCACTCGGCCGGGCCGGTCTCCAAAACATTGACCGCGATCGTCAGACCGGAACTTCGACTGGACCTCGGGATAGCGCTATCGCGGGCGCTCGAGAAAGGAGAGCCGAGCGTTACGTTGCCGACGGTCGTCGCCTTCGATCAAGGTAAGCGGCGGATTTCCATGCAGGTGACCCCCATCACCAATGACGCGCAGAGGGCGGCGCAGGCTCTGGTATTCTTCCTCGACGGGGGTGTTGTCCTTGATAGCGATGAGCTGGAACCGGTTGCGGACGCACGCCCAGACGAGGTTCGCCGGGTCTACGCCGAGCTCAAGGCTTCGCAAGAGGCGCTGATGCTTAGCCGCAGTGGACACGATGCCGTCGTTCAAGAATTACGTGCGGCCAATGAAGAGCTGCAATCGATGAACGAGGAGTATCGCTCGACGGCCGAAGAGCTCGAAACTTCCAAGGAGGAGCTGCAGTCGATCAATGAGGAACTACACACCGTCAACGCCGAACTGAAGAGCAAGCTGGAGAGCATCTCGGCGGCACATAGCGATCTGCAGAACCTGTCGGCCGCCACCGAAATCGGTACGCTTTTCCTCGATCCGGATCTCCGCATCAAGATGTTCACCGCTCCGGTCGCGGAACTCGTCAACATCACAAGGCACGATATCGGCCGTGCCATCACCGATTTCACTCATCAGCTGGACTATGACGATATCGACAACGATGCACGAAGGGTTTTGAAGGATCTGATTCCTATCGAGCGCGAAGTTACCAGCCGCAAGGGCCGGCAGTTCTCGATGCGTCTGCGGCCCTACAGGACGGTAGAAGATCGTATCGATGGAACTGTCGTGACATTCGTCGACATATCCGACCGCGCGCGGGCCGAAGCGGCACTGCGGGCAAGCGAGGATCGGCTGCGCCAGTTTGGCGAAGCGTCGCAGGACATTCTGTGGATTCGGGATGCGGAGACATTCCAATGGTCGTATCTGACACCCGCATTTGAAGCGATCTATGGTCTCGATCGGGAGGCTGCGCTTCGAGGGGATAATATGGTTGGGTGGCTGGAAATGATCCTGCCGGAAGATCGTGAACGGGCAGCCGAAAACCTGCGACGGGTTCGTGGCGGCGAGCGAGTGACTTTCGAGTACCGCATCCGAAGGGCCTCGGATGGAGGCGTCCGCTGGGTCCGAAACACGGACTTTCCCATCAAGGATGAAACGGGGCGGGTCGCCCATATCGGGGGAATTGGTCATGATGTTACCGAGATCAAGGATACCGAGGCGGCACTTGCCGCGGCCGAGCAACGTCAGCGCGCTCTTTTGGAAGGCATACCGCAACTCGTCTGGCGCGCGGTCGACGGGGGCAATTGGACATGGTCGAGCCCGCAATGGACCCGCTATACGGGCCAGGCTGAGGGTGAAAGCCACGGATTGGGATGGCTCGAGCCGGTACACCCAGATGACCGCGATAGCGCGTTGGCAAATTGGTCAAAGGCCGTTGAATCCGGCGGAATGGAGACGGAGTATCGCATCCGTCAGGCTGACACGACCTCATATCGGTGGTTTCACACGCGAGCGACAC
The DNA here is from genome assembly GCF_030182525.1 of Rhizobium pantanalense. Classification (NCBI taxonomy): domain Bacteria; kingdom Pseudomonadati; phylum Pseudomonadota; class Alphaproteobacteria; order Hyphomicrobiales; family Rhizobiaceae; genus Rhizobium; species Rhizobium pantanalense. The sequence goes on from NZ_JAQJCH010000008.1 coordinate 406,914, forward strand.
CGGTTCGTGACGGAAACGGCACCATCGTCGAGTGGCTCGGCACCTCAACAGACGTCGACGATTTGCGCGGCATGCAGGCACGCCAGGAAATCCTGGTAGCTGAGTTGCAGCATCGAACGCGGAACCTGATCGGCGTCATACGCTCAATGGCCGACAAGACGGGCCGCGCCAGTAACGACCTTGAGGAATTTCGTGAGAAGTTCCACGATCGGCTCAATGCCCTGGCACGAGTTCAGGGGCTGCTGTCGCGTCTCAATGAGCATGACCGGGTTACCTTCGACGAACTGATTGAAAGTGAACTTTCGGCGATGGACGGCAGTGCCGAGCGTACCAGCCTCGATGGACCGCGCGGGGTGCGTTTACGATCTTCCACGGTCCAGACGCTGGCGATGGCTCTTCATGAGCTTGCCACGAATGCGGTGAAATATGGCGCACTTGGTCAGCCGGCGGGCAGGTTGTCGGTTAGCTGGGCGCTTGACGAGCAGGGTGAAGACGGACGCCCGTGGCTCCATATCGATTGGCGCGAAAGCGGCGTCAAAATGCCCGGCGAAGATCCGGCCCCGGCCGGCACGGGGCAAGGTCGTGAGTTGATCGAACAGGCGCTCCCATATCAACTCGGCGCCAGGACCAGTTATATGCTCGGTCCTGACGGTGTTCATTGCACCATCGCGATACCGGTTTCAGCCACGAGATCCGCAAGGGAGACTCCGGATGGATGATCAATCGTTGAAAAATCTCCGCATTCTTGTCGTCGAGGATGAATACTTGCTTGCAATGGAGCTTAGCGACTTTTTGAACGACGCAGGAGCCTTGGTCATCGGGCCTGTCGGTACGCTGGACGACGCGTTCGAATTGATCGGCAAAACATCGCTTATCGATGGGGCTATACTCGATATTAATTTAGGGGGCGAGGCGGTCTTCCCAGCGGCTGACAAACTGATGGAGCGGAATGTTCCGATCTTGTTCACGTCCGGTTATGATGCCGGTGGACTTCCAAGCCGGTTCAAGCATTGCGATTTGCTGGGTAAGCCCAACGACATGGCCAAACTCCGTGAAACCATCCGGCGGATGGCGGCCCGACCAGGCCGATAATGCCGCAGACCGCAGTTCGCTCGCCTGAGACATTAGAGCAGGATCGTCTCGGGATTGGAGACAAGTTCAAGTCACGGGCGGTGTCGACCCGGAGGGCAATTCGCGGGCAAGAGGAAGATACATCAGCCGTTCATACTCAGCTTCGGGCGTACCATAGGCTTCGCCGGCGATCTTGATCAGTTGTATGCGATCTCGGATCTCGATGTTCGATCGTGTGGCCCTGATCAATTTTTCGCCCTCAAGCACATGGATCGCGTCTGTGACCGATGAGCGCCTCACGCCGAGCATTATCGAAAGATATTCATGCGTCAAATCAAAGGATTGTAGAGGAACGCGATCCTGAACCATCAAGAGCCAACGCGCCAATCTCTGTCGCAGTTCAAATTTGGCGTTTACCAATGCCGTGTGACTAACCTGCACCCCCAGAATTCGGGAGAAACGCGCAGCGAGCAATCCTAGGTCAGGCGCCAGGTGAAGCGCAGCTCGAAAGTCGAGAGCCGCCATGACCAGCGCGTCGCCCTCGACTTGGTTGATCAGCTCATGAGAGGTCTGATCGTCACCGATCGCAATTCCCATCCCGGTCATGCCCTCCCTGCCAATCAGTCCCGTTTCGATCCGTGTTCCCTGACGACCCACTGCAACGAGCGAGGCGACGCAATCAATTGGGAAGTAGACGCGGGTGACCTTCTGGTTCTGGACCTCCATGACCGCACCTCGGGGCAGGTGTACGCGGCGCAGAAGGGGGGAGATCTTGTTAAGTTGTGGTTGCGGCAATCGTCGGATGATTGAATTCCGCAACAGTTCATCGTTCGCCACCGGGGCTGGTTCCAACGCGTCCATAAGCGCGGCGACTATTGCATTGTCTTCCAGAGGCTTGCGCAGGATAAGCTTGTCGGCGTGGCGAGCCGGTACGATTTCCGGCTCGAATCCGGTCGCAAAAATGAACGGAACGGCGCGGCGTTCAAGTTCGTCGGCTACGGGAAATACCATCTGTCCGGATAGTCTGATATCCAGCATCGCAGCCGCGATGTCTGCCGTCGAATGAATCCGGTCGAGAGCTTCTTCAACGCCAGGTAATGGGCCGACAACGTCGAAACCCATTTGGTCGAGCCGTCGCGCCAGGTCGGATGCGATGAAGTAGTCATCTTCGACCAGCAGAACCCGTGTTCCCGCAGCGATCTGCGATGCAGCCATTTCACACCTACCATCGGATTGGTGGAGCTCTATTCGGAAACGGAAGCGATCCTAAGCGGTTCCATGATATCCTAACATACCGTTGCGCTGCCATCAGTCTTGTTCAGAGGGGTGAATATTGGACTGAAGCTGGTCGAGGAGTGCAGAGATTTCTTCGTAGGCTTGTTTGACAGCCGGATGACCTTCCGCTTGCTCCTTCAGTATCGAATCCTGGACAGCGCGGTATAAGAGATTTCGGATTTTCCAGAGACGGGTTTCCACCGCCGGGCTGCATCTGGCATCATTCATTTGGCCCTCCTTACCATACTGAATTTTGGGCGCGAGACACTATTGTTGAGCCAAAATAAGCTATCGCAGCCTTCGAAGAATTGCCTGACCTGTGCCGCGGACGTTCAAATAGCCCTCCAAAGCAAATAGATCCGCCGGCGATTCCACTAAGTTCCGCTCCGAACCAGAAAAAGACCCCAAAGTTCCTTTGCAGTGCAATTGAACAATGCGGGTTGGCCTGCTCATCGCCTGCTTTCCGTCGAACTATGTTACGGTAGTGAGCTGTGTTTCGTACGTTGCCGTACAGTCCTTCATGGCTCACGGTTGTAATCTAGGATGTTGGATCGCCTCGCTGTAATGTGGATCGCGGAGGCTCATGGATGAAACAGGCGGAGTAGATAGCAGGAAATTAAATTGTTCAACTGAGACGCAGGGAAGGGGAAGCGATGTTCAGCGAACTGCTTGGCAGGTGCGTTCTCGTGGTCGAAGATGATTATTTCCAGGCAAGCGATCTGACGATCGCGCTCGAAGATCAAGGCTGCGATGTCGTTGGCCCTTTTTCCACGCTTGCCGCGGGAATGCGCGCTTTTGCGAAGGCTCGGATCGATGCCGCAGTGCTGGACATTCATCTCGGCGCCGAGCGCATATACGGTCTCGCGGATCAGCTCGATGAAAGCAATATTCCCTACTTATTCGTCACTGGCTACGACGCGACGGCGATCCCGGAGCGATTTCGAAAGATCGAGCGCCTTTCAAAGCCGGTTGAGCTTGAAAAGATCATTCCCGTGCTGACCGCGATGATTAGCAAACATGCCAGCAGACATTAGAATAATGTAGGGCACAGCCGTCGATCCCGCAGAATGATAAATACAACCAAGGCAATGTTGCGAGGCAATGCCGATAGCCGCTGGTCGGCAGCTATCGGCATCGGCAGGAGAACCGGAAGGCGGGGAGCCCTTCCGCTTATAAAACCATGCGCCTCTCGGAAAGTTCCTCATATCAGTCGAATAGAAGTGTATTCGGCCATGTCACTACGCCAGCGTTCCCTCCAGCCTTGATCAGATAACATAATGAAACGAAGTAGCATCCCGCGACCAATGCCGCGACGCAAAAATGGCCCGATCTAAGGTCGGGCCAAGCTTTGCGGGAAGGCTGAGTGATATGCGTGAAAGATCACCCGCGGAATAAACTGGGCAGCCCGACCAAGGTTCCAGTTGCTCGAAACAAATCGCCCTGCCGGGTGGGGCCAGGCAGGGCGATAACAGGAGCACTATTGAAAGCGCGAGTAGGGGTGAACTGGAGTTCAGTGACTTGCGCAGCTTCAATCTATCATTGTGTGGCAGCTTTGTGAATGCTACTACTTGTGTGGAGCGCCGGACATGGGCGGAACAAGAGCTGGTTTCTTCCGCGCCGACTACTCGCAGACGGTCTCGCGCACGACGACCCGATGATGATGGCGGTAACCATAGCGCCTTTCCGTCCAGCACCGGCGATGGTACCTGTAGCGCGGGCCGTCATAGTATCCGTCATATGCGTAGGCTGGCGGATCGCGATAATAGCGAGGCGGCGGCGGATCATAGTCGTAGCGAGGCCCAACTCCGTATTCAAAGTAGACCTGCGAGAACGCCGGCGAGGCGGCCAAGGTCGTTGCGAGCGCCAGCGCCGCGATTACGATTCTTTTCATGTCTTTCAATTCCGATTTACATGCAGCAATGGCGCGCTAACCTGCGCCTTGAATTTTGTATGCTGTAAACGCTGGTCGTGAACAGGGACCAAAGTCGCAACCAAATGAGGACTTAGGCCTTAGAACTTATGAAAGGTCTGTTCGCTGGCGCTCACAGGAATGGGTGGACTCCTCGTCCTCGAAGCGTAAGAGGAGATATCGTCGCCAACCGAATATGCAGGCGGCGGCGATCTGTCCGGTAACGAGGTTTCCGTCTCTGATCGCGTATGGCTGGAAATCGGCGGCGCATTCATCGTTTCCGCCACTTGGTTTCAACGAGCGGGATCGATCAGAGCTGCCCCTTGATCGACGGGATTGTCATTTGCGCGCCCGCGTCGACGAACGCGAGATATGGCCCGCCCATCTCTTCGGACTACGGGCCTCTAGACTCTCCCCTTTCGAACAGTCGGAAACACCTGAGAACGCTGGTTCGTACCTTATCGAGAGCTCTCAACGGGTGTCGCTATCCGCTTTCCTTTTGGTGATTCCTCGGATTCTGCGAGGCTCCTGCCGCGACGACATAGGTGCCGCAGGTCAACTGAAAGGATCTCACAATCCACTCACAAGATTTTTATAAATTAGTCTACGCTAATTCGATGTTTGCTATTTTCTTCCCATTTCCTGTTCCTATCTCGCACTTGCGAAATGATCGCGCATTCCAACCCGCCGGGCATGGGTACGCCCCCTGCCTGCCGTCCGGCCCATCACAAGGACTCGACAATGGGTGATTTGCTTAAAGGGATCTCCAGCTTTCGCGGTGCCGTCTTTCCCCACCACCAGGCACTTTATCGCAAGTTGGCGGAGGAGGGTCAGCAGCCGCAGGCGCTGATGATTTCCTGCGCCGACAGCCGGGTCATGCCTGAAACGATCACGCAATCCGGCCCTGGCGAACTATTCGTTTGCCGCAATGCCGGAAATATCGTTCCTCCGTTTTCCACCGCCAATGGCGGAGTATCATCGGCGATAGAATATGCGGTCGTCGCACTCGGCGTTCGTGATATCATCGTTTGCGGGCATTCCGATTGCGGTGCGATGAAAGGACTTTGCCATCCCGATCTCCTGAAGCCGATGCCGAATGTCGCTGCGTGGCTGAAGCATAGTCATGCCGCCCATTCGATCGTTTGCGAGGCCTACCCCGTCGACCTGTCCGAGCGGCAAAGGGTTCGCGCCATTGCGATGGAAAACGTCGTCGTTCAGCTCGACCACTTGCGCACGCACCCTTCCGTCGCCGCCAAGCTTGCGACCAACGACATTACCCTGCATGGCTGGTTTTTCGATATCGAGACGGGCGAGGTGCTGGTCTATGACGGTGCGGCCGCTCGCTTCACGGATATCATGGAGGACAGGCCTCTGCCCGTCGCCGTCACCGGCCGTGGTCGTCCGCATGTGATGCCGCAAGCTGCGGAGTAGGCCGATGATATCAAGCTCTGTTCTGTCGCGAGACTTCGCATCGTCGCTCGTCGTGTTTCTCGTCGCCATACCGCTCTGCCTCGGCATCGCCGTGGCTTCAGGCGTTCCGGTGGCCATGGGCCTCATTTCAGGCATTGTTGGCGGCATCGTCGTCGGCCTTCTAGCCGGATCTCCGCTTCAGGTATCAGGACCGGCGGCTGGTCTCGCCGTGATCGTCTTCGGCTTTGTCGAGCAATATGGCGCTGCCATGCTCGGGCCGGTTCTCATCGTGGCGGGATTGCTGCAGGTCCTTGCCGGATTCCTGAAGATCGGATCATGGTTTCGCGCCATTTCGCCTGCGGTGGTCCACGGCATGCTCGCCGGGATCGGCATCCTCATCATTCTTGGCCAGATCCATGTGCTGATGGGGGCAAGACCTGCTGCCGGCGGTATCGAAAACGTCACTGCCATGGAGCAGACCCTTGGCCGCGTGTGGGGCGCGGGACTGACCCAGGAATCGGTTGCTCTCCTCGTAGGCTTGATTTCCTTGCTGGCCATGGTCGCCTGGGAGAAGTTCAGGCCGAAGCCATTGATGCTGGTACCCGGTGCTCTGGTGGGGGTCGCGGCCGGCACGATATTGACGGCCGGGATGCAGCTGCCGATCGCCAGGGTGGAGGTGCCGTCCTCTCTCATCGACAGTATTTCGCTGCCGACGCTCGATGGTTTTGCCAGGATGGCCGAACCCGGTATCTTCGTGACGACGCTGGTTATCGCAGTGATCGCCAGTGCGGAAACGCTGCTGTCGTCCGCCGCCGTCGATCGCATGCATGATGGCGTGCGAACCCGCTTCAACAAGGAGCTGTTTGCGCAAGGCATCGGCAACGGGCTCTGCGGTCTGCTGGGTGCACTGCCGATCACCGGTGTCATCGTCAGGTCCTCCGCCAATATTCAGGCGGGCGCGCGCACGCGGGCATCGGCCGTGCTGCACGGCGTTTGGATCCTTGGGCTCGTGGCATTTCTGCCGGAGCTGCTCGCGATGGTGCCGCTCACGGCACTTGCCGCAGTGCTGCTGGTGACGGGATGGCGGTTGATCAGTCTTCATCATGTCCGCCACCTCTTCGATCATCACGGTTGGGCCCCTGTCGGGATCTGGACCGCGACGGTCGCGATGGTGGTGCTTCAGGACCTGCTCGTGGGCGTCGCGCTCGGCCTTGCGCTGTCCATATTGGAAATCCTTCCATATCTGCGCCGCAAGCTCGCCATCGACAGATTGGAGGAGGATGAAACCATCCATCTCGACCTCGTGGGCGTGGCGACATGCAAGGACGTTCCCACCCTGCTCAACATGCTGGAAACGCTTCCCGAGGGTCGCAAGATCAGGATTGCGGGCACGCGCCTGCACTACCTTGACCATACGAGCGCCGAGACCCTGCGTGAATGGCTGAAACGACAGAAGAAATCGGGGCGCCTGGTGGAAATCGAGCATCCACCCGTCGGACGCCACCGGCGGCTGAAGCCGATCTTTGAAAAGCTATCGGAGGAGGTTGCCTGATCGGCGGATAAGATATTAGCTATCTTACGACAATGTCCTTGCCCCTTGCCGGGGCAAGGCGAACAGCAAAAAGCAAAGCGCGAAACATTCCTCCGTTCGGCATCGGCAGGACATAAGTGCCGAGGTGATGCACTTTCTTGAGATCGAAATCGCCATTTGCGTTCTTTTGGAAGCGGATGCCGAAGCGATCCAGCTCCTCGATGATCTCGTAGCATCGCGATGCATATTTGTAGACCGGCGCCTGATCGACAATGCCGTCATTGGCGATGGTGATTTCCTTGGTATATTGTCGGGCGTCGCATAGCCCGGAACGACGGCGTTGTTCAGGCCGTCCATGCCCATGGAGATCGCGCCCGAGCGCTTGACGTTGGCCTTTTCGAGCAGGATGACGTTCAGGTTGGGATTTCGCTGCCTTGCCTTGAGCGCCGCCATCGGCCCGGCAGTGCCGCCGCCAATTACGAGCACGTCGCACTCGACCTCGGACAGGCCTTCTATAAAATTATCCATGCATATTCCTCAAGCCAACGAATCCGCGATCTCGCGCAGGTATTGCCAGGGGTAGATTCCTCGATCGTGCCCATCGGAGAAAACCAGCCGGATGCCATAGGAGCCGATCGGCTCGATATCGGCTACCTGGACGTTGTCGAAGTTCTCATCGCGCCCATCCAAGGAAGCACGCAAGACTTCGGCGTCGCGACTGCGCCGGCGCAGCACGGAGGCGGGAATGAGAGAGATGTCGCCGCCGTCCCAGGTAATGGCGAGCGTGCGACGTTCCGGCTTCAGCGTCAGTTGCAATGGTGTCATGGGTTTTCCTGTCTGTTGGCTATTACTTTAAGAGAGGGACAGAGAGAGACACGCAATAAATTGCCTATTGGGAGCAGACACTCGCATCATGACGCGCAAGAACGTCCATTTTCCGCGAGATGAGCCCGGCACCCGCGGACATTGCTTCGAAAGTGGCCGCGCAATTGTCCTGCCGGAACAATTGAGCGAGAAGGCGACCAGACCTCCTCGCTTTAATCCGTTATCTTAGATCTCGAAGATGTGATCTTACGCCTTGCCCTTGTGGACAACGTCTGCGACCGTCACCTTCTTCGGGATGAGCTTGAGTTCGAAAAAGGCGTCGGCGATGGCCTGCTGCTGTACCACGACGGAGTCATCCAGGGGCTTGATGCCATAGGACTGACGCTCGAGTGCCCTGACGAGGATAGGTTCCGGAATGCCGACCGATGGCGAAAGCTGCGCAGCCGCAGCCGCAGTATCGGACTTGGTCCATTCGTCAATTTCCGAAATTGCGTCGATCAAGACATCGATCGCGACGGAATGAGTGTCGACCAACGCGCTGGTACCGAGATAGAACTGGTGATTGGGAACGATACCCTCGCCATTTCTGAGCTCCCGTGCGTCCAGCGCCACTTCCGCCGCCGCTTGAAAGGGATCCCAGATAACCCATGCATCGACCGCGCCCCTTTCGAAGGCTGCGCGGCCATCGGCCGGCGCAAGGAAGGATGGCTCCACGTCCTCATAGGTCAAGCCAGCTTCCTCAAGGGCCTTCACAAGCAGATAATGGACGTTCGAACCCTTGTTGAAGGCGACCTTTTTACCTTTCAGGTCCGCGACGGACTTTATGGGGCTATCTTTCGGGACAAGAATGGCTTCGCCGCGCGGGGCAGGCGGCTCATGTGCGATGTAGATGAGCGGAGCGTTCGCGGCCTGCGCGAAAATCGGGGGCGTTTCGCCGGTCGATCCGAAATCGACAGCCCCCGCATTCAGTGCCTCCAGGAGCTGGGGACCGCCAGGAAACTCTGCCCATTCAACCTTGTAGTTGATCGCCTCGAGTTTCTTTTCCAGCGTCCCTTTGCCCTTGAGAAGCACCAGAGTTCCGTATTTCTGATAGCCGATGCGCACGACTTTGTCGGCCGCCCTTGCAATTCGAATATCCGCCAGTGGCGCCGCGATAGCACCAGCTACGACCGCGGTGAAAGCTCGTCTTGTGATCTTCATCATGCCCTCCGAAACAAGCTTCACCAAACTAAAGTATCTTTATATTTTTTCTAGAATGTAGATCCTGCGATGTCGGCCCCTCCGGGATTCGCTTTTCCATTTCGTTGGACTGCAGGCAAAAAGAGCAGCGTCTCGCGCCGAGTGCCCCGGTAACATTCCCTAGCTGTCAACCGCGCCTTCGCCCCTTTGCTCTACTCTTCCTTGCCGTAGATCAAGCGATAGATGGTTTCCGTACAGATGCGGACTAGGCTGACACCATCGGCCAGCAGGCGGCAGGCGATCTGTTCCGGCGACCAATAAGCCTCCAGTTCTCGATACAGATCCTCGTACCTTCCATCTTGCCAACCAGGCTTGAGTCAGATGAGCCTGCGCCATGTCATCAGGCGCGCCAGGGCCGCCATTTACACCGCGCCCAATTTATCGACCGTGCTTGGTTTTTGATGAGTAGCAGAAAAGCTATGAAAGGAATCAACGTTCGGCAATTTATCGTGCCTTGAGCAAAGTCGGATATCTTTCGACCGCGTGCCACGCTTTGATGGAGAGGCTGATCTTGATTCTCCGTGAAATCCCGACTGGATAGTATTCCGAGATAGGCCGCTCCTGCGGCAAATCTCCCGGATCGATATATGCTCGCGGAAATGCCGGCGTCGGCTTACGCTCAGTAACGCCACGTCGATCGCTCCAGAGCCCCGCTGAAACCTCGCGAGGGATGGTTGAAACGTGGGCCAAATCTCAATGATAATTTCCCGCTATCTCGGGTCAGCTCTCAGTGCAAATCAACACGCCCTCTTTCGAGTGCTTTGGAAGAGTTACTGTCGAGCATATGATCGTAATAATTTTTATAAATTCCCTTTTCGGAGGCATATAAGAAAATTTTCTGCGAAATATACACGCGTTTCGTCGTTTTTTAATTTAGAAGTAGCAGAACATACGCAGATA
>NZ_JAQJCH010000071.1:0-328 GCF_030182525.1 Rhizobium pantanalense
AAGCGCTACGCCCGGCGGAAGGCTCCCGCTTGCGAGGCTAAAGGTATAGGAGCCGGTTCCGCCCGAGGCCGTCAATGTCTGGCTATAGGCGGTTCCGGCCACGCCCCCCGGCAGTGTTGCCGGGGTGATCGCGATCGTCGGGGTGCCGATCGTAACGGTATAGGCCTGCGAACCGGTAAAGTGATTGCCGTCTGTTGCGGTGATGGTGAAACTGAAAGGCCCGGCTGTTGTCGGCGTACCGACGAGCGCACCGGCCGACGAAAGCGCTACGCCCGGCGGAAGGCTCCCGCTTGCGAGGCTAAAGGTATAGGAGCCGGTTCCGCCCGAG
>NZ_JAQJCH010000072.1:0-322 GCF_030182525.1 Rhizobium pantanalense
GTTATAATAATGAATGTATTCTATGACAGTGCGTTCTACGATGGCGGTCGTGGTTCGATCAATGCTGTTAAGATAGAACGTTTCAGACTTTAGTGAGGAATGAAACGATTCGATGGAGGCATTATCAGCGGGTGTCCCTTTGCGGGACATGCTCATGGTAATGCCTTTTGTTTTAACAGCTTTCTGATACTCGTAAGATGTATACACAGATCCTTGGTCACTATGTAACACGCAGTTCTCAGGCAGTGTTGGCAGTTGATCAAGTGTGTGTAAGACAAAGTCTGTGTCCTGCTTATCTCCAATCGTAAAAGCAATCACTTCT
>NZ_JAQJCH010000073.1:0-312 GCF_030182525.1 Rhizobium pantanalense
CCCACAAATTGCCATTGTAAATCAGTCAGTTACAAAAATGTCAGAATTTTTACAGTTGGAGTGTTGACTTGGTTCGGAGGTAGGGTCTATAAGCCCGATCACTGACGAGGGCGGCGGCGCTGCTGGCGACGAAGTCTCTCGCTCTGGTGTTTCCTAGATTGGCTGCGATGCTGATTGGTGGTTCTGGGCTGATGCTTGGGATTGATGGGGATGCTGTTTTTGACTGGGATTACTGGTCTGTTATTTGACAATTGAAGATGAGAAGAAAGAGAAACGTGGGCGGCGGAGCTTCGCGGGACCTGGAGAGATCTG
>NZ_JAQJCH010000074.1:0-311 GCF_030182525.1 Rhizobium pantanalense
GCAAAAGACAATGACCATTACCGCTGCGGAATATTTTGATTCATTCCCTGACATGGGGGGGAAAAATGGCGAGGTTCAGTTACAGGAAGCGATCGATCGTTTATGGGACAGGTCGATCATTCTCAAGGATGACGAGAAGCGTGAGGAGTTCCGCTGGATCCAGTATCGGGCACAGTATGCTAAAGGTGAGGCCAAGGCTCGAATAACCTTTTCTGACGCGGTAATGCCTTATCTGACGCAACTGAAGGGGCAATTCACGCGCGTTGTTATAAAAAACATATCAGGTTTATCAAGTAGTTACAGTATAAGAA
>NZ_JAQJCH010000075.1:0-246 GCF_030182525.1 Rhizobium pantanalense
CAGCGCTCATGGTCGTCGGTCGGACGCTTCCGGGTAGTCCCTCGAAAATTCCCGCGCCGCCATCAAGACCGGCATAAGACCACGGCCAGCAACCGTAAGATAATATTCGACCCGGGGCGGCTGCTCACCAAAGTCGCGTCTTGCGACAAGGCCGTCGCACTCCAACTCCCGAAGGTGTTGTGTGAGCATTTTCTGAGAAATGTCTGGGATGTCTCGCATGAACTGTGACGCTCGCATCGATGGCTC
>NZ_JAQJCH010000009.1:0-236045 GCF_030182525.1 Rhizobium pantanalense
TTAATATATGTTAGAATATTGTGGCTCGTCTGCATGATGCAGCAGTTAAATTAGAGAGCTATGATATGCTTGATTTGCCTAAATTGATACAGCTATTACTATTTGCTGCCGTTATATTGTTATTTTTCCGCTGGGTCGTCGAGGACATGAATAGGTAGCTGCTTTGGGGGCCTGAAGAGCCAGCACCGCGCGATTTGCTTCTTCAGTTCACCGTTTCCCTGTCGTCTCGGCAAGATTGCGCGTCGCTTCGGCTTACGCCCGGCAAAAGCTGATCATAACGATTTGCTGTTGCCCTTGCGTCTCCATTCGGCAGGTCGACGGGAATTGAACAACGGCGCCCGGAAGTTTCCGGACGCGGTTGAAGTGCATCGCATGATTGTCATGGCACAGGCGGCCGCTCTCACCGGCTTCAAACCATACGGCTTCGTGTGTCCGAACCCGCACGGTATTCAGTGGGCACCTGCGCCGCCGCCGGCCTGCGGGCGCTTGGTGAACAGCATGGTGATCGCTGCGATGGCGAGCACCACGCCGATGACGGCGAAGGTGTCGCTGAAGCCCATGATCAGCGCTTGTCTCTTGATGATCTGGCCGAGAGCGATGATCGCCTTCTGCTGGGCTGCCTGATGGTCCGAAACTCCGTGCGATAGGAAGTAGTCGGTCATCTGGTCGATCCGCTCGCGAACCTCCTCACGGGCAAGGGTTACGGATTGGCCGATGATGTTGGAGTGGAACTGCTCGCGTTTGGTCAGGATGGTCCCAAGCGAGGCAGTACCCACGGCGCCGCCGAGGTTGCGCAGCATGTTCGTCAGGCCCGAGGCCGCAGCAGCGTCAGCCGGAGCAATTCCTGCTGTCGTGATCGCGGTGACGGGCGTGATGACGAAGGCCTGGCCGATGGCGCGAACGATGTTCGGAATGAAGAACTGGTCTCCGGCATTATCGGCCGAAAGCGTGACGTTCATGAAGCAGCTAAGCGCAAAGACCGCAATGCCGAAGAAGGCAAGCCAGCGCACATCCACCCGCTTCATCATCAGCGGAACCAGGGGGATCAACAGCAGCTGCGGCAAGCCCGTCCAGGCAAGGACGTTGCCGATCTGCTCGGCATTGTATTTCTGCACCTGGCCGAGATATTGCGGCAGGATATAGACCGTGCCGAACAGTGCGACGCCGACGAGAATATTGGCAAGCACGCCCAGCCCGAAATTCCTTTGCTTCAGCAGCCGCAATTTCACCAGCGGCTTGGAAACCTTCAGCTCGATGATAATGAAGAGCGTCAGGAACACGGCCGCGACGATACTGAGCCGGACGATGAAGGGCGAGGAGAACCAGTCGTCCTTGTTGCCCTCTTCTAGCACGGTTTGCAGGGCGGAGAGGCCGATCGCCATCGTGACGATACCGGCCCAGTCGCCTTCGCGCAGCAATTTCAGCTGCATCGGCTGCTTGTCCAGCGTCAGCGCCAGCGCCACCACCATGATGGCGCTCGGGCCGGCATTGATGAAGAAGATGGTCTGCCAGCCATAATTCTCGGTCAGGTAGCCGCCGATGGTCGGGCCGATGGCCGGAGCGAAGGTGACGGACAGTGCGAAGATCGCCAGCCCCAAGGGCTGCTGCGGCTTCGGAAGCTTCGTCAGCACCATGGTGAAGGCCATCGGGATCAGCACGCCGCCGGCAAATCCCTGCAGGCCACGAAGCACGATCATCGTTCCGAGATCGTGGGCAAAGGCGCAGGAGAGCGACAACAGCGGAAACAGCACCGAGTTCACCAGGATATAACGGCGAAACGAGAAGACGCTGCTGAGATAGGCGGTGAGCGGAATGACGACGATCTCGCCGATCAGATAGGAGGTCGAGATCCAGGCGCCATTATCAACGCCGGTGCCGATGCCCCCTTCGATATCGAGAAGGGAGGCATTGGTGATCTGGATATTCAGGATCGCCATGAACGCGCCGATCATGCCGGCCAGGACTGCGATCCACTCTCTTGTCGATGCGCGCGGCTCTGCCGCTGCGGCCGGTATCGCACGGCCATCCATTGTAATCGTGGACATTGTGGGGGCTCCCGCAGTCAGTTCCGCCGTGCGGCGTCTGCTTTCGTGTTGATGCTCGGCTCGACGGACATTCCCGGGCGAAGTTCACCGCTATTCGTGGTCTGCGGGTCAAGCGCAATCCTGACCGGAATTCGCTGGACGACCTTGGTGAAGTTGCCGGTCGCATTGTCCGGCGGCAGCAAGGCGAATTCCTGTCCGCTTGCCGGCGCAAGGCTGTCGACATGACCATGGAAGACCTTGCCGGGGAACATGTCGACGTCGATATCGACGGGTTGGCCGGCATGGACGTTCGTCAGCTGCGTCTCCTTGTAATTGGCGACGACATAGGCCTGGTTGGTCGGCACGAGCGACATCAGCTGCGTCCCCGCCTGGACATATTGGCCGATGCGCAGCGTACGGTTGCCGACGGTGCCGTCGACGGGAGCCTTGATGGTCGTATAGGAAAGGTTCAGCTCGGCCTGATGCTGGACGGCCTGGCTTTTCTGCAGGGCGGCGGTTGCCTGTGCGATCTGGGCTTTCAGAAGTGCAACCTGTTTGACGGCACCTTCCAGCGTTGCGGTATCCCTGACGATGGAAGCCTGCGCCGCGGCGATCTGCGATGCGGCCTGCTGCGCGGTCTGCACGGCCGCATAACCGTTGGAGGCGAGGCTGGCATAGCGCTTGTTGTTCTGCTCTGCGAAGGTTTCATTGGCCTTGTCCACATCCAGCGTTGCCCGGGCTGCGGCGATCGTCGACTGCTGAATATCCAATGAAGCCTGCTCTGCCTCTATGGTCGCCAGAGCCGCGGCGACATCGGCCCTTGCCTGATCGAGTGCGGCCCGGAAGTCACGGTCGTCGATGCGGGCGAGCGGCTGACCGGCCTTTACTGTCTCATTGTCCTTGACTAGTACTTCCGCCAGATAGCCTGAGATCTTCGGGGCGATCGAGCTGTTGTCGGCCTGGACATAGGCGTCGTCGGTCGACACCTCGAAACGGCCGTTCTGCCAATAGTCGTGCCCGTAATAGCCCACGGCGGCGATAATGGCGATCGCGCCCACGCCATACATCAGCCGGCGCGGCGTCTTGCTGCGCTTTGCTGCAGCATTGCCGCCCTCCTGGTCTTGTTGTGCCTCTGGACGGGGTTCGGCTGTTATCCCTTCCTTGGCTTTCGCCTCAACAGTCCCCTGCGCCTCGCTGGAAGCGCCATCGGACGTTACGATATGCAGATTGTTAGCCATGTACTTGCTCCTGACAACGGTCGCTGCCGGGCAGGGGTAGCGGCCAAGTTCATTTTAGAAACTTGCTGTTTTCCAAAATAAGCGCTATAAAATGCAAGTCAACTGGATTTTGGAAAATATCTATGGTCCTAAATCAAAAAACCACGAAACGACCACGAGGACGGCCGCAGGTCCGCTGCGATGACGACACCAAGGCGATCGTCCTTTCGTCTGCGCGCAAGCGTTTTCTGGAGGCGGGCTATGCCGCTGCATGCGTCAACGACATCGCGCAGGATGCGGGAGTATCGACCAAAACAGTCTATCGGCTGTTCGAAAGCAAGGGCGAGATCTTTAATGCCGTGATTACGGATCGCATCGCGCGCTTCAACGTCGAGGTGGATCAGGGCTTGCTCAGGCACACGGATCTGCATCATGGGCTGGAACAGATCCTGATTGCCTACGGCCGTCTGGCACTGGACCCGGAAACCATCGCGATCAATCGTCTGGCCGTAGCCGAGGCTGATCGCTTTCCCGAAATCGCGGCCTCCTTCTACGAACGGGCGATCAAGGCCTCGACCGTGGTTTTCGAGGTATGGCTGCGCAGCCAGCACGATAAGGGAGCGATTAGAATTGCCAATATCCCCCTTGCGGCCGGCTTCCTCAGGGGCATGATGACCATGGAGCCGCAGCGGGCTGTCATGCTGGGCCAGCGCCAGGCTCCTGACGACGAGGAAATAAGAACCCGCGCGACGGAATGTGCGGCGATCTTCCTGCAGGGCTGCATTTCCGGCTCGGCTTGAGCCGGAAATGGAAGGGCGAATGGTGTCCGCGCAATTGCGGGCAGCCTTCAGACCGGTCAAGGCGCAATGGTGAAATTGTAGCTCCCGTTGGTCTTGTGGCCGTCCGTGGAGAGCGCATGCCATTCGACCGTGTACTTGCCGGCTGGCAATTTGTCGGTCACGGGCACCATCAGCGTGGTGCCGCTGTTCATCAGCATGCCTTCTCCGATCTTTATGCTCGCCTTGTTGGGGCCGGTTACCTTGACGCCGCTGAATTTCAGATTGAGGGCTTCCGAGAAGGTTAGGTCGAGTTCGGATGGTGCGGTCTTGACTGTGCCGTCGGCTGCCGGAACGGCCGACTTCAGATGGGCGTGTGCCATGGCTTGGCCGGCAAAGGCGATGCTGATGACGCCGGCAGCGAGGAGCAATTTCTTGATCGGGGGCATTTGGTTTCCTCATCCTGTTGATGATCCGCAGAAGGTCTGCGGATCGTGTGATGGCGATCGCTCGATCGCCGATATCCGTTGCGGGCAGAGCCGGACGGAATTTCCATTTCCCAACGGTGCTTACGCGCCACGGAATTAATCCTGCTGCAGCAGATTTCGGATCTTCTGCAGCGCGACATCATTGTTTTCCTGATAGGCGATGGTGCCTCTGAGTTTGCCGCCGGCATCGACGAGCAACACGGAGGCGGTATGATCCATGGTATATCCACCATCCGGGCTCGGCACTTTCTTGGCATAGATGCGCCAGCCCTTAATGGCCTTCTGCATTTCGGTGGGATCACCCGTGATCCCGGTGATGCGGTCGGTAAAATTGCCGGTGTAGCTATGCATGATCTCCGGCGTGTCGCGCTCCGGGTCGACGGTGAAGAAATAGGCTTTCAGCCCATCGGCCTGCGGTCCGAGCGTCTTGAACCAGCCCGCCATGTCGTAAAGCGTTGTCGGACAAACGTCGGGGCAATGCGTATAGCCGAAATAGACGAGCGAGGGATGGCCCGACAGGGCGTTTTCGGTGATGGGCTCACCGCGATCGTCCGTGAGCGTGAAGGCTGTGCCGGGACCGCCCGTGGCCTGCACCTCAGGCACCACCAGGAACGTTGCGTAGCCGATCACACCCGCACCGGCGGCAAGCGTAACGGCGACGGCAGCTGCGACGAAACGTAGTCTATTTGACATGGGACGTCTCCCTGTTCGCCGCTATCGATCCCACAGGGAAATCGACGTCGACAGAGCCGGCTTTTTCGAATTTGAGCGTTGCTTTCACCGTCTGGCCCTGAAGGAAGGGCTCGGCAACCTTCATGAACATGAGGTGATAGCCGCCGGGTTTGAATTCGACGGTCTGGCCGGCCGGTATCGGCAGGCCGCCGGCGAGCTCGCGCATGATCATGACGTCCTTGTCCATCTTCATCTCGTGAATCTGGACCGTTGCAGCGCGCGGTGAGGTCGCAGCCACCAGCCGGTCGTCGGTGTCGCCGGTATTCGTGATGGTCATATAACCGCCACCGACGGGAGCTCCCGGCACCATGGCGCGAACATAGGGCGCTGAAATGGTGAGATTGCCGATTTTGACATCGTCGGCGGAAGCGAGGGAAGAAGACAGGAATGCCAGCCCGAAGGCGGCAAGGGCAGAAGTCTGTTTCAGCATGATCGATATCCTTGATCCGGAAAAGGAGCGGGCAGGCGAAGCCTTTGGGCTCCGCCCGATCTCGTCAGGAAAAGAAACGCCGGAGCGGCGGCACGAAACGAACTACGAACTGGTCGAGGAGCAGCATCGCGACGATGGCGGCTCCCGTCAGCGGGAAGGCCACCCCGAAGATGATGGCGATGAGCCACAGGCCGATATAGACCGATTTTTGCGGCGGCATCGGCGGCACGCCGAGACGGCCCGATGGCCTTCGCTTCCACCACATGGTCGCAGCCGTCACGCAGCAAAGAACGATGGCGAGACAAGTGGCCAGCATCAGAAGTTGGTTGAAAAGGCCCCATTCCTGTCCCTGATGGACATTGATACCCCATTCGATCGCCTTGCCGAGCGCCGGATACTGGTCATAGGAAATGTCGACGAGCGGCTTGCCGGAATATTGATCGATGTGGACCGTTCGCTCCTTGCCGAGATCGCCGAAATAGTGGCTTGCCGTATAAACGCCGGTCGGATCTGAAGGGATCGCGAGATCGGAGCCCGCAACCATGCTCAGGCCGTGCATGATGTGGACGGCTTTGTTCAGGCCGATCGGCCTCGCCGATTGCGTTGGGGCGATATCGGAGGGCGGAACGGGCGCATTCTCGACCACCCAGCCGGCGCGATCGACAACATCCTGTGTGACCTTCGTCGATTTCGGCACCTCGTCCCACACCGCTGCCGGTGTTCCGAGATTATTCGCCGTCAGCCAGGCATTGACATTGGCGCCCCAGTAACCGGACCATGGCATGCCGCTGAAGGCCAGGAAGAAGATGAGGATGCCGGCAAGGGCCCCCGTCACGGCATGCAGGTCGCGCCAGAAGACGCGCCGGGACGGATTGCCGCGAATTGTCAGCACGCCGCCGCTCTGCTGGCGCGGCCACCACAGATAGATGCCGGTCACCACGAGGACGAGGGCAAAGCCCGCGACAATCTCGATCAGGCGATTGGCCCATTTTCCGAAATATTCGAGGCTGTGGATGCGCTTGACCACCCAGCCGAACTCCTGTTTCGACCCCACCGATCCCAGGATGCTGCCGTCATAGGGATTGACGTAGACGATGGTCGATTGACCGCCCTTGGATATGGTTATCCAGGCCGAGCGGTTCGGTGCTGACGCCTCATGATAGGAGGTCGCACGGGTGCCGGGGAAAGCTGCGAGCGCCGCATCGGCGATCTGCTGCGGCTGCAACATCGTGCCGGTCTCGGCGACGAGGTAACGATGCGAATAGAAAGTATCGGCAATCTGATCCTTGAACAGATAGAGCGAACCGGTGATCGCCAGATTGAGCATGAAGGGAATGACGAGAAGGCCAGCGAAGAAATGCCAGCGCCAGATTGCGCGATAGAGCGAGACATTATGGGTTGCTGCGGCTGCAGGCTCTGCAGCGGTAAAGGCAGACATGAAATCCTCCGAAGATCGGCAGGCTGCCGCAAGCGGTCGATCTGAGGAGGGGTGTGGCGAGATGGTTCGCCGTTTGGCGTGAGCTTGCTTTCCTTGAGCCACCGATCAATCGGCCTGCTTCGTTCGGCAAGATGCAGCTGGGAACACCAATCCTCAGATGTCGCGATGTGATGGTCGCGCGAGCAGCAGCGTTGACGGCAGGCATCGCAACAAAAGTCGCAACGCCGGTTCAGCCAACGATGTCGAGGAGGGGTGGTGCTCTCGGTCCTGTGTTCGGCGGATAAAGCTGGCGGTGGAACGCCTCCGATCTTGCGATGACCGTCTCTCCGCGCTGGGAGGCGAGGCGTTCACAAATGTCGGTCGGAGGCGTGGGCAGCATCGCGGCGGACGCGATCCGGCATGCCTCGCATCCGGGTGCATAGGCTTTCCCATGCACCTTGCCGTCGGCATCCTTGTAGGTGATGCAGAGAATGGGGAGCGATCCATCCGGGAGCCGGTACTGGGCAAGCTCGATCGGGGATATCTCGTCCGCGGTCGCGACAACAGGCTGATGGGCGAAGCCGACAAACAACAATGCAACGGCGCAAAGAATGCGCGCGCTCCACTGAAATGTTCGCGAAATCGTCTTCCGCATTCTTGTCCCCACCCACCCGAATTCGCGGATAAGGCTGCAGTCATAGGACAGGCCTATTGCAAGCGCAATGCGTCAATTGGTGCAGCGCCGAAGTTTGCGGACGTCGGTATCGGTCAGGCGACGCGTCTCGGGGAGCGCCAAATTGGCGGAGAGCCCTTGATCGTTCCGTCCGGGGCGCCAGATAGGGCTGATCATTCGGATCCGTAAGTGGAGCTTTGGGAAGGGTGGTCATGAGCAGCTTTGATGACTCACCGTCTGCCCGGTGCCTTCGACATCTCGATCCATCGGCTTTCACGATTCGCTTTCCTCGTGGTCCATGATCTCCGAGGGACGCATGACTACATCCGGCCTGGATGACAGATTCCGGACGTAGCGATATTGAGATGCATTGCTTCAGAAGTTTGATTGCGACGATGACCTTCACTCCCGGTTCCCGCTCGAACATTTTGCCACGCCGCCGATCAATGAGAGGCTTGGTAAACCATTTTGCAGAGTTCGCATGGTATCCCAAACAGACTTTGATTATGCCGAGGCAAGGTCAATCGTCGCGGGTCGTTGCGAGGACTGGGAATAGCAATGGAAATTGAAACACATCTGGTTTCGCTGATACGTGTGCTCGGCCAGGTTGCGATCATCGTCTATGCCTATTCCTGGGTCATTCGGATCGTCGAACGCGGTGCTTTGAAATCCGTGGCTGTCGGGCTGTTGTTCGGGCTTGTTGGCATCTTGTCCATGGGCGATCCGATACAATGGATGCCGGGCGTCATTCAGGATGGCCGTTCTATCCTCCTTGTCCTTACGCCGATCTATGGGGGGCTTCTGGGAACCATTGTCGCTGCGGCGATGATGGCCCTGTTTCGGTACATGGTGGGCGGCATGGGCGCCGTGATTGGCGTTGCCGGCATCGTAATCGTTGCGGTCGTGGGCTATGTACTCAGTCTGCTGCCGCGGCAATGGACCGGCACGGGATGGAGGCGATCGGCCCTGTTCGGTCTGGCGACCTGCTCATCCATTGTGGTTGTCTTCCTTTTGCCGTGGGCGGTTGCGCGCGCCCTTCTGATCTCGGCGACACTTCCGGTGACGATCGTCAATATCCTCGGCGTCATGCTCCTGTCGGACCTCTTGCAGCGGGAGCAATATCGCATCGGCATACAGCGCGCGCTGGAGAATGAAGCGAGCCTCGATCCCCTCACAAGGTTGCCCAACCGCCGCGTGCTGCAGCGCGAAGGCGATCGATGCAGCAAGGAAGCGGGCATGCGGCGTATCCCTTTCTCGATCATCATGCTCGATATCGATCACTTCAAGAAGATCAACGACAGCTGGGGCCATTCGTTCGGCGACACCGTTCTGGCGCGGTTGGCCGATGTCATCAGGCAAACCGTGCGCAAGACCGACATTGCCGCCCGTTATGGCGGCGAGGAGATCGTCGTGCTGTTGCCCAATACCGATACGCGGGCCGCGGCCGCCGTCGCGGAGAAAATTCGCAAGGATATCGAGGGCACAACCCTGATGTTCGAGCAGGAAGCCGTCCACGTCACCGTCAGTATCGGTATTGCCTGCTCCCTTGAGCCGACGACGGATTTCAAGCATGTGCTCGAGGCTGCCGATAAGGCGCTCTATCGGGCGAAGGCGAGCGGAAGAAATCGCGTGGAACTGGCGGAGGCCGCATAG
The DNA here is from genome assembly GCF_030182525.1 of Rhizobium pantanalense. NCBI lineage: Bacteria > Pseudomonadati > Pseudomonadota > Alphaproteobacteria > Hyphomicrobiales > Rhizobiaceae > Rhizobium > Rhizobium pantanalense. The sequence goes on from NZ_JAQJCH010000009.1 coordinate 9,411, forward strand.
GCCGGCCGTCATTTCTTCGGCGATGAGAGCACGACGTGCTTTCTCGCATTTCCCGACAACTCGCATGCGCGAGGATCTACGGCAGGAAGCACCCGGCAGACAATGCATGAGTTCGCCGGCCCCGATCCCCTCGGAGCAATTGCGGGTAAAGCGCGGTGTGGTTCAGTTCAAGCGGTGGCGGAACATCCAGGCGGCAACGGGCATCGTCGCGGCGGCGATGGCGACGAGTGCGAGCATATCCGGAAACAGCGTATCGAGGCCCGCACCTTCGAGATAGACGCCGCGCGTGATGCTGATCGCGTATTTCAGCGGATTGATCATCGTCGCATATTGCAGGACTTCCGGCATGTTGTCGGTCGGCGACATCAGGCCGGAGAGCAGCATGAATGGCATCAGAAAGACGAAACAGAGGATCATCGCCTGTTGCATGTTGGCGGCAATCGATGACAGGAACAGCCCAAAGCCGATGGCTGCGGCGAGGAAGAGGCTCAGCCCGAGATAGAGCGTCGGGAACGAACCGGCAAACGGGATGCGGAACCAGAACAAGGCTACCAGCAGGATCGTCGATGCCTGGGTGATGCCGACGATCATCGAGGGAACCGCCTTGCCGATCATGATCTCGGTCGGCGTGAACGGTGCCACAAGCAATTGATCGAATGTGCCTTCCTCGCGTTCGCGGGCAACGGACATGGCGGTCAACATCATCGTCATCAGCATGGTGATTGTGCCGATGAGCGATGGGACCATGCTCCAGCGCGTTTCCAGCTGCGGATTGTACCATGCCCGCGTGGTGACCTTCACCCTGCCGTTGGAGCGCCCCTTTTGCACCAGCCAGTCGGAGGTGAAGTCGCTGACAATCGTGTTGGCATAGCCTTGCGCGATGCCGCTGGTGTTGGAATTCCTGCCATCCGCGACGACCTGCACCGTGCCGGGGGTGCCGGCTTCCAATTGCCGTTCGAAATCGCGCTCGATGACGATGATGAGCACGGCCTGCTTGGTATCGAGCAAGCGGATGGCCTGGCCCGTCTGCGTCAGTGTCGCCACCCTTTCGAAAATGCCAGATCCCTCGAGCTTTGCGACGAGGTTTCTTGATGTCGTCGTCCTGTCCTGGTCAACGAGCGCATAGGGAACATTATTGAGATCGTAGGTGGCGGCATAGCCGAAAATCAGGCATTGCAGGATCGGCGGCACGATGATGCTTGCCCGGCTTCTCGGGTCCTTCAGGATGACGAGGAGTTCCTTGCGGATCAGGGTCAGGATGCGCAGAAGCGATGCGATCAACATGGCTATGCGATCCTCTTGCGGGTCATGCGCACGGCAAGGGCCAGAAGCGCTGTCGCCATGCCGGCGAGCACCGCCGCATTGGGCAGGATGACGCTCCAGATATTGCCGGCGAGAAACAGGGTTTGCAGCAGGGTGACGAAATATCGGCCGGGGAAGATGTAGGTGATGATCTGCACGGCCCAAGGCATGCTCCGCGGATCGAACATGAAGCCAGAGAGCATCATCGCCGGCAGGAAGGTCACGAGAACGGTGACCTGGCTGGCGATGAACTGGCTCTTGGTGATCGAGGATATGGCAAGGCCAAGTCCCAGCGCGACGAGAAGATAAAGCATGGATACGATGGTCAGGACCAGCAGCGATCCGCGAAGCGGCACGCCAAAGAGAAGCCTGCTACCAACGACGCAGAGCGCAAGGCCGGCAAGCCCCAGAAGAAAATAGGGAACGGTCTTGCCGAGCAGGATTTCAGTCGAGCGGACGGGTGTGACGAACAGCGCTTCGAAGGTGCCGCGCTCCCATTCCCGCGCCATGACGAGGGCGGTCAGCAGCGCGCCGATCAACGTCATGACGAGGACGACGAGCCCGGGGACGAGGAAATAGCTGCTGTCATTGGCCTCGTTGAACCACAGGCGGGATTCGATCGTGACGCCGCTGCCGCCGAGTGTCCCTTTGCGCGAGGCTTCCTTGGCGGCCCAGACGCCGACGGCCGCTTCGGCATAGCTCAGGGAGATGCGCGCCGTATTGGCGTCGCTGCCGTTGACGACGGCCTGAACCTCGCCATTGCTTTGAGCGACCTTCCGCGAGAAATCCGAGGGAATGCGCAGGATCGCCCGAACTTCGGAGGACAGAAGCATCCTTTCTGCCTCCGCCATCGTCTTGACGGGCTTCGGGGAGAAATAGCTGGAGAGCTCGAAGGCGGAAGCGAGGCCGCGCGCCTCGGCTGAATTTTCTTCCATGACGATCGCGACGGGAACGTTCTTGACGTCGAGATTGATGCCGTATCCGAAGAGGATCAGCAGCGCCACCGGCATGACGATGCCGATCGCAATGCTGCTCGGATCGCGCAGGAGCTGCCAGGTTTCCTTGCGGATGAGGGCGCGAATGCGACGCAAGGCTGCGCGCAATCCTTGGCTGGAGCTGTCGACAGGCTGGTTCATGCCGCCTTCTCCATTTTCCTATGACGCTCCTTCTCGACGATCGCGATGAAGGCCTCCTCCATCGTCGCTGCCGCCTCGCCGTGCGTTCCTGCATGAGCCCGGATTTCGACTGGCGTGCCCTCGGCGAGGTTCCTTCCGGCATCGAGGATGATGATCCGGTCGCAATATTCGGCCTCTTCCATGAAATGCGTCGTCACGATGATGGTAACGCCTTGCTCGGACAGAGCCGTGATCCGGCCCCAGAATTGCCGCCGGGCCAGCGGATCGGCGCCGCTGGTCGCTTCGTCCAGGAAGAGGATGTCCGGCTCATGCAGCAGGGCGGCGGCAAGCGCCAGGCGCTGCTTGAAACCGCCCGGCAATTGTCCGCTCGGCAGCTTTGAGAACTGGTCGAGTTCGAACTGGCTCTTCAGGGCGCCGATCCTGTCCTTTCTGCGCCGGCCGCGTAAGCCATAGGCGCTCGCGAAGAATTCCAGATTTTCGTCGACGCTGAGCTGGCCGTAGAGCGAGAATTTCTGCGCCACATAACCCAGCTTTTCTCGTGCCTTCGCACCTGCCGTCAGCAGATCGGAGCCGGCGACCATTAAGGTGCCGTCGGTGGCCGGAAGCAGGCCGCAAAGCATCCGGAACGTCGTGCTTTTCCCCGCGCCATTCGGACCGAGCAGGCCATAGACTTCGCCTTTTCGGACACTGAAGCTGACATGGTCGACTGCCGTGAAGTCCCCGAATTTGCGGACGAGATCGCGCACCTGCACGACCGTTTCATCGCCGTTGCCACGGTCGGATGGCTGGCCGGTTTTCGTCTGGCGCTCGGTGTCACCGACGACGGCGGAAAACAGCATCATGAAGGCGTCTTCGAACCGGGGCGCGACGCTTTCGGTATCGAGCTTGGTCTCATCCAGCCGCAGCGGCTCGTGTTTCTGCTCCCGCTTGCGCACGATCCGGACGCGGCCGGCTTCCGGCACGGCATCGACGATGCCCGGCAGCGTAAAGAGACGCGCCTGCAGCGATCTAGCCGGCATGTCCTCTGGACCCTGTACCATGAAGCAGCAGCCGTCCGCCTTTGCCGTAATCTCCGCCGGCGGCCCCTGATCGAGGATTTTGCCAGCATGCATGAGCACGGCATGTTCGCAGCGTTCGGCCTCATCGAGATAGGAGGTTGCCACGATCACCGAAAGCCCGTCCTCTTTGACGAGCTTGAAGACGATTTCCCAGAGCTCGCGCCGCGACAAGGGATCCACGCCAACTGTGGGTTCGTCGAGAAGCAGCAGTTCCGGCGCCCGAACCAGCGTGCAGGCAAGGCCGAGCTTCTGCTTCATGCCGCCTGACAATTTTCCCGCCGGCCGTTCCTTGAAGCGCCCGAGTTGCGTCATCTCGAAAAGGCGCGGGTAGGTCTCGTCACGCTGGGATTGCGTCACGCCATGCAGATCGGCGTAAAGGTCGAGGTTCTCCTGAACGCTCAGATCCTCGTAGAGACCGAACTTCTGCGGCATATAGCCGATCCGGTCCTGGACGTGCTGCGGTTCCCTGGCAATATCGACGCCGATCACCTGCAGGCTGCCGTCATCCGGCGCGATGAGGCCGCATGCCAGGCGCAGCAATGTCGTCTTGCCGGCGCCGTCTGGGCCGACAAGAGCGGTCAGTGCGCCCTTGCGTACGTCGAGCGAGACGTCAGCAAGTGCCTCCACCATCTCGCCGGTGTCACGGCGAAAGGTCTTGCGGACATTCTTTGCTATGACCGAGAAATCACCGGCGCTCATGGCATTCTCGTTCTATCACTGCTGCGCGGTTGCGACATTCGCCTGCTCGCCCGAAAGTGGCCTGACGGTTGCCGGCATCCCCAGCCGCAGCGCGTTATCGGGATCGTCCACAAAGACCCTCACTTCATAGACGAGGCTTGTGCGCAGCTCTTCCGTCTGCACCGATTTTGGCGTGAACTCGGCAACCGAGGAGATGAAGCCGATCCACCCGGGTATCGCACGTCCGGGCAGCGAATCCACACTGACGTTAGCCTTCATACCGGGACGGAGCATTCCAAGCTGGGTTTCCGAGACGTAGGCGCGTACCCATTTCGGGCTGATCGTCGCAAGCGAGAAGACCGCTCGGGTGGGTGAAGCCATCTCGCCTGGCTCGATCAGTCTGGACTGCACAATCGCGTCGACCGGCGCTTTCAGTTCGGCATCGGCTAGCTGCTGGTGCAGGAGCGTGACATTGGCTTCCGATGCATGCAGCTGCGCTTCCGCCTCCTGAATGTCCTCGACGCGGGAACCGACGACAAGCAGATCGAGCGCCTTCTGATTGGCGACGACCTTGGCGTCGGCAACGGCGGCGGCAGAGCGCGCCTCGTCCAAAGCCTGTTGGCTGACGGCGGCCTTGGGAGCAAGCGCGTTCTGGCGCTCGAACTGGGCGCGGGCATTGACCGCCTCCGCCTTGGCGGATTCGAGATTGGCGCGGGACTGCGCAATCTCCTCGGGACGATTGCCGTTCTTGAGGCGCTCGAGATTGGCCCGCTGGCTTGCTGCCTGCGCCTCGGCCTGGGCGACCTGGGGCTGAAGACGGCTCGTATCCAGCCTGGCGACGACCTGGCCTTTCTTGACTTGCGCGCCCTCTTCGACAAGGACTTCGGCGACACGTTCGCTGCCGTTGAAGGCGAGGGTAAGTTGCCTGAAGTCGATATTTCCATAGAGAACAAGCTCGTTCGAGCCGTTATCCCGATGGAAATACCACCAGGCTCCGCCGGCGGCGGCGATCAACAGGAGCAAGATGACGATGACGCGCTGCATGCTGTATTTGAACTCCAAAGAGATGCCAGCTTTGATGAAACGAACGGTGACACATATCGATCCGCGGAGTGATTATAGCGCTTGTCAAATTCAAATTTCAAATTAATATTTGAATTAATGGAAGGCGAAAGCAATGGCCAGAGGCATAAGGCGAACGGCGCGATCTCGAGATCGGCAGGACGGGGCTGCCACGCGAATAAGCCTGCTTGAGGCGGGCGGAGCCGTTTTCGCCGAATTCGGCTTCGATCGCGCGACCGCGAAGGAAATTGCCTTGCGTGCGGGGACGAATGCAGCGGCGGTCAACTATCATTTCGGCGGCATAGAGGCCTTGTACGAAGACGTTCTCGCCGAGGCACATCACCGCCTGATGAGTTATGACGTGCTTGCCCGCACGGTTAGCGCGGACATCGAGCCGAAGGAGAAGCTGCGCCGATTTATCGGGTTGCTGGTCAAAGTCGTGCGGACTGGCAATGAGCACTCATGGCCAGCCAAGGTGATCGTCCGCGAACTGATCGCGCCGACGCCGCATATCGATAAACTGCGACGCGAGGAAATAGAGCCCAAGAAAGCCTTGCTGTTCGGCGTCATCGCCCAGATCATCGGCGTAACACCAGACAATCCGCTGGTCGCTCAGGCTGCGCTCTCGACGATGGCGCCCTGCTTCATGCTGTTGGTGGCCGAAAAGCGCGTGTCCGAGATCATTCCGGCGCTCGGGCGGGAATCGACCTCGGATGAGGAGCTGGCAGACCGGCTTGTTCGCTTCACGCTCGGCGGGCTTGCCCAACTCTCCCCACCGGGACAGGCGGCGGGATCACCGGAACAGCCGAGCTGACTCCTGGCAAATCACGCCTCGGGGGCTTCAGCCTTCGAAACCGAAACGTTCGACATCGAAGTCGTCGCCATCGTAAGCTCCGGCTTGGGCCTCCGCCATGTCGTCATGCATCGGAATGGGCGCGCTGACGAGGCTCGGGAGCGTCATGTCGACTGCCATGCCCGGCGGTTGTAGGGCCCAGGCGACGATGGCGCCGGTCGACATGGCTCCGACGCCACCGGATACGTCCTGCGAGGCGGAACTCGGGAGCTGCGCCATTGGCTGCATCTTTGCCATGGCGCTATCGGCCGTATTCTTCGCATTGTCCGAAACTACGAGCTTTCCGGCGTCGTTGCGTCCGACGACCAGGCTGGCGAACACAGCAGGAGGGGCAGGTCTCTCCGGTGCGGCCGTCGGGACGACGACGATACTGGTGGTTGGCCGCCAAGCCGGCAGCGGAACGGCATATGCCGCAAGATCGGCAAAGGGCTGGCTTTTGTTTTCTTCGGTCACTTGCTTGCCGAGCTGAAGCTCCAGCCCGGTCAGGGCCCGGCTCCTGGGCGTCGGCAGCATGCTGGTGAGAAGGCTGCGATCGGGCGTGTCATTGCGTGACGCTATCGATGACCCGGCGTCGTCATCGTCATCCATGACGATTGCGATCCTGCTGCTCATTTGCGATGGCCGCTTTTTGGATTGTGCGACCGCCACATCATAGCCCGGCAGCGGTCTGCCATCTGCCGGTACATGCAGCGTCTGCCCATTCGGGAAAAGCCGCGCGAGCTCCTGGCGCGACATTCTCGGCCAGGCTCGCACCCTGCCGACATCGAGATGCACAAAGGGCGAGCCGGAATTGGGATAAAAGCCCACGCCGCCGATCTGCATCTGCATGGCGATCGCGCGCAGGCTCGCAAGCTTCACGCCGGGAATGTAAAAATCCATCGCCTTGCCGAGCGTATGCTGGCTGTGTTTGGCAACGCCGGAGCTGCGCGAGCGGTTGCGCAGCATGCTGTTGGTCGAGGGAGAGCGGTAGGCCGAGACGACGTGAATGGCCTCGTTGGCGCCGCTGCGGCGATAGACCTCCCAGACGAGATCGAGCAATTCCGGATCGATCCTGGTCGGCTCGTTCTTTCGCCAGTCGCGTAAAAAACGATTGATTTGAGCAAGGCCCCGTGGGTCATATTTGCCGCCGCGTTTGAAGACGATGGTCGCTCTTTCCCCCGTATGGGTGAAGAAGAGCTTGAGGGCCCGATCCTCGGCCGCCGCGGTGCCGGCAAAAGCACCGAGCACCAGCATTGCGATCAGCGCCACCCGGCAAGCGACGAATGAGAAAGTCGTGGCGAAAACCATCGCCGGAATGGAAAAGATCACGTGATGCACGGATACGACTTTCGCCCTTGCTAAGAGAAACAGAAATCAGAGGCGCCGCGTCTGCGGCATCGCTATACCCTCCAATTATGGTCAACAAATCCCTAACGGACCGTTTATAGGCGGAAACGGCAAAATTTTGTCCGTTCGAGCGCATTCATGGGGCGGCGGAAGTCACCTCCAGCCCTGGCGACCCTTATTCTGGAAAGCTTCAGCTGTGCCGTTGCAATTTTGTGAGGGCATCAACCAGTGCCTGTAAGGCGCCCTCTTTCGAAAGATGGGGAAAACCGGGCTTTGCAAACGTTTTCGCGTGGGTTGCAAACTGCCGGCCAAGACAGCATCATCCCGCCCCATGAGTGGACAGAATCGATTTGCTCCCCCATCAAGTGGGCAGCAAACAATCAGACGTAGCGACCTGTTGCGGCAGCTCCGGCGGGCCGGACTGCGCCGTTTGACGACCATTGTCGCACCTGCCGGGTATGGCAAGACCTCCCTTGCCGTCCAATGGTACGAACTGTTGAAGGAGGATGGTGTCAAGCTCTGCTGGGTGTCGCTCGATGCCGAACATACCAATCAGGAAGCCTTTCTGCTCGCGTTGATCGATGCCTTGCAGACGCTGCTTCATGAGGACGGGGCTGATGCCGGCAACCTGCCCCCGGCAGCATTGCTTTCGGTGCTAGCGACCCGCCTGCGCAAGATCGAAGGACCGCTCGTCGTCTTTCTCGACGACTATCATTTCGCCCAGACGGATGCGACCGAGGCGCTGATGGCGAAGATCCTCGCCGACCTCTCGCTCGAACACGTCAAGCTGGTGCTGGTCAGCCGCAGTCCGCCGCGCTTTCCGCTCTCCGCATTGCGGTTGCGTGGCGAGTTCAAACAGTTCGGTGTTGCCGAGCTTGGCTTTACCGATGCCGAAGCGGGAGAGCTTTTCGCTGGTAAGGGCACTCATTTGACAGAGGAACAGGTCGGTTCCTTCAATCGTCGGACCGAAGGATGGGCGGTCGCGCTGCAGATGGTGAGCCTGCTCGTATCAGAATCGGAGGAGAGCGACAGCATTTTGGCCTCTTTCGACGGCGGCGGTGCTGACATGGGCTCCTACCTGTCGGAGCAGGTGTTCGAACATCTGCCTGAAGACATACGTGAGTTTCTCATCGGCACGGCCGCCCTTCCGGCCTTCAATCATTCGTTGCTCGAAGCTGTGCTGGAAAGCAGAGAACAGGCGGATCTCAGCGAGAGGCTGGCCGACTACGCACTCCCTGTCACATTACTGGCAGGCCCCGGCAACTGGATGCGGTTTCATCCGGTCTTCAACGAGTTCCTGAAGAAGACCGCCAGCCGCAGGGGTATCGATGCCAATCTTGCACTCAATCGTGCCGCCCACTGGTTTGAGGCGCAGGGCGACATAGATCGGGCCGTGCATCATGCGCTTACGGCGGGCGACGCTAATCTTGCCGCGCGCATCGTCGAAACCGCCGGCGGCTGGCGGCGCGTCTATGCCACAACGCGCGGCGGCGCGACGCTCTTTCAGGCCTTGAGCGGACGCGCCTCGGAAATCGATCTCGTTCGCTTTCCGCTTGCGACACTTGGGCTCTCGATCTTCAACGCCAAGGCGGCGCAGCTTGCTGCGGCCAATCATTATCTTGTCATCGCCGAGCGGGCCGCGACTGTAGACCCGACCTTGGCAAAGGACCTGCGCGTCGTGCGCATCCTTCTGGCGCTTTACACGGATCACTGGGCGACAGCGGCCGATCTTTCCGCACTCGAAGATGATTTGCGGCAGCCGGATGGAATGGAGCTCATTCATCGCGCGCTCGCGCTTAACATGCTTTCCTACAATTTCCTGATCCGCAGCGAGCTTGACCGGGCATTGCACTACGGGCATCTGGCCATTCGCGCCTTTCGCGACGGTGGCGCCGATTTCGGCGCCATGCACCTTTATACCCATATCGGCCAGGCCTTCTTTCTCTCCGGTGATTGTGCGAGCGCTCTGTCGGCCTACGAAGAGCTGATCTGCGAAGCGCAGACCAATATCGGTCCGGGCAGCGATCTCGATGCCGTCGGCCAGGTGTTGAAGGCCGAGGTTCTGTCGATGCGCGGCGAGGCGGAGCCAGCGGCGGAGATGCTTGGATGGGCGCTGCCTCATCTTGAGCTTCACGATACCTGGTTTGACCTTCTGGCGGCGGGCTTCATGGCCGAGCAACGAATCCTGCGCATGCGCGAGGATTTGCTTGCCGCCCACGCGGCGATGGATCGCATTCGCGCCGTGGCGCGACGGCGCGGCTTCGATCGGCTTACGCGACTGATTGACGGCGAGCGTGCCATGCTGCTCATGGCATCGGGCGATCTCGATCAGGCAATCCGGCATGCGGAGGCCAACGGCTTCGGCATGCAGGCAATCGTTTCAGATCGCGCCAATGCGCTGGCTATCCATCTGCGCGGAGCCACGCCAGCGATCTTCTGGACACGCGCCTACCTGGCTCTTGGCGAGAAGGCCAATGCGCGCGAGGTCTTTGATCAGTTCAGGATGCGTCAGTCGCAACGTCCACATGTTCCGCGCGCGATTGAGCTTGCTCTCATCGAAATAGGGATCCTTCTGGCGGAAGGCCGCGCGGATCTTGCCGCCGCCAGCCTTTCCGATCTCGTGCTGACGACCCCCCTCGACGATTACCGGGCACTGCTTCATCTCGATCACTCCGCGGGACTCGGCGAGCTTCGCGCACTCGCCAATCATCCAACCGTCGCAAACGTCCCTCGAAGGCGTCTCCAGTCTCTGCTCATGAGTGGTGAGACGGTGCACGAACCAGCCGCCGATGATGGCGGCTATGCCTTTACCGGCCGGGAGCGGATGGTGCTGGAACTGCTGAGTTCAGGGCTTTCCAACAAGGAAATCGGCCGGATTCTGGCCTTGTCCGACAATACGATCAAGTTTCACCTGCGCAATATCTTTGCGAAGCTCAACGTCTCGACGCGGACTGCGGCCGTGACCGCAGCGCGTCAAAAGGGCATGCTCGACCGCTAACCTACCCGTTCGGGTAGGTTTTGAGGCGCCCGCCCACCCATCGGGAAGGCTATCGACGGACAAAAAAACACCTAATCTGCACTCGTGCGAATATAATAATGAGAGGTAGATTCGTGATCGTCGTCGATCCGGTGACACAGGAGATTATCGAAGGCAAGCTGGCAGCCACGGTCGACGAGATGGGCGTGGTCATGGCCAGGACCTCAATGAGCCCGGTGATCTATGAAGTGCTTGATTTCGCCTGCGGTCTCCTCACCCGTGATGGTGAGCTCGTGGCGCAGATGAACGGCATCACCCTGTTCACCGGCACTTTCGGCACGCAGGTCAAGTCGCTGATCGCGCTCTACGGCGACGATCTGGAAGATGGCGACATCCTGCTTACGAACGATCCCTATTCCGGGGGCACGCATGCCTGCGATTTCGCCATCGTCAAGCCGATCTTCTTCGGAGGCCGGATATTGGCCTATGCCATCAATGTCGCCCATTATCTCGATGTCGGTGGCTCGGTTCCAGGTTCTCTTGCGCCGAACGCCACCTCCGTCTTTCAGGAGGGATTGAGGTTGCCGGGCGTGAAAGTCGTGCGCAGCGATCGCTTTTCGGGGGAGGTCCTGCGTATCATCCGTGAGAATGTCCGTCTGCCCGAAGTCGCGATCGGCGATCTCACTGCGCAGGTTGCGACTGTCCGCGTTGCCGCCAGACGTATGGCCGAGCTTGCGCACAAATATGGCACCGATGTCATCGAAGCCGCGTTTAATCACCTCCTGTCGGTCAGCGAGAAGCAGGCACGCGCCGCTATCGCCGCACTGCCCGATGGCACCTATGAGGCGGAAGATATCATCGACGGGGATGGTGTCACCACCGATCCCATCTCCGTCAAAGTGGCTGTCACGATCGCCGGCGATCGCCTGACGGCGGACTTCACCGGTTGCCCGCCGGCCGTCGCAGGCCCGATCAATTGTGCGGCGGGCGCGCTGCAGTCGGCGGTGCGCACCATCTTCAAGGCGCTGGTCGCGCCGCAGGCGCCGTCCAATGAGGGCTGGTTCCGGCCACTCTCCGTCGTTGCACCGAAAGGCTCGGTTTTCACCGCCGAGAAGCCGTCACCGACAGGCTGGTATTACGAGGGTTCGGTGCATGCTTCAGAACTCGTCTGGAAGGCCGTTGCCAAGCTGATGCCGGAGCGGTTCTCCGCCGGTTCCTATACGAGCCTCTGCGTCGTCTATGTTTCCGGCAAGGACGAGGCGGGGCAGCCATTTATCCATATCGAGCCGCAGCATGGCGGCTGGGGGGCGAGCAGGGATGGCGACGGCGCCAATGCAGTGATCGCGCTCACCGATGGCGATACCTATAATTACTCCGTCGAGGTCATCGAAGCCCGTTTTCCCTTGCTCGTGCGCCGCTATGAGCTGAACGTTGAAGGGGGATCGGGCGCGGGCCGCCGTCGCGGCGGTTTCGGTGTCATTCGCGAATATGAAATCCTCGGAGAAGGCGCTTCCGCCTATTGCAGCTTCGGGCGAACGGACACGCCCCCTTGGGGCATAGACGGCGGCAAGCCCGGCAGCATCAATCTTCTGCAGGTGGAAGAGAACGGCGGGAACGTCCGTAATTTCGGCCGCGAGCCGCATATCGAACTGAATCGCGGCGATCTCGTGCGGATCATCACTGGCGGCGGAGGCGGCTGGGGCAATCCGCGTGCTCGCGAACGGGAACAGGTCCGCCGCGATGTAGAAGACGGCTACCTCACTCGGGAGGTAGCACGCAACCTGTATGGATATGAAGAAGGTATGGCGTCATGATCAGGCTGGCGACGGATGTAGGCGGTACCTTTACCGACCTCGTCGGTTATGATGAGCGCACGGGCGAAATCTTCACCGCCAAGAGCCTGACGACCGTTCATGACCAATCCGAAGGTGTGCTTGCGGCAATCGAGCTCGCCGAGAAGAAGGATGGGCTTTCGGCGCGCGATGTGATCTTTTTCGCCCATGGCGGAACGACCGTCATCAATGCGATTACAGAGCGCAAGGGCGTCAAGACGGCGCTGGTCACCACTGCAGGATTTCGTGACGTGCTGGAAATCGGCCGCGGCAATCGCCCCGATCTCTACAATCTCCAGTTCAAGAGCCCGGAAGCCTTCGTTCCGCGCAGCCTGCGCTTCGAGGTGCGCGAACGCCTGGATGCCAAGGGTCGGGTGCTGACGCCTATCGAGCTTGGCGATATCGAGCCGATCGTCCGTGAATGCCGCGCCCGCAGGGTCGAGGCGGTCGCCGTCGTCTTCCTTCACAGCTACGCCAATCCGGAGCATGAGATTGCCTGTGCCAAGGCGATCGCCGAAGCGCTGCCGGATGTCACGGTTTGCGCCAGCCACGAGGTTTCCCGTCAATGGCGGGAATATGAGCGTTCCAATACGGCCGTGCTCAACGCCTATGTGCAGCCGATCATCAAGCGCTACTTTGCGCGGCTTGAAAGCGCGCTGACCGAGCGCGATCTCACCTGCCCCTATTATGCCATGCAGTCGAACGGCGGCATCTCCACGTTCGATCAGGCGCAGATGAGCCCGCTGACATTGGTCGAATCCGGCCCGGCCGGCGGTGTGGCGGGTGCCGCGCGTATCGGCACCGTGCTTGGCGAATCCGAAGTGCTGTCGCTCGACGTCGGTGGCACGACGGCGAAATGCTCGCTGATCCATGATAGCCGCCCGACGCTCGACAGTGAATACAAGCTCGAGCACACCCGCATCGCGCCGGGCTATCCGGTGCAGGTGCCGGTGGTCGATATCGTCGAAATTGGTGCCGGCGGCGGCTCGATTGCCCGCATCGACGAGCGCGGCGCGCTCTGCGTCGGCCCTGAAAGTGCCGGCTCGACACCCGGGCCCGCCTGCTATGGCCGTGGCGGCGACAAGCCGACGCTATCCGATGCTTTGCTGACGCTCGGCATCTTCGATCCGGCAAGCTTTGCCGGCGGCCAGATGCAGCTCGACAAGTCCAAGGCTGCGACGGCAATCGCGACGGTTGCCAAGCCGATGGGGCTATCGGTCGAGGATGCGGCGCTCGCGATCGTCGAGATCGCGCATGCGTCGATGATCAATGCGTTGAAGCTGGTAACCGTCCAGCGCGGCCATGATCCGCGCGATGCCGCTTTCGTCATTTCCGGGGGTGCGGGGCCGGCGCTTGCCGCCCGCCTCGGGCGCGATCTCGGTGTGAAGATGACTGTGGTGCCGCCGCATCCCGGCATCTTTTCGGCATGGGGAATGCTGGCGGCGGAGCCACGCGCCGATTTCCGCAGCACGTGGTTCTCTCCCCTTGGCCCTGAAGCCATCAGCAATCTGAAGCGTCGCTTCGACGAACTGAAGCGTGAGGCGGTCAAATATTTCTCCAAAGGCGATGCGGCGGAGATACGCTATGCCTGTCGCGTCGAAGCCCGCTATCGCGGACAGGAGCATGGCGTCTTCGCTCTCTTCGAAATGGAGGATGATGCCGAAAGCTTTGCACAACGCTTCCATGCCGCCCATGAACGCGCCTATACCTTCTGCCTGCTCGGTTCGCCGGTGGAGATTACCATGATCCACCTGGAGGCTGTGCTCCACGGCCCGGTCATCGCCATTCCAAAACTCGATCGCACCGGCCGCTCGCTGGATGCAGCCTTCAAGGGGCGCCGCGAAGTCTATTTCGGCGGCACGACCGGTTGGGTATCCTGCCCCGTCTACGAGCGCACGCGACTCCCGTCTTCCGAAAGGATTGCCGGCCCGCTCATCATCGAGGAGGCAACCGCGACCTCGCTGGTTGTTGCCGGACAGGAACTGGAAGTGAGCGAGGAGGGCTTGCTGCTCATCCGCGAACGGGACGGAGGAAGCGTCTAGTATGGCGATAGCGATCGGTCTCGACCATATCGTCAGAAATTACGGGCCGACGCGTGCCGTCGACGACGTGACGCTCGACATCAGGACAGGGGAGTTCTTTACGCTGCTCGGCTCGTCCGGTTGCGGCAAGAGTTCTCTGCTGAAGCTGATCGGCGGCTTCGACAAGCCCACCTCGGGCCGTGTGCTTTTCGATGGAAGGGACGTGGCAGATGTTCCGGCCAACCGCCGACCGGTGAATACCGTTTTCCAGTCGCTCGGGCTCTTTCCGCATATGAATGTCGCACAGAATGTCGGCTATGGGCTGAAGTTGCGCGGGTTGTCCGGTGCCGCCCTGAAAAGCAAGGTCGATGGCGCACTGGACCTCGTCGAACTTTCGGGTTTTGCGGATCGCGACGTCAATCTCCTCTCAGGCGGCCAGCGCCAGCGCGTTGCGCTGGCTCGCGCGCTCGTCATGGAACCGGGCATTCTTCTGCTCGACGAACCTCTGACCGGGCTTGACGAGCGGTTGCGCCAGCAGATGCGCGACGAATTCGGCCGCCTTCACAAGCGTACCGGTGCGACCTTTATCCTGGTTACCCACAATCAGGACGAGGCGCTCAGCCTTTCCGATCGGATGGCTGTCATGCACAAGGGGCGGATCGAGCAGACCGATGTGCCGTCGCGCTTCTTCGAAGCACCGGCCAATGCCTTCGTTGCCCGTTTTGTCGGCATCGATACGCTCCTCAGGCCCGAAAGCATTTCGGTTTCAGGCGGCAGGGCTCTCGTTACGGTTGCGGGACAGCGCATCGGTGCGAGCTTTTCCGGAGCGGCGCCTCCGTCCGATGCGCTTGTCGCAATCCGCCCAGACCGAATTGAGCTGATCCCGGCTGCCGAAGAGGCGGGCGAAATAATTGAACTTAAGGTTGTCGAAAGCATCTATCGCGGACTCAGCCATGACGTTACGCTCGCTTTCGCCGACAGCCAGCGCGTGGTGTTAACGACTAGCGCGGACGCGACTCCGCCCTTGCCGGGCGAAAGCGTGCGCGTGTGTCTAAAGCCGGGTGCTGCGCTCCTGATTGATCGTTCCGGAATACCGGCTCTGGCTGGAGGCGATGAGTAGAACCCGAATAGCTAACACAAGCGAAAAATGAGGGAAGGGAATGACACGATGAACAAGAGCAATAATCTCGTCTCCTCCGCCTTGAGGAGTAACATGCAGCGCCGTGACATGCTCAAGCTGATGGGCGCGGGTGCAGCCGCACTCACCGTCGGCGGGCTTTCTGCAACGAGTGCCATGGCCGATGATGCTGCGGTTGCATTCTGGGGCACCGCCACGCTCGATATCGGCGACAAATGGCAGGAGTTTACCCGCCAGAGTGGCGTTTCGCCCGAGTTTACCGATAACGGCAACGATGTCGGGCCGGTGGTCGCGCGCCTTGCCGCCGGCAATGCCAACGATCTCTTCGATGTCGGCGGCTTTCAGGGCGGCGCCGAGCGCGAGCTTGCCAAGCAGGGTCTGATTGCCCCCTGGGACGTCTCCAAGATCTCGAATTTCGCCGGCATCTGGCAATGGGCCAAGGATATCCCGACCTTGACCTATGAGGGCAAGCAGTACGGCATTCCCACCGTCGTCAACGCCGACTCCATCATCTACCGCCCCGACAAACTCGGCAAGGTCGACAGCTATGGCGTCATCTTCGATCCCAAGTTGAAGGGTCGGGTCGCGATGGAGGACGCGTGGATCAACAGCGCGATCTTTACCGCCATCTACCTGAAGGAAGCCGAGAACAAGCCGATCAAGGAGCCAGGCAATCTGACGGAATCCGAGCTCGGTCTCGTCATGGAGTTCCTGATCAAGCACAAGAAGGATGGCCAGTTCCGCACCTTCTGGAATGGCTGGGAACAGGGCGTGCAGCTGGTGGCGAACGAAGAAGTCGACGCCATGACCGGCTGGGAGCCGATTGTCTATGAAGGTCGCAAGCGCGGACTTCAGGTGGAGTATGCAGCTCCCGTCGAAGGCTACGAAGGCTGGGGCAACAACACGGTGCTGCTCAAGGGGGCCACGGAGCGCGGCAAGGTCGACGTCGCCCACAAGTTCGTCGATGGCCTGCTTGCCGGCCTCTACGGTTGCGAGCTCGGCAAGGCGCGCGGCTATCTCGTGCCGACCGACAACAACCTCGCCTACGCCAAGGCCCATCCGGATGAATATAAGGCCGATGACGTTGCCAAGCTTGCCGAACATGTGAAGGCCAAGTTCTCCGGAAAGGTCTACTGGCAGAATTGCCGCCCGGACAATTTCCAACTCTACGAGGAGTGGTGGCAGAAGCTGCGCAACGCCTGATTTAACACGATGGATCGGGGCTGGCACATCTGCCGAAGGACAGGTCGGCCCCGAGCCAACGGTATCCACGCCGAGAGAAAGGAGGGTTAGACCATGAAGACACCAGTTCTATTGCTTGCTGCTCCGCTTGCGGCGATCCTCGTGCTCGGCCTTGCGCCGCTCGTTCTCGTTATCGTGTGGAGCTTCTGCGCCTGGGATTCCGCCACCTACTGGATCAAGCCGGAATTCAGCCTCGCCGCTTACGGCGCCATTCTGGAGGCCGGGCGGTGGAGCGTGTTCCTGTCCACCCTTGGCAAGGCGTTCCTGGCATCAGCTATCTGCCTCATCATCGCCTATCCCACCGCCTATGCGATGTATTTCCTGGCTGGCCGCACCCTGTCTGTCGTGCTTGCGGCCCTGCTTACCATCCCGTTTTTCACGTCCTATCTCATTCGTTCCTTCTCCTGGCGGCTGCTGCTCGGCCGTACCGGTGTCATCAACACGCTCCTTCAGCAGGCTGGCATCACCGATGCGCCGCTCGACTGGCTGCTGTTCAGCAATTTCGCTGTCATCGTCGGGCTGGTCGCCTCCTATCTGCCGTTCGCGACCTTCCCCATCCTGCTTTCCATGCGCCGCGTCGATCCGATCGCGCTTGCGGCCTCGCGCGATCTCGGCGCCGGGTTCTGGACGATGGTCCGCACCGTCCTGCTACCGCTGACCTATTCCGGCGTCTTCGCTGGCTTCCTGTTCGTCTTCGTCATGGTTGCCGGCTCCTCGACGGAGGTGCAGATGCTCGGCGGTGCCGGCGCTTCAATCGTCTCGGTGATGATCAACGACGTCATGCGCGTCGCCAATTTTCCGCTCGCCTTTGCGATTTCGACTCTGATGCTCGTCATCGTCTTTGGGCTGGTGCTGATCGGGGATGCCCTGTTCGGCCTCTCCTCGCTATTCGAGGAGCGAGGCCAATGATCGTCAGGGAAGGAGCAACCCCGCGCATCGTCATCTGGGCGCTGACCATTTTCGGCCTCATGGTGATCTATGCGCCGCCGCTTTACCTGCTCGGTGTCTCGTTCAACCCGGCGCTGCAGCCGGGACTGCCGCATTTCTCCGACATCACCCTGAAATGGTACCTCGCGATCGGCTCGGAAAGCGCACTGGTCGCCGCGCTCGGCCAGTCGATCGTTATTGCGCTTGTGACGGCTGTCATTGCAACGCTGCTGTCGCTCGGTGCGGCGCTGGCGCATCGCGAGCTTCATCGCGGGCGCAGCCTGTGGTTTTTGACTGTGCTGCTGCCAATGTTCGTACCCGGCGTCATCCAGGGGCTGGCACTATCGACGGTCATCAGCCGTGCCGGCGTGAAGGCATCGGCTTTGACTGTCATTGCCGGCCATCTTCTATGGGCGATGCCCTTCGCCTTCATCGTCATCCTGACAAGTTTTGCCGCGGTCAAGCGGACCTACCTGATGGCGGCGGACGATCTCGGTGCCGGACGCTTCCGGCAGTTCTGGGATATTACCCTGCCATTGATCCGGCCCGGCCTCGTCAGCGCCTTCATCTTTTCGTTCCTGCTGTCACTTAACGAATTCACGCGCGCCTTCTATCTGGCAGGCCGCCAGAACACCTTGCCGGTCGTGCTGTTCGGCAAGATGAATGCCGGTGCGTCGCCGACGATCTATGCGATGTCGGGCGCAATCTTCCTTGTTTCCAGCGTCTGCGTGGTGGCCGTGGCACTGCGTTCGCTGCTCATGCAACGCCGAGTGGGGTGATCGATATGCAAATAGGACTGACAAGTCGCAAGTTCCGCCCGCCCTTAGACCTCCATCAACGGGAGTATAGAGGATGAAACAAGAGTCGAAACTGATGGCGCTGATCCGCGCGGGAAAGAGGCAGGAGGCGCTTGACATGGTCGAGCGGCTGAAGGCAGCGACGCAATTGCCGCCCACGTCTATCAAGGTGGATCGGACGGGTGCCGTCACCTATTACAAAGGAAACTGCCGTTTCGTGAGAAACATCCAGGGCGGCTGGGATCTGGTGCCGAAGAAAAAGTAGATGTCTGCTATTGATCTGGGCATCGAAAAGGCTGGCGCTGTCGAAGGTACGGCGCGGGCGAGAAGCAGCGGCTGGAAAGGAAAGATTTCCATCGACTGCAAACGGAAGGTCATGGTGCTAATATTCTATCTGGCAAGTTTTTCATGCTCAGGATTTTGCCAAGGCAGATTATTCCCAGTGAAATAATGATTTGGTTAAGTATTCGATATCTTTAAGATATAAATAATATTAGAAAATATCTTATTTAGAAATATAAAATTAACGTCCGAAGCCTAAGGTCTCCTCGACTGTCATCGCGCAGATGAAGGTCGATTGAAGGAGACAGGACCATGTATCGTGTTTCTCATTTCAACAGGGAGAAAGAGGGCGCCGCAGCAGTCGAATTCGCTCTCATCGCGCCGCTTTTTTTCCTTCTGCTTCTCACGCTTGTTGCCTTTGCCATCTATCTTACCGCTGCTCATTCGTTGCAGCAATTAACGGCCGATGCTGCCCGCACAGCAATCGCCGGGTTGTCGGCGAACGAGCGAAGCCAGCTGGTTCAAAGCTTCGTCACCAATTCGACGATCAACGACGCTTTCATCGACAAGAGCAAGTTGACGATAACCGTCGCCACCGACCCGACCAATGCCAATCAATTCACCGTCAGCGCCAGCTATGACGCGTCGGATCTTCCGATCTGGAACCTCTATACCTTTGCGATGCCGGATCAAACCATCCGCCGCTATTCGACCATTCGGCTCGGAGGTCTCTGATGCAGCGGCTTCTCGGGCGGCTGGCCTCTCTGCGGGACAGGCGAGGAAACGTCGCCGTCACGACTGCGCTCGTCTCGCCCCTCATCCTCTATTGCCTTGGCCTCGGCATTGATTACGGCATGATGACGCTGCAGCAACGGCGCCTGCAGCAGTTGAGCGACATCGGCGCGATATCGGCTGCTTCCGATATCGCAAATGCGCGGACTGCGCTTCTGAACAATCTCCAGAGCAATGGCACGACCGCGGCAGTTGCCTCCGGCAGCAACTATATGACGAGCAACGGGCTCGTCACCGCAGCTGCGGCCAACTCCGGTCAATATGAGACCGTGGCCAATCTGGTCCTCGGCACCTACACGGCAGATACATCGATCCCGCTTGCAAACCGCTTCTCCTCTACGGGAACCTCGCCGTACGATTCCGTCAAGGTGACATTGACCCAAAAGGCAGTGATGCCTTTCGCTTCCGCCTTTGCCACGCCGCCGACCCTGAGCGCGACGGGCACCGCGTCGAGCGAGCGTCTGGCTGCCTTTTCGGTGGGATCGCGACTTGCGAGCCTCAATGGCGGTATTTTGAACCAGCTCCTTGGCACGTTGCTGGGAACGCAGATCTCCTTAAAGGTCGCGGACTATCAGTCGCTCATAAGCGCGAATGTCAATCTTCTGAGTTTTCTCAATCTCCTGGCGACGGATCTCAAGCTTACAGGGGTAAGCTATGACCAGCTTCTCGCGACCGATGTCACCTATGACAAGATTCTTGGTGCACTCGGTAAATCGACCAATCTTTCGAGCGGTGTCGTCACCCTCATCAACAATCTTGGTAAGACGCTCGGCACGACGAAACTGACCGTCAAGCTGCAGGATATCGTGAACCTTGGTCCTTTAGGGAGCAATATCGTCGGCACTTCCCCCAATCTGACGGCCAATATGAATGTGCTGGATCTAATTTCAACGACCGCAATGGCGGCCAACCAGCAAAAGCAGATCGCACTCGATCTCGGAGCCGCATTACCGGGCGTTGCGACGGCAAAGCTGACGCTGGCGATCGGGGAAATGTCTCAGCAGACGCCGGCCCTTGCGGTGGGCGCCCCGGGCACGATTGTTCGCACGCCGCAGGTTCGTGCCGCGCTAGAAGTCGCCGTCACCGGCCTGTCCCTGATCGCCGGGCTAAAGCTCAGGGTGCCGCTCTATATAGAGCTTGCTCCCGCGGAAGCCAAACTTGCCTCTATCACCTGTGTCGGCGGCTCCATGCCGAACGCGGTCGTCGGGATAGACGCCGTGCCCGGTGTTGCCGAGGTAGATCTGGGCGATGTCAACACGTCTGCCTTCGTAAACTTCGGCTCCGAGCCGCGGGTGACGCCGGCAGCGATCATCGATTCCCTCCTTCTCAAAGTGATTGCGAGCGCGCAGGTCGATATCGCCAACATGAGCCCGACACGATTGAACTTTCAGCCTTCGGAGATCTCGGCGGGCACGATCAAGACGGTTTCAACGAGTACCGTCCTGACATCCACGGTCTCATCGCTCCTGAAAAACGCGACCATCACCATCCAATTGCTCATCTTGACCATCGGAACGCCGTCGGGAGTGCTTTCAGCCGTTGCCGATACGCTATCGGTCGTGACCGCGCCGCTCGATCAGGTTCTGTACGGCCTGCTCGGCCTCCTCGGTCTTGGTATCGGGCAAGCTGATGTGAGCGTTACCGACGCAAGATGCACGCAGCCTGTGCTGGTACAGTAACGGCTTCGCGGCGCCTATGGCCGAGCCGCGCGCACCAAATCCAGTTTTGTCTCGAACGAGGAGCTCGATTGCCAACCGATCGGATCAGGAATTCGTGCCCGGCAGGCTGTAGGCCTGCTGGAAATAGCGCCTGAAGGCAAGCATTGGCTGGCTGAACTCGACATTGGCTCGCCAGGCGAGCCCTACATCCATGGGCGGAACCGGGTCCTGTATATTGACGGTCTCGATGCGCCTTCCCTCCAGCGACCAGGGGCGATGCACCATGTCCGACAAAATGGCCACGCCGAGGCCGTTCGCCACCATCGATCTGACGGCTTCGATCGAACTGGTCCTCAGGAGCACCTTCGGTTGATAGGGGCTTCGGCTCCAGTAGCGCAGCGAAGAATGTGCCGCCTCGTCGACCGTCAGCATGATGTAGGGTTCTTCGGCGATTTCACGCAGACCTATCCCGTCGCGACGTTGCAGTTCGTGGCCGGCTGGCAGCCAGAGTCGCCTGACCGAACTTAGAAGCGTTTCGGTCATCAGCATCGGATTGAGGATGTTGGAAGTCAGCAAGACCGAGATGTCGTAGCGATTGCTCAGCAAGCCTTCCTCGATCGACTCGCGATTGACTTCGTAGAGCTGGATTTTCAGCTTCGGATAGAGGCGGCGGATACGCTCGATATGCATCGGCAGGAAATAGCCGATGACGGTATAGGTCGCTGCGACGACGAGTTCGCCTTCGATGTCGCTGCTGACGAGGTTGAGATGGGTCGCCTCGTCAACCTTCGCCAGGATCTCATAGGCATGGGACAGGAATTGCCGGCCCGCTGTCGTCAGGTCCATGCCCTGTGGCGTACGATTGAACAGAGAGACGCCGACCGTGAGTTCGAGATCCTTGATTGCCGCAGTCACGGCTGATTGTGAGATCGACAGGCTGACGGCCGCGTGCGAGATCTGTCCATATTCCGCCGTCGCGACGAAGTAGCGAAGCTGCCGCAGGCTCAAGCTCATGATGTTCTTCCCATCTATTTATCTGAAAACATCTGCTGCGATTCAGATTGCATGGATCTAAAACGAGCTGATTTTCGACAAAAGCGTGCGCAATTTCAATATATAATTGATATTACAAGATATTTTCTGACGCAATTTTAAGCATAAACATCAGTTTATCAGATATCGCACCTTTGAAAATTGTATTTTTCAAAGGCAGCCTTTGCCTCTAGCGTTTCCATATCGGTCCCGATCGGGGCGCAGGTGCGAGGGAAGGCATTTGAAGGAAGCTGTCGATATCAATTGCGACATGGGGGAGGCCTTCGGCCGATGGCGGATCGGTGATACGCATGACGAGGAGCTTATCGCGCTCATCAGTTCGGCCAATATTGCCACCGGTTTTCACGCCGGCGATCCCAATCTGATGGATGAGACCGTGCGGTTGGCAGCTGCCCACGGCGTCGGCGTCGGGGCTCATCCCGGCTATAACGATCTCCAGGGCTTCGGGCGACGCAAGATCAACGGAACCAGCCGCGAGATCGTCAACGATCTGATCTATCAGGTCGGTGCGTTACGGGAGTTCGCCAGGCGCCATGGCGTGCCCGTCCAGCATGTAAAGCCGCATGGTGCTCTCTATATGGAGTTGGCGGCGAACGCCGATCTTTCGCAGATCTTCATACAATATATGCGCACCGTGGCGCCGAACATGTTTGTGTTCTGCATGGATGGCTCGGCAACCTGCCTTGCTGCGCAGGAGGCCGCCCAGCCTATCGTGCGCGAGTTCTATGCCGATCGCGACTACGGTGATATGGGCTGGATCGTCTTTACCAGGGACGCCGGTCGCCCTGATCCAAAGGCAATTGCCCGCAAGGTCGTGAGAGCTTGCACCGAAGGTGTCGTGCGTACCGTCAACGGTGCAGATATCCCCATCGCCTTCGATTCCATCTGTTTTCATTCTGATACTTTGGGTGCGCTCGATATCGTGCGCCACATGCGCGAAGCCCTCATTGCCGAGGGTATCAGGATTGCACCCGTTTCACAGATTTTGAACAGCGACGCAGCGCGGAGGTCCCATGAGCAAGCTTGAGATCAGATCACCCCTTCCGGGAACCTTCTACCGGGCTTCCTCTCCGGATACGCCGCCCTTCAAAGCTGATGGCGATGCCGTTGCTGCCAGTGATACGATCGGCCTCATCGAGGTCATGAAAACCTTCCAGCAGATTCCGGCCGGGCTCGACGGCAAGAACATCACCTTCCTCGTCGACAATGAAGAGCCTGTCATGGCCGGGCAAATCATCGCGGAGGTGGATCCATGATGATCCGCTCGGTTCTGATCGCCAATCGCGGCGAAATCGCCGTCAGGATCATCGGGGCTGCCAAAGCGCTCGGCATCCGCACGGTGCAGGTCCACAGCGCCGCAGATGCCGACATGCTTGCAGTGAAGCTCGCGGACGAGGCAATCAATATCGGCTCGCCGGCCCCGAAGAAATCCTACCTGAATATCGAAGCCATCATCGCGGCCGCGCAGGCTGCTGGTGTCGATGCCGTCCATCCGGGCTATGGGTTTCTGTCCGAAAATGGAGATTTCGCCGATGCCGTCGAGGCGGCGGGCATGATTTTCATCGGGCCAAGCGGCGAGGCGATCCGGCTGCTCGGTGACAAGGTGGCAGCCCGCGAGATTGCGAAACGGGCCGGCGTTCCGACAGTACCGGGAAGTGATGGTCGCGTGGCGGATATTGCGGCTGCAGAGGCGATTGCCGAGCGCACCGGTTTTCCCGTCATGATCAAAGCCGCAGCCGGTGGCGGCGGGCGCGGCATCCGCATCGTCCACTCGCTGGCCGAGCTCAGGGAGCAGTTCCCGCTTGCCTCGGCGGAGGCGGCCGCCGCTTTCGGCGATGGCGGCCTCTACATGGAGAAGGTCATCACCCGAGCCCGCCATATCGAGGTGCAGATTTTCGGCGACGGGCGGAATTTCGTGCATTGTTTCGAACGCGAATGCTCGCTGCAGCGCCGCCGCCAGAAGGTGTGGGAGGAAGCGCAGGCTTTTCTGCTTCCCGATGAGATCAGGCAGCGCCTCTGCGCCAGCGCCGTCGCGCTTGCGGCGGAAGTCGGTTATCGCGGCGCAGGCACGGTCGAATATCTCTACGACGAGGATAGCAGGCAGTTCTATTTCATCGAAGTGAACACGCGCATCCAGGTCGAACACCCGATAACCGAAATGATTACCGGCATCGATTTGGTGCAGGAGATGTTCAAGGTGGCCGGCGGCGCTCCCCTGTCGCTGTCGCAATCCGATATTCGGACGCGCGGCCATGCCATCGAATGCCGGATCAATGCCGAGGACCCGGCCAAGGGCTTTCTGCCGGCGCCGGGCACCGTGACTCGGCTTTCCATTCCGGAAGGTGAAGGCATCCGCTTCGATACGATGCTCTATGCCGGCTATACCGTGCCGCCCTTCTATGATTCCCTGCTCGGCAAGCTGATCGTCTGGGCCGAGGATCGCGATACCTGCCTGGATAGGTTGGCAAGCGCTCTTTCCAATCTGACGATCGAAGGCCTGCGGACGACGATCCCGCTGCACCTGGCGCTCGCGCGCGACTCATCCGTGCGCAAGGGCGCATTCCACACGCGTTTTCTCGAATCCTGGCTGGAGACCGATTTTGCCGCGGTTGACGGCGTATCGGCGGAGGTTGCCTAATGCCAGCTCGCTTTACGTTCGGAGGTGACGAGCATCTCTTCGTCGAATGCAGCGACGAGATGTCTCTCGAAGCCTTCTTCAAAAGCCTGTCGATGGCCAAGGGTGTCCGCGAGAGCGCCATCAACGGCGTCACCGAAATCTGCCCCGCCAATGCCTCCTTCCAGATCAAGTTCGATCCCGACATAATCAAGCCGGACGATCTCCTGCGCGAGGTCAAGGCAATTGAAGGAGCCGCCGAAAAGGCGGAGCCGGTCATTACCACCCGCATCGTCGAAATCCCGGTTTTCTACAATGATCCCTGGACCCATGAGACGCTAATGCGTTTCCGCGAGCGGCATCAGGAGCCGACGGGGACCGATCTGGACTATGCCGCCAGGATCAACGGCTATGACGCGGTGAAGGATTTCATCTCGGCCCATGCCGGATCGCCATGGTTCGTCTCCATGGTCGGCTTCGTCGCCGGCCTGCCCTTCATGTATCAGATGGTGGAGCGGCAGCGGCAGATCGAGGTGCCGAAATATCTGCGCCCACGCACCGATACGCCGCGGCTGACTGTGGGACATGGCGGCTGCTTCGGCTGCATCTATTCGGTGCGCGGGGCTGGCGGCTATCAGATGTTCGGCATCACGCCGATGCCGATCTTCGACCCCACGCAATCGACAAGCTACCTGCGCGATTTCATGGTGTTCTTCCGCCCCGGCGACATTGTGAAATTCCGGCCTATCGATCGCGACGGTTACGACCAGGCGGTCGAGGATGTCGACAAGGGCCGCTTCGCGCCGCCAATCCGCGAGGTCAGCTTCGATCTTAGGCAATACCAGGCCGATATCGACGGCTACAACGCCAAGCTGGAGGGCGCGCTGCATGGCCATTAAGGTTCTTCATCACGGCCTTTCCACTACGATTCAGGATCTCGGACGGCCCGGCTATTTCCATCTCGGCATTCCCGTTGGCGGCGCCATGGATCGCTATGCGATGCGGGCGGCAAATCTTCTCGTTGGCAACGATGAGGGTGCGGCCGGGCTCGAAGCCGTCTTCATGGGGCCTAAGCTCGAATTTCTCGACGATGCGCTGATTGCCGTGACCGGTGCGGACATGCCCGTCAGGATCGACGGCGAGGTGCAGCCGGGATGGACGGCGCTCGAGGTTAAGGCAGGGCAGACCGTAAGCTTTGACTTTCTGAAATCCGGGGCGCGAATCTGCATTGCGGTGTCTGGCGGCATCGACGTTCCCGAAGCGCTGGGTAGCCGATCGACCTATGTGATCGGCGCGCTCGGTGGCCTTGACGGCAAGGCTATCGCTACCGGAGATGAGCTTCCCGTTGGCTCCGGCTCCCTGGATAGCGCGGGCAGATCTGTTGCAGAGGAGCTACGACGCAAGCCGGGTACACCGGCGGAGCTCCGGGTTTTACCAGGGCTCTATTGGGATCGGTTGACTGAACAGACGAAGAGCAACTTTTTTGCCGACCAATGGAAGGTGGCGCCGGAGGCCGATCGCATGGGATATCGCTTCCGCGGCGGCCGCAAGCTCGAATTCGTCGAGCGCAAGCAACCCTTCGGCGCCGGTTCGGATCCGTCGAATATCGTGGACAGCTGCTATCCCTATGGCTCCATCCAGGTGCCGGGCGGAACGGAGCCTATCATCCTGCATCGCGATGCCGTCTCCGGCGGCGGCTATTTCATGCTGGGAACGGTGATCTCGGCCGACATGGATCTGATCGCCCAACTGCAGCCGCATATGCCGACGCAATTCGTGGAGGTCACCATGGATCAGGCACTGGCGGCGCGGGCGGACCAGCAGGCATTGCTTGCGCGTCTTCGCGCTGCTCTGGCGTAAGGGATCAATCAGATGGCTGGCCCTTCGATCCCCCATTTCCGGCACAGATGGAGTTGGTCAGGGATCGCCCGCGTCTCATTCGAGAACGCGAGTGAGATAAGCGGCCGTCACGCCGGGGCCTGGGATGATCGCGACGATTTTCATTTGCGCGATCGTGCGGTCGACCGAGGCTTCGAGATGGTTCTCCATCATCGCCGCCGCCGCCTTGACGGCGCCGCGCAGCAGCAGTTCTGCGATAAGGCGCAGTTCCGTGATGATGGCAGGATCGCCGGGCAAGCCGAGGCGCCGCAGCAATCGCTCAGTCGCCGTGACAGGCAGCAGGTTGTTGCGGATGGATTCCTTCAGCCGCTCGTTCGGCGTCGCAAGGATGCAGATGTCGATGAAGTCGGCATGTATAGCCTCCAGCGCCCCAAGGTGATCGGCCGGTTCGTGGCGCTCGAGATCGGAGAGGCGCTGGAACAGATCACCCAGGCGCTCCCGATCGACGCGGTTGGCCCCGGCGACCAGCGCCTGCGGCTCCAGCATGCCGCGCAGGCCGTAATGATCCTTGATCATCTGCGCCGTCAGCGGGCCGGCGATCCAGTGGGACGATTGGTTCTTGCGCACGAGGCCGCGTTCGCGCAGGCGCGTCAGCACGTCACGGACTACGGTGCGGCTGACGTTGAAATGGTCGGCGAGCTCGATCTCGATGATGCGATACTGGCCGAAGACGACGCAGCCGGCGACATCGGCCTCGACGGTATTGTAGATGCGCTCCCACGACGCGCGGCTCTGCAAGGCCTCGTCGGCGTGGCGCGGAATGGTCAGGCCGAGGGTCTTGATATCGGTGCGCTTCGGCTCGATGCCCTGGCCGGCGGGACCGACGAGATAGCCGCGTCCGTTGAAGCGATGCACCAGCCCTTCGCTCTCCAGCGTCTGCAGCGCCCTCTGCACGGGCGCGCGCGAAATCTGCAGGATATCGGCGATCGGCCCTTCGAGCAGGACCACGCCGCGCGGCAGCGTGTTGTCCTCGATATTGCCACGCAGAACATCCTCGGCGATCTCGTAACGCTTTTGCGCATTAGGGCGCGCATGGTTTTCGGTCATCTGATGCAATGGACTCATGTCGTTCTGATGCCTCACTCTTACGCGTTTTATCATTCTAACATAGCGCAAAAATAAATGACTATTGAATACAAAATATGTTTTCTGTTCCCAGATACAGTGAATCTCTTTTCGCTGATTGTTGACGCGTAGCGCAGCGATTGGCGCTATTTGCTGAATGATACCGGTGCGGCACGCCACGTTGCGGCAGCTGCAGCAACCATTTTGCCGCCAATTCTATGGGTAGGGCAGGGGGTGCCCGTCGATATCGCCGCCTTTCGCCAGTTGTTCCTCAATCGATCGTTACTTCGCGGTTCGACATTTTCTAGAAAAGTCTATTGAATACAAAAATCATTTATGTAATGCTCGGAACATCAAGACGCTCGTCAGAAGCGTCGCAGGTGGAACTCTTTGAAACGCCAAGGAACATCTCTTTGACGCGCATGTGATTATGCGCGAGTGCAGGCTAACGTCTGACCGTCAGGATCAATGCGATCCAGGCGAAAGCGGAGCTTTGCCCGAAGATGGTCCTTGCCTTGAAACTGGTGGGAATTCGGTGTCGACCGTTCTTCAGCTTAGCCAAGTCACCAAGTCCTATGGCGTGTCAGCCGCATTGGACAGGATAGATTTCTCTTTGCCCGACAATGCCTATATCTCGCTACTTGGCCCCAGCGGTGCGGGCAAGACGACGCTGCTGCGCGTCATTGCCGGTTTCGAGGAGCCGGATGCCGGCTCGATCCTCTTCCATGGCAGGCGCCTTGATGGCGTCGAGCCGCATGATCGCGGCATCGGTTTCGTTTTTCAGAATTTCGCTCTGTTTCCGCATCTTTCCGTTGCCGAGAACGTTGCCTTCGGCCTGCGCAATCGCAAAGTCGATCCCGTGACCGATCCGCGCGTCCTGGTAAAGCGGGTCCACGACATGCTGTCGCTGGCCGGTCTCAAGGGATTTGACGACCGCGCCGTGACGCAGATTTCAGGTGGTCAGCGCCAGCGCGTCGCCTTGGCACGTACGCTGATCACCGAACCGAAGATGGTGCTGCTGGACGAGCCGCTCGGTGCGCTCGACGCCAATCTGCGTGGCCGTATGCGCAGCGAACTCAAGATCATCCGCGAACGCTGCGGCGTAACCTTCCTGCATGTTACTGGCAGCGAGAGCGAAGCCTTGGCGATGGGGGATCTTGTGCTCGTGCTCGATCGCGGCCGCATCGCGCAGGCCGCCGCTTCGGATGTCCTCTACAATAGCCCGGCCACGGCCTCGGTCGCCCGCTTTCTCAATTGCTATAACCTCTTTGCCGGCGATGTCGTCGCGGATGCTTTCGTCGGGCCGGCCGGTCGTTTCCCTCTGAATGGTTCGCGCCGAAAGGCGCCGCAGCCGGCTTATGCGATCCGCTATGACCGCGTTTCGATCCGCTCTCGCGATGCGATGCTATCGGATGACGAAGTGCGCATCGAGGCGGATTTCATCGCCAGCGAATATTCCGGCGCAGCAGTCAATTCCTTCTTTGCGCTCGATGGCGGCCAGGTCTTCGAGGTTGAATCCCATCTGAGCCACGCCCGTCCGCCGGTCTTTGTTGAGAAGGACCGCTATGCGCTCGTCTGGAAGAAGGAGGATGCCCTTGTTTTCGGTTGATGTGAGCCCTTCGAACCCTTCCACCGGACCCTCCAAGGAGAGCGAGAGATGACCATGGTCGCGACATCAGAGGAAGCCGTGCAGGAAGGCGCAGCCGTGCGCCGGAGATCGGGCAAGACATTCTGGCTTCTGGCGCCGGGCATGATCTGGATGATCGCCTTCCTCGTCCTGCCGATGCTGATGATGGTCTATGTTTCCTTCTGGACGCAGACGACCTTCAAGATCGAGCCGACGCTGACTTTGCAGAGCTGGATTACCTTCCTGACGAGCCCCACCTATCTCGGCGCGCTCTGGACGACGATCCGCATCTGGCTGCTTGTGCTTCTGTCGACGCTTATCGTGGGCTATCCGGCAGCGCTCTTCGTCGGCCTTCTCATCAAGAACAAGACGCTGCAGACCGTGTTGCTCGTGCTCTGCGTCATCCCGTTCTGGACCTCTTTCCTGATCCGCGTGCTTGCCTGGCGGCCGATGCTCGGCACCGAAGGCGCCATCAACATGATCCTGATGAAGCTTGGCATCGTGCAGCAGCCGATCGAAGTACTGTTGTTTTCAGAACTATCCGTCATCATCGGCATGACCCAGATCTACTGCGTCTTCATGGTCGGGCCGATCGCCTTCATGATGGGTCGCATCGACGCCTCGGTCATCGAGGCTGCCCAGGATCTTGGTGCCGGCTTCTGGCGCATCTTCCGTACCATCATCCTGCCGCTGTCCATGCCGGGCGTGGTGGTCGGCGCGATCTTCGTTTCCGTCATGGTTCTTGGTGAATTCGCAACGTCTGCCGCCCTATCCGGCCGCAAGGTCAATCTGCTGGGCAATATCATCGTCACCCAGGTCGGCTCGTTGAAATGGGCCTTTGCCGCCGTCGCCGGCGTTGTGTTGACGATCATCATGGGCGCCGTTGTCGCAGCCCTGCTCAAGGTCGTCGACCTTAGAAAGGAACTCTGATCATGAATGCTGGCGGCATCAAGCTCAGCCTGGGCGTTTACACGACCCTCTTCTTGATCTTCCTCTATGGACCGCTCGTCGTCCTGGCGATCCTGTCGTTCCAGACCGGTCCTGAGGGTGGTCCGCAATTTCCGATCATCGAATGGTCGACCTATTGGTATCGGCATCTCTTCGGCCTGACGCCGCCGTCGCGCATCGCGCCCCTGCCGATCGACCAGGCGCTGATCCGCTCGCTTTTTCTGGCGCTGATGACCATGATTGTCTCGACCGTGCTCGGCGTCATGTCCGCCCAAGCCTTTCGCCGCAAGTTCCGCGGTTCGGGCGTCGCCTTCTATCTGATCGTTCTCGGCATGATGGTGCCGGGCGTGCTTGTCGGCCTCGGCATGGCGCTCGTCGCCAATGCCTTCGGCATCGATCGTCACTGGTGGAGCACGGCCTTCGTCCTGCATGTCGTCTACACCTTCCCCTTTGCCTTCCTCGTCATGCTTGCCATCTTCAACAGGTTCGATCCGAGCATGGAGGAAGCCTCCTGGTCGCTCGGTGTTACCCCGGCGCGCACCTTCCGCAAGGTCACGTTCCCGCTGATCTTCCCGGGCGTGCTCTCGGCGATGCTCTTCGCCTTCACGCTCTCCTATGACGAGTTCTCACGCACCCTGTTTGCCTCCGGTCGCGAGCTGACGCTGCCGCTCGCCATCTACGGCACGTTCTCGGTCGAGGTTCATCCAAACGTCTTCGCTTTCGGCGTCCTGACGACACTGTTTTCCTTCGCGCTTCTCGGCACCTACGCAATCCTGATGGGTCTGTCGGTGCGGCGCGCCAAGCGCGTCCCCATTCAGGAGGACGCATGATGGCTGAGAAGGCTTCCGCAATCGTCACCGGCGCCGGCTCGGGTATCGGCCGCGCCATTGCGCTGCGCCTTGCCGCCGACGGCTATGCGGTTCTGGTCAATGACCTCTCGGGCGAGCGGGCCGAGGCTGTTGCCTCGGAAATCACCAAGGCGGGCGGTGCTGCAACGGCGATCGCCGGCGACGTTGCTAGTCCCGAGGATGTGGCGGCGATCCATGCCGCTGCCAAAGCCTCGCATGGCGATGTCGCCCTTCTTGTCAACAATGCCGGTATCGCGCATCAGGCAGCCTTCGAGAACCTCGAGCTGGAGGATTTCGACCGGATGTTTGCGGTGCATGTGCGCGGCACCTTCCTGGTGACCAAGGCCGTCCTACCGTCGATGCTGGCGCGGGGCGCGGGTGTCATCGTCAACGTCGCTTCCCAGCTGGGACAGATCGGCGGCATCGAGCTTGTTCATTATTCTGGCGCCAAGGCCGCGATCATCGGCATGACGAAGGCACTCGCTCGCGAGGTTTCGAGCCGGGGCGTGCGGGTCAATGCCGTAGCGCCGGGACCGATCAACACGCCGCTGGTGCGCGGTCTTTCCGAAGAATGGCGCGAACGCAAGAAGCGCGAATTGCCGCTCGGCCGCTTCGGCGAGCCGGAAGAGGTGGCCGCGACCGTCGCGTTTCTGGCCTCGCCGGCCGCGAGCCTTTTCGTCGGCCAGACGCTCGGACCGAATTCCGGCGATGTGATGCTCTGAAGGAGACAAGAAGATGGACTGTGCAGAGAAGCGGATTGTCATCGTCACGGGTGCGGGCATCGGTATCGGCCAGGCGACAGCAAAGGCGTTTGCAGCGCTTGGCAACCATGTCGTCGTCACCGATATCCTCGAGAAGGAAGGTGAGCAGACGGTTCACGACATTCTGACCGCCGGCGGCTCGGCCGAGTTTCATCTTTATGACGTGCGCTCGACAGATGCCGCAAACAAGCTCGTTGCCAATGTCGAGGCGCGCTTCGGCAAGATCGATGTCATTGTTGCCAATGCCGGCATCGCCCATCGCACGCCGCTCGACAAGCTCACCGACGACAAGTGGGACCTGACCATGGATGTCGATCTGAAGGGCATCTTCAAGCTGGTGCGCGCCGCCGTACCCGGCATGCGTGCCCACAGATCGGGCAGCATCGTCGCGCTCTCCTCAATCATGGGTGTCGCCTATGGATGGGACGAGCATGTCCATTATTCGGCGGCGAAGTCAGGCGTCGTCGGGCTGGTGCGGGGGCTTGCCGTCGAGCTGGCGAAAGACGGCATCAGGGTCAACGGCATTGCACCGGGCTATATCCGCACTGCCCAGCTTCTATCGGAAGAGAATTCGCTCGGGCCTGCGGGCGCGGAAAAGGCGGCCGAGTTCATCCCGATGGGCCGGCTCGGTGAGCCAGAAGACATCGCCGACGTGATCGCATTCCTCGCGTCAAACGGCGCGAGATACATGACCGGCCAGGTTCTGGTCGTTGATGGTGGCCTCCTCGTGGGGCGGTACTGATCGTCATCGTTCCGGCAACGACCGGATGAACGGCGATACGGCGATGAAGCAGGTCCAGCAAGGGCCAAGGGAACAGCAATCAGCACTGGAGAACAAAGATGTCCAAAATGGAATTGAACAGACGCTCTCTATTGAAGCATTCGGCCGGCGTCATGGCGCTTGCGATCGGTGGCGGTACGCCATTCCTGTCGTCGCGAGCGGCCTACGCACAGGCTGCCAATCTCGCCAAGGAACAGCTGCGCACCATTGGTCTCTCGGTCACCGTTCAGGAGCGTATCCTCGATGAATTCCGCAAGGTGAGCGGCGTTGGCCAGACCTCGGGTACTGCGGCGACCTTTCCGGACGCACAGACCAAGATCCTGTCCGGTTCCAAGGATTACGATTGCTGGGAAATCATCGGCGAGCGCCTGCCGTCGATCGTCATGACCAACAATGTCGAGCCGGTTCCGGCCGCCTCCCTGAAGAACTGGGCCAATATCCGCGATACCTTCACCACGCCTTCCGACAAGTGGGAGCCGAAGCAGCAGATTGTCGGCCAGATCTGGGCCGATGACGCCAAGACCACGCTGAACATGGTGCCCGCGGTCTATAATTATGATTCCATCGGCTATAATCCCGACGTTCTCTCCGCCGAGGAAGCCAATACTTGGGCGGCGATCTTCGATCCGAAGTTCAAGGGCAAGTCCGGCCTCAACACCGATCCGCTGATCGCCTTCGGCCAGGCGATCATGGCGATGAACACGCTTGGCCTTCTGAACGTGAAGAATCCCGGCAATCCGAGCACGGCCGAGATCGACGAAGCGGCGAAGTTCCTCGTTTCGAAGAAGAAGGACGGGCAGTTCCGCGCGCTGTGGGGCGATTTCGGCGAGCTGGTCAATCTGATGGCATCGGGCGAGATGGTCGTCTGCGACGCCTGGCAGCCGGCCGTCATGGCGGTCAAGGCCCAGGGCAAGGCATGCAAATATGCCGTGCCGAAGGAAGGTTATCGCGGCTGGGCAATCGGCCCGTCGATGATCGCGGGCACGCCGAACAAGGAAGCCGTGATCGCCTATGCCGATTACTGGCTTTCGGGTGAACCCGGCATCACCGTTTCCGAACAGGGTTACTACTCACCGTCGACCAATATCCAGAAGGTCATGACGCCGGACAAATATGCCTTCTGGTACGAGGGCAAGCCATGGGTCGGCGCCTCCGAGCGCGGCATCAAGGAAGGCGACCTGCGGGATGGCGGCTCGCTGGCGGAGCGCGCCAAGAATGTCGCCTACTGGCATCAGTGGCCGGATGAATACGACCATCTCGTCCAGAAGTGGGATGAATTCCTCAATGCCTGATCCGATGGCTGCTGCCGGCCATCCTATGCCGCGCGGGGAGGCGATGTCCGCCTCCTCGTCCACGCCCGGAGATCTCTCATGATATATGATTTGGAACTTATCGATGTTGGCAAGGTCTACGACAATGGCACGCCTGCCGTCATCGACTTCAATCTTTCGATCAAAAAAGGGGAGTTCATCGCCTTCCTCGGTCCGTCGGGCTGCGGCAAGACGACGACGCTTCGCATGATCGCCGGCTTCGAAAGCATTTCCTCCGGCGACATGATGATCAAGGGCGAACGCATGAACGATGTCCGGCCGCAGAAGCGGCCGACATCGATGATCTTCCAGAACTATGCTTTGTTCCCACATATGACCGTTCGGCGGAATGTCGGATATGGTCTCGAGGTGAAGGGCATGGCGAAGGCCGAGCGGGATGCCCGGGTCGATCGTATCCTCGCGACACTTGGGCTGGAGGATATTGCCGAGCGTAAGCCGGACAAGCTCTCGGGCGGTCAGCGTCAGCGCATCGCGCTTGCCCGCGGCCTCGTGGTCGAGCCGGATGTGCTGCTTCTCGATGAGCCGCTGGGTGCTTTGGATGCCAATCTGCGCAAGACGATCCAGAATGAGCTGAAGCTGCTGCAGAAGAAGCTTGGCGTGACTTTCGTCTTCGTTACCCATGCCCAGTCCGAGGCGCTGGCGCTGTCCGACCGCATTGTCGTCATGAACCAGGGCAGGGTGGAGCAGATCAGCCCGCCGGCTCAGCTTTATACGCGTCCGAATACGCCATTCGTGGCGCAGTTCATCGGCCGCAATACCATCTTCGAAGGCGAGGTTGCCGGCACCGAGGCCGACAGCACATTCGTCTCCACATCCTTCGGCACGCTGTCGGGCTGCGCCAACGGCTGCCTCAGCAGAAAGGTCAACATCGTCATTCCTTCGGAGGCGATCGAGGTTCACGCGGCGGGTGGCTCGGCGCGCGAAGATCTCGTCCGGGCTTTCAGCGGCAATGTGGTCGGCGCCCGCGTCGAGCGTTTCGACGTGGTCGGCCATATCTCGGAGATCGGCATCAGCTTGCCCGACGGCCGAGGCCTGGCGCTGGTAGCCCATGTCGATAAATACCGGCCCGGCGCCTTTCCCTTAGGCGCCGAGGTCATGCTTACCTGGGATCCGGCCGACGCGACCGTCATCCCGGCTCATTGATTACAGAAAACTCAAATTGAAGGAGGTCATCCCATGGCAAAGGAAATCTTGTGCAGTTTTGGCGTCGACGTCGACGCCGTGGCCGGCTGGCTCGGCTCTTACGGTGGTGAGGATTCGCCCGATGATATCTCGAGAGGCCTTTTTGCCGGCGAAGTCGGCAGCCCGCGACTGGTGAAGCTCTTCGACCGCTTCGGCATCAAGACGACTTGGTTCATTCCCGGCCACTCCATCGAGACCTTTCCCGAGCAGATGCAGGCTGTGGCCGATTCCGGTCATGAAATCGGCATCCATGGCTACAGCCATGAAAATCCGATCGCCATGACGCGCGAGCAGGAGACGGAAATCCTCGACAAGTGCATCGAGCTGGTCACCAAGCTGTCCGGCAAGCGCCCGACCGGCTATGTCGCGCCGTGGTGGGAATTCTCCAACGTGACGAACGAGCTGCTCCTGGAGCGCGGCATCAAGTACGATCATTCGCTGATGCACAATGACTTCACGCCCTATTATGTGCGTGTCGGCGATAGCTGGACGAAGATCGACTATTCGCGCAAGCCATCGGATTGGATGGTGCCGCTGAAGCGCGGGCAGGAGACCGATCTGATTGAAATCCCGGCATCCTGGTATCTCGACGATCTGCCGCCGATGATGTTCATCAAGAAATCACCGAACAGTCATGGTTTCGTCAATCCGCATCACATCGAGCAGATGTGGCGCGATCAGTTCGACTGGGTCTATCGCGAGATGGATTATGCCGTCTTCCCGATCACCATCCATCCCGATGTCGCCGGCCGGCCGCAGGTGCTGATGATGCTGGAGCGGCTCTATGCGCATATGGTCAAGCATCCGGGCGTCAAGTTCGTTACGATGAATGAGATTGCCGACGATTTCGCAGCCCGCTTTCCGCGCAAGAAATAGCCCGCTAGGGTGAAGTATCGAAGCATCAGGTTGGAGGCGATTGCCATGTGTTCACTGTGTGGCGTGCTCGGCGGCGATGAGCACTGGACGGATGCCGCGGCACGGCCAGGTGTGTTCACGCGCAATCATGCCAGCTTCGACCGGCGGCGTGAGCGTGTCGAGCGCGAGCGCGCCGCCAACGTGATGCTCTCAGGCTTCGGCCTTGTCCTGTCCGATTGGCAGGGCGCGTCCTTCGTTCTGTCAACACGAACGGGCAGGAGCGAGATCATCGAGGATCTCGGTCATCTCTGGCCGGCGGCCGAGAGGCTCGTCGGCCGGCCTTGCGATCCGCTCGACGTCACCTTCATCGCCCGGATGGAGGCGCGGCATGTCGATTGAGGTGGGTGGCTTTCTGCCGGTCAATCTGCTGACGGGCTTTCTCGGTTCCGGCAAGACGACACTGCTCAAGCGCATCCTGGCTGATGCGGCCTTCGCCGATACCGCCGTGCTCATCAACGAATTCGGCGAGATCGGGCTGGACCATGATCTCGTCGAAAGCGTCGAGGGCGAGATGGTGCTGCTGCGCTCCGGCTGCGTCTGCTGCACGGTGCGAGACGACCTTGCCACAGCACTTAAGGAACTCTACTCCCGCCGCGAGCGCGGGCTGCTGCCACCATTTCGGCGCGTTATCATCGAAAGCACCGGCCTTGCCGATCCTTTCCCCGTGCTCTCGACCATCAAGGCCGATCCGGTCCTTCGTCATCATTTCTGCGCCGGCAACGTCATTACGACGGTCGACGCGGTCAATGGGCTGCGTCAGCTCGACACTTATATCGAATCCAACAGGCAGGCGGCGGTCGCGGACCGGTTGATCGTGACCAAGACGGATCTTGAGGCGGATCGTAGCGAAGAGGACCTCCAAGCTCGCCTTCGAGTGCTCAATCCCGATGCCCCGATCCTGATCGCGGCCGATCCGGATCTCGATCTCTCCTCGCTTGTCGCGGCCCAGAGCAACGTCTCAACAAGCAGTCTATCGCAAAGCGGTTTTTACTGCGAGGAGCCGGTGCAGCTCGTCTCATCGGACGGTACTCCGCATCAGGCCGCCATTTCTTCGATTTCCCTCATTATTGACAGGTCCGTCGATTGGACCGCTTTCGGGCTCTGGCTGACCATGCTGCTCAATCGCCATGGGGAGCGTGTGTTGCGGGTAAAGGGCATCCTCAATCTCAGCGGCGAGGAGCGCCCGGTTGCAATTCACGGTGTCCAGCATCTGGTTCATACGCCGGTGCACATGGACGGATGGCCCTCGGAAGATCGCAACTCTCGGCTGGTCTTCATCCTGGATGGGCTCGACGGCGCGCTATTGAAACGCTCGTTCGAAGCCTTCACACTGGCGCAAGCGCCTGCCGTGTCCTACCCGATCGCTGCGGCGCGATGAGACGATTGGGATCTCCATGAATAAGCATGAATCCGTTGCCAAAAGCGTGTCTGCTCCCGCCTTGCATCTGAAGGGCCGGCCGCGCCTGCGCGTGCTCGGCACCGCGATTTCGCTGCTGGAGGAACTTCGCCTGCGAGCGCAGGACGATCTCGGCATCGACGTCACTTTCGACAACAACGATTTCCTGACAACGCAGTACAAGGCGGCCCGCGAGCCGGAAACCTACGATATCTACGACCAGTGCTTCCACAATCTCGATATCGTCTGGCATTGGCGCGCAATCCAGCCCGTGGACACCCAGCGCATCGTGCTGTGGGATGAGGTCAACGATCTGACGAAGACCGGCCATATCGGCCCCAACCCGCGAATGGGGCTTGGCGATGTGCCGGCGAAAAAGCTTTTCGTGCAGCCAAACCTCGCTCTCGGCGATACGCCGTCACGCTTCATCTCGATGCTGCCGACGACGCATAATTTCGACAGTTTCGCCTATCGGACCGATCTGGCGCCGAACGGTGTCGGCATGCATTCCTGGGGCGCGCTTTTCGACGAGCGCTGGGCGAGCAGGGTGGCGCTGGTGGACGAGCCTGCCATCGGCATATTTGATGCTGCGCTCGCTGCACAGGCTGCCGGCCTCATGTCCTTCGACGATATCGGCAATATGTCCATTCAGGAAATCGACCAGTTGATCGACCTCTTGGAGGAGCGCAAGAAGGCCGGCTTTTTCCGGGACTTCTGGAAAACCGCCGAGGATGCGGCACGGCTGATGATCGCTGGCGAGACCTGCGTCCAGAGCATGTGGTCGCCCGGTATCGGTATCCTGAATTCGAAGGGTGTGCCGGTCGAGCAGGCCGTGCCCGCCGAAGGCTATCGCGCCTGGCATGGCGGCTTGTGCCTTTCGAAACACTTAAGCGGTCGTCTTCTCGATGTCGCCTACGATTATCTGAACTGGTGGATCTCAGGGTGGCCGGGTGCCGTGGTCGCGCGGCAGGGCTATTACATTTCGACGCCGCAGCGCTCGCGCCAGTTTATGACGCAGGCTGAATGGGACTACTGGTATGAAGGTGCCGCAGCGACGGAAGACCTGCCCGGTCCCGACGGTCAGACCCGGATCAAAAAAGATTCCGTACGCAGCGGTGGATCCTATTGGCAGCGTGCCAATTGCATTGCCGTCTGGAATACGACAATGGATGAGCACAATTATCTCGTGCGCCGCTGGATGCAGCTGGTCGGCTGAGAAGGAGAGCGGGGACTATGACGCAGACACATCTCGGCAAATCGATCGCGCAGCTCTCGGTGCTGATCCAGTCCGGCAGTCTCGATCCGGTCGCGCTGGCCGAGGAGACCCTCGACGCGATCCGGGCCTATAAGGATCAGGCGATCTTCACGCGGTTGTTGGAAACGCGCGCGAAGGAAGAGGCGGCGGCTTCGTCCAAGCGGCTGCGTGAGGGGCGTTCGCGCGGGCTGCTGGATGGCATTCCCGTCGCCTGGAAGGATTTGTTTGCAATCGCTGGCCTGCCGACCACAGCCGGGTCGATTGTGCTTGCCGACGCTGAGCCCGCGCAGGACGATGCCGATGTCGTCAAGGCGTTGAAGGCTGCCGGCATGATCGCCGTCGGCCGAGTCAATATGAGCGAGTTCGCCTTTTCCGGCCTAGGCCTCAATCCGCATTACGGCACGCCGCTAAACCCGCTGGCAACGGATGTCGCGCGTATCCCAGGCGGTTCGTCTTCGGGTTCTGCCGCTGCGGTTGCGGCGGGTCTCGTGCCGGTATCGATTGGCACGGATACGGGCGGCTCGGTGCGCATACCGTCTGCTTTCAACGGCCTTGTCGGCTATAAGGCGAGCCATGGCCGCTACAGCATGGGCGGTGTCTTTCCGCTGTCGACAAGCCTCGACTCGCTCGGTCCGCTGTGCCGCAGCGTCCAGGATGCGATCTGGGTCGATGCGGCATTGCGTGGGCGCTTTATCCCCGAGGTGGGGCGCGCCGAAGCCGCCGGGCTTTCCATCGTGGTGCCGACAAATATCGTCATGGATGATGCGCAGGATGGTGTTCTTGCAGCTTTCGAGGCGACGCTGGCAAGATTGAGTGCCGCTGGCGTTAGAATCCGGCGAGCTGCCTTTCCGGCTTTCGAAAGGCTCTTTGAGCTGATGGCGGAATATGGGCCGTTGGTTACTGCCGAGGCCTTCGTGCTGCATCACCGGCGTCTGGCAGGACCGGAAGCCGATTCCATGGACCGGCGTGTGGTGGCGCGGACGCGCCTCGGAGAGAAGACGACGCTGGTCGGTTACCTGGAAACGCTCAAAGTGCGTGAGCAACTGATCAAGGAAGTTGCCGGCACGCTTGGGCCGAACGAGTTCATCGCCTATCCGACGGTTGCCCATGTTGCGCCGGCGCTTGGCCCCCTGGAAGCGGATGACGAGCTGTTCGTAAAGATCAATGGCAGAACGCTGCGCAATACGGCAATCGGCAATTTCCTCGATTGGTGCGGCGTCTCCCTGCCTTGCGGCGCCGGTGAAGCAGGCATGCCGGTCGGCTTCCTGCTGTCGGCGCCGAAGAACCAGGACGAGCGGCTGCTGGGTGCGGCGCTGGCGCTTGAAGAGATCGTCAGTGGCTAACGTTGCGCGGTGGATTTGCCGCATCGTATCGATCCTCGCTCCGCGATAGTGGGCGAGGATCGAAAGTTCTCTTCCTTCAATGCGAACGGCTGCCACTGGCGGCCGGCTCGGCGTCGGCGATCCAGCGGCGGTGCGGGCCGAGTGCGATCAGCAGCACGACAGACAGGAAGCAGCAACCGGCGAGGATATAGAAGCCGATATCGCCATTGCCTGTGGCTGCGTCGACATAGGCCTTGATCTGCGGCGAGGCGAAGCTGCCGAGATTGCCGAGCGAGACAATGAAGGCAATGCCGCTGGCGGCACCGACGCCTCCGAGATAGCGGGTCGGCAGGCTCCAGAAGACCGGCTGCGAAGAGGCAAGGCCCGGAACCGCGATGCAGGCGGCAATGACCATCACCCACGGATTCATCGTCAGGCCGATCGTTCCTAGCGCGATGGTGCCGGCCGTCAGCATGGCGATGCAGACGATGCGATGGTTGTCATGCTTGTCGGCATAGACGGTGAAGAAGCGGGTTGCGACAAGCGCGCAAAGCCAGGGTAGGCCGAGCAGCACACCGACCCAGGTATTGACGCCGCCGCCGAGCGCCTGTGCCAGCCGCGCCGGCAGGTAAAAGGTGATCGGGCCGACACCGATCTGGATGAACAGATAGATGCCGACGAAGGCGAGGACGCGCCAATCTTTCAGCACGCTGAAGACGGAGTGCTTCACTTCGGAAAGCTTGCTGCGCTCTTCCGCTTCAATGACGGCATTCAGCGCATTTTTCTCCTCCAACGTCAGCCATTTCGCTTCTGTTGGGCGGCTCGTCAGGAAGAAGAGGGCCAGGATGCCGACGACGGTTGCCGCAAGGCCTTCGACCGCGAACATCCATTGCCAGTTGGTAAGGCCAAGGACGTCATGATGAGTGAGCAACCAGCCGGAAAGTGGTGCGCCGATCACCAGCGATAGGGGGACACCGAGATAGAAGAGGCCGGTAGCGCGCGCCCTATGCTTGGCCGGGAACCAGTAAGTCAGGTAAAGCAAGACGCCCGGATAGAAGCCGGCTTCGCAGACGCCGAGCAGGAAACGAACGATGTAGTAGCTCATCGGTGTATGGGCAAAGACCATGCAGGCCGAGACGATGCCCCAGGTGATCATGATGCGGCTGAGCCACAGGCGGGCGCCGACGCGCTGCATGATGAGGTTGCTCGGCACTTCGAAGGTGGCATAGCCCAGATAGAGAATGCCGGCGCCGAAGGCATAGGCAGCATCTGAAATACCGGTATCGGCCTGATAAGCCACCTTGGCGAAGCCGACATTGGAGCGATCGAGAAAATTCAGGATCAGCATCAAGCCCAGGAAGGGCAGAAGACGAATCGTCGCCTTGCGCACGGCGCTTTGCAGCGCCGGATTGTCGTTTGTCATAGTCACTCCTCCCAAAGGCAGATGCCTCGCGGCGAGACCATCGCGGCCAAGACTGCCTTCATGCTCGAACCGGATCTCGATCTGGCTATTGACGTGACAGCCCAAGCTGGCCATCAGTTTGCATATACGCAGATTATATTTATGTATGAAAAGGTCAATAGGTGCGAAGCCGCACGCGCTTGATCCACTTGTGGGACCGCGCATGGCGTTCAGGCAGTAGTGGATCAGAGTGCTTTTGCCACGTTGGATGCGCAGCAAAACCTACGGCCAGCGAGCCGATTAGCGCGTCCTGATGAGGCCCTTGCGTGAAACGCCGGACTAGTTGGGCGCATATTCAGGCAAGATATGGACCGATGCGCTCCGCGACGGATGCGACATCCGTGAGCCGCATCCCGGCCACGTTGATCCTGCCGGAATCCGGCATGTAGATGCCGTGTTCGGCCCGAAGCTGCCGGACATTTCCCGGAGAGATCGGCAGAAGGGAGAACATGCCTTCCTGCGAAGCGATATTGGCGAGATCAGGACAGAATTCTGCAAAGGCTTTGGCGGCGGCCTGGCGGATTTCGACTATGCGGTTGCGCATTTTGCTGAGTTCATCGATCCAGGCTCGGCGCCGCGATGGGTCCTGCAGGATCGCGGCAACAATAGCAGCCCCATGCGCTGGCGGCATGGAATAGCTGGTGCGGGCATAGCTCGCCAGATTGCCGATGCCCTTGTTTAACGGCGCCTGCTGATCGCCGAAGAGATAGACCGCGCCGGTGCGTTCCCGATAGAGCGAGAAGGACTTGGAGCAGGAGACGGCAACCATGGCCTCGCCGACCGCTTCGATGACATCAATCATGCCGGTCGCATCCTCGACCCGGCCGTGGCCGAGGCCCTGATAGGCATTGTCAAAGAGCGGCAGCAATCCCTTGGCAGCGACGATGTCGGCGATGTCTCGCCAGTTCTGCGATGACAGTCCTGCGCCTGTCGGATTATGGCAGCTCGTTTGCAGCAGCACTGCATCGCCGGGTGCTGCGTTCCGCAGGGTCGTCAGCATCTCGTCGACGAGAACGGCCTGCTTGCCGATATCGAAGAAGCGATAGGTTCCGGCCTGAAGGCCGACTGCAGCAAAGATCGCCTGATGGTTGACCCATGTCGGTGTGCCGATCCAGATCTTGCGTCG
The DNA here is from genome assembly GCF_030182525.1 of Rhizobium pantanalense. Lineage (NCBI taxonomy): Bacteria > Pseudomonadati > Pseudomonadota > Alphaproteobacteria > Hyphomicrobiales > Rhizobiaceae > Rhizobium > Rhizobium pantanalense. Next base: position 52,077 of record NZ_JAQJCH010000009.1, read on the forward strand.
CTTGTCGAGGGCAAGCAGTTCCGCAGCCAGGCGCAGAGCGCCGGTGCCGCCAAGGGTCTGAATTCCCGCAACCGGCTTGCCGCCATGGCGTTCACCGAAGGTTTCGAGCGCCAGCGCGCGCAGAAAAGCATGATCGCCCTCAGGGCCGATATAGGATTTGGACTCTTGCGTTTCCCAAAGATGGTACTCGGCCGCCTTGACGGCTCTCATGACAGGGGTACGCCCAGTCTCGTCGCGATAGACGCCGACGCCGAGGTCGATCTTTCCGGATCGCGGATCGGCCGCGAACTTGGCAATCAGTTCAAGCAGGGGATCGGGCTTCTGTTCCGTAAGGCTATCGAAAAACGCAGTCGTGTTCATTGCTCCTCCCTCTCGCTCATTGAGGCCAGTTCTGCAGAATCCGCACGAATTCCGTCAGCCAGGCATTCGTTTGATGCCCATCAAGGGAGCGATGGTCAATCGTCAGGGACACGTAGGCCATCGGGCGGATCTGGATCGTATCGACGCCGTCGATCTCCCGCACCACGACGCGCTTCTCCAGCTTGCCGATGCCGAGGATGGCGGATTGTGGCTGGTTGATGATGATGGGGGATGCGACCAGCGAGCCGGAAACGCCGTGATTGGAGATGGTGAAGGTTCCGCCTTTCAACTCCTTGCCCTTGAGGGCGTTGGAGCGTGCCCGGTTCGTCAAATCCTGGAGCCTTGCGGCAATGGCCTCCAGCTGAAGATCCTGCGCCTGCCGAATGATCGGCGCGACCAGGCCCTTGTCGCCCAATGCGATGCCGACGCCGATATTGATATCTTCGAATATCTCCAGGCCATCATCGTGCCATTGGCTGTTGACTTCAGGTACGAGTTTCATGGCTGCGACGGATGCTGCCACGAAATAGGCGGTGTAGGAGAGGTTTACGCCCTCGGCCTTCATACGGTCCTTGTGGCTTTCGCGATGACGCATGATCGCCGTGAAATCGGCCTCGAAGATTGCGGTGACCTGCGGTGCCGTCGCCAGGGAGTGGGCCATATGCCTTGCGATCGAAAGCCGCATGGCGGAATGGGGGACGATGCGAGAGTTGCCGTCAGCCGCGACTGCCGGCGGGGTTTGACCAGCCTCAGCCCGCTGCGACACCGGCCCAGATGCATGCGGCTTGGCGATTTCCCGCGCATGGTCCATATCGGCGCGTGTCACTCGTCCATCCCTGCCGGTGCCTTTCAGGGTGGCCGGGTCGATCCCGTATTCCTCGGCGGCCTTGCGAACGGCGGGTGAATAATAAGCGGCGGCGAAGGCCGTGGCAGGTGAGGCCGGCTGTATCTGCAACGGAACCTCGGCCACTTGCGCTGCACCGCCGTTTGCGTTTTCGATGCTCATGCGTCCGAGGATCGCGCCGGGCGTAGCGTCATCGCCATCTTCCATCGCAATTTCGCTCAGAATGCCGTCGCATGGCGCCGGTATCTCCTGGGTGACCTTGTCGGTTTCCAGTTCGACAAGCGCATCGCCTTCTCGAACGTGATCGCCGATCTGCTTCAGCCAGTTTCGGACGACGGCTTTCGTGCCCTCCTGCTCGATCGGAGCCGTGATCTCGATGATACCAGTCATCCTAAAACTCCAGGATTTCGGCAATGCGCTTGGCGATCCGCTCGGTCGAGGGCACGGCCCAATCGAGAAGAGCGGGATTATGCGGGCTGGGGATATCGGGCATGGTCAGACGCGAGACCGGCGCATCGAGATCCGTGAATGCCTTGTCTGCAATGACGGCGGCGATCTCAGCGCCGAAGCCCGCAGCTTCGAGGTCCTCGTGGACGATAAGGCAGCGATGCGTCTTGGCGATCGAAGCAAGCACGGCCTCCTGATCCCAGGGCATCAGTGTACGGAGATCGATGATATCGGCAGAAATGCCTTCGGCGGCCTCCTCGCAGCGCTGCACCATGGCGCCCCAAGTGACGATGGTGATGTCGCTGCCGGTCCGCGTCAGCTTCGCCTTGCCGAAGGGCAGCGCGAAGTTGTCGCCGGGATAGGGGCGCCGCGCCCAGGCATCATCGAGCATGGCCCGATGCTCGAAGAAGATGACCGGGTCGTTGCCGCGGATCGAGGCTCGCAGCAGGCCGACGGCATCCTCTGCATTCGATGGAACCGCGACCTTCCAGCCCGGCTGGTGGACGAAGGCCACTTCGTTGGTCTGACTGTGCCAGGGATCGCCGCATTTGAAAAAGCCACCGGGCATGCGGACTACGATGGGGGCTGCGAAGCGATTGTTGGTGCGCCAGCGGATGGTGCCGCAGTCGTTCAGCTGTTCGGTCGCCGGTTCGGCATATTTCCGAAACTGGATTTCGGGAATGGGGACGAGGCCGGCGAGCGCCATGCCAACGGCGCGGCCGATAATGCCTTCTTCGGATAGCGACGTATCGAAAACCCGCTCGCTGCCGAATTTTTCCTGTATGCCAAGAGTGACGGCATGCACCCCTCCCTTGGGGCCGATATCTTCGCCGAACATGACGACGCGCTCGTTGATCGACATCTCGTGTTCGAGCGTTCTGCGGATCGCTGTGACCATGTTGATGCGCGGCCCGGAGGTTTCCGGTACATCCATTGTCGCTGGAGGCGCATATCCGGACGGATGCTGCCCGCCCATCGTCTGCATGGCGCCATTGAAGAATACATGGCGGGTCACGGAGGAGGGGTCGGCGACTGGTCGGTCCTCAGCGGCGGCGCGGGCGCTTTCGGCCATTTTGCGCGCTTCGCTTTGGCAGGCATCCCATTCCTGTGTCGCCATCACGGCGGGCACGAGGAAATCTTTCAGGCGCGGCAGAGGATCGCGCTCCCACTCGCGCCTCACGGTTTCCTCGCTCTTGTAGGTCTGTGTGTCCTGGAAGCTGTGGCCCTCAAGGCGCGGCACCGTCAGCCGCAGGAGAGCGGGCTTGCGCTCCTCGCGAACAAAGGAGACGGCTTCCTGCACGAGCCGGGCTGCTTCCGCCGGGTCGCAGCCGTCGCCATCGAAGATTGCGAGATTTTTCCAGCTTGCGAGATTGGCTGCGATATTCCCTCCCGGTGTCTGCGCCGTCGAAGGCACCGAAATGCCGAAGCCATTGTCTTCGATGTAAAACAGCATTGGTAATTGTTGCGTCGTTGCGGCCGTCAATGCTGCCCAGAAGCCGTTTGAGGCAACGGAGCCATCGCCGCCGAGCGCGACGCCGATGTCCCGCGCATACTCCGGCCGACCCAACGTCGTCGTATAATATTTCATCGCCTGCGCCCAGCCGGCCGTGGGGGTATATTGCGCACCAACGCCGCCACACATGGGCAGGGCCGAGGCGCCGGAACGGTTCGGATAGTTGAAGACGACACCAATGTCGCGCCCGTCGGAATAGCCTCCGGCGCGGCCCATGGCCGAGCCGAGCGCATCGGCCGGATCGACGCCAAGCGAAAGCAGAAGTGGCCGCGAGCGATAATAGCCACACGTCGCGTCGTGGAGGCCTGTCAGCTGCGTTCCAAGGAGGATCTGCGCCATGTCGTGGCCGCGTGCGGAAAACTGATAGAGAACCTTCTTTTCCGGAACGAGACGCTTTTCCTCCATCTCGTCGAGTGCCCGGGAGAGGTGAACGAGATAGGCAACCCGGCGCCAATCGATATGATCGTCGGGCGAGTTCCGCTCGTGGCTTTTGAAGGCTAGCTGGGCCATGTGATCCTCCTACAGATGGCCCAACCATTTTAATTCAAGCGTCAGCTCTATTCCTTTCAATTTGGCAGGTTTTGCAATAGTCTTTGAAAGAAGTGCTTCATCAATAAAGGGTTTCTGAATGGAAGATTTCGATCTTGATCACATCGACAGGACGATTCTGCGCGTGCTGCAGGAGGAAGGCGATATCAGCCAGGCGGCGCTGTCAGAAAAAGTGGGCGCATCGCCTGCGTCCTGCTGGCGAAGGATCAAGGCGCTGGAAAGCGCCGGCGTGCTGGGCAGGACGGTCCGCCTTGTCGATCCCGACAAGATCGGCAAGGGGCTGAACGTCTTCTGCCAGGTCAAGATGAAGACCCATGATCCCGCGACCCGCCGCGATTTCGAACAGTTCATCGCCAGCTATCGCGAGGTATTGGAATGCTATTCCATGTCCGGTGAGTGGGATTACCTGATCCGTGCCGTGGTTGCCGATGTCCGGGAATATGAAGGCCTTTTGATGCGAGGTATCCTGACCCACGAAGCGGTGCTGAGCTCATCGTCGCACTTCTCCCTGAAATGCGTCAAATACACCACGGCGTTGCCGATGAATGTGTCGAGATAGGCGACGAGCGTGTCCTTTGACTACGTTCGCTTGAATACCGGTAGTATCTCACGCTAATAGACCCTAACGATTGCAGATGCGGAGCAGGGTTGGAGTGTCGGCTGATAACGTCAAACTCGGCCATGATTTGAGCGAGCCAGTCGCGGCGCTTCTCGCCGGTCTGCCAATCAAGGCGGCGAGTTTCATCGTCACGATTTATGGCGATGTCATCGAGCCGCGGGGCGGCGTCGTGTGGATCGGCAACCTCATCGAGACGTGCAAGAGCGTCGGCATTACCGAAACGCTGGTGCGCACTGCCGTGTCGCGACTGGTGACCGCCGGCCAGCTTGCCGGAGAGCGGGAAGGGCGCCGCAGCTACTATCGGCTGACGGACGCGGCCCAGGCAGAATTCGCCGAGGCCGCCAGTCTCTTCTATGGGCCGGAACCTGCCGTCCGATGGCAATTCGTCCTTATCAATGGACCCGCTCCGGAGGAGATCATGCAGGGACTGGAGCGGGACGGCTTCGCTAGGCTCAGCCCCCGGCTTGCGATGGGTACGCATCCCGCGCCACCGCTGCCGGGTCGCGTCGTTGTCTTCAACGCCGAGCTTGCAACCGAGAACGGCGCCTTGAAGGAGCTCGCGGAAGAGGCCTGGAACCTCCGGCACTTTGCGGAAGCTTATAGCGAATTTACTGCCCGCTTCGGCACATTTTCGCGAGGAGTCGGCGATTGTGTGGCCCTGTCACCGTTCGATTGTCTGATCGCGCGATTGCTCCTCGTCCATCAATATCGCCTGATCATGTTGCGCGAGCCGCATCTTCCCAAGTCCGCCTTGCCGGCCGATTGGCCCGGCGAGGAGGCGCGGCGCCTGTTTGCCGAACTTTATTTGCGTCTGTCAAACAAGGCTGACGCCTATGTCGGTCGCCGTTTCGTGAACGAGTCGGGCAAGCTTCGAGAAACGACGCCGGTAAGCCAGGCTCGGCTCGATCGCCTCAAGTCCCGCTGAAAGATCAATCCACTCAGTCACATAGCGTGTGAGTTCTCTTCGTAGCAAGCTTTCACGGCATTGAATGTCACAGAAATCTCCAAAAATTCATTTGTGCTGTGACATGTCGCATGCTAATACGATGACCGATCGGTCGACTAATGCGCTCGCTGTCGGATCGATGTTTCGTGGAGGAGAGCGTGAAACAGGCCTATACTGGTGAAGCCATGAAGCGTCAGCTTGGCTCAGATCCTCAAGGCGTCCGCAGGCCTGCGATCACTCTTTAGCGCGCCGGACGTGCCGGGACGGAGGAAGATCAATGTATGCACAGATGGTGAAAACCGATGGCGCCCGCATCCGTTCCCTTGACGAGATGGATCCCCAGGAACGCGCCTTTCAGGAGCGTGTCGATGCCGGCCAGAAGATCGAGCCGAAGGAATGGATGCCGGAAGGCTACCGCAAGACGCTGATCCGCCAGATCAGCCAGCACGCGCATTCGGAAATTGTCGGCCAGCTTCCGGAGGGCAACTGGATCACCCGTGCTCCGACGCTGGAACGCAAGGCGATCCTGCTTGCCAAGGTGCAGGATGAAGCCGGCCACGGCCTCTATCTCTACTGCGCTGCCGAGACGCTCGGCATCAGCCGCGACGAGATGTATGAGCAGCTGCACTCCGGCAAGGCCAAATATTCCTCGATCTTCAACTATCCTACGCTGACCTGGGCCGATATCGGCGCGATCGGCTGGCTCGTCGATGGCGCGGCCATCATGAACCAGGTTCCGCTGCAGCGCTGTTCCTACGGTCCCTATTCGCGGGCCATGATCCGGATCTGCAAGGAAGAAAGCTTCCACCAGCGCCAAGGCTTCGACATCCTGATGAAAATGGTGAAGGGAACACCGGCACAGAAGGCCATGGTACAGGATGCGCTGAACCGCTGGTGGTGGCCGTCGCTGATGATGTTCGGTCCTTCGGACGATGCCTCGGTGCATTCCGCCCAATCCATGGCCTGGAAGATCAAGCAGAATTCCAATGACGAGCTGCGGCAAAAATTCGTCGACCAAACCGTACCGCAGGCGGAGTACCTCGGCCTAACCGTCCCCGATCCCGATCTGAAGTGGAACGATGAGAAGGGCGGCTACGATTTCGGCGAGCCGGACTGGGAAGAATTCTTCAACGTGATCGCCGGCAACGGCCCCTGCAATGCGGAGCGGCTGAATGCGCGCAAGCAGGCTTGGGAGGATGGCGCCTGGTTCCGCGACGGTCTGACGGCGCATGCCGAAAAGGTGGCCGAGCGTCGCGCTGCCGCAACGATTTCCGCCGAATAAGGCGGCTCGAAAATTCAGGGAGTGAGAAACATGTCCAGCGAATGGCCGCTTTGGGAAGTTTTCATCCGTGGTCAGCATGGCCTCAACCATCGCCACGTCGGCAGCCTGCATGCGCCCGATGCCGAGATGGCCATCAACAATGCCCGCGATGTCTATACCCGCCGCAACGAAGGCGTCAGCATCTGGGTGGTGCGGTCTTCCGACATCACCGCCAGCGCGCCATCGGAAAAGGGTCCACTCTTCGATCCCTCCAATTCCAAGGTTTATCGTCATCCGACCTTCTTCGACATTCCGGATGAAGTGGGGCACATGTGATGGCGACCGCTACCCTTGAGCCGACGGTCGCTCAGGCCGCTCTCGTCGAATTCCTGCTGCGCATCGGCGACAACACGCTGATCTTAGGCCACCGCCTTTCCGAATGGTGCGGCCGTGGGCCGGCGCTGGAAGAGGATATCGCGCTTGCCAATACGGCGCTTGATCTCATCGGCCAGACGCAGCTCTGGCTCGGTCTCGCAGGTGAAGTCGAGGGCCAAGGCCGCTCGGCCGACGATCTCGCCTATTTGCGCGATGGCTATGAGTTCCGCAATATCCTGTTGGTCGAACGTCCCAACGGCGATTTCGGCATGACACTGATGCGGCAATTTGTCTTCGACGCCTGGCACTATCTGTTGCTGAAAGCCTTGAAAGGTTCGGCCGACCGGCGCATTGCCGAGATCGCGGAGAAGGCCTTCAAAGAAGTCTCCTATCATCTCGACCGCAGCCGTGATCTCGTCATCCGCCTCGGCGACGGCACGGCCGAAAGCCACCGCCGCATGCAGGAAGCGCTTGACGATCTCTGGGCTTTCACGGGCGAAATGTTCGTGGGCGATGCCGCCGATGCGGCACTTGCAGAGGCTGGCGTGATTCCGGAACCGCAAAGTCTCAAGGTTGGCTGGGACGAGATCGTCTCCGATACACTTACCGAAGCGACGCTGAAACCTCCGGCAGATGGTTACATGCACAAGGGCGGCCGGCGCGGCGTTCACAGCGAACATCTCGGCTATCTCCTGGCCGAGATGCAGTTCCTGCAGCGCGCCTATCCGGGCGCGACCTGGTAGGAGGCTGATATGGCGACCGCGCTGCATCCTTCGGTCGACGAGGTCTGGCACTGGCTGTCGAAAGTGCCGGACCCGGAAATCCCGGTGATCTCGCTGACCGATCTCGGCGTCATCCGCGACGTCGGCTGGCGAGACGATACGCTTGTCGTCACGGTGACGCCGACCTATTCGGGCTGCCCTGCCACGACGGTGATCAATCTCGATATTGAGCGGGCGCTGGCCGAAAAGGGCCTCGACCGCGTACGCCTCGAGCGGCAGCTGTCGCCCGCCTGGACGACCGACTGGATCAGTCCAGAAGGCCGTGAAAAGCTGCGCGCCTACGGCATCGCCCCGCCGACCGATGGCACTGCTGCAGACGGCATCTTGATGAAGCGGATCGACCGACTGTCAGGCCGTTCCAACCTCACCATCGCCTGCCCGCGCTGTGGATCTACAGCTACGGAAAAGATCAGCCAGTTCGGCTCGACGCCGTGCAAGGCGAGCTATCGCTGCACCGAGTGTCTGGAACCCTTCGATTACTTCAAATGTATTTGACCGCCAAAGGACGAGATCCGCATCCATGGCACGTTTTCATCCGCTGACTGTCACCGATGTTCGCCGTGAGACGCGCGATGCAGTCGTCGTCACGCTTGCGCCTGCGGAGGAGGATCGGGGCATCTTCGATTTCACGCAGGGCCAGTATCTTACCTTTCGCCACAAGTTCGATGATGAGGAGCTGCGCCGCTCTTATTCGATCTGCGCCGGCAAGGACGAGGGCGTGCTGAAGGTCGGCATCAAGCGCGTGGATGGCGGCTGCTTCTCCACATGGATCAATGAGAACCTGAAAGCCGGCGACACGTTGGAAGCCATGCCGCCGATGGGCGCTTTCTTCACCGTCATCGAACCCGATGTCGCAAGACACTATCTAGGCTTTGCTGGCGGCAGCGGCATCACGCCGGTGCTCTCCATCATCAAGACCGTGCTCGCGCGCGAGCCCCGCTCGGTCTTCACACTCGTCTATGCCAACCGGCAGATCAGCTCGATCATGTTCCGCGAGGAGCTCGACGACCTGAAGAACCTTTATCTCGGTCGCCTGTCGGTGCTGCATATTCTTGAAAGCGAGGCGCAGGAGATCGACCTTTTCACCGGTCGGATAGACGCGGAGAAGTGCAAAGCGCTCTTCAAGAGCTGGATCGACATCAAGTCGGTTGCGACAGCCTTCATCTGCGGTCCGGAGCCGATGATGCTGGCGATCGCCGCAGCGCTGCGCGAGCACGGCATGCGCGACGACCAAATCAAATTCGAACTTTTCGCCTCCGCGCAGCCCGGTCGAGCTCGCCTGAAGGTGGAGAGTGCTGCCGCCGCCGATCAGGGAGCGAGCTGCGAGGCGACGGTTACGCTCGATGGTGCAACGCGCATCTTCAAGTTTCCCAAGCACGGCAAGTCTCTGCTCGATGCGGCGCTCGAAAACACGATGGATGTTCCCTACGCCTGCAAGGCCGGTGTCTGTTCCACCTGCCGGGCCAAGGTTCTCGAAGGCGAGGTCGAGATGGAGGCCAATCACGCGCTCGAAGATTACGAGGTGCGCCAAGGCTACGTGCTGACCTGTCAGTGTTACCCGCTCACCGACCGCATCGTTGTCAGCTACGACCAATAGGGTCGCATCGAAGGGAGGAATAAGATGTCCGAGACGATGCCGATCGAAGAATATCTGCAGCAGGGCGGCATGCTGTCCTCGCCGGACAATGTGCCTCCTCGCTATCGCGGTGAACTCTTGCGGCTGACGGCGAGCTTTGTCGATAGCGAGCTGGCCGGTTCCGCCGGCTTTGCCGATATCATCAACGACGCGCCTGGCATTCAGGAGCGCATTTCTGCGGCACGCATCGTGCTGGAAAAGACCGATCATGCCGGGCAGGTCCTCAAGATCATGGAGACCTTCGGTGTCGATGGCGGCCGTTATGCCGCCCACCACCCCTGGGCGGCGCGGCTTGCCCGCGACGCCGATATAGGTGCTGTGAGGCACGGCGGCGATATGCGGCTTGCCGTCTTCCATTACCCGCTTGAAGGCTGGGAGGATGCTGTCGTCATGAATGTGCTCATGGGTGCTGCCAGTGTCGTGCAGCTGAAGGAGGTGTCGCGTATCTCCTACCAGCCGCTGGCCGAAACCTTCCGTGCCATCCTGCCGCGCGAAAGACGGCACGCCGAACTCGGTGCCGCCGGTCTTGCCCGCATCGTCGCCGACGATGAGGGTCGGGCCACAGCGCAGACTTCGGTCGCCTACTGGTACCCTCGTGTTGCCGCGAGCTTTGGTCATGCCGGCTCGGCACGCTTCGAAACATTGTCGCGTTTCGGCCTGCGACATCAGCCCAACGAAACTTTGCTTGCCGAATGGCGGGCTGATGTCGATGCGCAGCTCTCTGCGCTCGGCTTGATCTAGGTGAATCCGGGAAAGCCGCATGGCGGTTTCGGTCGGGATTGCCGGAAAAGATGAAGGAAGGAAGCACGGATGAACATCATGGCAAACCAGCCGCGCCGGCTTGAAAGCTATGTCGGGGGCAACTGGGTCGCCGGCGCCAAGGAAGGCGTGCCATTGCTTGATGCGTCGACCGGCGTGCCTGTCGCGTTCATCGATTCCTCTGGTATCGATTTCAAGCAGACATTGGCTCATGGCCGTAACAAGGGAGGACCGGCACTGCGGCGCATGTCATTCCACGAGCGCGCCGCAATGCTGAAGACGCTTGGGCAGGCGCTGCTCGAGAGGAAAGAAGAGTTCTACGCGCTCTCGACGGCGACGGGTGCCACGCGTGCGGACAGCTGGGTCGATATCGAAGGTGGCATCGGAACCCTGCTGTCCTATGCCTCCAAAGGTCGGCGCGAGCTGCCGAATGCACGCGTGCTGCTCGATGGCGATGCGGAGCAGCTCTCTAAGGACCAGAGTTTTTCGGCACAACATATCCTAAGCCCGCTGCAGGGCGTCGCCGTTCACATCAATGCCTTCAATTTCCCCTGCTGGGGCATGCTGGAAAAGGTTGCGCCGACATTGCTCGCCGGCGTTCCCGCCATCGTGAAACCGGCGAGCCAGACAGCCTATCTCACCGAGCTGATGGTTCGCCGCATCATCGAAACGGGCCTGCTGCCGGAAGGTGCGCTGCAGCTCGTTTGCGGCTCGGTCGGCGATCTCCTCGATCATGTCGAAGGCCAGGATGTGGTGACCTTTACCGGCTCTGCCGCAACCGGCCAGCGTCTCAAGACGCACAAGGCGATTATCGAAAATTCCGTGCGCTTCACCATGGAGGCCGATAGCCTCAACGCGGCCGTCCTCGGACTCGATGCGGCACCCGGCACGGAGGAGTTCGACCTCTTCGTCAAGGAAGTCGCTCGCGAGATGACGGTCAAGGCGGGCCAGAAATGCACGGCCATCCGCCGCGTCATTGCACCCCGCTCCTATAGCGAAGCGCTCATTGTGGCCTTGAACGATCGTCTCGGTAAGACGGCAATCGGCAATCCGGCCGATGAGACGGTTCGCATGGGGCCGCTTGCAAGCCTCGACCAGCGCGAGGAGGTGCGGGCGCGCATCCGGGATCTTGCTGCCGATGCCGAGATCGTCGGCGGCGATCCCGATAATCCACACGTGATGTCCGGCGATGCGAGCGCCGGCGCCTTTCTCAATCCGGTCCTGCTCTATTGCGACAAGCCGGGCTCTGCGCGTGCCATTCACGATGTCGAGGCCTTCGGCCCGGTCAGCACCGTTATGCCCTTTGACACGGCGGAAGAGGCGGTCGATCTGGCACGCCGCGGCAAGGGCAGCCTCGTTGCCTCCGTCTTCACCAACGATCCGCATTTCGCCGAGGACGTTGTTCTCGGTCTGGCGCCGTTCCATGGGCGCGTGATGATCGGCAACCGCTTGAGTGCCAAGAGCTCCACGGGGCACGGCTCACCGCTGCCGGGCCTCGTTCACGGTGGTCCCGGCCGCGCCGGCGGCGGCGAGGAGCTCGGTGGCATTCGCGGCGTCAAGCATTACATGCAGCGCACTGCCGTGCAGGGCACTCCACGTCTGCTCTCGGCCGTGATGGGACGCTGGACGGAGGGTGCGGACGCCCACGCCGACAGCGAGCATCCGTTCCGCAAATCGCTGTCGGAGCTCAAGATCGGCGATCAGCTCGTCACCGCCACGCGCACGGTCACGCTGGAGGATATCGAGCACTTCGCCCATTTCACCGGCGATACCTTCTATGCCCATATGGATGAGGCGGCGGCCAAGGCCAATCCGTTCTTCGAGGGGCGTGTGGCGCATGGTTATCTCATCGTCTCTTTCGCGGCAGGCCTTTTCGTCGATCCGGCTCCAGGGCCGGTTCTCGCAAATTATGGGGTCGACAATCTCCGCTTCCTGACACCGGTCAATCCGGGTGATACGCTCCAGGTGCAGTTAACCTGCAAGGAGATCAATCCCCGCATCAATGCCGAGCATGGCGAGGTGCGCTGGGATTGCAAGGTAACGAACCAGCTGGATGCCGTCGTCGCGCAATATGACGTTCTGACGATGGTGGCGAAAAGGAGAGAGTGAGCGCATGACGACGACCGAGCAAGACCCGCATCGCCTGGAAATGACCGTGCTGATGACGCCAGATATGGCGAATTTCAGCGGTAAGGTGCATGGCGGCGCACTTCTGAACCTGCTCGATCGCGTCGCCTTCTCCTGTGCCTCGCGCTATTCCAAGCAATATGCCGTGACGCTGTCGGTCGATCAGGTGCTGTTCAAGGAGCCGATCAATGTTGGCGAACTCGTCACCTTTCGCGCCTCGATCAACGATACCGGCCGTACTTCCATGGAAGTCGGCATCCGGGTGGAGGCGGAGAATATCCGCTCCGGCGATCGCCGCCACACCAATTCCTGTTATTTCACCATGGTCGCCGTCGACGAGACCGGCCGCCCGGTCCGCGTGCCGGAACTGGTGCCGGTCACGCCGGTTGATATCCGACGGCACAAGGCCGCCCAGCTTCGCCGCACCTTGCGTCGCGAGTTCGCGCAACGGATGGAGGCGGTGGCCGAAACCGGTCGCGATATGGAAGGTTTGGGAGCCGACTGAATGGCGCAGATCTATTCCTATGACGGCGTGATCCCGGTCATCGATCCCTCAGCCTTCGTGCATCCGGCCGCGACCGTCATCGGAGACGTTATCATTGGCCCCGCCTGCTATGTCGGGCCAGGAGCCGTGCTGCGCGGCGATTTTGGATGTATCGTGCTCGAGCGTGGCTCGAATGTGCAGGAGACCTGTGTCGTCCACAGTTTCCCAAATCTTGAGGTCGTCATTGGCGAGGCGGGGCATATTGGCCATGGTGCGGTGCTGCATGGCTGCCGCATCGGTGCCAATGCCATGGTCGGCATGAATGCCGTCATCATGGACGAGGCCGTTATCGGCGAGAATGCGATCGTCGCCGCCATGGCTTTCGTCAAGGCCGGTGCCGAAATCCCAGCAAACAGTCTTGCCGTGGGCGCGCCGGCTCGCGTGGTTCGCGAGTTGACGCCGGAAGAGATCGCCTGGAAGCGCCAGGGAACCGCCATCTACCAGCGCCTGGCAGTGGAGGCAAAGGAGAAGCTGGTGGCCGTCGAGCCGCTGACTGCGCCGGAGCCGGATCGCCGCCGTATCCGCGCGCCGGAATATGATCCGCTTGTTCTCGAACGGATGAAGCTCGGCGACTGAGGCGCGACAACTGACGCGTGACATCAACGGATGGCCTTGACTCCTTCCAGGATGAGAGTGGTGGCGATATCGGCATATTCGTCGCGGCTGATCGGGCCATTAGGCCGGAACCACATATAGACCCAATTCATCATGCCGAAGAGCGACATGGTGACCGGCATCAGCAACGGCCTGTTCTTGTTGAGGTCCGGGTTGAGATCCTGGATCACACTGGAGAAGCGCTTGACGATGCGTCGCTCGATCGTTCTGATCTCCGAAAGCTGTTCCGGCGAGAGTGCATGCGTGCCGTTAAGTTGAACCTGATGTTCGTTGTCCGCGCCTTCATAGTTCTTTAGCACGGCTTTCACGAGCAAGCGCAGCCGTTCCTGTGGCGTTATATCGGTGCGATCGGCTGCTTCGATCGCGTCTTCCAGCTCCGTCAGATGCGTTTGCACGATGTCGAATATCAGCGCATCTTTGCCGGGATAGTAATGATAGAGCAGGGCCTTCGAGACATTGCTGTGCGAGGCGATCATCGACATGGAGGCTTTCTCCATGCCGACCTCGGCAAAGACCGCCGCAGCGCTTGCCAGGATGCCACGCTGCTTTTCCTCGAAATCAACTGCGCGCGTGCGTGCCATGTGATCCTGCTCTGCTCATTGCCGATTGACGTTACCCATGCCCGATGGTCGAAGCTTCCTATACACGATCAAATCCTTGTCGGGCTATCCGGTACGACACCAATCATTCTTTCGGGCGATTGTCGACCACACGCTTTGCCTTGCCCTCCGAGCGGACAACGCCGCCCGGCGGATGCACGGTGATCTTCGTCGAGACACCGACCACGCTCTTGATGTGATGGGTGAGTTCCTTTGCCGAAAGACCGCGCGCGGCTTCGTCTGCCGCCTCCAGCGTGCATTCGACATGAACGGTCATGTCGTCCATGCGACCGGAGCGCGTGAGCTCGATCTGGAAGTGCGGCGCAAGCCCGCGGCATTTGAGGATCTGCTCCTCGATCTGTGTTGGGAAGACGTTGACCCCACGCAGGATCATCATGTCGTCACAGCGTCCCGTTACTTTTTCCATGCGGCGCATTGAGCGTGCCGTGCCTGGCAGCAGCCGCGTCAGGTCGCGGGTGCGGTAGCGGATGATCGGCAGCCCTTCCTTGGTCAGCGCCGTGAATACCAGCTCGCCGAGTTCGCCATCCGGCAAGATCGTACCGGTGACGGGATCGATGATCTCCGGATAGAAATGGTCTTCCCAAATATGCAGCCCGTCCTTGCTCTCGATGCATTCGCTGGCAACGCCAGGACCTATGACCTCAGAGAGGCCATAGATGTCGACGGCGTGCATATCGAAGGCGTGCTCGATTTCGTCGCGCATGGCATTGGTCCATGGTTCGGCGCCGAAGATGCCGATCGCAAGCGAGCTTTCTCTGGGGTCGAGGCCCTGGCGGCGGAATTCGTCGAGGATCGACAGCATGTAGGAGGGGGTGACCATGATGACGCGCGGCTTGAAATCCTGGATCAGGGTGACCTGCCGTTCCGTCATGCCGCCGGAGACGGGGACTACCGTACAGCCGAGCCTTTCCGCGCCGTAATGTGCACCAAGGCCACCGGTGAAGAGACCATAGCCATAGGCAATATGCACTAGATCGCCGGCGCGGCCGCCAGCGGCGCGGATCGAACGGGCGACGACGCTCGCCCAGGTATCGACGTCCTTGGCGGTATAGCCGACGACGGTCGGCTTGCCCGTCGTGCCGGAGGAAGCGTGGATACGGGCAAGCTTTTCGCGCGGCACCGAGAACATGCCGAAAGGATAGGTCTCGCGAAGATCCTTTTTCGTGGTGAAGGGGAATTTGGCGAGATCGGACAGGGTCTTCAGATCGGAGGGATGCACGCCGGCTTCATCGAAGCGTTTGTTATAGAAGGGCGAATTCTCATAGGCATGAGTGAGCGACCACTTCATGCGCTTGAGCTGCAGCGCGGAAATCTCGTCGCGCGAGGCAATCTCGATCGCCTCCAGCTCGCCGGCTCGCGGGGAAAGGTTTTCCATGAATGTCTCCTCCAGAAATGCTTATCCTCTTGTTTCTTTTCGCATTCCGGCCGGGAAGCCGCTGCGCACCTTTGCTGGAAATGCTAGACGTTGCCGGCATGCATCTTATTCCGGCAGAAGCGTGCCCTTGACCGTTCGCGAGTGGCCGCGGAATTCCGCGATCTGCTCGCCCTCCTGATTGGTGATCGCAATGTCGTAAATGCCGCCGCGACCGCGGCGCGACACCTCCCGTGCCGTCGCCGTCAGCAGGTCGCCCTTGAAGGCCGGTGCGATGTAGGTCACCGAACAGTGCTGGGCGACGGTGCGTTGGTTGTAGCTATTGCAAGCGAAGGCGAATGCCGAGTCGGCAAGCGTGAAGATGTAGCCGCCATGACAGGTGCGGTGACCATTCGTCATCGCCTCGGTGATTGCCATCGAGAGCGTAGCCTTACCCGGTGCTACTGCAAGCAGCTCCATGCCGAGATGGCGGCTGGCATTGTCCTCATCCCACATGGCGCTTGCGCAGGCTTCGGCGAGTGCCTGTGGGGAAAGCGGGTCGGTCGTGCTCATCTGCCCTTGAACTCCGGCTTGCGCTTTTCGAGGAAAGCCGTGACGCCCTCGGCATAGTCAGCGCTGCGACCGGCTTCGCGCTGAAGGTCGCGCTCAAGATCGAGCTGATCGTCGAGCGAATTTGTCGCTGCCGCCTGGATGGCGCGCTTCGTCAGGCCGAAACCTTTTGTTGGGCCGGCGGCGAGCCTGATGGCAAGCGCCTTAGCCTCATCCATCAGCTTGTCACCGTCTACCACACGCCAGATCAGGCCCCAACTGGCTGCTGTTTCCGCATCCAGAGGCTCGGCCGTCAGCGCCAGCGCCTTGGCGCGGGCTTCGCCGATCAGCCGCGGCAGGTTCCAGGTGCCGCCGGAATCCGGCACGAGGCCGATTTTCGCGAAGGCCTGGATGAAGCGGGCGGAACGGGCGGCGATCGTGATATCGCAGGCGAATGCGATATTGGCGCCGGCGCCGGCCGCCACGCCATTGACCGCGCAGATTACTGGTTTTTCCAGACTGCGAATGAGGCGCAGCAGGGGATTGTAGAAAGTCTCGATCGTATGGCCGAGATCCGGAGTGCCTTTACGCGGATCACGATCGCCGAGATCCTGGCCGGCCGAAAAGCCACGACCTGCTCCTGTCAGGAGAACCGCGCGAACATCCCCATCCTGATGTGCACGCTCGAAGCCGGCACGCAGCGCAAGATGCATTTCCTCGTTGAAGGAATTGAGTTTGTCGGGTCGATTGAGCGTGAGGCTCAAGACGCCATCGGCAAGCGCCGACAGAATGGTGTCGGATTCGGACATGTTTCCTCCCCGCCGCCCTCCGATGACGACCACAAAACTCTCGCATAAACCGACCGGTCAGTCAATTATAATTGCAATGATTGGGAGGAGGACCATGGCCGTCACCGTCACACATGAAGGCGCAATCACTGTCATCGTCCTATCTTGATCCGGAAGAGGTCAGCGAAGGATTTGTGCGGCCGGAGCGCCATGCGAGGCTCTGCGTTGGGCGGCAGAAGATGGCAGCTTCCGATTGCTTGAGAGGCGTTAGCGCGCCGAATGTCCGCAAGCCTCTGCATGCCGACAAGAGAGGCCGCGGGAGGGGGTGAATCTTCTGCCTTACTCCGTGTCCTTCGATTTTAAGGGGTGCCCGCGGCCGCGCAATCTGGCGGAATCGATATATTGAAGCCTGGCTCCAAGGTGCTTTGTTAAGGCAAAATTTGGAGACGCTGATGCTACAAATACTGACACGACGAGACCGCAATGCGGCGTCCTCGTATTTCACCCAGATGTTCCGCGCCCGCGCTCTTGTCTTCCGTGATCGAATGGGATGGGATGTCAACGTCGAAGGTGGTTTGGAGATCGACCGCTTCGACGACGAGCACGATCCTATCTACCTAGCCGTGAAGGAAGAGGACGATGAGCTTACGGGCTCGCTGCGGCTGTTGCCGACAACGAGCGAGACGATGCTTTCGAGCGAGTTCCAGCATTTTTTCAACGAGGATCTCGATATCTGCAGCCCTTCGATCTGGGAGTGCACCCGGTTTTGCGTGCATCCTCCGCTCCAGACCGGACATCCATCGTCGCAGACAGCCGCCGTCGAACTGCTGTCCGGTCTTTGCCGCCTGAGCTTGAAATCGGGCATCGAGCACATCATGGGCGTCTATGATGCATCGATGATCGGAGTTTACCGAAAGATCGGATGGTCGCCGACGCCGCTTGCGCGCTCGCGGCCGGAGATCGGCAACCTCTATGTCGGCCTCTGGGAGGTGAACGAGGAGTCCGATCAGCGGCTTGAGCAGCGGCTGAGGACGATGCGCGGCAAGGATGACAGGACCCCCGCCTTGCAATTCGCATCTTCGTCACCGGGGAATATTCAGTTCAGCTTTTGATGAGCTCGAGCGAAATTGCTTTCGCAATGGCCTGATTTGTGGTGCTGACATGAAGTTTGCGGCGGCCGGAGCTGAGATACAGGCGCACGGCGCTTTCGGAAATTCCAAGAATGGATGTGATCTGTTTTGGAAGCAGGCCGTGCGCCAACAGTTCGAGGCACTCGGTTTCCCGCTTCGAAAGCTTGCGTCCGATGCTTTGCTCTCGCAGACCGGACACGATCAATGACTGCTCATGCAGATAATAGGCGATCACCTGCAGATCGCCTATTATACTGTTTCGCAATTGCTCCCAGTCGCCGCTCTTCAGATTAGAGGTAACTGTAAAAAGCGATCGCTCGCCGTGAGGCCCTCGAACGACCAGCGTCAAGCCGTACCGCCCGACATCAAAGGCTTCGGCTTCACGGAAAAAGGAGATGCTTTGCGGCGACTTCAGATCGAGGGTCGACCAGTCGAAGGGCAGAAATCCGTTGCGTCCAGCTTGAACAACGGGGTCGATGGAGAAATAATCGTGCGCTATATATGTGTCTACCCATTCCGGCGGGTAGGTCAGCAGGAGAAGCGGGTTTTGCTGCGGCAGTGCGGCGATTTGCGTCACATGAAAGGCGGCGTTTGCCAGGCCATATAAAGAACAGAACTTGAATAAGAACTGGCGCAATTCATCGATATCATTTGCCTGAGCTATCTCGGACAAGCAATGAGATTGGCGTGATCCTGTCAACATAGTCTCACCATTGAAGCCGAAGTGAAAGCGGTGCTTGGGCCATGCGCAGCGCGTATGGGATGTCTTTCAAAGTTTGAAGGTCATCCTGGCGCTCCGGCCGCACCCTCAGCTATTCAGAAGCCAACTTTTCGAGGGCGTGATTGGACTCTTAAAATTGTCGAAAACATAGCCGCTGCCAATCATGTGAGGGTTGTGTTGACGTATCTTTGGATACACGCGGAAGATACAGGCCCAACCTCCTCGCCATGTGTCCATACGCGCCATATAGCGTTCCGCTATGCGCCCGCTGCTTCCTTCGAGACCATGCCGATGCTGGCATGTCAGGCGAAATCCGCATCCAAATAGATGACCGATCTGGCGGGCAATCGAAACCTCCGCTACGTCTGGCGAATTCACATGTGGCGCGATCATGCCGGCTTTAAGGCCGGGCAGAGTGCAAGCTCCATATCAGGCTCCAAGAATATTCTTCCTTTACAAATGACCGACGGTCAGTCATATGTATGGACTGTAACTTTCGAGTTTTAAAGGGCATGCGAATGGCCGTCCGCATTGAGAATTTGGGAGGCTCCATGCTGAGCGACGTCTGCTTCCGACGTGTCACATCGAGGGGTGTCCAGTCATGATCCGTCACGATCTCAGCCAGTGGCCGCTCGTGCTTTCAGCCGCTCGCGGCGCGATGTCGCTCGATGAGCAGCTCGTCTTCTTTTCGGACTGGAACGCCTGGCTAGATCGCGGCGAATCCTTTTCGGCATTGCGTTTCTTCACCGAGGCCGAGGCGCTCAGGCGGCCCGAGGGCGGTGCAAAGGATGCAAAGGTTTGGCTTCAGGCCAATGGCGAGCGGATCAGGCAGTTCGTCATTGGCATGGCAACCGTTGTACCGTCCGACGCTCTCGACGAGATGAGCCGCATGAATGCCGAAAAGCTGTTCGGAATCCCTGCGCAGATGTTCGATGATGTCAACGAAGCGGCGATGTGGCTTGCTTCCCTTTCGGCAGCGCAAGGAAGACCACTGGACGTCGGTGGGGCGCTGCGAGGTCTGGCAGCTTTGCGCGGGCTGTCATGAGCGAGCATTTATCGATGTTGCCTGAGGGTGATGAGACTCATTGGCCGCTCGCGATACTGGTCGCGGAAACGCCGCTTGATGTCGACGGCGTGCGCGCAGGTCTCGATATAATCGAGTGCTGGCTGAGGCGCGAACAACCTTTTGCTCTCCTCCTGGTCGCGGCTTGCGGATTCGCGTTTCAAAGAGATGTGGCTGTGCTGCCCGTGCTGGCGCAGCGGCTGGATCTTCTTCGCGAGACGCTTTGCCGCTCCCTTCTTGGGGTCGCGGTCGTTGCCCCCGCATTGACGGTCGATAACGCTTCACGCAGTCTTGCTCGTCTTCCGCTCGATATGCCGTTAGGAGTCTTTGAAAAGGGTTCGCTTGCGGTAAGGTGGTTGTGCGCATCCGCTCTCTCGCCAGCGGGTATTATCATCGACAGCGTATGAACAGCGAGGAGAACTCGTGACCGTTACAGATCGTCCGCGTCCGCGCACCAAGCCGCCGGAAATTCGCCGTGAGGAATTGATGGATGCCGCGCAGAGACTGTTTCTGGAGAAGGGGTTTGCCGCGACCAGTGTTGCGGAAATCGTCGATGCCGCAGACGTCGCCAAGGGTACTTTCTACCTTTATTTTCAGACCAAGGACGATGTCCTTAAAGCCCTGCAAGCGCGGTTCGTCGAGCTCTTTTGCGAGAGGATCGATGCCGTCGCCAGAGCGTCCGCCTCTGACAGTTGGGTGCGGCGGCTCGACGTTTTGATGGAGGCCTGCGTTTTCGGCTATCTCGACGAGGTCGCGCTTCACGATCTGGTATTTCATCAGTTTCAGCCGACGAAGCGGGATATGAAACGTGCCAATCCTCTTGTCAGTCGCCTCACATCCTTCCTTGTTGAAGGGCGTGCCGCTGGCGCGTTCGCCTTCGTCGATGCCCGGCTCACGGCCGTCATGCTGTTCAATTCCATGCACAGCGCCGTCGATGACTGTCTGGCCGATGGATCGGATGTCGACCGGCGGAGGCTGGTGGCAGCCGTTACCGACTTCTGCCGACGCGCCGTCAGCCCCTAGGGCGAAAGAAATGGCGGCTAGGGGACGTTGGACCAATGGAAGCATACCCCTTCGGAAAAAACAGCGCGTATGATGTCTGCCTCGGTCGGTATCTTGAGAGAATAGGCGACGATTTATGCTGCTGGCGAAGATCCGCGCCAAATTTCCCTATCTAAAGTCTGATTGCATGATACGGGACACTGATCCCCGAGGCTGTCGACATGTCCCTCAGTATCCACAGGCTAAGAGGGAAGCGGATACGAATTCACACGGCGCGAGCGATGATTTCGGTGGAACATTCGTGACCTCGATGCGGCGGATTGCGACCGTGACGGTCAGCAAGTGCAGGCTGAATCCTGCAGTTCGACAGGCCGGCGATGAAAGAGTCTGGCAGTCGCCTTCCAAAAGTCTCACCTGCCGCTTTGTTAAGTTCAAACAAACCCTTGCCTCGGCGGTTCGTTGGAGAAAAAGCGGCTCTGATCACTTATGAACGCACATGAGGCGGGCTTTCATAAGTTTAAGTAGAAACTACTTCTTCAAGTCGAGAATCTATAGACAGCACAGGGAGCTATGGCTTCTCGCCCAGAGGGAAATTAATACGTAGCCTCACCAATAATTGAATAAATCTATTATTTCGATCTATATTTAAATTTATCGGCGAATAAACTTAATCTTGTGTACGAAAAGAGGCATTTAGATTAAAATCGTACTTATTATATTGGCAAAGCATTTGCATTATATTATTCTCCCGCCCACTCGAAGGAGGCGGAGCGAGCGGAGGGCGCTTTAAACGATCTATTGCTCTTCTCGAGATCATTTTATGGGCGTGGCATCGTCAGCAACGATACGCCATTCAACGCAATTTCATCCTCAATGAAGTCTGACAGTCTTGTACCGGAGTAGACGCGCGGGTTGGCTCGCTCGAGCGTGCGCTGACTTTCTGGTCGCGTCTTATCGAAAGATGCTTGTCTCGCAAGAAAAATAGCTGCGGAAAATTTGGAGAGGTTTTCCAAGATGCGCTACTATTCGCTAGACGCGATACGCGGTCTCGCTGCGATCGCTGTTGTGCATTTTCATATGGGATTGATCTGGCACGTCGCACCGTTTGGTTATCTGGCGGTCGATTTCTTCTTCGCTCTATCCGGCTTTGTCACCGAAACTGTCTATGGTCCAAGGTTCATAGCCGGCATGACGACGCCAGGTTTCTTTGCCGCTCGACTGAGGCGGCTCTATCCGGTTTTCCTCATCGGCATTCTCCTCGGTGCGTTGGTAATAGCAGCCAAGGTGTTTGCGGGTATCGACAGCCCGCCGGCGTGGGTGGTTCCGCTTAATCTGGCGGTTCTGCCCGCACCCGTCACCGGGGATTATTTCCCTGTAAATGTTCCGTGCTGGACGCTCTTTCTCGAATTCACCGCCTACTTTCTTTATGCTGCGTTTCGACGTTACCTGACGGCACCGATATTGCTGATAATGACGGTGGTTTCGGGCATCACGTTGCTGTCGTGGGGCGATGATTTGAACGTCGGCAGCACGTGGGACACAATCCATATCGGCGTCGCACGGCTTGGCTTTACCTTTCCCTTCGGTGTATTGCTGGCGCGACTTGGTGTCAGGCCCTGTTGGCGGACATGGCTCGCTTTATTGCCGCCCGTCTGGCTCATGGTGATTTTCTATCACTCGCGAGTTGACGCGGATGTTGCGCTATTGACCCTGCCCATGTTGCTCGTCTGGTCCATCGCGCTCGAAGTGCCCGAGAAATTGCGAGCGTTGTCGCGTTGGCTCGGTGACATTTCCTATCCACTCTACATCGTACACTATCCGTTGCTTTCAGCTTTTCAGTTCCTCTGTCGAGAGATCGGGGCCGCAGGGCCAATTGCGCAGATGGTCGGTACGGTGGGTCTTCTCGCTACCGCCCACATGGTGGCGTTTTGGAATGACCGCTACCGCACTTTCGCAGAAAGAAGCGTGGGCTGATGACGAAGGCGAACTGAAGGCGGATCGCCTGATAGCCTGTGCTGCACAGCCAAGCACGACGCGCGGATGCGCCTGAATAAATGGGGAGGGCAATGATTTGGAATTTCGAAGTCATTGTGGCCATCATCGGCAGCCTCGGTGCTGCCGGTATCGTCCTGTGGCAATTGGCGGATCCAAGCCGCCGCAGAAAGGAGACACGGGAGCGTAAGGATAATACCGACGCGATTGTGGAAGAGGTGCGGCAAACCCGGAACAAAGACGACTAGGATATTGCTCAGGCTTCCATCATAACCTTTCAGCCAAGCGAATACGCGAAATCGCCTCGCTGCATGCGGATATGATCTCCGCTAGAATTGATGCGCTCCGGGCCTTTTGGCGACGATGATCCTCGATGCGGCGACATTGATCGCACTATGGGGACTGTCGCGGCTTTCCAACAGGTCGGTGCTGCGCTGAAGCTATTTCGTATGGAGGATCCAGCCCAAAGCCGGTTGCCTCCTCGGGATACGCGACTTATTGAAACGGACAGCTGTGCGATTTCTCAAGGTGAGGCTTTGTAGAATGCCGTCTGTCACGCTTGCGCAAATGAAGGCCGTCGAAGCTTTGGCGCGCACGGGAAAGTTTTCCCGTGCAGCCGAGGATCTGGGCATCAGCCAGCCCTCGGTTTCGACGCAGATCCAATCATTCGAAGAGCTGTGCCGCACGCGCGTCTTCATTCGGGATGGTCATAATGTCAGCGTCGCGCCATCGGCAGTCGATCTGATCGCCAAGATCCGGATCACGCTGAAATGCCTGAGCGAGGTCGACCGCGCGATCACCGATACCACATCGCTGAACTCGGGTACGATCTCGATCGGCTTCAGTGCGCATCGCCTCATCATGCCGGTCCTGACGGCCTTCGTCCGCGAATATCCTTCGCTGCGTCTGACGACGCGGGGCGGGCCTTCGCTCGATCTCGCCGACGCCGTGCTGCGCGGCGAGCTCGACGTCGCCGCCATCTCGCAGGTGGCACCCGACAGCCGTTTTTCCTCCCTGCGTCTGCACGAATCGCGCGTGGCGATCTATGGCCGCAAGGGCGATCCGATGCTGGCCAAAGGCCGGCTGACGCTTGGCGATCTGGATGGCCGCGACATGGTACTCTGGAACAAGGCGTCCGGCACTCGCACGCTGCTGGAGGATGCGGCGAACAAGCGTGGCATACGCCTGAAGCCGGTGCTTGAAGTCGCGACACTTGATGTTGCCTATGCCGCGGCGGCTGCCGGAATTGGGCTGGCGATTTCTATCGAAGGCGAGGTTCCGCCCGATGACCATATCGAGGTCGTCCCGCTGGTCGAGCCGGAGCTGGCTATCGGCCATTACCTCGTGACCCTGCCGGAATGTCGCGATCACGCCGCTATCCAGGCGTTTTTCGATGTCGCCAAGGAGCATGCGCGCGAAGTCGATGGCGGGATGCCTTCGACTTGATTTCAAAATATATGTAAATCATATAATTTTTTAGAATTTATAATTCTTCCATATCGTTTTGCTAGCGTTTGCCCTATAGGTCGACGGTCAGGCTCGATGCCGGTCGAGGAAAGGGTAACGATATGGCGAATGGATACGATCTTGCGGTTGTCGGTGCGGGTATTGTCGGCATCGGCGTGGCATTGGCGGCTGTGCGTCAGGGCAAGAAGGTCGTCGTCATCGAGCGCAATGCCAAGGCGGTCGGTGCCTCCATTCGCAATTTCGGCTTCGTGACCATCAGCGGACAGAAGGGGGGCGCCCATTGGGAGCGCGCCATGCGGGCGCGTGACATCTGGTCCGAGATTGTCGACGAGGCTGGCATAGCGGTCATCCATCGGGGCCTGGTCACGCCGGCGCGTCGCTCGGAAGCCGCCGTGATTGTTGACGCCTTTTTGAAGACGCCGATGGGCGAGAAGTGCCGCCTGATGACGAAGGCCGAGGCTGGCGATCTCGTGCCCAGCCTGCGTCTGGATGGCGTCGAGGCCATTCTTTATAGCCCGCACGAGCTGCGTGTCGAATCTTCCGAGGCGCTGCCAAAGCTCGCAGTCTGGCTCGAGGCTCGGCATAAGGTCGATTTTCGCTGGAACACGGCCGTGCGCGCCATTGAGGGAACGCGGATCGAGACCAGCCACGGCGCAATCGAAGCGCAAGCCGTCGTCGTCTGCCCCGGCGACGATTTCTCGACGCTTTTCCCGGATGTCATCGCCAAGCATAATCTCACGATCTGCACATTGCAGATGCTGCGGGTGGCCCCCGCTCAGCCGAGCCGGTTCGGCGCCGCGGTCATGTCGGATATGAGCCTTGCCCGTTACGAAGGCTTTGCCCACCTGCCGGAAGCGGAAGCGCTTGGAAAGCGGCTCGATCTTGAGGAGGCCGAAAGCCGCGCCGCCGGCATTCATCTGATCGCGGTCCAGTCGACCGACGGTTCTCTCGTCGTCGGGGACAGCCACGTCTACGGCAATGCGCAGCAGCCATTCGCCAGCGAGCGCTTCGATCGGCTAATCCTCGAAGAGTTCGATCGCGTGTTCGATCTGCCGGGCCGCACCGTCGTCAACCGCTGGATCGGCACTTATGCCTCGTCGAAGGAGCGGACGGTGCTGGTCGAGCGCCCCGCCGATCACATCCGCCTCGTGATGGTGACGGGGGGAACCGGCGCCTCGACCGGCTTCGCCCTCGGTGAACAGGTCATCGACGATCTCTACGCTTCGATATCTCGGTCTTGGGAGTGAAATCAGTGAGCCAATTGAAAGCCGTTGTATTCGACTGGGCTGGAACGGTCATCGACTTCGGATCCTTCGCCCCCATGGGCGTCTTCGTCGAAGCCTTCAGCCGCTTCGGCATCGAGGTCACCATCGCGGAAGCGCGTGAGCCGATGGGGCGACCGAAATGGGATCACATTGACGCCATGCTGAAGCAGCCTCGCATCCGCGAGCTGTGGGCCACGCGTCACGGCAAGGCACCGACGGCAGCCGATGTCGACGCCGTTTACGAGGTCTTCGTGCCGATGAACGAGGAGGTGGTGCATAAGTTCGCCGATCTCGTGCCGGGCACGACCGAAGTTGTCGGGACGCTCCGCCAGTGTGGAATGAAGATCGGTTCCACGACGGGTTACACACGCTCGATCATGGAGCGCGTCCTGCCGCTTGCGAAAGAGCAGGGCTATGAGGTCGACAATCTCGTCTGCGCCGGCGACCTGCCGCATGGCCGGCCGACGCCGATGAACATGTACAAGTGCTTCCTCGATCTCGATGTCTGGCCGGCGCATGCGGTGGTCAAGGTCGACGATACCGGCGTCGGCATCGATGAAGGCGTTGCGGCCGGCTGCTGGACGGCCGGCGTCGCGCTGAGCGGCAATGAGGCGGGTCTCACCCCGCAAGAGATCGCCGCTATGGCGCCGGATGCGCTTGCCAAGGTTCGTGAGCGTGCAGCCGGCGTTCTGAGGGCACGGGGTGCGCATTATGTCATCGATACGGTTGCCGATCTGCTGCCTGTCATCGATGATATCGAACGTCGGCTGGCCGACGGCGAACGGCCGTAATTTGGTTGGTGTTCAGAGCTGGCAGGTCTCCGTCGAGGCAATCTCGTCCTTGGGCACGCCATCGGTAACTTGTTCGTGCTTACTCTGGAGACCCTGGCTTCGCGGCGTGGTTGATGATGGATATTCGCGTCTTCCCGCTTGCCCTGCTTTTGGTCTCCCACGCAATTTGATAGGTATCGCTTCCGTCGATACCCAGAATGCGAGGAAGGGAAGAGATGACTGATAGGCCTGAAAGCAACGCTGTCGATTTATCGGTTGACGAAGCCTTTTTCGAACTTCTGACCGGCAGTTTTCAACGCATTGTCGGCTCTTCCTTGATTGGCGAGGGCGCGGGGCCAGATTGGCTCTATCGCGACGCGCCGTTTGTGGTCCTCGCCCATAATACGGATGCCGATCCGCGTTTCGTCTACGCCAACAAGGCCGCGCAGAATTGTTTCGGATACTCATGGGACGAGTTCATAACGCTGCCCTCGCGGCTTTCGGCCGAGCTTCCCAATCGGGCGGAGCGTCAGCAATTGCTGGACGCGGTGACCCGTAACGGTTTCATCTCCGATTATCGCGGTCTGAGGATTGCGAAATCCGGACGGCGTTTCTGGATCGAGGCCGGTATCGTCTGGCAGCTCGTGGACCGAGATGGCAATTTGCGCGGGCAGGCTGCAACGTTTTCCAAATGGCAGGATGCATAGGCCGTAGAAACCAGAGCCGATCGCATTCTCGAATATGGTGGTAAGAACCAGCACGTGTTCATCCCGCCAATCTTACGGTCATGAGCCGTGCAAAACCGGCATGGCTATCGTGCAGGCATGTGCATTTTATTTAGGCGGATAAATGCCTATCTCCTGCGCATCAGCAAAGGAGACCGTAAAAATGAGAGTATTTGAGAAAATCAAGCGCTTTAGCGAACAGCGCAGAGCCATACGCGAGCTTTCCGCCCTCGACGATCATGTCCTTCGTGACCTCGGCATTGCCCGCTCGCATATCCCCTACGCCGTTAGCGGTGCCCGCGGCAACTAAGCCATCTTTTCGAGCGCATACCCTAAGGTATGCGCCGCCGCAAGAGGCCTCCGGCGAGCACCATCATTGCCTCTATTTGACAAGCAATAGCCAGTAGAAGCCGCAGCTCGTGCCGTGATCCCTGGTGGCATCGAAGGCAATCGCCCCGGCTTCCTGACCAGCACTTCCTCTTGACGCGGCATTGGCAGATCATGCCAGCAGCCAAGTTGGCAGACGATCCGGAACGCAACTGATTGCCAAGGTTTTTCGCTGTTATCGTCGCGGATACCATGGCGAAGATTTCAGGCGGCTTGTTCGCAGCTGCCTTTTATGTTCTGCTTTGCGCAATATTCGAGTTCGATCTCGAGCAGCCTTGTTGCCTTGGCAAGTGCATCCTCGGCCTCTGCGAATAGCTGTGGCTTATGCCCCATTCTCGCTTCGCCGTAGTTTCTGGCTCGCAGCAAAACGAGGTCAGCCAAAGCGATGCATTCCGGCGTTGGTCGGACAAGGTTCAGGCAATATCGCAAATTGATTGCGACCTGGAGAGCGAACTCGGCTGCCGAGAAATCCAATATCGCGCCTGGCGGCGCGGAGCGGGCTAGAAATATCCTCCAGTGTTGGGTCATCGCAGTACCCCTCTTTTCGGATCGATCGCGCGAGCATCGATATATCGACATATTAAGTGCCAACTTTTGCAGAGGCACTATTGGGTTCCCAACCATGGCATTTTGCATTGGCAAGGCGTCGGCGTATCCGCAGTCATATCGACCGGACGAAATCGTTTTCAATAATGCAATCATGCAATTGGGCTTCGGTCCAGCTCCTTCTTGGACGTTAGTCTGACGATATTCCGGCGAAAGGTCTTGGCTTCGATTGCTGAAGTCCAAGTAGAGGTCTCTTCGTTCGATAAGACTTGACCCCTCGCGGTGTTGCGGCGATTTGATATGGGATCAGAGATATTTGCCAGTCGGCGATAAATGGCGGCGCTTTCGGGCCAGAGAGCGACGACCGCTCGTCGCCGAAGCCAACCGGAGCCTCAGGAGGCTGTAGGTGTCATTGCGTCGAAAGCTCATTGCTGCTTTGCCGTGCCTGTTGTTGACCATGGTCAGCACAGCACTCCCCTACACCATTAAAATTCACGGCGCTTCCGCGATATTTGCGCAGCAAATAGTGGAGGCCAAAGGGGGTAACGGCAATGGCGGCGGCAATGGTAACGGCGGCGGAAATGGCAATGGGGGAGGCAACGGGAACGGCGGTGGCAACAGCGGCAATGGGGGTGGGAACGGCAACAACGGCAACGGGAATGCCAATGGCCGATCATCCGCAACCAAGAGCGCTACTCAAAGCCAGGTCGATTCCGACCAATCCTCCGATGATGGCGACGGATCGATTACCGTTCACCACAAGGACGGCATGAGTGAAAATATACAGAGCGGACGTTATGTGATGAAGGATTCAAAGGGCCGCACCATCGTCAACCGCAATGCTACGATCGCCGACGAGCAGCGGCTCAAAGCACTCCTTCACTGACGGCGCCTTTCGAGTTCATCCCGGAACGCCATCGCAGCTTCCGTTCTGTTGCTCACTTCCAGCTTGGCAAAGATCTGGGTCATGTGATGCTTGATGGTCTTTTCATGCAGATCGAGCTTCAGCCCGATATGTTTGTTGCTCAATCCGGCAGAAGCCAGTTCGAGGACCTCCCGCTCGCGATCCGTCAATGCGCTGAAGGGATTGATCTGGGCACCAGATCCGTTGTCCGAGATCAGACGCGCCGATAGTGTCGGTGCGACATAGCTGTCACCCGCAGCAATGCTGCGAAGGATATCGGCGAGTGTTCGTGATCCAACGCCTTTGAGAACATAGCCTTTCGCGCCGCTCTTGAGCGCTGCCATGACATCGTCGCTTGCCTCGGAGACCGTCAGCATCACGATCTTCTGATCGGGTATCTGCTCGAGGATGAGAGATATGGCATCCAGCCCTCCTCCCGGCATGGAAATGTCGAGCAGCAGGATATCCGGGCGATGTTCCGCTGCTATGCGCAGCGCATCCTCCCTGCTACTGCCTTCGCCGACAATGCTGAACCCATCCATTTCGGTCAGGCTCCGGATAACGCCCTCCCTGAAGAGAGGGTGGTCGTCTACGACCGCCAAACTGATTGCAGCTGTCATGCCTGCTCCATTTCCTCGATGTTCAGGGACATGCGAACGATGGTTCCCCGGTTCGACGACAAAAGTTGAAAAATACCGCCGAGACTTTCGACCCTATCCCTGAGGCCGGCAAGGCCAAGCTTTTGCGGGCCGACTTCTTTCGGATCAAATCCCGGTCCCTCATCGGCAACCTCGATCACGATCTGGCCGTCTTCCAAGGTCTGCACGACCTTTTGTCCGATACCGCCGGCGTGACGATAGCCATTGTTCAAGGCTTCCTGGACAAAGCGATAGACGCATATCTTCGCCGAGGTCGAAAGGTCTGCCGGTGCCGCGCCCGCCAGAAGCGCAACGGTGACGCCGGTGCGCTGTTCGTGGGCTCGAATTGCCCGTTTCAAAAGATCGGTCAGATTGTCCGTCTCGATATGAGGAAGCATCAGGCCGCTGCAGACGCTCCTGATTTCGGTCATGGCGTCGTCAAGGCT
Organism: Rhizobium pantanalense; assembly: GCF_030182525.1. Taxonomy (NCBI): domain Bacteria; kingdom Pseudomonadati; phylum Pseudomonadota; class Alphaproteobacteria; order Hyphomicrobiales; family Rhizobiaceae; genus Rhizobium; species Rhizobium pantanalense. The sequence continues at coordinate 81,818 of NZ_JAQJCH010000009.1, forward strand.
GGATTTGATTGTCTGAAGTGACGCCTCGCGCTCCTCTACCGAGGCGGTGGGGCTGATGAGGGTCTGGCTGTCCAGCCGCAAGGAGGCATAAGCGACCAATTGGGCCGGGCCGTCATGCAGGTCGGCGCCGATACGGCGCAAATAGCTCTCGTTAAGCGCTGCCGCACGCTGGGTCGCGCGTTGAACGCGGGCTCGCAACGCTTCATTCTGCTGAAGAAGCGTCGACAGTTCGCCGATGCGGCCGTTGAGCGCCTTGCGCTGACTGTCGATGGTGCGGCTGCCACGCAGGACGATGATCGACAGAAGAGCGAAGAATGTCAGAGTGAACAAAGCAACGACAAGCCAGCTCAGCAGGCGGGCCTGAGTAAGGCTCCATTCGAAATCGTTGGCAATCTCGTAGAATTCGGAGACAGCGACGACCTTGCCCGACCATGGCTGCAGTACGGGATTGTAGATTTCCAGGAGCGGTTTGCCGCTATTGCGTTCGGCGACGCTTTCCACATCATCGATCTGGTTGAATTTGGCGACCATTCGGCCTGAAAAAGCCGTCTTCAAACTATTTGACAGTGGAAATCGCTTTCCGGAAAGATCCTTGTTGTTGGAGTAGAGGATCGTCCCGTCATTGCGCCATAATCGGAACGAAAACAGCCGTGTGCCAAGCGCGCCCTGACCGAGCGTTTCGTCAAGAGCGCGGGTAACGGTATCGTCGAGAGCCTGAGTGGTTTGCATATCCGGCAGAAGCGGGGCGATGACGCTGTCGACGTACAGCGCTGTCGTCGCCGCGGAATTGCGCGTCACTGCATTCTCGATGAGGCCGGCAACGAAAGCGCCGACAACGAGCATCGCACAGAGCGCGACGAGGCCGCCGGCGAGCAGGAACTGTCTAGCCAAAGATTGGGAGTTCCAGCGTTCGATAAGACTTGCCAGAGATCGCTTGTATTTATGGTTTGCTCGCAGAACTGGCATAATCGGCACTGATCTCCCAACCCTCTATAGCTATCTCAGCAGGATGGAGTGTCAACTGTTGGGGTGTCGACATCCGCCGCGTTGTCCCGAGCGGGGTATTGCCGTCTGGCGTGTGCAATTTATGCGACCATAGAGTTGGATCAATCAGACTATGGTCCTAACCATCAAGGCATAGGTCGGACCGGGATAGAAAGCTGAGATTTCGGCAATATTCTAGTGCGCATGATTTGCTGGATATGGCCCCTGCCACAGGCGGCGGACATGTTATGAAGGAAGTGCGCATGAAAATCCGTTCCATGATTGGTGCAACAAGCCTCGGCCTGGTGCTCGCACTTGCGCCCATCGGAGGAGCTTCTGTCGGCTTCATGCAGGCGGCATTCGCCAAGGGCGGAAACGGTGGCGGCAATGGTAATGGCAATGGCGGCGGTCATGGTGAGGGAAACTCCGGTCATGAAAAGTCCGGAAGCGACGATGCAAGCAGCCCTTCGACCAATGCGGCGACAACGCAGGGCGCTTCATCGTCGCTGCTGGGGCATCATGCGGATAAACACTCCAAAGCCCATAGTGCAAGTTCGAAGAGCCATGTCTCAAAGCCTGGTGCAGGTAGCCTGAGCTCGCTCAAGCGCGACTATCACGCTTACTTGAACTCGAAAGATCCCAAGATGGCGGCGCTCTCGGCCTATGTGAAGGCATATGCGGAATTCGAAATGCAATATGGAACGACGGCTGTGCCGACGGATCCCGCCCTCAGCGACAACGCCCTGCGCTCGGCGCTCGCCCAGCTGTCGAACAAGCCGGTGACGGACCAGACACTTGCCGAAGCAAAGAGCATTCTCGGCGTCGGAACAAACAGCGGAAAAATCGCCGAAGTCCGTGATGCCCTGGAAAGGAAATCCGAAACCGTGGCGCCATCCGAGAGCAGTGCGCCGACTGTCGATTGAAGGCGCTGTAATAGCCGCGCTTTAAGGTGAGCATGCCGATCGCCGGGCACTTTGCGACACGAGGTTTTCTGCGATCATCGTTCACAAGTTTGGGTTCACGAGTTTGGCGTCGATGCACGCCTTTCCCTAGCCGGTCCGCCCACCGGCTCTATCGCCGGGTCGGGCCTTCCGCCCCAGACGCTGCTCGATCCGGCGATAGGCAATTTACTGCATGATGCAGGCGACCAAGTATAGAATATGGGGCGCAAGAGGGTGCTGCCTGCAGAAGCCACTGCGAAAACCTCGAAGCTTTGGGAAGCGCTGCAGGCCGGCCGCCTTCTCGTTTCGGTCGGGATGGATACGCCCATTACGCACAGCGGAAGGGTGGAGAGCGGCTTCCCGCTCCCCACGACGGTTAGTTCAGAATCTGGATAACCTTGCGTGAGGAAGGCTCGACGATCACGCGTTCGTGGTTGACGACTGCGTAGGCATATCGCGGATTCTGCGGAACTGTGCGAACAACGACCGTATCCGGCAGAGGCCTGCCGACGACCACTCTCTCGTGGACAACCGTGCCGTCTTCAGGCAAGGGCTGTTCGCGGACATAGGTGACCACCTTCTGAGGCGGCGGATCGATGGCGGTGCCGACAATGGCGCCAGCCACGCCGCCCACGGCGGCCCCGACCGGACCACCGACAACGGCTCCGGTAACCGCACCACCTGCAGCGCCGGTGACGGTCGACGATTGGGCAAAGGCACATCCGGCGGTCAGGCCAAGCGCGAGTGCCGCAACACTAAGTACTTTCGTTTTCATCAGAATCTCCTTTCACCTTCTCTTCGTCCGTCATTGACGGAGCTGTCGGTAAAACAGAGCTTCGGCGCAGTCGGTTCCTTTCCTTGGGCTTCGGTCGAGTGACATTGGGGCGGGGGTCGCACGATGCGTCGGACCAAAGCCTTACGCCAACGACCCTCATCAAAATATGGAGAATTCACCGCGCTGGAGGTTGATTCCAGTGATGAAACAATGGGTTGGTTTGCCTCAACGCAGCTCTCGCATTCGCAACCGTTGAAACCGGCCACCTGATGTGGGCGGATACAAGAAGCCAATCCGACAAAGGCTTGCGATCGCCGCGCATTCACGGCGGTGCGATCTCAATCCGTCAATGTGCGGCGCGGCTCGAAGCCACCGATACGTTTCGCTCCGTGATCCAGGTGCTCGGCAGGTTTGCACATATGATCCCGACCAGCAGGATTATGGAGACCAGACCAACCAATGTCTCCCATGACTGCCGGCGAAACGGCAGCGGCCAGCGCGATCTGGACATGTTTGGATCATACAGCATTCATCGCCTCCATATCCAAGGGAGAGCCGTCAGCATCGACGTGGCCGTTCCGGTTGAGATCAAGGCTTTGATCACTCTCTTTTTCTGGCACGCGTTCATCTGTCAAGTTTATGTCCGCCGAATCCCGAATGTCTAGTACCTTGATCGACAATATCTGGTAACGAAGCCCCTTGCGATTGCTGGATCTGCCAATTTAAGTGAAGTATGGAGAAAATATTTCCGAGATTGGCCGCCATTGATGCGGCTTGAGGGCGCGTATGCTTCGGTCGGGCGCCATGCTGAAAATCTGTTCCGGAATTCGGGCGCGGCTGGTCACAGTGTACAGAAGGCGCGGTAGGTGGCTGCTGCGAAAAGATGACTTTCTGCATGGATTGCGGAAGCGCGTTCCCGGCCGCCTTGATCGGTATCGGGAAAGCGACGCTATACGGCTACACGCTCGCGGCCGAAAATGTCGAGTTCTGAAAGGCGGATGGCTTTGCTCGCCGCCGACGTGCTGCCGATGAATTCGTCGATCAGAAACGCCACGTAGCCGCCAGTCATCTTGATGATGGCGATTTCACAGCTCCTTGAGGGCTTGTTGCCCATCTTCGCCGCCAGATCATAGACCGGCACCAATTCGCCACGATATGAGGTATGACCGAGCGCGCGGCGCGTATCGTCACTATTGCGAAGCGGGCGCCAATTATCTGCCCGAGCGACAATCGTGCCGTCGATGAACGTGCATAAGGTGTCGTGCACGCGGACCACCGTCGCTGCACGGCGCCGAAGAAATGCTGATAGAGGCATTGAGCACTTTGTCCCCTCTGGGACTCCCCGTTCAAAAGTGCAATCGTCTGAGGCGAAAACCCATTCTAGGATGCCTCGGCACTGTCATGGTGCCGCCGAACCTTGTTCAGCCAGACACGTCGATGATAGAGCCGTCGTCTTGATGACCGCTTTTAGGTTTGTCTAAAATTCTAACGAACGTACGTTTTTCGGCCGAGCATCGGGCTGAAAGGATGATGAAAATCCGGGAATTGAAACAGCCGGCGTTCTAGCTGTGCCTGCCGCGTCGAAAGGGTCGGACGAGAAATTCGGTCAAGTTTTGCGGTTCCCGGATATTGGGCAGGCCGACATCGGGCCATTCCGTGGCCTTCGGATAATAGGCGGTCCCGAACAGAATATCCCAGATTGCCGAGCCGCTGCCGAAATTCTTGTTGAAGTGCTGTCGCTCGACCGAATGGTGAATACGGTGAAAGCGATTGTCGGGAAAGACGTAACGAACCCAGCCCAGATTCAGTCGCGTTGAGCTATGCTCGAAATAGCCTTGCCAGCGTACGAAGAACACCCAGATCCAGGGAACATAGTCCTGTTTGAAATCGAAGAGCAGCGAGACGGGAATGATCAGAAACGGAATCCTGAAGATCTCCTCGCTGAAATGGTGGTTGCTGTTGAAGGCGCTCATTTCCTCGAGCGAATGATGCTCGGCATGGAAGCGCCAGAAGAAGCTGTTGCTATGCTGCAGCCTGTGGAACCAATAGTAGAAGAACTCGCTGACCTGCAGAACGAGAAAAGAAGCAGCTATGGCGCCCAGCAGATGCAGTGGCCACGCATTCGAAAATTTCGAGAGGAATGTCAGGTCAATCGCAAACAGCGGCTTTATGCCGATGGCCGCCCAAAACCAGTAGAAGACTGTCAGGCTGGTCTTAGTTATGAGGATGTTCGTCATGCAGAAGATGGCGCCGCGAAGTCTCGATACATAGGTATAGCGAGACTTTGGAAAGATGATCTCTGCGGCGAGCAACAGGAATGCGACCGGAAGAATGCGATCGGTGTACTCTTCCATGAAATCAAGCAATTGAAGCAAATTTTCCATTGTCAATTTGCTATCCACGGAACGACGGAGAGGCGATATCCTCCCTTTATCCGGGAATGGCGGTTGCTTCAACTTGATGATTAAAAACTGGTTAAAGCCATGCTGGCCGGATTGGAGAGACGTTAAACACGTTCCGGATCGTGCCCGATCACGATTCAATCAGCCTGTGGTGCGGCTGTGGACTTGACGGATCTGCGCGACCTGTCGCGCCATTCGAGCGGCGTCGTATCAGTGACGCGCCGGAACTCGCGATTGAAGTTCGACTTGGTCTGAAAGCCGACATCGAACATGATTTCCGTCACCGGCTTTTCGGTTTCGGCCAGGAGCGTGCAAGCCTCCGCGATCCGGTACTCGTTGACATATTGCGAGACGTTCTTGCCGGTCGCGCGGTTGATGGCTGTGGAAATCTGCCGGGCGGGAATCGCAAGCTTGCGCGCCAGCCGGTCGAGATTGAGATCGACATCGCGATAGGCGTGCTTTTCCTTCATCAGCGTTTGGACGGCATCAAGCGTCTGGGTGTCCTGCAGGATTTCAGCCGGCAGGACAGCCCCTCCCTTGTCGATGGGCGCGTGGCTGCGGCTCGCTGCAGCGGCTGCGGTGGCCAAAATGGCCAGTCCCACGAGATTTCCGAAGCTGATGACCTTCAACGCATATTCACCACCGGCCCAGGCGAAGTCCAGCCAGATGAAGATATCGATTATCGCCGACAAAAGAAGAGCGCCGGCGGCAAAGAGGACGGCCCGATAGGTCGGGCCGGCATTTTCGAATGGCGCGAGGCGAAGCGCGTCCGTGCCCGAGCGCATGAGAAGCAGGATCGCCGCTGCATAGCCGACGTCGGTCAGTACGATGGCGATATCGATCGCGTCGCGCCACACCGCGATCAGCACGATAATGACCCCGGCTGGGAGCGCATGCAGGCAGATCTGCTGAAGTGGAGAAAGCGAGCTTTTGCGCACCAGTCTGGAAACGCCGAGATAGGCAAGTGGCGGCACCATCGCGGCCGCCACTGGCATGACATACATGGCGGGCTGAACGGCGTAGCCCCATCGCACACCGGAAAGCGTGGATTGAAACGCACTGAGAAGGATCAGTGCCTGGAAAGGCAAATTGGGTGGTGCTTCATCATCTCGAGCCTTTACGGCTGCAAAGAGAACGACGAGCAAAATGGCGACGACAAACGGAAATGGAATGAAGAGCATTGATCGGTTCGTGAAGGATTGGCAGCGATTTTCCAGCCGATCATGCCGAAAGATAATCCGCGCGGCGACCTCAATCACGTTTGAGGTCATCAAAATCCTGGGGAGGGGCGCCGATTGGAACGAAGGCGGTCAATTTCGGCCGATCCCTTTACCCTATCCTCTTCGCTTCAATCTTCCGTGACTTCCTTTGTCGGATGCCGTGAGCTGAGGAGCGAAACAACATAGGTGCGTTCAAAAATGGACGCAGACAGGCGGATCGATTCTCCTTAGCGTTGGCATCAATCGTGCATTCGGCGCCCTGGTCGATAATGGCTGGTCCCATAGCACGATCCGGCAGAATCCGCCTGCGCATGCCCGGTCGCGGCGCAGATAGATTGCCCTTAAGGCCGCGCGCAAGAAATCCTGAGCGGACCCTGGCGTCATAGCCAGCAGGATGATCTGAAACGCTGCGGCTGATGGGCCATCCAATGCGGCTATGTCGGCGTTGAAGCCGTAGCGACTGCGGCTCGATTCTCTCGGGCCGCGTATCCGTCATGCTGTTCGACTTCATGGCGTCGGTGTCCTTGCGTCAGTCTCGGGACCGATACGGGATTCCCCTTTGAGCGCAGCTTCGCCGTCCGACGGTCTCAGCCAAAGCGGCGCCGGCAAGGTACGGACGACGAGCCCGCATATCGTTGGACGAGAAAAGCAATCACTATGAGATTTTAATTTTTTCGCGCATTGCGCCGAATGGAACGGCTATGCATGTCGAGCCATTTTTGCGTGACAGCCAGTTGTTGAGATTGGAGCGCGAAGATGTATTTCGAATTGAAGGATACCACCGCTGATCTTCTGGCGAAGTGTCGCCGTCACGAAGAGCTTTGCGATCTTCCACTCGATCTGATCGTCTCCGAAGATGAGGCCTATGAGATCCAGGCCGTGGCGCAGGATGCACTCGGCTTCGAGCGCAAGGGCTATGCGATTGTCGGCACGAGCGATCTGTCGTGCCGAACGCTCGGCCTCAAGGGGCCGATCTACTCAGAAATACCGTCTTCCGCCCTGCAAAAGAGGGCGCAAAGCTTCCGTCTGCCGCCGGGAACCATCGGAATACAAAGCGAGTTCGTTTTCACGATGCTGAGGCCATTTCCCGATGAAGGCGAGCAAATCTCCCTCGATAGCGTGGCGGATGCGGTCATGAGCTGCCGCCCTGCAATCGGGGTCGTCGGCTGCCGGACGCGGCGAGCGTTCGCCGGCGCAAACGCCGCGATTGCGGACTTCGGCCTGCATGTCGCGACGCTCTGCGGCGACCATGCCGCAAATGTGGACATCGGCGCTCTTTCGACAATCGAGGTCACGGCGTTTCTGTTTCGGCAGACCATGGTGTCCGGCAGCTCGTCGGCGGTCATGGGCAATCCGTTGAACGCGGTTGCGTGGCTTGCCGCGGCGCTTGCGGCAAACGGTAGGCGGCTCGAGCCGAGCGATATCGTAGCGACCGGCTCCTGCACTGCGGTCCTCCAGGTCCGCGCCGGCCAACATTTGGCCGTCGACTTCGGGCCGCTTGGCCAGGTCGAATGCGTCTTCAATTAAAATGAATCATATCGAAAGGGTGGATAATGCGGCCGCAGCGAAAGCCATTCGTGGTCGAGATCAAGAAGAACCGGTGTTCCCGCACGAAATCCTCTCTTGAGCAAGCGACGCATGAGAGCACGCGCGCGCAAAAAGGTGCTGGGACGAGTGTGGGCCTGACCCTTCAGCGTAGGGATCGGGGCTGATGGTCAGTCGGAACATTCCTCACGAATATTTCCTGCTTTCCGCAACAAGGGAGGAAGGCCCTGTTGTCGGCTATGTCAACGGCAAACCTATTTCGGCTGCCGTCGTGGACAGAAACGGCAGCCGCTACCGGTTCGTCGGCATTGCCGTTCGGGATCGCGAAGGCAGGCTCGACGTTCTGAAGCTCAGGCAGGGAGAATGGATCGTCGCGCCAGATCTGATCTATGAGGCGGCAGCCTGATGCCAAGCCTCACATGCGTTCCATAGCATCAGCTCCCGGTCGAATATCTCAGCCTCTTCGGCGACTTCCATCTGGTGTTTGATCTCGATCAGAATGCCGTGGATATGATCTCAGGCGATCATATAGCCGCCATCGATCGGCACGGAGATGCCGTTCACCATGGCCGCCGCGTCGGAAAGCAAGAAAAGGATCACTTCCGCAACCTCCGCCGGTTCGACAAAGCGGCCGGCCGGAATGCGATCGCGCATGGGTGCTGCCTTTTCGGGATCGCTCCATGCCTTGACCGCCATCGGTGTCAGCGTCACCGTCGGGTGCACGCCGTTGACGCGAATACCCTTGGGAGCCAGCTCCCGGGCCATCACGCGCGTCAGGCCGTCCAGGCCGCCCTTCGATGCGCAATAGGACGCATGATCCGGTATGCCGATAAAGGCGGCAATGGAGGAGACATTGACGATTGCGCCGGGAAGACCTTTGCCAATCAACGAGCGGGCGAATTCCTGGGCCACGATCATCGGCGCCCGGGTGTTGACCGCATGCAGATGGTCGAAGGCTTCGACCGTGGTCTCAAGGAACGGCTGCAGCTCGGTCGTGCCTGCGCAGTTGACCAGATAATCTGCCGGCAGGGCAGCGATTGCTGCCTCCCGTGTTCTATCGGCGTCGGCAAGATCGACCTGAATGGCTTCGCAGCCCAGCTCATCACGCAAGGACGTGACGTCTGCTGCGCTTCTGGTCAGCGCCACGACATGTGCGCCGCGTTTTATCAGCATTTCCGCCGTGACTCGGCCGATGCCCTTGCCTGCGCCGGTGACGATCACTCTCTTGCCTTCGAAACTCATCGGAACTTCCTCTTTCGATCTCCTGCCTGTTTTCCGATCGAAGAGGCGAATGCGGCGGGGGTCAATATGAAATTGCAGCGTTCTATCCGAAGCGAACCAAATTTCTTCGCAAGCGATGACATCCGCAAGCAGCGCAAGTCGCTGAATTTTACGTATCTGTTCCGGCGATCCATAATTGCCGCGTCGAAGGGTCGCGCTCGCAAGCCGCTGGAATCATGCTTGAATTCATTGCGAATGCTGAAATCGCCATGAAAGAGAAGAATGCTTCTGGTCGGATGTTCAACGCAGCATATATGTTTCGCCGGTGTTTCTCTTACTGGAAAACAATCAGTCTTGCGATGAGGATGGAGCGCAACGACACGCCGCCGCGGATTGAGGACAACAGGTATCGAAAGCAGGATTGCAATGAGTTCAGTACTGGCACCCGACCAGCTTGGCCCAACGGTCTGCGTCGGGGAAATCCTCGTGGAAATCGTCGCCACGACGGTCGGCAATGGTTTCACGGAAGCACAACCGCTCGTCGGACCGTTTGCCAGCGGCGCGCCGGCGATCTTCATTTCCCAGTGCGGGCGGCTTGGCGGCAGCGCAGCAATGATCGGCGCTGTCGGCACCGATGATTTCGGCCGCGTGAATCTCGAAAGGCTCAAGGGCGATGGCGTCGATATCTCGGCAATATCCATCGACCCGGACTATCCGACAGGCAGCGCCTTCGTTCGCTACCGTAAGGACGGCTCCCGCGACTTCGTCTATAATATCGCGACGTCAGCGGCTGCTCGCTTTGGCTGGAGCGACGGCGTCAGCAATCTCATCAGCCGTGCGGGACACCTGCATGTGATGGGTTCGGCGCTATCCGTTCCGAGCGCGTGTGAGGTGATCGACAAGGCAGTCGATATCATCAAGGCCCGCGGCGGCACGCTTTCCGTCGATCCGAACATTCGCAAGGAACTCAAGCTCGACGAGGCGACCGAACAGCGGTTTGCCCGGCTTGTGGCCAAGGCCGATCTGCTGCTGCCCTCTGGGGAGGAGCTTGAGCGTGCGGCCGGCGTCGAGGGCGAAACCAATGCGATCCGCCGCCTGTTCGAAATCGGAGTCAAGGAAATCGTTCTGAAGCGCGGGGCTGATGGCGCGACTTATTACAGCAGGGAAGGCGAGCGCATCGATGCGCCAGCCTTCATCGTCAGGGAGATCGATCCGACCGGCGCCGGCGATTGCTTCGGCGGCGCCTATCTCACCTGTCGCCGTCTGGGCATGTCGGCGGCAGCCGCCCTGACCTATGCGGCTGCGGCAGGGGCGCGCAATGTCACCGTTGTCGGCCCGATGGAGGGGGCTGGCACCCGAGAGCAACTCGACGCGTTCATCGCAGCCACGGAAAGACGCTCCTGATGCGGATCCGTTCCGGCGACGGGCGGTGTTTGGAGGTACAGGCTGTTCGATGACGGTCGCTCCATAGGCGCGATAGACCTGATCGCACTGTGGATGTCGCAGACTATCTCGAGCTTTGCCAATGATTACCCGGTCTGCAGTGCCAGTAAATGATAGCTGTTTAATCCAAGGAGGAGGAGATCATGGACGAATTGAAGACGAAAATCGCCGCGGTGACCGGCGCGGCATCGGGAATCGGGCTCGCCTCGAGCGAGGCCATGATTGCGGCGGGAGCGAAGGTCGTCTTGATCGATCGCGATGAGAGAGCATTGGCATCGGTGTGCGAGCGCCTGGGTGACGGGGCCATCCCGCTTGTCGTCGATCTGCTCGATCCGGAACAATGTGCCTCGCTGTTGGATGGCATTCTCGCCAAGGTCGATCACCTCGATATCCTTCACGCGAATGCCGGCACCTATATCGGCGGCGACTTGGTGGAGGCCAATCTCGATGCCATAGACAGGATGCTCAACCTCAACGTCAATGTCGTCATCAAGAATGTTCGAACCGTCGCGCCGCATATGATCGAGCGTGGGACGGGTGACATCATCGTCACGAGCTCGGTCGCAGGGCATTCGGCCATCCCTTGGGAGCCGGTCTATTCGCCTTCGAAATGGGCAATGACCAGCTTCGTCCAGGCCATGCGGCGCCAGCTTCTGAAGAGCGGTGTTCGTGTCGGCTCTGTCTCTCCGGGCCCGGTCATCAGTGCCCTGCTTGCCGACTGGCCCGAAGAAAACCTGCGCAAGGCCAAGGAAGCTGGCGCCTTGATCGAGCCCAAGGAAGTCGCAGATGCCATCATGTTCATGCTGACACGTCCGCGCAACGTGACGATCCGCGACGTCGTAGTTCTGCCGAGCGCCTTCGATATCTGAGGAGTAAAGCCATGGGTTATCAGGAGAAATTCCGGCTCGATGGCGAGCGGGCCGTGGTTACGGGCGGTGGCCGCGCCATCGGCCTTTGCTGCGTAGAGGCACTGGCTGAAGCTGGCGCTGCAGTCGTTGTCATCGAGCGTGACGAGGTCGATGCACGGGGAGCTTTCGCTTTGCGAGACAAGGGTTACGACATCGATCTGCGGATCGGCGATGTCACGGACTCCGCGCGAATGGAAGCGATCGCCACGGAACTCGCTGATGGCGGCCATGCCGCGACGATCCTGGTGAACAATGCCGGGATCGGTCAGAGCGGCATACCCTCGCAGGATGTCAGCGACGCCGATTGGCTGCGAATGATGGATGTCAATGTCAATGGCGTTTTCTGGTGCTCGCGCGCCTTCGGCCGTTACATGATTGCTCAGAAACGCGGCGTCATTGTCAATCTCGGCTCGATGTCCGGAATCATCTGCAATAGGCCGCAGCCGCAGACGCCATACAACGTTTCCAAAGCGGCGGTCCATCATCTCACGCGGTCGATGGCGGCAGAATGGGCGGAGCATGGCGTCCGCGTGAATGCCGTCGCTCCCACCTATATCGAGACGCCTATGGTGATGGCGGTCGAGGCCAATCGTGAACGCATTCCGGTCTGGCTTGCCGATACGCCGATGGGGCGGATGGGAACGCCAGAGGAAGTCGCCAGCGCAGTTCTTTTCCTTGCATCGGGCGCTGCAAGCCTGATGACGGGAGCGATCGTCAACGTGGATGCCGGCTTCACCTGCTGGTAGGCCTGTCCTGCGTCGAAGCGCATTCCCTCGCGTAACGCTGCTCGGCAGAGCCGATGCTACGCGGCTTGCATTCGGCTATCGCACCCTTTGCCGCCGGGAGAGGTCTCAGATTCGGGAGCCGGCTGACTATATCTAGCCGGAGCAGTGATTCTGCCGAGGGAGTGAGCATCCTTGTAGCCGCGTTTGAGCTTACTCAACCTTGATGTCGCAAATGATCTGGATATTTTACCAGATTAAGTAGTACGCTTTCGATACCGGTACGGGATTCTTCGTGACCCTCGGGCCACGAGATTCCCGTCAAGGAAACGATAAACAGGTAGTTGTCATGTTCCTAGAAGCAGCTCTTTCTCGCTTGATCAAAATCGGAACGCTCACGGTCACTTTTCCGGATGGTTCCACACGCAGTTTCGGTACGGGGGCGGAACCGCGTGCAGCGATGAAAATCAATACCACCCGTGCAAAACGCCGTCTGCTCCTCAATCCGGCTTTGGCGCTGGGCGAGGCCTATATGGACGGCGAAGTCGAACCGGCATCCGGCGACCTATTCCAAATGGTGGATCTGCTCGCCCTCAACATGATGGAAGGCGGAAGCCATCCCTTCGAGAAGCTGATGGAAAAGGTTCGCTGGCTGCGCCGAAATCTCGACCAATTGAACTTTGCCGGTCGCTCGAAGCGCAATGTCGCGCATCATTACGATCTCGATGCGCGGCTCTATTCCTTGATGCTGGATGAGGACCGGCAATATTCCTGCGCCTATTTCCCGGTAGGCGACGAGACCCTAGAGGAGGCTCAGCTCAAGAAGAAGCGGCATATCGCATCGAAGTTGATGCTCGATCGTCCGGGCCTTGAGGTTCTGGACATCGGCTGCGGATGGGGCGGCATGGCACTCTATCTCGCCAGGGAGTTCGGTGCTCGGGTGACGGGTCTTACGCTTTCGGAAGAGCAATTGCTGGCCGCACGAGCCCGCGCGAAGGATGCCGGGCTGGAGCATATGGTCACGTTCGAACTGCTGGATTATCGCTCCTGGACGCGTCCGGTCGACCGCGTCGTCTCGGTCGGCATGTTCGAGCACGTGGGCATCAACCACTACAAGACCTTCTTCGACAAGATCCGCTCCGTGCTCAAGGAGGATGGCGTCGCGCTGATCCACGCAATCGGTCGGGCCGATGGTCCAGGCAGCACGAATCCGTGGATTGCGAAATATATCTTCCCCGGCGGCTATTCGCCGGCGGTCTCCGAAGTCCTGTCCGTGGTCGAAAAATCCGGCCTCTGGACGACCGACATCGAGATCCTGCGGCTGCATTATGCCAAAACGCTCGAGCAATGGCGCGACCGCTTCATGAAGAACAGGAGCACCCTGGCAAAACTCTATGACGAGCGGTTCTGTCGTATGTTCGAATTCTACCTCGTCGGGTCTGAGCTCGCCTTCCGGCGTATGGGGCACATGAACTGGCAATTGCAGCTGACGAAGAACGTTTCCGCTCTGCCGCTGGCCCGTGACTACATGGTCGATATCGAGCGGGCGCGGGCTGTCATTGCCGAGCAGGGGAAGGCGGGGCCGATCGAAGCCGCGAGCGCGCGGGCAAGGCGGGATCTGACCTTGCATGACGAGCGCAAATCCCGCCAGCCAAATCAATCTGGGACCGAGTCCTCGCGCAACCTTTAGAAACCACTTGCAGCCCCGCATGAGGATTTGGCTGGACATGGGATACAATGTCTTACCCGGCCACTCCTTCAGTAGCTAGCCGATACATATAGCAGCGTTGCGGCGAGCAGGCGCCGAGCCTGCAATCAGGGGCGCGTCGGTAAGGCTGCAAACGCCCGATACACTCGCGGAAATGCAAGATCGCTGTGGCTTATGGCCCACACTCGTCGATTGAGTTTGTATGGTCATGGTATTGGCGAACTTGTCATCACAGGTCCCGAGTGGCTATGAGGTCATCACCACTTAATGATGATGACACGTCGTCTCTTTCGGCCTCATCCGTCCAAGAGGCGATATCAATGTGCGGGGTTTGTTAGGACAGGAATGCGCTCAACCAAGAATGAAAAGACTCTTTCCCGGCGGGCTTTCATGCTGGGGTCTATCTCTGCGACGGCAGCGCTTGCGGGCTGTGCCACCACGGCCCCGGTTCTAACTCCCATTGCAGCTCCGGTTCGTATGCCACCCGCCGTTCCCGTGGCGTCAGAACCTCAGAGCATCGTCACACCCGATCCCGAACTCGAAGCACGCTATGCCTCCGTGGTCGATGGCGGTCATGTCATTCCGGCGGTTCCTTACCGAAAGCTGGACCCGAAGTTTTATCGTCAGCGCGTTCCCGATCCGACCGGCGAGGCACCCGGCACGGTCGTCGTCGATACGGCGTCTAGATTTCTCTATGTCGTGGAGCGCGGCGGCACGGCCATGCGCTATGGTGTCGGCATCGGCCGCGACGGCTTTGCATGGCAGGGCGAAGGGATCATCCATTGGCGACAGCATTGGCCGCGCTGGAAGCCGCCGGGCGACATGATTGCCCGCAAGCCGGAACTCGCGAAATATTCGGTCGCCAACGGCGGCATGGACCCGGGTATCAAGAACCCGCTGGGTGCCCGCGCGCTCTATATCTTCCAGAACGGCAAGGACACGCTCTACCGTCTGCATGGTTCACCGGAATGGCGCTCGATCGGCAAGGCAGCGTCGTCTGGCTGCGTTCGGCTGGTCAACCAGGACGTCATCGACCTCTACGAGCGCATTCCATACCACGCGCGCATCGTCGTTCATCAGACGCCGCTTCAAAGCAAGGCGATTTCTGCCTGAGCGAAATCGGCTCCCTCGATAGGCGGGAGCCGATGCTTCGGCGCGATGGGGTGCTGCCGTATCACGGAAGGCGGCTGCGCTGCTGGCTTTGACGCTGGGCCTCCTGCGCGGCCTTGAGCTGCGCCTTCGTATACATCAGCGCATGTTCGGCAAGGTCGCGGCCATCATCCCAGAGGTTGCGCCAGATGCCGAGGATGCCTTCGAGCGGCTGACCAACGACGCGGGAGGAGAAGGATTCGAAGGTGATGGGTCCCTGGTAGCCGGAGCGAACGAGAGCCCTGAAAACGCCTGTAAGATCAATCGTGCCCGAGCCCATATAGCCGCGATGGGAATCGCCGGTGTGGAAATATCCGAGATAATCGCCGGTTTCGAGAATGGCGGCCTGAATATCGGATTCCTCGATATTCATGTGATAGACATCGAGATGAACCTTCACATTCGGCATGCCGATGCGCTTGCACATTTCCACCGCCTGGGCGGCCGTGTTCAGCACGTTGGATTCGTAGCGGTTTACCACCTCCAGAACCAGCGTGATGTTGCTTTTCGCCGCCGTCTCGGCCACCTGACGCAGGATGTCGACCGATTGCGCGACGCCGGCAGCCGTCGTCGGCTCGGTATATTTGCCGAAAGCCGAATGCAGGATACCGCCGATATATTCGCCGCCGCAATCGCGGCAGACGGCGATCGCCTGTTCCAGCCTTTCCTTGCCGCGCCGGCCCTTCTCCTTATCACCGCTTGAGATGTCGGTTTCAAAATCGAGACCGAGCGAGAAGTTGATGCCGATGCCGCTTTTTTCGAGCTGGCGGCGGGTGAATTCCGGATCGATCAGGCTTGGGTCGAGCGCCGGTGCCTCAATGAAATCGTAACCCACCTCGGCACTGTTTGCGATTGCGCGGGCGCATTCGTCGCGGCTCCAGCCGGCCTCCCATACCAGCGCGTGAACTCCCAGTTTGTTCATGCTCGTCCTCCCGATTTCGTGGATGCAAAAACATTTGCTGCAATGCGAAAGACGTGAATCGTTTTATACTTAGAGACGCTCACGTTGACACTGCATCTATGCTGGTATAGCTTACAATAAAACGTTTCACCAGAATTTTCGTAGCATCAATCTGAGATTGTTGAAGGGAGGGCAGAATGTCGAAATCGCGAACCCCTTCCATCAAGATGGTGGCCGACAGGGCAGGCGTCTCGGTAGCGACCGTTTCGAATGTCCTCAATGGCAAACCCACGGTCTCTCCGGATTTCGCCAGGCGCGTGAATGACGCGGTGCGTGAACTTGGCTATGTCGTCGATCTCGGCGCATCCCGGTTGCGCTCGCGCAAGGCACAGCTTGCGGGTGTCGTGGTACCGGATCTCACCAATCCGATGTTTGCCTCCTTCGTTTCCACGCTGGAGCATCTGGCGCGTCTCGACGATTACGATCTGGTGGTCGTCTCCGCGCGCAACAATGTCGAGGAGGAGGCCGACCGGCTGCGCAAGATCCGCTCATGGCGGCCGGCCGGCCTGATCGTCATCCCCTGTGATGGCGCCTTTGCCGAACGCTTGCCGAATGGCTTCTTCGCGCCGGTCGTGCTGGCCGACCGCATACCGGATGCGGCGGGCTTCGATTTGATCGCGGTTGACAATGGCCCGGCCGCTGGCGCAATCGCCACCCATCTCGACAGGCAAGGTTATGGTGATTGCCTGGTCCTTGGCAGCAGTCTTTCGATCACCAATGTTCGCGAACGCTGGGAAGGCGTGCGCGCAGCGGCCGGCCGTATGCATGTCGAAATGCTGGAAATCGGCATAGACGACGCCAATGGCGCGCAGCGGCTTGAGGAGCGTCTGCGTCAGCGCCCCTTGCCTGGCGCGTTGTTTTCGCTCGACCACGGCACGACGCTTCTGACGTACCGCACCATGGCGGAGATCGGGCTTTCCGTGCCCGGCGATCTCGCCTTTGCAAGCTTCGACGATATGGAATGGATGAGGCTGGTCGCGCCTGGCATTACGGCGGTGCGTCAGCCCATCGAGGAAATGGCCGAACAGGCCTGGGCGCTGCTGTTGCGGCGCATGACCGGCTCTGCCGGAAAACCGGTTACGCGGCGCCTGCGCTGCGCCGTCGAGATCCGCGGTTCGACGCCGCGGAGCCCGCTTGAGGAGGCGGGTAACACGAAACTGGGAGGAGAAAAATGGAAGTTACAAGACGAACCCTACTCGCCGGAATAGGTGGAGCTGTCGTCGCCGGCACTCTGGGCGGCACGATCGGCGTCGCACAGGCGGCCGAGCCGCAAGTCGGCGTCGTGGTCAAGATCGGCGGCATTCCATGGTTCAATGCCATGGAAGTCGGCATCAAGAAGGCGGCACCGGAATACAAGGCCAACGCCTGGATGGTCGGGCCTACGCAGGCCGATGCTGCCCAGCAGGTGCGGGCGATCGAAGATCTGATCGCCCGCAAGGTCGCCGTCATCGGCATCGTGCCGAATGATTCCGCTGCCCTCGATCCCGTTCTCGGCCGAGCACGCGCCGCAGGTATCAAGGTGCTGGCCCATGAAGGGCCGAACCAGAAGGAAGCCGATTGGGACTTCGAGCTGACGACCATCGAAGGCTACGGCCAGGCCCATATGGACCTGCTGGCCAAGCAGATGGGTGAAGAAGGCAAATATATCGTCTATGTCGGATCGCTGACGGTTCCCCTGCATAATGCCTGGGCCGATGCCGCGATCGCCTATCAGAAGCAGAAGTACCCGAAGATGGAAATGCTCGGCGATCGCTTCGGCGTGGCCGAGAGCCTGGATGACAGCATCAAGACCACGCAGGACCAGCTTCGCGCTCATCCGGATCTCAAGGGCATCCTGACATTCGGCTCGCAAGGTCCGATCGGTGCGGCGCGCGTTCTCGACGATCGCGAAAAGGCGAAGTCGATCGTGCTGGTCGGGGGCTTTTCTCCGGGGCAGGGCGTCAAATACGTCAAGTCCGGCACCATCCGCGGCGGCTTCATCTGGAATCCGATGACGGCGGGCGAGATCTTCGTCCAGCTTGCCTCTCTGCTCGCCGCCGGCAAGGAGCCGACCGACAATATGGAGCTGACCGGCGTCGGCAAGGTGCGCGTCTATCCGGACAAGAAACTCATCCAGGCCCAGAAGCTCGAGTCGCTCGATAAGGAAAATATCGACCGGCTCGTAGCGCTTGGTCTCTAAAGCATTTCCAGGAAAAGTGCGCAGCGGTTTTCCGTCCGGAATGCGTAAGGAACCAAGAGGATAGAGCTTTCCCGCGATTCGAAGAAAAGTGGAAAAGTTCTGACTGTTCCTCCCGAGGGCCGGCGGCAGGCTTCAAGCCGCCGCCGGCCGATTCATGGCAATCGGAGTGGATCGATGAGCGATGAAATTCCGTTTCTGCGTTTGACCGGACTGTCGAAACGGTTCGGCGGCGTGCGGGCATTGGAAGAGATCGACTGGGATGTGCGGTCTGGCGAGATTCATTGCCTAGTCGGCGAAAATGGCTGCGGCAAGTCGACCCTCATCAAGACCGTAGCCGGTGTGCATCCGCCGTCGGCTGGGATGATCGAGATCGAGGGCGAGTCGGTTCTTCCGCTTGATCCCGCACGCGCCAAGGCTCTGGGGATTCAGGTGATTTTCCAGGACCTATCCCTATTTCCCAACCTGTCCGTTGTCGAAAATGTCGCCATTGAAAGCCATCTCGACCGGCTGGTAAAGCCGGTCAACTGGAAGCAAATGCGGGAGAAGGCAAGCGCTGTCCTTGCAAGGCTCGGCTTTGCGCTCAACCTCGATCTCGTAGTTTCCGATCTTTCGGTGGCCGAGCGCCAGATCGTCGCGATCGCACGCGGCCTGGCAGCCGAGGCGCGACTGATTTTCATGGACGAACCGACAGCGTCGCTGACGCGGGCCGAGGTCGACCGCCTTTTGGGGATCGTCGGACGGCTCAAGGCGGACGGTATCGCCGTCGTCTTCGTTTCCCACCGGCTCGACGAAGTCGTCGAGATCGCCGAGCGCGTCACTGTCATGCGCGACGGCCGCAAGGTTGGCACTTGGCCCGCCGATCAAATGAATGAAAAGAAGATCGCTCATCTAATGACGGGGCTCGATATCGATCACGCGATCGTTGCCCGCAACATGGGTGAGGCGGCGCCTATTCTGGAAGTCCATGGTCTGTCGCGCCGTGGTGAATTTGCTGATATCGATTTCACGCTGCGCCGCGGCGAGGTGCTCGGCATCTCCGGATTGCTGGGATCGGGCCGCACCGAGCTTGCGCTGACACTGTTCGGCATGCATCGGGCCGAAAGCGGCAGCATCCGTCTTGAGGGCAGGGAGCTTGTGCTTCGCTCCAATCGTGATGCCGTACGCGCGGGCATTGCCTATGTCTCCGAGGATCGTCTGAGCCTCGGCGTGATCCTGCAGCAGTCGATCGGCGACAACATCATGCTCGCGATCATGCGGGGCATGGCAAAGCGGCTGGGGCTCATTCCCGATAAATCCCGCAGGCAACTCGCCGAGGATTGGATCAAGCGGCTCGCCATCAAGGTTCCCTCGGCCGATCGCGCCGTGCAGACGCTTTCAGGCGGCAATCAGCAGCGTGTCGTGCTGGCGAAGTGGCTTGCGACGCGGCCGAAGGTGCTGATCCTCGATTCCCCGACAGTGGGCGTCGATATCAAGAACAAGCAGGGCATCTACGATGTGGTGGCTGAACTGGCGCGCCAAGGCGTCGCCATTATCCTCATCTCCGACGAGGTCTCCGAACTCTTTGCGACCTGTGATCGCATCCTGCACATGCGCGCCGGCCGCATCGTCGGCGAAGCGGTGCCGGGTGACGTCAGCGAGGCCAACATGAAGGAGCGCATCTATGCGTGAGCACAGTCAAACGGCCGCACCATCCTTTGTCGCGCAATTGAAGCGGCGTCCCGAAGCGTGGCTTCTGGCCGTCATAGCCGCGGTCGTGATCGTCTTTTCCCTGACGGCGCGCGATTTCTTAACGCTCGCCAATATTATCGATCTGCTCGAAACCTATTCGGTGCAGGCGATCATGGCGATGGGCCTCTTCGTCGTGCTGGTTTCGGGCGGCATCGACATCTCCTTCGCGGCAACCGCCTCCGTAGCGCAATATTGTGCGGCGCTGCTGGCAACGCAGTTCGGCTTCTCCGCGCCCGTCGTCATTGGTTTTGGCCTGGCGATCGGCGTCGGCCTGGGTTGCCTGAATGCACTTCTGGTTCATTATGTGCGCATCACCTCGATCATAGCCACGATCGCCATGATGAGCGTCAGTTTCTCGCTGCTGATGTATTTTTCCGGTGGCAAGTCGATTTATACGTTGCCGGATTGGTGGACGAACCGCATCGTCTTCTGGCGCATGGAAACGGCATCGGGCGACATCGTCCGCGTGACGTTGCCGATCGTCGCCATGGTGGTGGTGACCCTGTTCACCTGGGCGTGGATGACGCGCTCATCCGTCGGGCGGCAGCTCTACGCAATGGGCGGCAATGCGGAGGCTGCAAGGCGCATCGGCATGAACATCGGCCGGCTGCAATTCGTCGCCTATGGCTATCTCGGGCTGATGGCGGCGGTTGCCGGCCTGCTGCAGGCCCATCGGGTCGGCGAAAGCGTGCCCAACGCCATGTACAATACGGAACTTGCGGTACTGTCCGCCGCTGTCCTTGGCGGTGCCAGCTTGACGGGCGGCATCGGCACCGTGCCCGGCGTGCTGCTCGGCATCGTGCTTCTGGCCGTGCTGCAGAACGGGCTCAATCTGCTCGGCGTCTCCTCCTATTTCTTCCAGATCGTCATCGGCATCACCATTCTGGTCTCGACCTCGATCACCGTCATCAGCTCGCGGCCGGGCCGCCGCCATCGCATCATCGCGGGAGCGTCGTCCAATGGCTGAGCCTCCGCTTCTCTATAACATCAACAGCAGTCTGGCAGACCTGATGACGCGTATGCGGACAGGTATTCCCGGCGCCCATACCGGGCTTGTCGTCCTTCTGGTCTTTCTGGTTGCCGGCTTCTCTCTGTTCATTCCAAATTTTGCTTCGCTCGGCACGCTGCAATCCTTCATGTACCAGCTGCCGCTGCTCGGGCTCCTGTCTCTCGCGATGATGGCGCCGTTGATCACGGGCGGCCTCAATCTGGCGATCATCGCGACGACCAACCAGTGCGCGCTGCTGATGGCCTTCATCATGCAGAGCCTGATCACGCCCGATAGCGGCACGGGAGCGGCGCCCGCCGTGATCATACTGGCGCTTCTGGCCGGCCTTGTGCTCTGCCTGCTCATCGGCCTTATCACCGGCGCGCTCATTGCCTATACCGGCGTTCACCCGATCCTCATCACGCTCGGCACGAAATCGCTGATCGACGGCATCAGCATCTATCTGACCCGCGGCATGGCACTGTCAGGCATACCGGACGGCTTCAGCCGCATCGGGACGACGACGATAGTGGGGGTGCCGCTGATCTTCCTGCTACTGATCGTGGTTGCTGTTATCGTAAGCCTCATATTGCGACGTACCGCCTTCGGCGTCGCCTGCGCCATGATCGGCTCCAATATCGAGGCGGCGCGCTATTCCGCCATTGACACGCGCCGAGTGCTGGTCGGTGTCTATGTCATGTCGAGCCTGATCTGCTTCTTCGCCGCGCTGGTCATGCTGGCGACCTTCAACTCGGCGAGCGCGGACTATGCGCAATCCTATCTGCTGGTGACGATCCTTGCAGCTGTGCTTGGCGGCGTCGATCCCTTCGGCGGCTTCGGCACGGCCGGCGGGTTGATGCTGGCGCTGGCCATCCTGCAGATCATCTCCTCGGGCTTCAACCAGTTCGGTCTCAGCAATTACCTGACCGTCGCGATATGGGGCGGCATCCTCATCTTCGTCGCTGCGGTTCAGACGGCGCGACCCTACCTGATGTGGCTGCTGCCGACACGTTTCTTCGGTCCCAAATGAGCATCGTTGCGGTTTTCGACATCGGCAAGACGAATGTGAAGCTGTCGGCGGCAACGGATGACGGCCGCGTACTGGAAACCCTGTCGACGCCGAATATCGTGAAGGATGGTCCGCCCTACCGCCATCACGATCTCGGCGGTCTGGAAGACTGGCTCATCGATAGCCTGAGGGAGCTGGGACGCAGGCACGACATAGGCGCGATCATTACCTGCGCACATGGGTCCGGCGGTGTGCTGGTCGACCGACAGGGTGCTGCAATGCCGATGATCGACTATGAGCAGCCGATCCCCGCAGATGTCGATGCGCAGTACAGGGCAATTGCCGGCTCCTATCGCGAGAGGGCAAGCGCCATCATGCTGGGTGCGGCGCATCTGGCACGGCAGATGTTGTGGCAGGAAATGTACTGGCCGGAGCCTTTTGCCGCAGCCAGCGCCTATCTCGCCACGCCGCAATATTGGGCGTTCCGCCTGTCTGGCGTGCTGGCGAGCGAAGTGACGAGCCTGGCGGCGCAGTCTCATCTGTGGGCATCGGCCGACAGCCGGCCGGCCTCGCTCGTTGCAAACCGCGGATGGCAGCGTCTCATGCCGCCAATGCGGCGAGCGTGGGAAGCACTTGGTCTGTTGAAGCCCGAGCTCGCCAGACGCAGCGGCCTGAAGGCGACGACGCGCATCCTGTGCGGCGTGCACGATTCCTCGGCCAATCTATACCGCTATCAGGCGGCCGATCTTTCCGATTTTACCGTTGTCTCCACAGGTACCTGGATCGTTGCATTGAGCGACCGCGGCGATGTCGATTTCAGCGTCGAGCGACCCGGCCATTCCTGCAATGCCGATGTCTTCGGCAACCCCACGCCGGGTATGCTGACCATGGGCGGCCGGGAATTTTCGACCGTCGCCGCAAAAGCTTCAGGCCCCGCCTCGTTGCAGGCCCTTCGGATGATCGTGGCGTCAGGTACCTTTGCACTGCCGACATTCGGCTCGGATGACGGGCTATTTCCCGGCACGGCCCATCGCGGCCGTCTCGAAGGCCCGCTTGCGGAGGAGGAGGCCGTCCGGTTCACGCTCGCAGTGCTCTATTCGGCGCTGCTGACCGCGGCCTGCATTCAGGACCTTCCGCCCACAGAGACGGTGGTGCTGGACGGCAATTTCGTCGTCGATCCCCTTTATGGCGCCATCGTTGCGGCCTTCCTGCGTGATCGACGCGTGCTCGTCAGCCGCAGCACGACCGGAACGGCGACGGGCGCCGCCATGCTGGCGTCTCATGAAAGGCGTGCTTCGCCTGCAACGCTGGCGGCCGAAGCACCTGATATCTCCGGCCTTCCCGAACTTTCATCCTACCGGCAACGCTGGCAAATCCTGATCAAGACAATGGAGTGAGATCGTGACGACTTATGACGACAGTACCCTGCGCGAAGACATGGTGGCGATCTGCCGCCGCATGAATGCATCCGGCATCAACCAGGGAACGGCCGGCAACGTGTCGGTGCGAAATCCCAAGGGATTTCTGGTCACGCCAACCTCTCTGCCTTACGACATGATGCAGCCAAAGGATCTGGTGCAGATGTATTTCGATGGCAGCTACGAGGGCGAGCGCCGGCCATCGTCCGAGTGGCGGTTCCATCGCGATATTCTCGCATCTCGCAAGGATATCGAATGCGTGCTTCATTGCCACTCGGTCTATGCGACCACGCTTGCGGTACACCACAAAACCATTCCGAGCTTTCATTATATGACGGGCGTCGCGGGCGGCACGACGATCCGCTGCGCGCGTTACGCCACCTTCGGCACGCAGGCTCTTTCCGATGCGGCGATCGAAGCGCTGCAGGACAGGCTTGCCTGCCTGCTCGGCCAGCACGGGCAGATCTCGCTCGGCAAGACGCCGGCCGCCGCCCTTGCGCTTGCCATCGAGGTCGAAACCCTCTCGCGCCTTTATGTGCAGGCGCTGACGCTTGGCGAGCCGCCCATTCTCGATGACGAGGAGATGACACGCGTCATCCAGCAGATGAAAAACATGAGCTATGGGCAGGCGCCGGATTTGGATGGGGTCAACGACGTGGCAAAGCGGCGGCAATAATCCCTCACAGCTTTCAACCGTCTCGCCGCCAAGTCTTGACATGTGTGCGACTGAGTAGCACCCTGGGCGCCTGAAGGAGATTGTCCCGTGAGCGTGAAATCGTCGATATCGTTGACCGATCAGCAGGATGCATTTGCCCGCTCGCTTGTCGAGACGGGCCGCTATTCCAGCCTGAGTTCGGTTCTCCAGCAGGGCCTGGAACTGCTGCGGCAAAAAACGGAAGCGGAAGCGGCCGAGACGGAAGGGCTGCGCAGGCTCATTCAGCGCCGCGTCGACGGACCGAAGATCCCGGCTCAGGACATGGAAGAGCGGATCGATAGCATGATAGAGCGCAAACGGCGAGCTCTTCGTGTGGAGCCTTGAATATTCCAGGGATGCCGATTTCGATTTCGAACTGACATTCGATCATCTGTTTGCGGCCTATCTCGATCTTGGAGACGCATCTGAGGAAGCTCTGGAGCGCGCGGCCAGCCGTATTCGCGAACTCCGTCTGGAAATCGATCGGTTGGTCGAGACCCAATATATCGGAACATTGCGGCCGGATATCTATCCTGGCATCCGTTTCCTGCGACGCGACAAGGCGGCCGTCTGGTTTCTGCCGATCGAGGAACACAAAACGATCGTCGTTGCGGCGATTTTCTTTGGCGGTCAGGATCATATCAGGCGGATGCTGGCGCGCATGCTGCAGCGATAATGCTCCAATCGTCCGCTCGAATGGGGTTTCCGACTTCGAGCCAAGCCATCTCTTATCGGTTGCGACCCATTGACAGCGTCCTGATGTCACTTGCGCAATCTGTGTGTAATGTAGCCGCAATCTTCGGCTGTCAGTGGGGGCGAAGGATGGCAACCGCCGTTCTTTGGGGAAAAGTCATTGCGAATTCTGCTGCTTGAGGATGAGCCCGAAATGGCCCGCGCGCTGCTTGAAGCGTTGCGGCGCCGCGATGTGCTCGCCGACCATGTCCGCACGATTGCGGATGCCGATGCCATGGCCCGCGTCGGAACCTATGACGTCCTTGTGCTGGATCGTCGACTGCCTGACGGCGAAGGACTGGATCTCGTGGCGGCGCTGCGTCAGCGCAAGCATCCCATCCCGATCCTCGTGCTGACAGCGCTTGGCAGCGTCGATCACCGCGTCGACGGGCTCGACAGCGGTGCCGACGACTATCTTGCCAAGCCTTTCGCGATCGAGGAGTTGCTGGCGCGCTTGAGAGCTCTCCAGAGACGGGGGCCGACAGTTTCCGACAGATATCTGACTTTCGGCAATCTGAGCGTCGATCCGAGGACCAATGAGATCTTCGTCGGCAGCGCGCTTATCGAGTTTCCGCGCCGCGAATATCTGGTGCTGGAGACGCTGATGCGCCGTCCGAACCGCATCGTGACGAGGCCGAGCCTGACCGAGGCCGTTTATGCCCTCGAGGACGAGATCGGATCGAACGCCCTGGATGCCCACATCTCACGCATTCGAAAGAAGCTGCTTCTGGCCGAGGCCACGGCCGAGATAAGAGCGGTGCGGAACATCGGCTATCTGATCCGGGCCAAGGCATGAACGCGGAACGCAGCCGATCGTTACGCTGGGGGCTGATAAAGCGCCTGATCGCCTTGCAGGCCTTCCTCCTCGTTCTCTTCTTCGTCCTTCTCGTCGCCTGGCTCTGGATCATCAATCCGGAGCTGGAAGATGCCAATGAAGAGGCTGTCCGCGTTGTCGCCCAGCAGATTACAAGGGATGATGACGGCCAACTGCAGGTGGCGGAGACGCAGCAGGTAGTAGAGCTGAAGCAGCGTTATCCCGAACTCTGGTTCATGATCCGGGACAGCAAGGGAATACTCTTTCAATATGGAGAGATACCGGCGGCCGCGTTCGATGAGAACTTCCCGTGGACGATAGATCGGGCAAGGGTGGAGGCTGGCAATGGAGCACATGCTACCGTGGAGAACCGGGAGACCTCGGTCGGCAAGCTGCAGATTGTCGCGGCCACTGAGCGCGGCTTTGACAATGACGGCTTGAACGTGTGGATCAATATGCGGGTCGACGTTGCCAAAGGTCCCAATGGCGAAATCCATTGGCTCAACGTCTTGCCGGCTCTGGCATTCCTGATCTTCATCGGCGTCTTTCCCATACTGGCGGTGACCGGCGTGGCGACGCTTCTCGTCACGCCGCGTGCCGTCGGCCGGTCGCTGAGCGGGCTGGTGGAGACGGCAACCCAGGCGCAGGCGATCGACTTCGACAGCCGTTCGGCCCGCCTCGAGCGGTCGAAGGTGCCGACCGAGATCATCCCTCTGGTCGATGCGTTCAACCATGCCCTCTCAAAGCTGGATGAAGGGTATAACAGGCACAATCGCTTTCTTGCCGATGCCGCCCATGAGCTGCGGACGCCGATCGCGATTGCACGGACGCGAGCGGACCTTCTCCCCGAGGCCGAAGTCAGCCAGCAGGTGCGTGATGATATCGACCGGCTATCCCGCGTCGCCCATCAACTCCTGGAGATGCAGGCGATCGGCGCGGTAGAATTGCGTGCGGAGAAGAAGGATCTGAATGTGCTGGTCGAAAACATCGCCGCCGATCTCGCCCCGATTGTGATGGATGCCGGCTATGATTTCGACTTCGAGCCGAGCTCCGAAGAAGCAGTCTTCGTGATCCAGACCTCGACAATCGAAATGGCGGTTGTCAACCTGATCCGGAACGCGATCGATCACGCCGGTGGAAAGGGCTCGATCATCGTCCGCGTCAGCGCCGATGGCGCGATCGATGTCTGCGACGAAGGTCCCGGCATACCGCTGGCGGAGCGCGATCGCGTCTTCGAGCCTTTCCGCCGCATCAACGCCAGCTCGTCCGGTGCCGGTCTGGGATTGAACCTGGTAAAAAAGGCGGCCGAGCTCCACGGCGGGCGAGTTTCGTTCCCAGACACCGGTTGCGGTTTTTGCGTCCGCCTGCAGATCAGTTCCATCCCGCCGACTGTCGTAGTCGCAGACATGGGCTGGCGGCAGAAGCCGTAAGTGCCGAGCTGAAACGGCATGTGCCAGCTATTGCCGCGCAAAATCCTGAAACTGTTTTCATTTTCACAAGCGGTCGGGGATTGGATATTCGATTTTCCGAAGCCGGGTTCCCTGATAGGGTCCGGGAGAGACACCAACGGGATAAGGCATATTGAAACTTCTGTTATCGGCTTTGTTTTTACTGACGGCTGTCTGCACCTCTTTTCTTGCCTTCGGCGATACAATGGACCTTCGACTGCACAAGGCTGCCGCAACGGGTGACGTTGCGGCCATTCAACAATTGCTCGATAGCGGCGCCGCCATCGAGGCGCGGGATGCAAAAGGCGCGACGCCGCTGCTGGTCGCGACACACGGCAATAGGGTGGAGGCCGCGCGAGCGCTGATAGAGGCGGGTGCCGACGTCAACGCCAAGGACAATATCGAGGACAGCCCTTATCTTTATGCCGGCGCTCGCAGCCATCTGGATATTCTCAAGCTGACGCTTGCCCATGGGGCGGATCTCAAGAGCATCAACCGCTACGGCGGCACGGCGCTTATTCCCGCCTCCGAACGCGGTCACGTCGAAACCGTCGACACGTTGATCAAGGCGGGTATCGATGTCGATCACGTCAACCGGTTGGGGTGGACGGCCCTGATCGAGGCCGTCATTCTCGGCGATGGCGGTTCGCGTCATGTTGAGATCGTCGGGCTGTTGATAGATGCCGGCGCAAACGTCAATCTGGCCGACAATGATGGCGTGACACCGCTGCAGCATGCCCGCAGTCGCGGTCATGCCGAGATCGTGAAATTACTGGAGGCGGTGGGGGCGACGTAACGAGGTGTTCCGACTTCCGGCACTATGCAATACCACGGGGAGGCGTATGCCTCAGCCTCCCGAAACGATGAGAATGAAGGGCTTGGACAATGGAAAGAAAATACTACTCCTCTCTTGGCGGCCATCCGCCGCAGAGCGACTTGCTGACGGGGCGCGCCGTATTCACGGAGGCCTATGCGGTCATCCCCAAGGGAGTGATGCAGGACATCGTCACGAGCTATCTGCCCTTCTGGAACGATACGCGCTGCTGGGTGATCGCAAGGCCGCTCTCGGGGTTTGCCGAGACCTTTTCGCAATATGTCATGGAAGTGGCGCCGGGCGGTGGCAGTGATCGTCCGGAGCAGGATGCCGAGGCCGAAGGCGTGTTGTTCGTTGTCGACGGCGAGATCGAACTCACCTTGCCTTCCGGCAAGCATCTTCTCCAGCCGGGCGGCTATGCTTTCCTGCCGCCAGGCCTGAAATGGTCGCTGCACAACCGCTCCGGAGCTCACGCCCGCTTCCATTGGGTACGCAAGGCGTATGAGGCTGTCGAGGGGCTGGCTCATCCGGAGGCGCTCATCTTGAACGAGAAGGATATTGCGCCGTCCGCCATGCCGGGCACGGGAGGCGGCTGGGCAACGACCCGCTTCGTCGATCCGTCCGATCTGCGGCACGACATGCACGTGACGATCGTCACTCTCCAACCCGGTGCCGTCATTCCCTTCGCGGAGACCCATGTCATGGAGCACGGCCTCTATGTGCTGGAAGGCAAGGCCGTCTATCGCTTGAACCAGGATTGGGTCGAAGTCGAGGCCGGCGACTTCATGTGGTTGCGCGCCTTTTGCCCGCAGGCGTGCTATGCTGGCGGTCCAGGTCCGTTCCGCTACCTGCTCTACAAGGACGTCAATCGCCATATGGCGCTTCGTCCCTTCGGTGCGCGCCGTTAAGCCACGCGTTTTTGCGGCAAGCTCGGCGCCTATGGCGCCGGCTTAGGGTCATCGATACGGCCGGTCGTCAGCTTGCCGTCGCATCAGTTCGTGAGGGGCACGGCATCGCCGTCGGCCGAGGAGCATTGCGACGAGATCGTATAGAAAAAGTCCTGTCGATCCCAACCGCCGCCATCTTCCCAGGCGTGCTTTTGTGCGGCCCGGCAGCCGAAATAGTTCTCGATCGGCAAGGTGACGCCCTTTGGAAGTTGGCTACCGTCGACGAAGAGATAATTCGACGTATTCGGATCATCCGTCCGCAGGGCCAGATCGTATTTTGTGCCGGCCGAGTTCTTGCTGTTGCAGTTTACGGCGTTGTTGTTCGAGATGGACGCGGCCTTGCCAAGCGGACAGCCATCATCTTTGACGTCCATCTGCAGTACGAGCTTGGTATATTGGCCTAGCGTAATCGGGCCGGACGGGACGGCCGTCATGGTGCCCTGGCCATCGTTGTTATGGGTTGTCGGCTGATAGGTTACGGTGCCGACCACGGTTTCGGCCGTTGCATTGGGTCTGACGACACGGATCGTGATGACTTTGTAGTACCACCCCTGCGCCTGTGTCGGGGTGATGGTCACAGGCTTTGCCGGCGCCGTGGCTTGGGAGTTCACGCCGATGTCGAAGCTGTTGATATCGACGATGCGCATCAGGTTTGTCGGCACCGCTCCGGTCAAATTGACCGAAAGGATGCGTCCGTTTGCCGTGATAATATAGCTGAGGTTGGCAGGTGTCGTGTCCGCGTAGGCGGTGATGAAGCGTGTGGCTTCTGCCTGCGACGCGCTTTAGGCGACAGGCGATCGCGGCGCTCCACCATGGGTGCTGCGAGCATCCGAATTTACTTACGGAAATTCTTCATGACCGGTACTGACGCGCAATTCTTCGATACAACCTTAGAATAACGGGAAAGTAAGCTTTCCCGAATAAATGTAGTTCCCATGCCTCAGAAGGTTCGCCGATGCTGCGGCGGATGGGAGCGTCATGCCATCGATCGATATCATCGTGCCGAAATCCGCGCCGCGCCGTTGGCAGGAGATTTTGATCACGCGTCTGCAAGCGGAGGGACACGACATTGCCGTTTTGCATGAGTCTAGGTCGGACGCATGGCCGGTAGCGGTCAATGCTGCTTTGGCTCTTGAGCGAACAATCTTCCGCCGGCGCGATCCGGCGCTTGCCGCTCCCTTATCGGAAATCCCCACCAGCATTCGCAGCAGGCCTGCTGCACTTCGGCTGGATCTTGCCGGCAATGCTGCGCCATCGGATATTCCAACAATGACGTTGCGGTTCGACGGATCGCGGTCGGACCTCTCGGTCCCGATATCCGTCGCCGCCGGCGCCTTGCCCGTCATCGAAACCGTCCTGGATGGAAAGACGGTGATAGGCCGAGCCTCGCCGATGATCGACAAGCGGGAGTCCGCCTCGCTTGGTGTCGAAGATGTCTTGGCGCGTGCTATCACGCTTGCCGTTTCCACCGTTCGTGCCCTTGCCGAAAACCGGCTTGCTGTGAACGAACCCGTATCCACAGCGCCTGAAAATCCTGCTGCTGGAATGCTGGAGTTTGCATCTTCATATGCGGCCAGCGCCCTGCCACGCCTGGGCCGGGAGGTGATGCGGCGCGCACGTTTTCGTCATGCGCATTGGCGCGTCGGCTATCGCTTTATCGATGAGCCGGGTGTGGCAAGCACCTACGAGCTTGGCAACGGCTGGTCGGAGCTGCCGGATGCGGGAGACCATTTCTATGCCGATCCCTTTCCCTTTCAATGGGAGGATCGTTCCTTCCTGTTCGTGGAGGATTATCCGCACGCGACAGGCAAGGCAGTCATCTCCGTCGTGCCGTTCGATGCAGCCGGGAAGCCCGGAGAGCCGCGATGCGTGCTGGAAGAGCCTTACCATCTCTCTTATCCGCAAGTCTTCGAGCGCGGCGGTGCAATCTGGATGCTTCCTGAAGCAAGTTCGGGCGGAAAACTCGTCCTCTATCGCTCCATCCAATTTCCGGATCGCTGGGTTCCCGAAGCCGTGCTCATCGAAGGCGAGATTTCCGATGCGACAATGCTCGAGCATGGGGGGCAGCTTTGGCTTTTTGCGACTGACCGCGACGGCTATGGCAGCACCTCCGATACGCTCATGGTCTTCCATGCACCCCGGCTTGCCGGCCCCTGGAAGCCGCATATACTGAACCCGGTTCTCATCGATCGCCGCATGGCGCGCCCGGGCGGCGCCTTCGTCCGCGAGCGGGGTAATATCTATCTGCCGGTCCAGGACGGAACGCTCGGCTACGGCGGCGGGCTCGGTATCTCGCAATTGCTGGAGCTGGATGAAAAGACGGTTCGTCTATCACCGCCCCGACCGATTGCGGCGCATGGCGATTGGCCCTATCCGAAAATCCATACGCTCAATCGCTCAGGCCGACTGGAGGTTATCGACGGGATTGCAGCCGTGCGGAAGTGAGCGGGATAGAAGCAGAGCTTCGTAGCCGGCGCACATGCGCGCCGGCGAATATTGTTCCTTCAGCTGCCGTCCGGCAGCGGCAAGCTGAGCTGCAAGCTCGGGTCTGGCAATAAGTTCAGCAAGTCCATCAGCCATGCTCTTGGCATCGGCTTCGACGAAGAGTGCTGCAGCCTCACCATCATCCGTCGTCAGGACTTCCCGAAGGACATCGAGCTTGCTTGTGACCACCGGTAGTCCGGAAATGGCCGCTTCGACGGCGGCAAGGCCAAAGGTTTCCGTCAACGACGAAAAGGCGTAGGCGTCTCCCGCCGCGAGGAATTCGAAGATGCGGGAGGGAGGCACTTCGCCGACGAGATGCAGCCTGTCGTCGACGCCGTTGTCCTTAGCAAAAGCGACGATCGACTCTTGTTCGGGGCCGGTGCCGGCTATGGCGATATGAATATCGGGCAGATGGACGAGGGCGCCGACGAGCGCGATCTGGTTTTTCGATGGCGCCATGCGGCCGGAAGAGACGGCGAGCCAGGCTTCTTGAGGAAGACCGAAGGCCGCGCGCGCCGCCACCTTGTCGAAAGCGACCGAGAGCGCGGGAACGCCATGGTCGATGCGTGACATTCGGCGCCGATAGGCTTTCGGAAAGCTTTCGAATTGCGCTTCCGTCCAGCGCGAATTGACGACATTGGCATGATAGGCGCCGAGCGTGCCCATCAGCTTGTCGATCTGCGTCAGGATCCCTCTGACGCCTCGAGTCTGCGGCGCGCCGCTCTGGTTTGCGATGATGAGGTCTGCACCGGCGAACCGCGCGCCGATGGTGCCGAAAATATTGCCGTAGTGCTGGAAGGTGATGACGGCATCCGGTCGAGCTTTGCGCAGATAACCGGCAAGTCCAATCGCCGCACGCATCTGGCCAGGCAGGCCGCGCGGCGGTTTGGTGAGGATGAAATCAGCGTGCGGATCGCGGTCGTAGACATCGGTCTTCCGATACATGAAGACGGTTCGCACATCATGGCCACGCGCGCGCAGTCCCTCGCCGACCATGTCGGAGATCCGCTGTGCACCACCTGCTTCTGCCTGGGTCTGGACCTGGATGATTTTCATGAGCGGCCTTTCAGGAAGGAGCGGGCGGCAAGCGCGTCTTCGCCGGCAAGAAAGCCGAGGATCGACGGATTGATGCCGATGGTACGGCGCGCGATGGACACGGCGGTCACGCACCAAACGATGATCGTGCCGGCGATGGCGAGCGCTGCGCCGATCGGGCCGAACCAATAGGTCAGCACCGCCGTCGCACAGAGCCCGAAGGCGTTGACGATAACAAGCAGCTTGAAAAGTGCATGCTGGAGACCCGTCAACTGCATGAGGATTTCGGTCGGCCCGCAGGCGGTGCCGATGGTCGCGCCGATGCCGAAGATGATCAGCGTCACCTGCATTGTCGGCGTGGCATAGGCGTGATTGAAGATCGACAGGATCAGGTCGCCGAAGATCAGGAAGGATACCAGCACGCACAAGGCGATGACGAAGCCGCCAAGCGCTGCGAGGCTGGTGATACGCTGCACATGCGCCCTGTCCCCAGTGTAGAAGGCGGCCGAGATCTGCGGCGCCAGCGCCTGGTTGATACCGTTGAGCGCGAGGACGACCAGCCGCATCGTCCGATCCGCCACGAAGATTGCGCCGGCAGCCTCTGGGCCTAGAATGGCCGCGACAAGCAAGGTGCTCGCCTGGCTGAGCGCAGGCGGCAGCGCCGTGACGCCCCAGAGCCCGAACGTCACCGTCTTGAATTCATCCTTCTGTTCTCTCGTAAGCGGGCCGCGCTGCGCGCGGATCGTGTCGCGAAAAAGCACGAATGTTTGCGGCGCGATGATGAGGAGCAGCAAACCGGCTGTCAGGTAGGTTGCGGTAACCGCGCTCATTCTCATTTGCATGAAATGGGCAAGCACGAAGACGGGGATTGCTACTGCCCGCCAAATGACATCGCGTGGCAGCAGCGCGAAGATGAGCGCATTCTTGGCGCGAAGAGCGCAGGCGACGAATTCCGACCAGCCGAGCGCGAAGGCCAGCACCATGGTCGCCACGCAGATCGCGAGCCATTCGGGCGTCTGTCTGCCGGCGAATGGCAAAAAGCCGATGATGAGAATGAGCAGGCTGAAGCTTGCAAGCCCCATGAGCGCAACAAGGATGGAACGGGCCATCATGCCGTTTGCCGAGTTCAGATCGTTGTTGCCGGCATATTGCGGCCAGAACCTGAGCACTGCGCTTTGCTGGCCGACTATTGCGAAGAAGGAGACCAGGCTCGCCCCAGCATAGGCAGCGCTATAAAGACCGAACTGCCGCTCATCGGTCGTCATGGCGACCGCAACGAACATCAGGAACGACAGGCCCGCACTGGCGAGCTTGATGGCACCGGCAACGGCGCCGCTCCTGGCAAGCGCGCCGATCGACAAGCGCAGGTTGCTCGCAGGCGGCGGCGTTTCGGCCGATAAAGTATCGCTGCTGCCGGCTTGCTCACCCAATGCCCTGATCCTGTGCTGATTGCTGTCGACCGAATGGCCTGCAATGTCTGAAATAGAATGTATCTCTAATATCGTAAGTACTGATGCTTGCGCTAGAACGAAGTCGCAACATGGTTACTTGCGATGTCTCAAGTCGATCACACGCTCAGGTGTAAATTCAACGGATGATTAACATTATTCACTAATACTGAATTTAGTGATGTGCGATGAGCCGGAGATCCGCGGCCCGCGGAGAGGAACAGGATGAAGCCGTTTAACATTGACGAGCGTTCGCTTCCGCCGCTGTTCGATGTCGGTGCTGTGTGGACCATCCTCTGGCAGCGCTGGCTGACCGTGTTGACATGCACCATTGCCGTGCTCCTGCTGGCGCTGGCTTACCTTGTGGTGGCAAAGCCGAGCTATACCGCGACAGCTTCCGTCATGATCGATCCACGCGATCCGCGCGCGACAAATCTCAACAATGTTCTGCCCGGCATCGGCAGTGACAGCGCGGCGATCGCAAGCCAGGTATTCGTTATTGAATCGCGCGATCTGCTGATGAAGGTCTTTGAGAGCGAGAATATCGAGAGCGATCCCGAATTTGCAAACGGCGGTCTCCTGTCGCGTATTGGTCTGGCTTCACATCCTACGAAGGATTCGATCTTCAAGAATTTCCAACGCGCCGTCACGGTAGAACGCGCCGGGCTTACTTATGTCATCGATGTCAGTTTCGCATCCCGCTATTCAGACAAGGCGGCGCGGATCGCCAATGCCATCGTCAATCGCTACAAGGCCGGTCTGTCGGGCGAGCGGGAGACTGCAAATAGCGACGTGAATTCCCTTCTTGCGAGCCGGATCGGCAATCTTCAGAAGAATGTCAGCGATGCTGAGCAGGAAGTCGGGGATTTCAAGGTCTCGCATCAGATCCTCGATGCCTCCGCGGGCGGCACGCTGCAGTCCCAGATCGACAAGCTCACAGATCAGTTGATTGGTGCGCGAAGCGAGGCGGATCGGGCCAAGGATAAATATGCCCAGGCGGTTGCCGCGGGCACCTCGCCGGCCGGGCTTGCCAAGCTCTCGGAAATCCTTTCCTCCGAAGCCACGGTCAAACTCCGCGAGAACTACAATCAACGGGCTGCCGATCTCGCCAATTACGAGGCCATGTACCAGCCGCGTCATCCGATGATCAAAAGACTACGATCCGAGTTGGACAGGATGCAGGGTCTTATGGCCGTCGAGGCGCAGCGCATCACGCGGGAATTGAAGGCGAAGTCCGATCTGGCAGTGCAGAACGTTGCAGCGTTGCAGGCCAAGCTCGACGACCTCCGCCAAAGGCTGGAAAGCTCGGATGCCGCCCAAGTGCAATTGCGGCAGCTGGAGGCGAAGACGAAGGCGGCACGCACAGTTCTCGACGATTTCCTGAAGCGCGCCGAGGAAACATCGCAGATGCAGGGCCTGCAGCTGCAGGAGGCGCGGGTGATCAGCGCCGCCGCTCCGCCGGTGCAGCCGACCTGGCCGAAGCCGCTGCTCCTGTTGCCGGTCAGCGCCGCGCTCGGTCTCATCATCGGCTGCGGTCTTGCCCTGGTGCGCGGACCCAGACATCAGCCGGAACAGGATCCGACAAGCCCCTTCAGACGTAGCCTCCTTGACGTCGAACCTCACAAAGACCCCTCGCCGGAAATTGCAAAGGCGGAGCCGGCGCCTGTCCATCTTGGAGAGTATCGGCTTCCGGGTGTTGCCGGCGTCGGCGCCTATCTCAGCATCCGCGCGATGCGAAGACGTTTTTTCCAGGCCGGAAATGAAGCCTTTTCGCGTGATGTGCTGCAGCTCATGCGGCGCATCATTCTGCATCTGAGAGAGCATCCGAAACCCTATGTGCTGCTGGTCTCCTCGCTTCACACGCCGCTGGCTGCGAGACTTGCGGGCGCTATGGTCGGCCTTGGCCTCCAACAGGCCGAACAGAATGTGCTCGTGGTCGAGTTCGGAGACTTGCCTGGCTTGGGGGCGCCAGCGCGCAGCGGTAACGGCGTCTTCATCAGCGGGGCGAGCGGCCTGCGGACCGTGGTGTACAACAGGCCCGTGACTGAGAATTCGGAACCGTCGGCGCGCCTTGGCCTCGACGATATATTGATCACTGCCGGCTCGTTCGATTTCGTGCTTCTGATGGGGCCTTCCATCGTCGATGGCAATTGGGATCCAGCGCTTTTCGCTGACGCGGATCTCATGCTTTTTGCGCTCAGCCCTGCCGAGGAAGCGGCGGAAATCGCCAACATGCTTCGCCAACGGGTCGATGCCGATCAGATCGCGCGCAGCGCCACGCTGACGATTGCGCCGGAGCATGTCGATACGCGTCGCAGCCAAATGGTACGGCCCATCCGCTCGGCTGACGACGGAGGGCAGGGTGATCGAATCTCTGCAAGGGGATGAACGAGGGACGCGGCTTGCGATCGACGATGATATCACGCCGAAGCGCTCTCAAGCTGGCAGCCGGCTCCATTCTGGCTGCTCTTCCGGCTGCCGGCGTGGCGCGTGCGGCAGCCAAGCCCATCGTACCCTCGCGTGGCATCAATCTGCCCGGATGGTTCGATAACAGTGATGGAGTGGCGCCAAGCGCGCCAGTGCTCGAAAAGCTTCGCCAATCGGGCTTTGAAACCATCCGCTTGCCGATCAATGGCGATCTCTTATCGGCAGGTGATACGGGCGTGTTGCATCGCATCGAGGCTGCCGTAGCCAACCTCAATCGGCTGGGCTTCTCGGTTCTTGCCGACATGCATCCTTCCGAAAGTCTGCACACGGCTCTCCGTCAGGATTTCGAGGCCGGTTCGCAAAGGGCGGTAGACGCATGGGGGGCGTTAGGCAGCGTCCTTGCGAACCTTCCGAATGAGACGGTCTATGCAGAATTGTTGAACGAGCCGCCTCTGGGGAGTGACGCTTGGCTTCAACTAAGGCAACGGCTTGCCGAGGTCGTGCGATCAAAATGCCCGAACCATACGCTGATCTGGGGGCCATCGCCCTCTCAGGGCATCTGGGAAATAGACGAAACGCCGCCCCTTGCCGACGATAATCAGATCGCTGCCATTCATTTCTATTCACCCACGGCCTTCACCCATCAATGCGAGACCTGGGATGCGTCGCCGCTGGCGCGGATTTCGAATTTGCCCTTTCCGGCGACCATCGAGACGCCGCTTGTCCGGCAGAGCATCCAAAAGCTGCGCGCGGCCGGAGACGAACAGGCGGCAAGCCTTATCGAGGAACAATTGGCGACGCCATGGACGGAGGCAGCAATCGCCGCCGAATTCGGGAAGTTGAGGCGCTGGTCCGAGACATATGACTGCCCCGTCACGATGAACGAATTTGGCGTCCTCAACTTCTGCGTCGATGCCGAAAGCCGCCGTTTCTGGGTTCGAGCCGTGCGGCAGGCGGCAGAGACCAACAAGATCGGCTGGGCCTATTGGGAGCTCGATCAAGGCTTTGGCATCATCAGGAGCAGAGGCAGCATTGAGGGCTTCGATGACGCCATGATCGCGGCACTTCTGGATGGCAGTAATGGGGGCTGAAAAGCGGGGGAACATGGCAATGCGGAATGGCAGTTGATGCGGATAAATGGAGATTGGCGATGAGCGTTACCGGAGGTCGCGCCGGCTTGGGGGCAGGAAGCCTGAGCGGATTACGCTCGGACGCGATGTTCCATCTTTTCATCGCCATCCTCGCAGTTATAGCTTCCGTCTCTGCCTTCGCTGTTTGGACGCCGTTCGGGGTTGCCGCGACATTCGCGCTGACGCTCGTCCTGTCGATTGCACAACCCGGCTGCATCCCGATCGTCATTGCCTGTTCCTTTCTCTACCAGAACCTCGTGGTCGCCTGGTTCACGCCTTTCGTGCCGGATCACAATACGTTCGATGCGCTGCGCGGTGCCAATTTCGTCATTCTCATGACTGCATTCGGCGCTTTCGTGATGGCTTCTTTCCAGTACCGCGTGCGGGCTCTGACGGAATTGCGGCCCTGGCTGATATTCAGTTTCGTGCTCTGCGGTATAGTGAGCTTTTATCTTGCACTTGGCACTGTTCACGGTGGGCCGAAGGATGCCGTCATCTATTTCCGCAATACGATTACGCCGCTTGCATGCTTCCACATCGCAATTCTGGCGGCCAGCCTCTATCCCATTGATCTGCGTAAGGGCATTTTCTGGCTCTGCGCCGTCGCCATCATCTACGGCTATCTGGAACAGATCTTCCGGATGGATTTCCTGAGCCTGTTCCACGGCGATCTCTATATTCATCGTGGCCTGAAGGCTCAGATCGAGGCCGGTGTATGGGAAAAGAAGCTGAGGGAGACTGGCTTCGTGCTTCGCGGTATCGAAGACACGATGATGACGACTTTCTTCAACATCAAGCTGTTCAGCGACCTGTTTCCGCCGATCTTTCGCAATGGCGGTCCGAACTTTCACCCGATCAGCTATGCTTACGGCTTGAGCATCATGTCTGCCTGGCTCCTCTTCAGGGGGCGCTGGCTGCTGCCGATTGCCGCGTTGCCGTTGCTGCTCGTCATTGGTTCCAAGGGTGCGACGTTCATGTTGCTGGTGGCGATCGGCGCTCGGTTGATCTATTGCCCTTCGCGTGCGGAATTGACGTTGCTTGCCGTCGTCACGCTGGCCATCGTCTGGACGGTCGCCGCCATCCTCTTCGGTGCCACCCATGGCGATTACCATGTTCTCGGCCTGATCGCAGGCGTTCGCGAATTTCTGCACAATCCGTTCGGGCAAGGCCTGGGGATCGGCGGCAATCTTTCGAGTACGAGCCTCAATCTGGACTGGGACCGGGCGCAGGACGAGGGCGTCGCCTCCGTCCCGGTTGAAAGCGCCGTCGGCGTCATGCTCTACCAGATGGGCGTGGGTAGCTTCGTCTTCTTCGGCTTTCTTGCCGCATTGGCGATGTCTGCCCGAAAGCAGCTGCTCGCCAGCGGCGACCCGGATTTCCTGTTTGCCTTCGTCGCGATCGTCACGATTGCATCCAATGCGGTATTGCAGGAGGAAGCATTCTTCTCACCGCTTGCGCTCGGCTTCTGTCTTCTGCTTGTCGGTGTTTCCTTTGGAACGCGATGGCGCTTGCTCGGTATTTCGCGAGGGATGGTCAGCCAGTCGGGCGAGCACATGCCATCGCGCTCGCTGTAACGCGGTTAATCTTCGCACTATTCGTTCAATGCAACGAATAGTGATCAGGAGCCGAAGATGACGAGCTCGGTGAATGTCAGGTCTCCAAGCGAGGGCGGCTTGGGGCCTTTGAAATATTTCGTTCCGCTTCCGGCAAAGTAACGTCCGACGAGACCGGGCACGGGTCCATTCGCGTCGACGACGCAGAGAAATACGCCTTTTCGCAGGAGATGGCGACCGAGCGCGCCGGCACACCGGCTGAGCTCCTCGGGTGTGCGGCTGTAAATCACCTGGGCACTCGGAACGATGCCATGGAAGATGCGGCGTGTCTTGAACACGAAGGGAAATGCCTCGTCGCCGTCGACACAAATCAACGACAGACATCCGAGTGCCGCATGCTGGAGAAGGATCTCCCTATCGCCCTCCGAGAGCATCGACATTTCTGGAAGATCGGAGCGAGCTTCGAGCACATGAGAAGGCCGCCTCACAGCACTCAGCATCGGCAGGAAAGCAAGCTGCCCATCGGCATAGCGGCGGAAGCCGAGCGCTTCGTTGACCTTTATGGTTCCCGGCGCCGGAGAAACGTTGATATAGGTGACATTCTTTCGTCTGAGCGCCGCAATCACCATCTTGCCGGCAAAAGCTCGGTATTCCGGATCGACGGACCAGCTTGACAGATTGCAGCGGAGCTCTTCTCCTTCCACTCCGTCGTGCCGAAAATAAAGCGCCAGTAAGACGCCGACGATGCGTCCGGACATATCCAGAACGAAGCCGTATTTCGGCAGGTCGGGTACGAAAGGCCGTTTTTCCATGCGCGTAACGGCGCGCTCCCAATAGCTTCGATCGCGCGTCGGAAAATTTCTGCGGAGGCAATCGATGATACCATCCCAATCGCTCTCTTCAATCGGTCGGCAAGTAAGTCCAGGAGGAAATGCGCCCAAAACTGCCATGATAAACTCCGTAATATTGTCGAATACAGAACTGCGTTATTCACATTTTAGAAACATAATATATTTCTATTAGTGAATATTACCAGAAACAGCGTGCCTGCTTATCAATCCGGCTATGTCACAGGCTTCGAGTTCAGCACAGCGGATCGCAGCGCAGACTTGGTGCGTAGCGTCTTGAGCTGATGAAGTTTTGTTGCAAGAGCAGGGCTTATGTTTTCGAGCTCGTATAACATGCGTCGCCGCATGAAATGGAACTGGCGGCGCAAACGCCACGCGACATCGGTTTTCGCCGTCAAATTGAAATGACGATCGGTCATTTGTACCGAACTGATGTCCATATCAAGCTTTTCCGGGTCGTCGTAATAAGCTGCGATCTTGGTGTGATCGATGGTAGTTTCCGTCATCCACTGCGGGATATATGTGCAGCACAGGCGCTCTACATCGGTCAGAAGCCGGCTGACGCCGAGTCCGCCTGCCGGACAGGAGGTCAGATAGGCATCTCCGATCAGCACGACGCCATCCTGCCGGCAATTGTCGGCAGCTGTTATATCGGTCAGCCAGCTATCGATCCGGCTGCCGATTTCAAAATCGCCAAAGGTGTCGACAAGTGACGGGAAGGCAGCCGCGAGCATCCCTTTCGGATTGTCATGCAGTGACTTGACCCATGGATCTCGCGGGTCTCGGAACAGAAAGAGGTTGGCCCGTGTCGTTCCTGGGACCGGAAATAGATTGAGATGGTCGATTCCGTCGCCATCGCCATGATAGGTCAGGGCCGTATGGCGAAATCTATTGGATCGCAGCGGACGAATGTTGAAGCCGAATGCCAGCGGGCGCCTATCGCTGATCTTTCGGTGCAGAATACCGAGATCCCGGCGCAGGGTATCACCCATGCCCGTCGCAATCACCAGCAATCGCGTGGTGATTTCGTCCTGACCAAGGATCGATATCCTTTGGTGCGCCGCTCCGATCCGCAAAGCGCGGACCTCGCCGACGACGAAATTCACCGTTTCAGGCAGTGCGCTCCGCATCGCCATGACGAGCCTGTTGTAGAAAAATCCATAGTGCTGGCCGTATGTCCGGTCCACCACATGCCCCTTGTGCATGTTGACGATTTCATCGAAGGGTACGGCGGCAGTCGACAGAGGTGCAAATAGCCGAAGTCGCTGAAGTTTTTCGATCGCCTCGCCGCCTATTCTTTCAACGCGGAATTCCTGGGGAAAGACGCGATGACGATCGATGAGTGTCACCCGATATCCCGCTCGGCCGAGCAGGCAGGCCGCAAGCGTGCCGGAAAGCCCGCCGCCGACAATGGCTATGTCTGTGTCCGTTTCGCTCGTTGGTAGTTCGGAATATCGCCTATTCATCATTTCGAATACCTCAGGATCGCATAGATGGCGTAGGGGTTGGTCGTCAGGTAGCGCCAGAACAGGCGGCGAGGTTCCATCAGCATCCGCCAGAACCATTCGAAACCGGCTCTCTGGATCCAGATGGGCGCCCTCTTCGTTCTCTCCGCCAGATGGTCGAAGAGCCCGCCCGATGTCTTGATGATGCCGACATTGGCAAGTCGCGCGGCAAAATCGTGGACGAAGATCTGCTCGCGCGGCACGCCAAGGCCGATCCACAATATGTCGGGGGCGAGTGTGTTGATCTCGTCAAGCTTCCGCTCCAAGGCTTCTCCGGCAAGGTAGCCGTGGCAATGGCCCACGATGCGCAAGCCGGGATAGCGGGTTTGCACGGCGGCGACCGCTTCACGGTTTGCCGTCTCAGTCGCCCCCAGGAGATAGAAGCTTATGCCTTCCCTTTCAGCCAGCTCGGCGACGTCGTGAAAGAGATCCGTTGTCGCCACGCGCTCGGGAAGCTGCACCCTGCAGAGCAAGCGTGAGGCCATCACCAAGGGCTGGCCGTCGGCCAGGATCTGATCCGCCTGCTGAAAGAGTTTGGCGATATTGGCATCGGCATGGACGCGTGCGACGACCTCGCCATTGGCCGACGTAAAATAATAGGGCCGGCTGTCGCGGCGGCGTCTCCGGGCGACATCGATCATGAAGGAAGCAGCATTGCGTCGATTGACGACAGTGATGGGCAACCCGCCGATCAACACGCTTGGAAGCGTAGATGGATAGTCTTGAGCATGAATGGCGGCTCCATGTTCGGGCGCGTCTGCCGGCTTCATTTGACTCTCCTGATTTAAAATCTGCTCTTCGGAAACAAGATGCGCATCAGCGGCGTCCGAGCCATTGTTGCCGGACTTTTGAACGCCAGTCGTGATTGAGTAAGCTCTTCCTGAATATCTTTGAGAGTCTGTACCAATATCTTGCACAACCATTACCTCCGCTTGCGTAATGGTTAGCTAATATGACTTGGAAAGTTAAGGCGTTTATTAGTATTCAGTTAATATGTAAATTTCTAAATAAATAATATGCGCATGAACTGAATTTCATGTAGAGTTAAATCTTTCGCCACGCAATGTGCATTACAGAATTATTTCAATAGCTTAAGTAGCTCCTGAATAATTCTGTTCGCGTGGGCACATCGGAAACACCACAGCGACTGGCGCAGGTATGGAGGAGCGCGTCAGCTGTTCCTCCCTCTTAAAGGGTTCTGTCGCACGTTCCAGATTCAAACAATATACGACCCCAGCGTTAGTCTGCCTTCGGATGGCAGCGATGTGTAAAAGTCGGGGACTGCTCGATGAGTGCAATCATTGAGATTGTATGTCCGTATCCTCCAAGTGACCACCAGTGGCTTGATCGCGCTT
The DNA here is from genome assembly GCF_030182525.1 of Rhizobium pantanalense. Taxonomy (NCBI): domain Bacteria; kingdom Pseudomonadati; phylum Pseudomonadota; class Alphaproteobacteria; order Hyphomicrobiales; family Rhizobiaceae; genus Rhizobium; species Rhizobium pantanalense. The sequence continues at coordinate 124,353 of NZ_JAQJCH010000009.1, forward strand.
ACATAAGGTGTTATATAAATAGTTATGTAAATTGTGAAATGGAGATCGCTTTGACTGAAGATATTGTGAGGGCGATGGGCTTCCTCTGTCTCGGCAGCCGGTTTCGCCGGATCGGCGAGCGTCTGCAGGCCGACACGCAGCAGATCATGGAGGAGCTGGACGTCTCTCTGCAGTCTGCCCAGTATCCGTTTCTCGCAGCCATCGATCGCGCCGGTCCGCTGACGATCGGCGAACTTGCCCAGGCTGCCGGTATCACACAGCCGGGCGCGACGCGCACCGTCTCACAGCTTCTGGAGTTGGGCTATGTCGACATGCAGGCCTCGACCGAAGACCAGCGTCGTCGTCTGATCTCGCTGACTTCCAAGGGACAGGAACTTATCGATTATTCGAAAAAATCCGTCTGGCCGCGCATAGAGCAGGCGGTCCGTGAGCTCTGCGGCGATCTTTCCGGGCCGATATTGCAACAACTGGCCGCAATCGAGGACGGGTTGGCCGAAGCTCCGCTCAAGCGACGCGGCAACCTCGGCAAGGAGCAGCAATGATGAGCCACATTCTCGACCGCCCGATCTGGAGTGCCCTCGAAACCGCCCACGCGTCACTGGCAGAGGGCAACGCGCATGCGCGCCGCTACCCGCCTTCCATCGTGCCCTTTGCGGCGTCTGCGGATAATTCGGTCGAAAGTCTCGAAGCTCTGGCAAGGCTGCCTTCCGGAGAAGAGGTCATGGCGATCGTTGAAGCCGAACCCATCATCGTTCCGGAAGGTTTGGTGACCCTTTCCAGTGCTAGGCTCGTGCAGATGATGGCGCAGCGCCCTTCCGAGCGGATCTCGGATCGCCGGGTCGTGCCGCTGACGGAGGCCGATGCCGCCGATATGCTGGCGCTTGCCACGCTCACGAAGCCTGGCCCCTTCACGCTGCGCGCGCAGAGCCTCGGTTCCTTCTGGGGCGTGAAGATCGATGGGCGTCTTGTCGCCATGGCAGGTCAGCGCATGCGCCAGACAGGATTTGCCGAGCTTAGCGGCCTCTGCACCCATCCTGATTTTCAGGGGCGCGGCCTCGGCACCTTGCTTTTCCGTTTCGTGGCTGGTGAGATCGCAGCTCGAGGTGAAACCGCTTATCTGCACGCTTACACCACGAACGCCCCCGCAATTGCGCTCTATGAAGCGATGGGCTTTCGCCTCCGCTCTGAGATGAACCTCTGCGTCGTCAAACGGCGGGCGGTTTGATTTTCCTTTGTCGCAGTAAGGGCGATCACTGCTGCTGCAGCGCGAGCCTCAGGCCTAATGCCATATAGATCGTGCCTATGACCTTTCCCTGCCATCGGCCGATGGTGCGGTTGCGGCGCAGCCAACCACCGATCGAGCCGGCACCGACCGCCAGAAGCGAGGTCACGCCGATGCTGAGGATGACGAAGATCGCTCCCAGCAGCGCGAATTGCCCGATGACGGACCCGCTTTCCGGATGGATGAACTGCGGTAGGAAGGCCAGGAAGAAAAGCGCTGTCTTCGGGTTGAGGATCTCGGTGAAGAAACCCTGCCGAAACGCGCGCATGGGAGTAATAGCCTGAGCAGTCGGCAGGTCGATGCTACCGCTTTTCTCGACAAAAGCCTTGAAACCCAAATAGATCAGATAGATGACACCGGCATATTTGACGATCTCGAAGGCCAGCGCGGATGTGGCCAGCAATGCCGACAATCCGAAGGTCGCCATCATCGTATGGAAGAGATCGCCGGCGGCGATTCCAACGCCGGTAGCCAATCCCACGCGCTTGCCGCCACTGACCGCCCTGGCGAGCGTGAGCAACGTGGCAGGCCCTGGAATGACCATCAGGCCAAATACCACCAATATATAAGTCGTCAAAACACCGAGGCTGATCATCGATCTCTCTGAAGTTGGGTGCCGTCTCAAAGTCTCCGTTACATGGAAACCTTGTATCCGTTGTTAGCTGCCTTGAAGACTAATCGTTTTAGAGATCGTTGCAACAACCCTGTTGGCTATGTCCGCTGCCGGGAATCCGGCCTCTTCGGCGATCTAGGCTTTCTATCGGCTGTTCTATTCCTCCAGCATTGCCATCTGGTCTATAGTATGGGGTCGACTTGCTTCCCATGGTTAAAGACAGGTCGTCTAAATTGTTCATGGAAAAGACAATCCCGACGGGATTTCAACGTTTAGCGCTTCGCAATGGAGTTTGAAATTGAGCACTGCGTTCATGAAGGAAGAAAGCGCTGAAACGGCAGCCGAAACCGTGTTGCCCGACCGGCCGATTTCCCCGCATCCGAACCGCGTCACCGAGGCGGGACTGAAGGCTCTGGAATTGCAGCTTCAGGACGCGCGCAAAGCCTATGAAGCAGCAAGCGCGATCGAGGATATCAACGAACGCCGGCGGCAGACGGCTATTCCATTGCGCGATGCGCGCTATTTCGCGGAAAGGGTCCGAACCGCCGAAGTCATGCCGGCGCCGGCCTCCTCTGAGGTCGTCGCTTTTGGAAGCACGGTCACCTACACCCGTGAGGATGGCCGCGTGCAAAAATATCGCATCGTCGGAGAGGACGAGGCCGATCCCAAGGCGGGATCGATTTCCTACGTCTCACCCGTTGCAAGATTGCTGATGGGAAAGACGGTTGGCGATGTCCTGACCCTTGGCAAGGAAGAACTGGAGATCACGGCGATCGAATAGCGGTTTTCCCGCGCGCCCTCGTTCAGCGCACGTCTGCAGTTTTCGATCAATGCGCCGGCTCGAACGGCGTTGCGACAGCAACCCTCGAGGGCGCCACCTGGAAATCGGCCGGAAGCATCCGGTGATAGGCGAGCATGAGCTGGCAGGCGCTACGCGCGTCATGGCGCAGATCATGATGGATAACGAAGGTGATCTCGCCGGCGGCGAGCAGCCGGATATTGTCCTGATCGAGATCATGGGCGGCAAAGACCGAGCATTCGCGCCGGGCCTCGGTAAAGGCTTTCAAGATGGCACGATTGCCACCGCCGGCCGAATAGACCGCGCGGATGTCCGGCTCGCGTTCCAGCGCGTCGCGGACGAGCAGTTCCGTCGTGCGGTCGACGCCGAACCCTTCGGAAATTCGGACGACCGAAAGATGGGGGAAACGCTCCGCAAGCACATCGCGAAATCCGCGCTCACGCTCGTCCTCGCCGGCAAAAAGGCTGCTCGACAGTGTCACCAACACTTTGCCCGCTCGTTCGCCGGCCATGCGGCCGAGCAGATAAGCGGCGGTCGAACCTGCCACACGATTGTCCATGCCGACATAGCTGATACGGGAGTTTTCCGGCAGGTCGGTCACCAGTGTAACAACCGGGATCTTTGCTGCCATGAGTTGGGCAGCGAAATCGGCAATGGCCGGCGTCGACGCGGCCTTGAGCACGACACCATGGCTGCCGCGCCGGCGTATGACACGCAGGATGGATAGAAGCTCGGCCTCGCCCATCGTCTCGGCTACATGAAAGCGTGCGGAAAATGACGCGGGCCGCATGCCGGGCAATTCAGCCTCGAAGGCGTCGCGAACGGCCGCCGAGAAGCGCTGCGGCGTGTCCATGACGACATCGATGACGAGACGACGCCCCGCCAAGCCGGATTGCACATATTGCCGCTCCAGCTCGGCAATCGCCGCTGCGACCCGCGTGCGGGTCACGGCGCGGACGCCTTGGCGTTCATGCATGACCCGATCGACCGTCGCGAGGCTGAGACCAGCCTGCAGCGCGATGTCTTTCAATGGGAAAGGCGATTTCAAGGCTGTTCTTTCTGAGGTGTTTTTGAGGGGTTTTATCTCTTTCTCATAAGTCCGACCGAGACTAGGATCAACCTCATAAGTCCAACGTCACTTTGGGAGGAGAACACCATGGACGCTCAGACGCTCGCTAGCCGACGAAGCCAAAAGGTTTGGTTGTCGGCTGATTGCGGCAATTTCGATACTTTCAAAGGTCTGGTCGAAAAGACCGCCAATCTGGCGGACTGGCCATTGGCGGCGGGGATCGAGAAAAACATCCTCATCTATGATGGCGACAAGGTTCGCAGCGCCGCCGGGGATGAAGACAAACGTCGCGCCCTGATGGCCGAGTGGGTAGAAGCCTTTACCTCAGGTCCTGGCATCGTCGTCATCAAGAACGCCATGCCGGATACGGCAGTCGTCGATCGCGCGACTGCCGCGTTCGAAGCCATCGTCCGCGAGGAAAAAGAGAAGGGTAAGGAGGCCGGCGATCATTTCGCCAAGCCCGGCGCCAACGACCGCATCTGGAATGCGCTGGAGAAACACTGCCTGACGGATCCGGAAAATTTTGCCCGCTATTATGCCTCCACTGCCGTCGCCCTAGTGTCGGAGGCCTGGCTCGGAGTCGGCTATCAGATGACCGCACAGATGAACCGGGTCAATCCCGGCGGTACCGCGCAGAAGCCGCATCGCGACTATCATCTCGGCTTCATGTCGCCGCAGCAGATGCAGGCCTATCCTGGCCACATCCATGCCGTCTCGCCGCTGCTGACGCTGCAGGGCGCGGTCGCGCATTGCGATATGCCGCTCAAAAGTGGACCGACGCTGTTCCTACCCTATTCGCAGACCTTCTTCGAAGGCTATATCGCCTTCGGCCGGCCGGAATTTCAGGCCTATTTCGCCGAACATCACGTGCAATTGCCGCTGAAGAAGGGCGATGCCGTCTTCTTCAATCCGGCCGTCATGCATGGGGCCGGTAACAATGTCTCGAAAGACATCTATCGCATGGCCAATCTCCTGCAGGTCTCCTCGGCCTTCGGGCGGGCGATGGAGAGCGTCAACCGCAGCCGCATGTCGGTGACGGTCTATCCTGCGCTTGTCGCTGCGCTTAATGCCGGCACGCTGAGCCGCGCAGAAGCTGCGAACGTGATCGCATCGACGGCCGAGGGCTATGCCTTCCCGACCAATCTCGACAGCGATCCGCCGGTCGGGGGCCTCGCGCCAAAAACCCAGGCGCAGATCATGGCTGAGGCGATCGATGCCGGGACGGACGCAAAGCGATTTGCCGAACTCATCGCCGCCCATGCCGCACGCAGGGAGGCTTGAGACCCAATGAGCCGACTGGATGGAAAATTCGCCGTCGTGACCGGCGGCACGCAAGGCTTAGGTGCGGAAGTCGCGCGGCTCTTTGCCGAGCGGGGTGCAGCCGGCCTGACGATTTGCGGCCGCAGTACCGCCAAGGGCGAGGCGAAGGCATGGGAGATTGGCGACCGCTATAAAATACCGGTCGCTTTCGTTGCCGCCGATCTGGGTCAAGTCGAGGATTGTCGTAAAGTCATCGCGACAGCGGTCGAAAAATTCGGTCGCATCGATGCGCTCGTCAATGTCGCCGCCATCACCGACCGCGGCACCATTCTCGACACCGATCCGGATCTGTTCGACCGGATGTTCGCCGTGAATGTGCGCGCACCCTTCTTCCTGATGCAGGACGCGATCAAGAATATGATCGCCAATGGCATCGAAGGCACGATCGTCAATATCTCTTCGATGTCGGCGATGGCCGGCCAGCCCTTCATCAGCGCCTATTGCTCTTCCAAGGGCGCGCTGGATACGCTGACCCGCAATACAGCCTTCTCGCTGCTCAGGAACCGTATCAGGGTCAACGCGCTCAATATCGGTTGGATGTCGAGCGATGGTGAGGATCGCATTCAACGCGAATATCATGGGGCTGCGGAGGATTGGCTGGCAAAAGCCGCCGCCGAGCAGCCGTTCGGCCGGCTGGTCGATCCGGCCGAGGTCGCACGCGCCGTCGCCTTCCTGTCATCGGAGGAATCCGGTCTGATGACCGGCGCCACGATCAATTTCGATCAGTCGATCTGGGGCGCCTATGAAGGATCGCCGCATCCGCAGAGGGCCATGTGAGGCGGATTGGCGGGAAGGTGTTCCCTCTCTCCCGCCGACGACCGGTGCTGCTCGGTACGCCTGCCTTGCCTTATGGCTTAGAAACTCTTGATGGTTCCGTCCGACCAGACCATCTTGCCGCCGCGGATCGTGCCGCGCACCCGCGGTACCCGGCCGCGTTCTGCGATCACGAGATCGGCGCGTAGCCCCTCGGCGATGCGGCCGCGATCATTCAGGCCAAGTGCCTTTGCCGGGTTGGCGCTTGCCAATGCCGCCGAGGCGGGAAGGCCGCCCTTGCCGACTTCCGCGAGCGCGATCACAGCAGGCAGAATGGCCGATGGGTGATAGTCGCTCGCAAGGATATCGAGCACGCCGGCTTCATAGGCTTCCCGCGCGGAAAGATTGCCGGAATAGGAAAGGCCGCGCAGCGCGTTCGGCGCGCCCATGGCCGTCGCCAATCCCAGCCGTCTTGCTTCGGTGGCCGTCGCGATATTGATCGGAAACTCGCTGATTGCAGCACCGAGGCTGTGCAGCAGTGCTGCCTTCTCGACGGTGTCGTCATCGTGGGAGGCAAGCACGACGCCGTGCTCGCGGGCCAGTTCCGCCAGGCCGTTGATGATGTCCATGCTGTCGCCATGCTCGGAGCGGGCCGCCATGCGCTGTTTCACGAGTTCTGCCGCCTGCACCTCGCTGATCTTCTTGGCCTTTGCCGTATTGGCGATATGCAGCTCGATATCGCGATATTGTCCCTGGCCCGGCGTGTGATCCATCAGCGAAATCAGGTGGAGCGCGCCGGCGTCGATCAGGGTCTTTGCCTCTTTCAGTGCAGGCAGGAATGTCACCTCGAAGCGGCCATGGATGCGGTGGTCGATCAAAAGCTCTTCCCGCATCGATGCGAGCTTTTCGATCATCGCATGGGTATGCTCTATGGAGCGGACATGGCCGTACGTTGCCGGGGTGAAGGCGACGGCCGCGTAGGCTGTCGTCACGCCATTTGCGGCGAGCATCTTGTCGAGGTCGTAGACGCCGAGTTCGAGCGGCATGCGGACATTGACGCGCGGCTCCACGCATTTTTCGATCATATCGCCATGCATGTCGACAAAGCCGGGCAGCAGAAACCGGCCGTGCCCGTCCACTTCCGCTCCTTCGACAGGCCGCTCGCTGATTTCAGCGATCAGTCCATCCTCGATCCTGATAGCGCCGCGCTCGATCACGCGATCCTGTAATATAATTTCGAAATTACTCAGCCACATCGTCTTGCTCGTCCTCGATCTTGATGGCTTCCAAATGAAGTTCCCGGTCGATCAATGCCTTTACATCGTCCGGATGGTGAAAGACACCGATCATCGCGACGCCGGACGCTTTGAGCTGTGTCAGTCTTTCGACCAGTGCCCGGCGGGCGGAATAGTCGAGCGAAGCGGTCGGTTCGTCGAGCAGCAGCAGGCGCTGCGGCAGGATGAGCGCGCGGGCCAGATTGACCTTCTGCTGCTCGCCGCCGGAGAAGGTTGAGGGATAGGCTGACCAGAGCTGCTTCTTGACGCCGAAGGCATCGAGCCACCGCCGCGCCTCGGCCAAGGCTTCGGAATGCGGCGTACCGGCCAGCCTCAGCGGCTCGGCAACGATCTCTTCGGCCGCAACGCGCGGGCGGGCATTGAGGAATTGCGTGACGAAGCCGATTTCGCGGCGGCGCAGCACGGCAATGTCGACATCCGCCGCCGTCGCGAGATCGATGATCCCTTCCTGCGTGTGATAATAGACGTGGCCGGCGCGCGGCAGGTAAGAGCGGTAGAGCGTGCGCAGCAGCGTCGATTTGCCAGCGCCGTTCTCGCCCTTAAGCAGGATGAATTCACCCGCATTCAGGTCGAATTCGATATTCTCGAAGGCAAACAGCGTGCGCTTGAGGTGATGCATTTCGAATTGCTTCGAAAGGCCCTGGACGCGCAGCACCGGAGATGCGGCCTGTCTGGCGGAAACCTGAATATTCATCTCTAGCGTTTCCCTCAAAGCTTGGCGTGAACGAGCTGCTGCGTGTAGGCGTGCTGCGGATCCTGGAAGATCTGGTCGGCCAGGCCCTGTTCCACGACCTTGCCGCGCCGCATGACCATAACCCGGTCTGCCATCGTGCGGATGACACCGAGATCGTGCGAAACCAGAACCATGGTGATGGAACGCTCACGCTGCAGCCGCTTCAGCGTGTCGAGCACCAGTGCCTGGACGCTGACGTCGAGGCCGGTCGTCGGCTCGTCGAGCAGCAGGACGGCCGGCTCGAGCGCGATTGCCTTGGCGAGCTGGACGCGCTGCTGCATGCCGCCGGAAAGCTCGTTCGGCCGGGCGTCCATGCGCTCGATCGGAAATTCGGAGGCATCGAGCGACTGGCGCGCCCGTTCGCGCAGCTCGGCGAAATTGCGGTTGCCGGCAATCAGCAGGCGCTCGGCGACATTGCCGCTGCTGGTGTGGTTCATCAGCAGGCCGAGATGCGGATTCTGATAGACGATCCCGATATGATGCGCTCTCAGCATTCGCCGCCCGAAGCGGTCGAGCGTAAACAGATTGCGGCCCTCGTGCCCGGGAAGAGCAAGATTATAGATGCCTGTGTCGGGCGTATCCTCAAGGTTCATCATCCTGAGCAGTGTCGACTTGCCGGAGCCGGATTCGCCGACAATGCCGAGAACTTCACCCGGATAGACCGTCACATCGACGCCGCCGAGAGCGGTGACATTGCCATAGTTGCGCGCAATGCCGCGCATCGTCAGGATGGGTTCGGCCAACATCAGCCGCGGCGGCTGGCGGGTCAGCTCTGCCGATTGGGTGGTATCAAGCGCGGCCATCAGTCCATCCTTCCATTCTTGTACCAGGTCTCGCCGATCTCGACCGCTTCGGCTTCCAACTTGCGGATGTGCTTCACGCCGAAATGGCTGTCGGACAGTTCGTATTGTGAAGAGCCATCCTCCTGCGGCAGCTCGTTCATGAAGAAGCCGGTGACGTTGCTGCGGTAGCAGGTCTTGTCCTGGTGATCTTCGACGCGGTAGGGCACATCATCGAAAATAAGCGGTTCGACGCGCGTATAGGGCGGCACGGCGAAGATGCGCTTCTCGCGGCCGGCGGACAGGATTGTCAGGTGGCCCGCCTGATTGAGCTTGGGCACGTCCCAGCGCGGGATCGGCGATGGCGTCATCACATGCCGGCCGTTGACCATGCTCGGATAGCTGGACCCTTGCATGATCCGCCCCGATTTGACGAGCTGTTCGTAGAGCACCAGCCACAGCTGCCCATAATCGGCATCGCCATGCATTTCGCGGGCGACGGACATATCCGGCTGCACCGGGCGCAACGGTTCCGGATTCGGAACCTGCAGTACCAGGACCTGATCTTCGCGCAGCTTTTCCTCCGGAATGCGGTGGCGGGACTGAATGATGGTTGCGGCCATCGTGTCTTCCGTCTCGACGGCGCCGCCAACCCGCGCCACGAACTTGCGGATGCTGCTGGCATTGACGGAATCGTCCGATCCCTGGTCGATGACTTTGACGACGGATGTGGGCTTGAGCAGCGTCAGCGTCACCTGCAGGCCACCCGTTCCCCAGCCGCGCGCGATTGGCACTTCGCGGCTGGCATAGGGCACCTGATAGCCAGGTACGGCGATCGCCTTCAGAATGCGGCGGCGCATTTCGCGCTTGGCGGATTCATCGAGAAAGCCGTAGTTGAAGGCCATCCAGGGCTTGGTCAGTTCCTGAAGTTTCATAGCGCGACCTCCTCCTGTTGTGCGGCAAGCTTTTCGGTGACGACCGGCTTTGCGGCGGCAGCGTCCTTGTCGGTCTTGACGCGGCGGAGCGCATCGAGGGTCGATTGGAACGTCACATAGTGCGGAAGCTTGAAGTGGATGCAGAAGCCGGAGCTTTCGACCGGCTCGGTGTGATAGAGAACGAATTCCTCATTGGCGGCCGGATGCGGATTGGGTTGATTGGAGGCAAGGTCGAGCGTTGCCGCCGCGATCACCTTCACCTCGTTCCAGCCAAAGGTCGCCGAAAAGCCCAGTTGCAATTCCTTCGCCTTGGAAATGACTTCGGTCTGGCTCACACGAACGCGGCCCGCGCTGAAGATTGTACCCGATGGATGGCGCAGGCGAACAGGCGCATAGGCCAGGCGCAGCTCGTTGACCGTCGGATGCACAGCGCTATAGCCGCGCATGGTGGCATAGCCGAGCGCCAGCGTGCCGCCGGTGTCGGCGCGGGCCAGGCTTTGGAGCTTGTGGGCGCGTGCTGCTGGAAACAGCAGCGGCTCGCGCGTCAGATCCGGGATTTCCTCAGGCGCGACGGTTTCGACCGGATGATTCGGAATAAGCCCTTGTGCCTTCTGCCAGCTGGTCAGTGAGGGTTGCGTCGCTGGCGCCGGCTTGGCAGCCGGGATCACCGGTTCCGGGACATAATCATTGCCCTGCAACACGTCGACCTGAAGCAGGCGGTGGGAGTAGTCCAGCGTCGGCCCCAATATCTGGCCGCCGGGAATATCCTTGAAGGCGGCCGAGATGCGTCGGACCGTCAGAAGATCCGGCTGGCCGACAGGTTCGGCGACGGCGATGCGTGGCTGCGTCGTGCGGTAGGCGCGCAGCAGCAGGATCGCCTCGTAGAGATCGCCGCCGGCCTGGGCGAGCGCCAGAGCGGCGAGGTCGGGTTCATAAAGCGAGGCTTCACCCATCAACCGATCGATGAGATAGGGAAGCCCGGTCCGAACGGCCTCGACGCGCTCGCGCGTGATCGGGCCGAGATCGGCGCGGAAAAGCCGTTCCGCCTGTTCGATGGCGTATTCGCCGCCGCGGGTTGCCACATAGGCCATCAGAGCACCTCGATTTTTGTGGAACGGGGAATGCCGAGCAGGCGCTTGCCGTCGATGAGATAGAGATCCCAGCCGAGCGGATAACGGATGACCTTGGCACGCATCTGCCAGAAGGCAGGATCGATGCCTTCGACCGAGACTGTGACGCTGTCCTTGATGCCGGGGCCGGTAAGGCGCAGTTGTTGCCCGGAACCAAAGTGCGCGGGAGCAAACAGAGTCGCTGCGTCATCCGGATAAAGCAGGCTGCCGATGCGCAATCTCGACAGGGCTTCGACACTCTCGGCAGAGCCGATGGTCGCAAAGATATAATCCGCATCGGCAAGCGGCATCCGCCGTGCCCCGGTTGCGGCCATTTTCAGGTCCAGAGATGGATTATCTGCCACATGGAAGCTGCATTCGCGATCGAGCAGGCTTTCGGCGAGCGGCCAGAAGCCTTCGGCGGGTAGTTCCCGCGGCTGCCCGGGCCGGCTCAGCGCCCACATGAGTTCCTCAAAGGTGGCGTTGGTGCGCGTATCGTCGAGGGTCGGCTGGAGATTGTGTGCCATGGTCAGAATGTCTCCATCTGCACGCGGGTTGCTTCGACTTTCTGAAGGAGCCGCCGGTCTTCTTCTTCCTGATGGCGCTGTTCGGTATTTAGGAGCTCAAGGACGAGATCGGCCTGGTGGCCGGCAGCGATTGCGGCATCTATGACCGCCATGCCCATGGCGTGTTCGAGATCCCGGCCGACCACTGCGCCATAACCTTCCACAGCGCGATCCGGCACGCGGATATGCGCTTCGGACACCAGAACTTCGCCGAGATGGAAGGCGGTGCTGCGAACGGTATCGATCAGCGGCAGCATGGCAAGGCCCGTGCGGTTCACGACGACATCGACTTCACCGAGCGTATCGAGCACCCTTTCGGCTGCGGCCTTTACGTTCGCCGGCCGACCTGCGGCGAGAATTTCCAGCGCCTGCGCATGCGTATAGGATGCGCTGACCGGATTGCCAGTCTTCTCCTCAGTCATCATCTTTTCCTCGGGCATCAGAATTTGTTCGGGAGCGGGGCTTTCAAATATTCGAATGATTACTATAATCATTCGAATGAATTGTCCACGACGTTTTGCCTTGATCGAGGAGATTTTCGGAGTGCAGCGAATCCCTAGGCACTGCGCCGGCGCAGCCATTCCGCTGTGATGCGGCTTGCTTCCCGCGCCGCCGCCGCCGGTGCCTGCCCCTGCAGCAAGGCAAACAGGAAAGAGCCGGCAAAGCGGTCGCCAGCACCGATGGTGTCGCTGGTATCGACCTTTGCAGCCGGCTCGACTTCTACCGCCTGCAAGCCGTCAAACAGGGTGATGGGGCGGGTGCCATCCGTGAGCACCAGCATCTTCAGGCGCGAACCGGCGATCTGGCCGGCCCGCTGCCAGGCGAGATTGAGATCATCCGGAACATCGTCGCGCGAGGAGATGACGTAGTCGGCCGGACGCGGCGTTGCCGGCCGCAGCGGAAATTGCGAGAGGACGAGCGGCTGCGCGCCGATCTGTTCGACGAGGCTTTCGTCGAGGGCGAGGGCATTGATATAGACGCCTGCACCCGACAGTTTGCCGGCTGCCGTCAACTGCTGAGATCGCCCGGTCGGTGCGAGGATCGTCCGCTCTCCACTCGGCTCAAGGAAAATTTCCAGCGGTGCCGTCTTTCCGGGTGCCATCATGATGTATTCGGTATGGAAGCCGGCCGTCGAAAGGGATCGCAACGCGGTTTGCCCTTGTTCGTCCTGCATCAGCCTGGAAACGATGGCGACGTCCGCTCCCAGTTCCAGCAATTGCAGGCCGGTATAGAAGGCGCCGCCGCCGAGCCGGGTCGCGCGGGATGAAAATTGTATGCGTCCGCCCGGAACCAGCGGTGCATCCAGCTGCCATATGCGATCGTGGTTTACCGATCCGATTACGATTACTCGGGGCATGCATCCGCCTATCTGTCATCGATGCCTGGTGCCAGCGCATCGACGATGAAACGCTGCACCAGCAGGAAGATCAAGAGAACGGGGACGATCGACAACAGGCTTGTTGCCATCAGCGGCCCCCAAGCCCGCTCTGCACCCGAATGATAAATAAAACATTCGGATATTTACCTAACGATGGCGAGTGACACCGATATGAAGGGAAGCGTGGCTTAGCGCTAAAGTCCGATGGCGAAACTGACTTTGGCCGCCGTTTGTTGGATTTCCGATATATCGGGCACAGATTGAAAATCGATGCTGTAGCCGATATATGACATTCGAATGACATGGTTGAATTCGGAAGGCAAGCATGGAGAAGAAATTGCTGCACGGGCAATGGCAACAGGTCGAAAGCGATATTGCGGAGGATATCCTGACCGGTCGCCTGTCACCAAAGGCGCAGCTTCCGACGGAATCCGACCTGATGGAACGTTTCGGCGTCGGACGTCACACCATACGGCGCGCCATTTCCCGTCTCGAAAGCCGAGGGCTCGTGCTGGTCGAGCAGGGGCGTGGAACCTTTGTCAGGGATAGCCGTCTTGATTACCGCCTGTCCGAACGCACGCGCTTTTCCCAGAACCTGCTCGATCAGGGCAGGGAACCGCTCGGCCAGGCTATTCACGAGGAGGTTGTCCCGGCTTCAGAATTGATCGCAGAGGCCTTGCGGCTTCCACATGGCGAACCTGTCTATCATATCGTCCGCCGCGGTTTTGCCGACGAGGAGCCGATCAACTATTCGCATGCCTATTATCCGGTGCGCCGTTTTCCAGGTTTCGACGAGGCGCGGCGTAGCGGGCGAAGCGTCACCGTCATTCTGGCCGAATATGGCATCCCCGACTATATCCGCCTGCGCACGGATATCGTCGTCCGTCTGCCGACAAGCGAGGAGGCGAAGCAGCTCTGCCAGTCCATGTCTCAGCCGGTGGCTGTGTCGAGAAAGGTGGACGTCGATCTCAAGGGCACGCCGATTTCCTATTCGGAATCCGTCTGGCCGGGCGAGCGCGTGCAATTCTCCATCGACAACACCAGCCAGCTTCTGGACGTGCTTGCGCGCGGTGAGGCGGGCTGAATAGACCGGTTCCGCGCGATTGGGTGTCTTCAGAGCCTGAATGACGCGTGTGCTGCGATGTGCTAATATTGGGCTTTATCAGGCGCGCAGCGGGTGATGCGATGTTGGAGGCAGACAAGGTATTCGCTGGCTCGATTCCGGAAAATTACGACCGCCATATGGTGCCGTTGATTTTCGAGCCTTACGCGGCAGATATTGCCCAACGAGCAGCGTCCTTGCGGCCTGGCACAGTGTTGGAAATCGCTGCAGGCACCGGCGTTGTCACCCGCGCATTGACGCCGAAACTATCCTCCGGCGCAAGCTATGTCGTCACCGACCTCAACCAGCCGATGCTCGATTACGCCGCTTCGCGACAGTCTCCCGACGGCCGCATCACATGGCGGCAGGCGGATGCCCAGTCGTTGCCCTTTGAAAATGCGTCCTTCGATCTCGTCTTCTGCCAGTTCGGCGCCATGTTTTTTCCGGACCGCATCGCAGCCTATCGCGAGGCAAAGCGCGTTCTGAAGCCCGGTGGATATTTCCTGTTCAATGTCTGGGATCGCATCGAAGAGAACATATTCGCGGATGATGTCACGAACGCGCTTGCCCGGATTTTTCCGAACGATCCGCCACGCTTTCTGGCACGCACTCCGCATGGCTATCACGATGTGGATCGGATTCGCGGCGATCTCGAGAACGCGGGCTTCTCCGAAATTGTGATCGAAACGAGGGCCGAGCAAAGCCGGGCATCCTCGCCGCGTCTTCCGGCCGTCGCTTATTGTCAGGGAACTCTGCTTCGCAACGAAATCGAAGCCAGAGAAGCAGGGAAGCTGCAGGCTGCGACCGACTATGTCGCCGCGGCAATCGAAGCCAGACACGGTAGCGGCGAAGTTGCTGCAAAAATTCAAGCACATATCATGCTGGCGACGGCTTATCCTGCCTAATGTCTGAAATATTAACTGAAGAATAACTGTAATCTAAGGCAGGCTGCCGATTTATGCGTGCGGCGACGAGTTGTTATATTGTCATGGATACCAAATGGAGATCCAGGGCAATATTCGCTGAGCTTTCCGGTGAGGTTTTATAAGGAAATATCTGAGGGACGAGATGCGGGCGGCAATGCCGGCAAATCCGCCCATATGCTCGTGAACCTTCAGGTGCTGCGCGCGCTCGCAGCCTCTTCCGTGGTCATCGCCCATGCTCTGCACGAAACAGAGATCCTTGCAGCAGCGACAGGACGTGCAGCGGTCGATGGCTCTGCCTGGAATCTCGGTTTCGGCGTCGACATCTTCTTCGTTCTTTCCGGCTTCATCATGACCCACACTGCGGCATCAGAGTTCGGCAAGAGCGGTGCTCCGCTGCATTTTTTTTTGCGGCGTTGCGCTCGCGTCGTCCCCCTCTATTGGCTATTGACGAGTATCATGCTGCTTGGCGCGCTCGCGGCACCCTCGCTGCTCGTCGTTCCCGTCGGTTCCATATCCCATGTTCTCGCCTCCTATTTCTTCAT
This sequence comes from Rhizobium pantanalense, assembly GCF_030182525.1. Lineage (NCBI taxonomy): Bacteria > Pseudomonadati > Pseudomonadota > Alphaproteobacteria > Hyphomicrobiales > Rhizobiaceae > Rhizobium > Rhizobium pantanalense. The sequence continues at coordinate 139,554 of NZ_JAQJCH010000009.1, forward strand.
TCCCTCCGGGCGTGGCGTGGGGGAGATCAGGCCGGTGCTCGCACTTGGCTGGACCCTGAATTACGAGATGCTGTTCTATGTGTTCTTCGCACTGGCGCTCCTTTTGCCGATAAGGCTGGGGCTCGTCTGGCTGTCGGTGCTCATGGTCGGCATGGCACTCCTCGGAAATCTCATTGACCCCAGCCATGTCCAGATAGCATTCTGGACGAGCCCGATCATTCTGGAGTTCCTGTTTGGCGTCTATGTCGCTCTGATTTTCCGCAGCGGCGTGAGGATTGGCAAGGGTAGTGCGTTCGGGCTCGTGGCCATAGGGCTTCTTGGCTTCGTTCATGTCTCCACACTTTGGAACGATGCAGCCTTGCCGCAATTCCTGCGAAGCGGTTTGCCTGCAGCTCTGTTCGTTCTTGCTGCCGCAATCGGTCCTGTTTTGCCTCACAAGAGACCTGTCCTTTGGAGTGTAGCTTTGGGAGATGCCTCCTATAGCCTCTACCTCGCCCATCCCTTTATCCTGCGACCCATGCGAGCCATTTGGGCGAAAGTGATCGGAGGGGCTCTACCGCTTGGTCTGTTCGCTGGCTTCTCGACGCTCGCTGCTGCCCTGCTGGCCCTGGCGCTCTTCAGAGGTATCGAGAAGCCGCTTACGCGCCGCGTGCAGGGCGTCGTGCTCGGCTCGGCACGGCGCAAGCGGATATCGGCCGGGGCGCTCCCGGCAGCGGATACCGAGAGTGCCTAACGCTTTCAGGCGGTTCGCTTTTGGCGAAGATAATCGACGTGGTTCGATGCTGCCGAGGCGATCGTGTCGAGCTGGGTCGCAGCACGGATCAGCGTGTGGCGGGTCGAGATGTCGGGCTTGCTGATCGAGTAGGAAAGATGTCGGGCGGCCGCGCGCGAGACTTTTGCGAGACGAGCAGGATCGCCGCGGCCGAGCTGACGCAGCACGACGTTCAGTGGTTTGGCAAGATGAGGGTGCTCTCTTGCCAGTTCGGCGAGCGTGATCGCAGCCTCGCCGATTGCAAGTGCGGCAAGCATTCCCCTTAGCTCGTCTTCCCCCTGCTTCTCGGGAACACCGACATTCGTCGCGGCCTGGCCTGCCAGGCGGTCGGCCGTCCTGCTCAGCCAATGCTCTCTCGTCCAATGGACCGGGGACCGGCCGATATCCGCCAGGTCGCGCAGCGTGGCGCTTTGCAGGCGTCGCCTCTTTGCCGGCAGGTTGGATGGAAAGAGCAGCGTGAAGACGAGTACCCCCGCTCCCACACCAAGGATCAGCGCCAGGGCACCGTTCATGAAAGAAGCTGCATCGGCGCGGCTGGTATTATCCGGGCCGACCAGATCCAGAAACAGGAAGGCGAAGCTCGTTGCCAGGGCGGCAGTGCGGACGTTGCGCATGGCAAGGCCGGTTGCAAACATGATGATGCCGATGACTATGGCCAGTTCGGTAAAGTCCGACAGCATCGGCAGGATGGCGAAATTGCAGATCGCTGCCGCAATCACCGCGACGAGCCCTCCTTTGAGGAAACCCATTCCGCCGACGACCGGATTGGGCCGGGTGGCAAACAGGGCGCATATGACACCGAGGATGACGATGAAGCTCGGGCCGGATGGCCAGGCGGTTGCGATCCAGAACCACGATCCGATGATGATGGCGACGAAGGTGCGAATGCCGTTTTGAACTGCGTCGCGATAATCGACGTGGAAGGAGAGCTTTAGCTTTGAGGAGGGGGCTTTCTCGTCCGAGAACAGGGCCTGTCGCGTGAGTGCGCCATGGGCGGCTTCAAGCAGCCTGTCGAGGTGATCCAGGATCAGAAGCCGAGGCGGGATCGCATGATCGGAGGCGACAGCAGTTTCGGAGAGTGCAATCCGAACATCTGCCCGCAATCCGGCAATGATATTGGAAGCGACCGGTGATGCGGAGCCGATGGCGTCAAGCGTCATAGCTGTTTTTTCGACGAGAGATTCATCGAGATCTGGTCGCGCTGCCAGATGCTCGCGCAGAGATTGGGCGATCGCCATCTGGGTCAGCATCGCGACTGCAGCACCGCGCAAATGGCCAAAACGGCTGCGCACGGAACGGGAGCTTGTAGCGGCATATTCCGCAGCGGCATCCAGTTCCAACGCGCCCGTCAGCAGCCGCTGGAAACCCGAAGTGTTGGTCTGGCCACGCAATGCGCGCGCGCAGAGATCGCAGACCTGTCGGAGATATGTTGCCAGGCGGTTTTGTGTTTCCTGCAATGGAGTGCCTGGCGCGAAGATGGTGGTGAAAATCGCTTCCGTCATGATCCCGAGGGCAATGTAGATCACCCGTGCCACCGCAATGTCGAAGACTTCGATCGGTGAACCGATGGAATCGAATGCAACGATAGCCGCGGTGTATCCTGCCAACACGGCACCGTAGGCGCGAAAATTGCGCAAGCCGGTGGCGAGCGCCGTGCACAGTCCCAGCCATAGGGCGAGCGACAGAAGGAACAGCTCCGGCGCCTGCGCGAAAAGCGCGACCATGGTCGCCGCAGCGACGGCCCCGATGACCGTGCCCAAAATTCTGTATTGGCCTTTTGAAAGGCTCATGCCGCGGTTGGATTGAGCAACGATCCAGACCGTCATCGGCGCCCATTTCGGATCATCGAGATTGAGCAGGAAGGCGATATAGAGCGCGACGAGCGACGCTGCGGTCGTTCGCAGCGCGAAACCCACCGCCGGCCGCGTCAACCACGGTGGCGACGCAAGTCCATGTGCCAAAGAGCTGAATAGTCGTGCTGAGTTAAGAGGTGCCACGGTCATGCGCGTAGCCATAACGGTATGGACGAATAAGGATAATGGCGTAAATTCAGGATATATTATTGCTGAAAACGGTAGAATATGGCCAGGGACCTCGAGAGCATTCGGATTTTTCTGCGCGTTGCGGAACGCGGCAGTTTCACGGCCGCCGCGACACAACTGCGGCTGCCTTTGACGAGCGTCAGCCGCCGCGTGAAACAGCTCGAGGACGATCTCGGCGTTCAATTGTTGTATCGCACGACCCGGCGTGTATCGGTCACGGATGCCGGGCGCGATTATTACGAGCGCTGCATCAGGGCGGAGGAGATACTGGAGGAGGCGGACCAGACAGCACGCGCGGTGCGCATCGAGCCACAGGGTATGCTGCGCGTCCTTATGCCCTATACGCTCGGCCTGAGTGTCGTGGAGCCAAGGCTGGGCGAGTTTCGGCAGAACTATCAAAAGGTGCAGCTGGCCCTGACTTACGACAATTATCCCCTCGACCTGATCGAGCACGGCTTCGACGTGGCACTGCGAACGGGACCGCTCTCCGATTCCGGCTATTCTGTGCGCACACTCGGACGGTCTCGCGCCCACCTCGCCGCAAGCCCCGCCTATCTCGACAGGTTCGGCCGACCGGAACGTCCACAGGATCTCAGGGAGCATGCCGTGATGATGATGAGCGCCGGCACATCTTTGGCGACGGTGCGCTTGCTCGACGAGGCTAGCAATGTGGCCGAGGTCGTCGTCAAGCCGATCCTGATGTCGAACGAGGTAACGACCATCATCCGCCAGGCCGTTGCCGGTGCAGGCATAGCGCTGGTATCGCCTCAACTCGCCGCGCAGCATTTTGCGCGGGGCGAACTCGAAGCGGTTCTCCCGCAATGGCAGCGAGCCGATGATATCGAGCTCAATGCACTCTTTCCAAGACGCGCTACGTCGGATCGAAAGGTGCGCAGTTTCGTCGATTTTCTCGCCGAAGTGTTCAAGGATTGGCGGGGCTAGCGGCTGCTCAATCCGCCCATTCCGGATCCGTCGTAAAAGCGATCGTCAACCAGCGGTCCGGTCCTTCGTCGCCGATCGCTTCGCCGATTTCGTCGCGGATATGGTCCCATTCCTCCAGCTTCTTCGCCGGTCTATCCGGCGGAACAATGAAGTAGAGTTCGATCTGCTTGCCGCGGCCGACCCGCGCGACATAGGAGCGGTAGGATAAGAAATCGTAGCGTCGAACGATGTCGGTCGCGACGCGATCGACATGTTCCCGAAGATCCGCAGGTGTCACGAGCAGGATGTCGGCGAATGCCTGCTTGATCGTTCCGATCGGCATGGGAATGACGATGAGGCAGACGAGAGCCAGAGCGACCGGATCGACATAGGGCGATATCCATTGCAGGTTCGTTCCCTGAATGAAAAAGCCGAAGATGAAGGCAAGCAGCAGCGCGCCGCTCAGGCAGCCTGTCATGATCCAGGCCTTGGCGTCCAGTGCGATGAAATTGGATCTGAGCGTCTTGTTCGCGCGGTTGCCATAGGCCGCCATCAGGAAGGCGATAATCATGGTCAGCACCGCGTAGATGATGGCTTGATCGAAAGAGAGATGACGGCCGCCGGCCATGATGCTGCCGATGGCGTTGATCAGGGCATAGACCGCGGCTCCCGTCAGGAGGACGCCATTGAGGCCAAGCACCATCGGCTCGAGGTGCCAGAAGCCCATGGTGAAATGCTTGGCGAATTTGCCGGCGGATGTGGTGTTCGTCGCGGAGGATATGATCAGATTGGAAACGATCAACGCCACGATCGTCATGCTTGCATCGGTAAGCGCGTAGACGCCGTCAAAGACGATCGCATAAGAGCCGGAGAGAATGCCGAAGAGGATACCGGCTACGGCCAGAACGAACGTCACGATGATGGAAATGCGCAGGACGCTTTGTTCGGTCGTCACTTCTTAATCTCCGGCTAGAGCGCGGCATGCATTTCGAATAATCTGGCATGCACGCCAGACTTCTATCGCGTCATATGTCTCAAGCCAATCGAGATGGTTCTGTCATGAAATACCTCTTCAAGCGTAAGCTGAGAGGCACTCAATCACCTCAGGATCGGCGTGGTCTGTCGCTCTCGCCCTGGCGTCTAAACTCGCTCGGCGTGACGCCCACCAGCTTCTTGAAGTCACGGGCGAAGTGGAATGGATCGGGGTAGCCGCATCTAGCGGCGATCTTGCCGATCTGCTCATCCGTTACCACCAGTAGCCGCTTGGCGGCATTTACGCGCTCGTGCCGCAGCCAGTCGATAGGCGTCGTTCCCGTTCTCTGACGGAAGCGGCGGAACAGTTGTGCTTGGCTCATATTGGCGGCAGGCGCGAGCTCTGCCACCGTCCAGGCGCGCGCCAGATCGGCTCGAACCGTCTCCATGACCCGCTGCAGGCGCTGAACGGCGCCGCCAACGTCACCATTGTAGGCCCGCTCCGATACCAGTGAAGAGATCAACTGGGCGAGCAAGGCGAAGCACTGGCCGTCGGCAATGAAGCCTCTTCCTTCCACTTCACCGAGGATTCCCTCGAACATGCCTTGTAGATTGTGCACAGTCTTCATGTCGAAAACCGGATTGGCCACCACGCCAAGGCTGTCAAACAGAGTATCGAGCCCATATCCGACAAATCCCACCCATAGATAGGACCAGTGCGCATGGCGTGGCTCACAGCGATGCGAATACAACATTGAGGAGTCCAGCCACGCGATTGTCCCTTCATGCAGCAGGCTGGAAGCTCCGTTGACCTGCAACAGGCCTTTTCCGCCGAGGGTAAGGATCAGGGTGTGATGGTTGAAGCGGTGGGCGATCGGCATTTCCGCTGGCGTACAGATCCGGCGTCCGGCGGCGAGAAGCGTGTAGGGAAAGGCGCGGGACAACTTACCCGGAGTCTGGAAGAAAACGTCGTCAACGGGGAGGACGGGGAGGGTTGCTGGTGAAGTCGCTTTATCGGTCATGGCGACCTAACCCTATTGGGGAATGAGAGTTTTATCCATATGGCTGCGGTTGGCATCCATGTCTTTTCATGCCGTGCCGCTGTATTCTACGGCGATAAACCAGAATGGACAAAGGTCCTGATCATGCCGACGGCAACCCCAGCATTCGATCCGCTCAGCCAAGCGTTCACTGACGATCCCTATGCCGCTTACCGTGAGCTACGCGCCACTCCCGGTCCCGTCTATTACGAGAATTTCGACATATGGCTGCTGTCGCGCTATCAGGATGTAGCCGTTGCTGCCGCTGACAAGACGCTGGTGCGCTCGCTCGAATTCTTTCTTTCCCCGGCGGAGATACAGGAGCAGAAGGTTCGGCAGAATTGGCACGACATGCCGAACCATTCGCGCTTCGTGCAATTCAGCCTTCTGGATTCCGATGGTGAAACCCATGACCGGCTGCGCCGAAAGGTGTTCCGTGAATTTACCCCGGCACTCGTTGCGCGCCAACGCGGCATGATACAGGATTTCGTCGACCGCCTGCTCGATCGTCTCCTGCAGGCAGGTACGATCGATTTCGTCGAAGATCTCGCCTCGCAGGTTCCGGGGCACATCATCGGCGCGGTTCTCGGCGTGCCGGAGGAATATGCCGGGCAGCTGCGCAAGTGGTCGGAAGAGGTCGTGCAGTATTTCGATGTCGATCGCAGCGCCGAGCGCAAGGCGATCGCCGAACGCGCGACGACGGAATTCTACGAACTCCTCAAGGAACTCATCGCCGAGCGCGTACGCAATCCGCGCGACGATCTTCTCTGTCGGCTGACCGAGGCACATCTTGCCGGCGAGCTGACCGAAGACGAGCTCGTCTCCACCTGCATGCTGATTCTCATGGCCGGACATGGCTCGACCATCGATGTGCTGGGTAGCGGCATGCATGCTTTGATGCAATATCCCGATGCTCTGAGCAAGCTGCGGGAAACCCAAGCCGCAATGCCGACTGCCATCCAGGAAATGTTCCGCTTCGAGTCACCGCTGCCATTCTTTCATCGCTACCTGACGGAAGAAAAGACGATTGCCGGCACGCCACTGCCTAAGGGCACGAAGATCGGCCTGCTTTATGGCGCGGCCAATCGTGATCCGGAGCAATTTGACTCGCCCGATGTGTTCAATGTCGAGCGCACCCCCAACCGCCATCTGGCCTTCGGCGGCGGCGCGCATTTCTGTCTCGGCAATCATCTCGCGCGGCTGGACATGGAGATCATTTTCTCGACGCTCCTGCGACGCACCTGCGCGATTGAACTGCTGGATGACAGTCCCGCCTACAAGCGCGGGCTCTCGGTGCGCGGTCCACAACGTCTGGATATTCGTCTCATTGCCGCGTGAACGGGCTTACCGAAAATATGGAGAATACAATGTGTGAAATCGTGTTCATCGATTCCGCTGGCCGCGAGACGCGTGTTAAGGCGCAGGAGGGTGAGACTCTGATGGCTGTGGCCGTCAGGAGCGGCATCGATGGTATCGTGGCGCAATGCGGCGGCGCCTTGGCCTGCGGTACCTGTCATTGCTACATCGAGCAACCTCATCTCGATCTTCTGCCGCCGCCTTCGGAAGAGGAAGCGATGATGATCGAATTCGTGATGGAGCCGGCACCGAACAGCCGCTTGAGCTGCCAGATACTCGCAAGCAGCGTCGTCGACGGCATGCGTGTCGTCGTGCCGGATAGTCAGCACTAGGGGCAGGCACGTCGATTGCGGGTGAGACGGATTCCCGGGTTCGTATCCACAGTTCCCGGTATAGAAAGATTATCATTGCATTTGGGCCGCTCCTTCTGCCGGAGCGGCTCTTTTTGTAGTCATGTCCTGGGCGATTGCGATCGGTGATATATTATTCATGAGTATTGAAGTATAGATTTTTGGCGCTTATAGGTTGTGCCTGCGATTCCCAAGGCTTCTCCCCTCTCCGAATCTGCTGTGCCATATGTCGGCGTAGAGCAAGCCTCGTCGCCCAGAGGTCAGGTTGTTTTTGATGGCTGAAAAACCCAGAATTCTTGAGCCGATCAACGAGATCCTGCACACTTATTGGAAATCTGATCGCAGGATGCTAGTGATCTGCGCGGTCGTTGTACTGCTCTCCAGCGTCAGCAGTGTCGCCGCTCCCTATGTCTTTTCCCGATTTATCGACCGCTTGCCGCGAGATGGCGCTATTTGGGGCGTGCTGCAGGGCTTGCTGGTCTATGCTTTGTTGCTGGGGGCGTCTTCCGCTCTCCAGCACATGGTTCAATATCTTTCGCTGATGAGTTCCCAGAACCTGGGCTTCATTGCGAGAACGCGCTTCTTCGAGCGCATCTTAAAAAAGACGGCCGCCTTCTTCGTTGAGCACAATCCGAGCGAAATCCAGACCGCGAGTGCGGGTGGCAGCAATGCCTTGACAATGCTTGTTCAGCTTGGGCTCATCGTTTTCATTCCTGGTCTCATCCAAATTCTGCTCACGCTTTTGACGCTCGGCGCACTCATCGATATGCAAGTAACCCTGATCGTCGCAGCTTATGGTGCAACGACGATTGCGCTGACTTTGATCTCCGTTCGCCGCGCGCGCGTCTTTCTGGATAAAGCGATAGAGGCTGGCCAGGAAAACGCGCGCTTCGTCGGAAATGCGATGAACGCGATGGAGACACTTCGTTACTTCGGCAGCCATGACTGGATGAAGCGGCGTTTTACGGCCAAGGCGGCGGAGGTTAGGGACGCCTGGCGTGGGTACGTCCTGCAGCGTGTCGGTTATATCGCAGTACTCGGACTGGGGCTTTCGGTGCAGTTCTCAGTGACCTTTCTATTGCTGCTGCCACGTTATAACGCCGGCGAGGTGACGGTCGGCGATATCGTCCTGTTCAATACCTTGTTGCTTCAACTCAACATGCCATTCGACATGATGGCACATACGATCGACGACCTTGCACGTTCGCGTGCAACGCTGGCGCCAATGGCAGGCATGTGGCAGGCACCGGAAGAACGCCAGGTGTCGCAGGCCACGGCCTTTGCAACGCGCGATGGGCGGCTGGTGTTTGACAGGGTTGGCCATGCCTATGGGAACGGCCGCGGCGTGACGGATGTCAGTTTTGAGGCGGAGCGTGGCGGGATGACATTTCTCGTCGGCGAAACCGGTTCCGGCAAATCCACAATCTTCAAGCTGGCGCTTAAATCGATCGAACCGGATTCCGGCCGCATCCTCATCGATGGCATCGACCTCACCTCGATCGATCGCGCCGACTGGTACTCGGCGGTTGCCGTCGTCCCGCAGGACGCCATTCTGCTCAACGAAAGCCTTGCGGAGAACATTCTGCTTGGCCGACCGAGAGATGAAGGGCGGCTGCGCCTAGTGGTGGAGAAGGCGGCGATCCTCGGCTTCATCGATGCTTTACCCGAAGGTTTCGAAACCACGGTCGGCGAGCGCGGACTCAAGCTTTCCGGAGGCGAGCGTCAACGCATCGCGATTGCGCGCGCTCTTTACGGCGATCCAGCCATCCTCTTTCTCGACGAGGCAAGTTCGGCGTTGGATGAGGCGACGGAGCGCGACATCATGGAACATATCCGCGGGCTTGCCCACGATGTCACGGTGCTGGCGATCACCCACAGGCGTTCCGTGATCGCTCCAACGGATAGGGTGGTGAATATGAGCCAGCCTGTCCAAGCATAGGCCATCGACCGGTCTTACTTAAGCTGCTCCGATGCCAGGAGATCGGCATAGTGGGCGCGAGCGACATCCGGGTGGGAGCGCAGCCGGCTCTTCAGCTGGTTTTGGCCGACTTCGCGGAAGATCGGATTCAGGGGGTCGACCGAGATGCCGCGCTCCGATCGTTTCAGATCTTCCGGCAGTTCGATGACGGGGATCGTCGCATCCGGTCGGGAACCGAGGAAGAAGGCGACGGAGAAACGTTCGACGCCGGCAGGCGGTGCGATGACGTCATGTACGTCGGCGCGGACGAAGCCGTTCGTCGCAAGCTCGAGCAACTCGCCGGTATTGATGACGAAGGTGCCCGGCGCGGGTGGCGCGTCGATCCAGACGCCGTCTTCCGTGCGCACGCGCAAGCCGGGCGTGGTGTCCTGGAGCAGCACGGTGACGAAGCCGCCATCCTTGTGGGCGCCGACGCCCTGGTCCGTCTCGGCGACGTCGCGGCCGGGATAGCGGATGATCTTCAGAAGCTGCGAGGCCTGCGGCTCATAAATATCGGCGAAGACGTTTTCCTGCTGGCCGAGAGCTGCGGCGATCGCCTTCAGAATGTCGATGCCGATGCGCGTCACCTCGGCCTGATAAGCAAGCAGCAGAGGTTTGAGTTCCGGCAATGCCTCCGGCCACTGGTTCGGTCCCTGGAGGCGCCGCCAGGCCGGCGTATCCGGGCCGATCTCGAAGGGTGTGCTTTCGGTGTTGATGTCGAGCTGCTCGCGCCAATCCTGTTCGCCACGGGTGCGCTCTTGGCCGGCGCGATTGTAGCCGCGGAAATGCGGTGACTTGACCATCTCGATCTTGAGCTTTTCTTCCATGGGCAGCGCGAAGAAGCGCTTAGCCGTGGCCACCACGTCAGCAATCAGCTTGGGATCGACGCCGTGCCCCGTCAGATAGAAGAAGCCGTGATCGTAAAGCACCGTGCGGAGCTCGGCGATAAAGGCCTGATGTTCTGCGGGCGAAGCATAGAGGCGCGACAGGTCAAGCGTTGGAAGCGATATGTCGGAGCCGGTCGGCGCGGTATAGGAGGTCAATGAGGTTTCCTCTTTCAAGCTCGTCTTTGTTCTTGGGCCGTGACGCCATCGCCTGCCTGTTCTGTGCCGTGATGACGCAAACCGCCCTTATGGATGGAGGCAAGGCTAGAAGCCCTTCGACACTAAGGCAAAGAAGATAATCTCAAAGATCGCTGAGCTTTTGGAATGGTTTTTACAGCCGTCATTCTTGCGACTACCGCTTACGCGAATAGTTCTTGAATTCGCAGTTCACATCAATTTCTGCGCAAACGCATCCAGCTCATCAACACTGCCTATCCGTGTCAGCGTCTTGCCTGCATCATGGGCTTCGGTACACAGGCGGCGAATGCCGGGCATCCAGTCCTGCTCGATGTCCCATATGGTCCGGAACAGATCCCGTGTCGGCGGCATCGCCGAAAGTCCGCCGGGTGTGTTTTCGAGCTTGCCCGACTGCCAGGCGATCTGCCGTTCTGCTGCAAACCAGAAATGCATCCACAGCGGCATATCGATGAGGATGATCTCGGTCGCGCGATCTATCCGTGCCGGGATCGAATTCTTGTGCCCCAGGCCATCGATGACCCAATTCTCACCGGATAGGATGCGTTCATGCTGCTCGACATAAGTCTCGATCGGTGTGGGAATCCAGCCTTCTTGCCAAAGCAGCCTGTCGATCTCGAAATGGGGAATCGCGTGGCGCTCGCTCAATTTGCGGGCGAGGGTGGATTTCCCACCGCCTGCATTTCCTAAAATGGCGATACGCGACATTGGATGATGACCTGACGATTCGAGCCTATCGGAAACCCGGCAAAGATGCCGGAGTTTTTATGAAGCTATTCCTTTGCTGTTGCAATTGATGCGACGGCAGGAGACTCAGGCTGCGTCGCGCCGCACGAAATGCTGAATGCCAGCGGGATTGGTGACGATGAGGTTGCGTATGGGATTTGGCACCAGGTCGAACCGGTTGAGCCCGGCCAGCGTGGAAGGTGCCCAGCGAAATTCGAGGTCGGCACTGCCGTCCTTCACCCGATGCACGATTTCCGTTTCGTGAAATGGAAATGGCTGCAGCAGCTCCGCCTCGTAGTAGAAGCCGAGTTCGTGAACACGTCGTCCGGCATATTCGAAGAAATTCTCGATAATGAAGCGCAAGGGGCCGATGGTCGCCTTGCAGCCGATTTCCTCTTCGATCTCGCGGGCAAGTGTCTCGGCGCCTGCCTCATGAAACTCCACCGGACCGCCGGGCAAAGACCAGAAGTTGTCAGTGAGCGTGCGGTGAATAAGGATATGACTGCCGTGGCGGATCAATGCGCCGGCGCGCAATTGAAAGCGGGATTCTCCCGAATCCATGACGATCATGGTTCGCGCCGTTTCTGCCGCCATGGACGGCCCTCCGATTGCGAGACGAGATGGAAATCATTTGCCAGATACCAGCATCCGGTTCTCAGATATAGTGAAGCAGTTTGAAGGTTGTTTTTCGTTTGCGTCGTTTCCCCTAAATCGAGCAGGTCCGGGCAATGCGTTTCGTAAATCCAATTCCCTTCGTCAGCGATATCGAGCGTTCGAAGGCGTTCTACGGTGAGTTGCTGGGCCTCAAGATCTTGAATGACTTCGGCAGCTTCGTGCTGTTTGAAACCGGCTTTGCGATTCATGATGGAAAATCGCTGGAGCAAACGGTCTGGAGGAAAAGCAGCGAAGCATCCGAACCCTATGGGCGGCGAAACATCCTTCTCTATTTCGAACATGAGGACGTGGATGCCGCCTTCGAGGCGATAGCGCCACATGTCAATCTCATTCATCCCGTCGAAAGGCAGGACTGGGGGCAGCGCGTATTCCGCTTCTATGATCCTGATGGTCATGCGGTGGAGATCGGCGAACCGCAACCGGACCTGATAGCCGGTTGATCCTTGCTGCCGTTAACCTGAAGCGACGGAGAATGGAAATGCGATCGCAGTATGTTCTCCAATGCGAGCCGGTTTGGCTGCACGCGAGCTCAAGGCGATGTATGATCTGCCTCGCACCGATCGTTGTTTGACATATCACATCATCATGAAACGGATCTCATGCTCATCGCCCAGATTAGCGACATTCACGCCAGCCCGACGAATGACAGCATGGCGCGGCTTGACCGTGCCGTATCCTGGTTAGCGGTCCTTCAGCCGGATTTGCTGGTGGTCTCCGGCGACCTGGTTGATGGGAGTTGGCCCGAAGGCTATAGCCTCATATCGACATCGCTCCATCGCCTTGCCTGTCGTTCATTGATCCTTCCGGGTAATTCGGACGATCGAGCCGTCATGCGGGCGATCATGCCGCAACCGGATTATTGGCACGACCGGCCGGCAATGCATTTTATCGAACCCTGCGGCGGGTCTGTCATAATCGGGCTCGATACCTGCGTGGATGGCGAGGCCTATGGCGATGTCACGCAACATCTTTCCTGGTTGCGGCGGGCGTTGGCGGGTAGCCCGAATGGCACGGCGTTGCTTTTCACCCATCATCATGTGTTCCCTTGCGGTATTCCTCCGTTGGATGCGGTCATGTGCAAGGGTACGCAAGCCTTGGCGGGTCTGCTGAAGAGCGGCATTAGACTGCCGGCTGCTATTTGTAGCGGTCATGTTCATCGGAGCATGTCAAGCCTGTTCGCGGGCATTCCTGCCTATATATGCGGTTCCATATGTCCTGCCAATCCGCTGATGCTCAACGCATCTCGCGTGCCGCAAGCAGCGGACCCTCCCGCCTTGATGATTCATGATCTGAGACATGGTCATCTCGTCAGCAGCCATGTTTCGGTCTGAGGCAATTTCCTCCTTGAGGCCGAAATAGACCGGTTCCCAGGCGCCTATGACGAGGTTGGCCCGTCATCACTAGGTGCGGCGCCAACCTTCGAAGGCTGAGCATTCTTTGCCTTGCAAAGAATCGGATCAGAACAGCATTCTTTTCAGGACCTCATCCTTACGGACGAAATGGTGCCAGAGCGCTGCCAGGATATGCAGACTGACGACGGCATACAGGCAATAGGCGCCATACTCGTGAATCTCGGCGGCTGTTCTTTCCAGGCCCTTATCGAGCGGCAGCAGATTGGGCCACTGGAAGAGGCCGAACCATGGCAGGTCATGGCCGCCGGCAGCGGATGTGATGTAGCCCGCAAGCGGCATCAGGATCATCAAGATGTAGAGCAGGATATGCGCGCCGCGGGCGGCATAGTGATTGAAGACGCCAAGTGGCCGTTGATAAGCAGGCTCCCCTAGCGAAAGCCTGAGCGGCAGACGGATGGCGATGAGGAAAAGCGCCGTCATGCCGAGGGACTTGTGTATGTCGAGAAGGGCGCGACGCAGCGGTATGCCCGGTGTGAGGTAGGAACAATAAAGGCCGATGGCGAGCGCCGAGATGATGACGATGGCCATGAGCCAATGCAGAAGCCGTTGTGACGATCGGTAGCGGGTAGTGGGCGGCTCTACTGTGATTGCTGTCGTGTCGGACATCGGTTTCTCCGGTCGTCTAGGGGTTACGGCGCGGATGCGGTCATCGGTCGGAATATGGTTGAATTGAGGGCCTTTCCGTTCACCTTCTCGCGAGCGGATATTTATCGACCGCCGGCGATGTGACGTCGGGTGCCAGCCAGAGGCTTCATTCCGGTTTGCAAAAGCGACTTTCTCGTCGGAAGTTGTGTCGGCCACACCCAGCTCTATCCGGCACTATTGCTCCGGTTTGGGAGGTGCCCGGTTTCTTTCGCTGGCGCTGGAAAGGATCTCGCAGCTTTCCGTGTGAGTCTGCGCTCGCGTTTCGGCGACAACGGCCTTCGTACAAATGCCGATCTCATGTCCTTCGATCCGGAAGAAGGCGATTCCTCCGGCCTCGAGCGCCAAACGCAACTGCGCCTCCGTCGCCCGATGCAGGCTATGGCGGTTGCCTTCATAGTCGCGAATCGTGCTGCGCGATACGCCGGAGCGGTCGGCAAGTTCCGTCTGCGTCCAATCGAGGAAGCCGCGGGCTGCCCGGCAGAGCGCTGGTGTCAAAATCATCGCCATCTTACCTTGACGCAGGGTTCGAAGCTGCCCATATTGGGCGATATTTGTCATATAGGACATAATACACCGGATTTCTAGGGGTTTTGCCGTCGTGGCAGTCTGGCGTGATCCGGCCAAGCGAAGGAATGACGTTTTGGGATAACTGGCGAGCCTCTCTTTATTCTAGCACTTTTGGCTCTGCCGTTTATCGGAAGTCTTCTTTCCGTATGCCTCTTGCGCACGCAGTCGCGGCGCGGCCCGGCCTGGATCGCCGGAGCTGTCACATTTCTGGCACTGTTGATTTCCGCAAGCTTCTATCCTGCCGTCAAGGACGGCGGCGTTGTCCGTTATAGCATAGAATGGCTGCCGCAGCTCGGGCTTGATTTCAGCCTCAGATTGGATGGTTTTGCCTGGCTGTTTTCGCTCGTCATCACCGCCATCGGCTTTCTCGTCATCGTATATGCCCGCTACTACATGTCGGAAGAAGACCCGGTTCCCCGCTTCTTCTCCTTCCTGCTCGCCTTCATGGGCGCGATGCTCGGCATCGTGCTGTCGGGCAATGTCATTCTGCTTTCGATATTCTGGGAGCTGACCAGCATCTTCTCCTTCCTGCTGATCAGCTATTGGCACAACACCGCCGCCGCCCGCGACGGTGCCCGCATGGCGCTGACGATCACCGGGATTGGCGGGTTCTGCCTGCTGGTCGGGCTGATCCTGCTCGGCCATATCGTCGGGAGCTACGATCTGGACAAGATCCTCGCGTCCGGCGATATCATCCGCAATCATCCGCTCTATCTGCCTGCGCTGATACTCATCCTCCTCGGTGCGCTGACGAAGAGCGCGCAGTTTCCGTTCCATTTCTGGCTTCCGAATGCGATGGCGGCGCCGACGCCGGTCTCGGCTTATCTGCATTCCGCCACGCTGGTGAAGGCCGGTGTCTTCCTGCTGGCGCGCTTCTGGCCAGTTCTCGCCGGCACCAACGAGTGGTTCTACATCGTCGGTGCCGCCGGCATCATCACCCTGTTGCTCGGCGCCTATTTCGCCATGTTCCAGCAGGATCTCAAAGGGCTGCTCGCTTATTCGACGATCAGCCATCTCGGTCTCATCACCACCCTGCTTAGCCTCGGCAGTCCGCTTGCGACGGTTGCCGCCATCTTCCACATGCTGAACCACGCGACCTTCAAGGCGTCGCTGTTCATGGCCGCCGGCATTATCGATCACGAGACCGGCACGCGCGACATGCGCCGACTGAGCGGTCTGTTCCGCTATATGCCGTTCACCGGGGCGCTGGCGATCGTCGCGAGTGCCGCCATGGCCGGCGTTCCGCTGCTCAACGGCTTCCTGTCGAAAGAAATGTTCTTCGCCGAAGCGATCGAAACCCATGCGGATTCCATCCTCGATCGCATGCTTCCCTATGTGGCGACGCTCGCAAGTGCCTTCAGCGTTGCCTATTCGCTGCGCTTCATTCAGACGGTGTTCTTCGGGCCGGCGCCGACCGATCTGCCGATCGCCAAGCCGCATGAGCCGCCGCGCTGGATGCGTTTCCCGATCGAACTCCTCGTCGTGGTATGCCTGGTCGTCGGTATCGCTCCGGCGCTTTCGGTGGCACCCTTCCTGCATGCGGCCGTTGTCAGCGTCCTCAACGCCGATACGCCGCAATACAGCCTTTCGCTTTGGCACGGCTTCAACCTGCCTCTTATCATGAGCATCGTCGCATTGGTTGGCGGCACGGTGTTCTATTTCACTTTCAAGGATTATCTGTCGCGATGTGACGACGGCCCGCCCATCTTCCGCCGCCTGAAAGGGCAGCGAATCTTCGAGCGAGTGCTGGTCGAGGTTTCCTGGCATTGGGCGAGAACCGCCGAAAAGCGGATCGGCACGCGAAAGCTGCAGCCGCAGCTTCGCTGGGTCGTGGTGACGGGGTTTGCGGCCGGCCTGCTACCGCTTTATCTGTCCGGCTTCGAAGCCAAGCATTTTTCCTTCCTGGGCGCCGATCCGGTCTTCGCCGCAGTTTGGGCGATTGGTATTTGCCTTGCGATCGGCACAGCCTTCTTTGCCAAATATCATCGGCTTGCTGCCTTGGTGATGCTGGGCGGGGTTGGATTGATCGTCTGCATGACGTTCATCTGGCTGTCGGCACCGGACCTCGCGATCACCCAGCTTCTCGTCGAGATCGTCACGACGGTTCTCATCCTGCTGGGTTTGCGCTGGCTGCCGAAGCGGACGGAAGGGATCGACGATACGGTCGATTTGCGCGCCCGTTTCCGCCGCTTCCGCGATCTGGCGCTCGCCGTCATCTGCGGCGTCGGCATGATGTTCATTTCCTACGCCGTCATGACCATGCCGGTGCCCGATGCCATCGCGAATTATTTCCTGGAGAATGCCTATTCGAAGGGCGGCGGCCGTAATGTCGTCAACGTTATCCTGGTGGATTTCCGTGGCTTCGATACGCTGGGCGAAATCGCCGTCCTCGGTGTCGTTGCCTTGACCGTCTATGCGCTGCTGCGTCGTTTCCGCCCTGCGCCCGACAGCATGGAGATGCCGGAACAGCAGCGGATCCAGAACCGTTTCGACGAAGAACGGCCGGAGCGTTCGGCCGGCGATACGGTGCGCGACTATCTGCTCGTGCCCTCCGTCATCATGCAGTGGATGTTCCCCTTCGTGATCGCGCTGTCGGTCTATATCTTCATGCGGGGGCATGATGCGCCAGGGGGGGGCTTCTCGGCCGGCCTGACGCTCTCGATCGCCTTCCTGCTGCAATATCTGGCCGGCGGTACGCGCTGGGCTGAGGATCGCATCCGCATCCTGCCGCTGCGGTGGATGGGCGCCGGGCTTCTGATCGCGACGGTGACAGGTATCGGCGCCTGGTTCTTCGGCTATCCGTTCCTCACCTCGCATTTCCAGTATCTCGACGTGCCGTTGATCGGCAAAGTGCCGGCGGCAAGCGCGCTGCTCTTCGATCTCGGCGTCTTCCTGCTCGTCGTGGGATCCACGGTTCTGATCCTCGTCGCGCTTGCGCACCAGTCGATCCGTATCAACCGCCTGCGGGCGCTCGATGCCGACAAGGCAAAGGGGGATTGATGGAACTCATCTTGTCCATTGCGATAGGTGTGATGACGGCTTGCGGCGTCTGGCTGATCCTGCGTCCGCGCACCTATCAGGTCATCATCGGGCTGTCGCTGCTCTCCTATGCCGTCAATCTCTTCATCTTCGGCGTCGGCGGCGTGAAGACGAATGTGCCGCCGCTGCTCGGCGATGGCACCGCAACGCACGCTCTGGCAGACCCGGTGCCGCAGGCTCTGGTGCTGACGGCAATCGTTATTGGCTTTGCGACAACGGCTCTCTTCCTCGTTGTGCTGCTTGCCTCGCGCGGCCTGACCGGTACTGATCACGTTGACGGACGGAGTGACCGGAAATGACAGGCTGGTCGCATCACCTCATCATCGCGCCGATCCTTGTTCCGCTGATTGCGGGCGCACTGCTGGTGTTCATCGACGAGCGTTCGCGCACGCTGAAGGCACTCATCAGCCTGGCGGCAACGCTCCTGCTGGTAGTCATTGCACTTGTGCTCTTCCGTGCAGAAGGCGGATCGCCGGGGCTGGAGCGCGCCTATCTGCTGGGAAACTGGAGCGCGCCCTTCGGCATCGTGCTCGTGCTCGATGGCTTGTCGGCACTCATGCTGCTGCTGACATCCATCGTCGCCGTCGCCGCGCTGATATTCTCGCTCGCGCGCTGGCACGCGGTCGGCGCGCATTTCCACACCATGTTCCAGCTGCTGCTGATGGGCGTCAACGGCGCGTTCCTGACCGGCGATCTCTTCAACCTCTTCGTCTTCTTTGAGGTCATGCTGGCGGCATCCTACGGCCTTCTGCTGCACGGCTCCGGTCCGTTGCGCGTCAAGGCAGGCATGCATTACATTGCCGTCAACCTCGCGGCGGCGCTGCTCTTCCTGATCGGCGTCAGCCTGATCTATGGCACGGCGGGAACGCTGAACATGGCGGATCTTGCCGTGCGCATCCCGGAAATGTCGGCCGATCGCCGCATGCTGATGCAGGCGGGCGCCGGCGTGCTCGGCATCGCATTCCTCATCAAGGCCGGCATGTGGCCGCTCTGCTTCTGGCTGCCGACGGCCTATAGCGCGGCTTCCGCGCCGGTTGCGGGCATATTCGCGATCCTCAGCAAGCTCGGCATCTACGTCATCCTGCGATTGACCATGCTGCTGTTTAGCGCCGGCCCCTCCGCGGGCTTCGGTGCGACCGTGCTTCTCTATGGAGGGATGGCAACTCTGATCTTCGGAACGGTCGGTGTGCTGGCGTCTCAGGCGCTTGGCCGGCTTGCCGGCTTCTCGGTGCTGGTCTCATCCGGCACGCTGCTGATGGTAATCGGTATCAATGACGGCTCCATCTCGTCCGGCGCGCTCATGTATCTCGTCAGTTCGACGCTGACGATCAGCGCCTTCTTCATGCTGATCGAGCTCGTCGAGCGCGGCCAGGATGCCGGCGCCAGCGTTCTTGCCGTCACGATGGAAGCCTATGGCGATGCCGAGGAGAAGGAACCAGCCGAAGGCGTTGGGGTGACCATGCCCGGCACCATGGCAATGCTCGGCATCTGCTTTGCCGCCTGCGGCATTCTGCTGGCCGGCCTGCCGCCTCTTTCCGGCTTCGTCTCCAAGTTCGCCATGCTCTCGGCCATGATGGGAACCGGCGCGATCGGCATTCCGCCGAGCGCTGCGGTATGGGCGCTGATCTTGCTGGTCATTCTCTCCGGCATTGCCGCCCTGATTGCCATGACACGGGCCGGCATACGCACATTCTGGAGTTCGCTGGAGGGCACGGTTCCCCGTGTGCTTGTCATCGAGATATTCCCGGTCATGGGCCTGCTCGCCTTGACGCTTGCATTGACGATCTGGGCAGGCCCCGTCATGCACTATATGGATGCGACCATTCGCACACTCAGCGACCCGAACGTCTATGTCGATGCGGTTCGCAATGCGGTAGTTGCGCCCGCGAAAGCGAGAGGTCCGTGATGCTGCCTTATCCGCTCCTGGCGCTGAGCCTGATCCTGATGTGGCTGCTGCTGAACGGCTTCACGCTCGGTCAGCTTATCCTCGGCATCATCGTCGCCGTTTTCGCCTCCTGGGGCATGGCGTCGCTGCGGCCCGAAAAATCGAGGCTGAGGAAATGGTATTTGCTGCCCAAGCTCTTCTTCCGGGTCGTTTTCGATGTCCTGAAATCGAATGCCCAGGTGGCCTGGATCATCCTGAGGGGACGCTCGCGCAAGACGACGCCGGGCTTCGTGGTCCTTGAGCTCAGGGTGCGGGATCAGATCCCGCTGGCGCTGCTTGCGGTTATCCTGACCAGCACGCCGGGATCCGCGTGGCTGGAATATGATTCCAACGACAATACCGTGCTGCTGCATGTCCTCGATCTCGAAAACGAGGCGCAATGGCGCGATACGGTCGCCAATCGCTACGAGAGCCTGCTGATGGAGATATTCGCATGAGCGCCATGATCATCCAGATATCCGTAGCGGCCGCGCAGCTGATGATCGTGGCGGCCATGGCGATTGCTTCCATCCGCATGTTTCGCGGCCCGCGCGCGCAGGACCGCATAATCGCGCTCGACACGCTCTATGTGAATGCGATGCTGTTGTTGTTGACCTTCGGCATAGGCACAGGTCGTGTCGTTTATTTCGAGGCGGCGCTCGTCATCGGCATGCTGGGGTTCGTTGCAACCGTTGCATTGGCGAAATTCCTGATGCGCGGAGAGGTGATCGAATGAGCACGCCGTTCGAAAACATACCTCTGTGGGCCGCTATCCCCGTCGGTGGGCTTCTCGTAATCGGCGCTTTCCTGACGCTCATTGGCGCCATCGGTTTTCTGAGGCTTGGAACATTCTACGAGCGCATCCATGCGCCGACATTGGGAACGAGCGGCGGCATCGGGGCAATCATGATCGCGTCGATGATCTTCTTTTCGACTGCGACGCGGTCCCTCGTCATTCATGAACTGCTGATCGGTATTTTCATCACGGTGACGACGCCGATCACCTTCATGCTGCTCGCCCGCGCGGCGCTGCACCGCGATCGCGCCGAGCAGAACGGCAATGTTCCGCCTAAGCAATCGCCTCAGGAGACATCGACCGAGGGGCGCCTCTCGTAACGTTCAATCCGCCCGTTCGAGGCTTACAGCCAGCCGAGTGCGGTTGCCGCTCGGATTGCTTCGGCGCGGCGATGACAACCCAGCTTGCGGAACAGATTTCCGAGATGAAACTTCACCGTCACCTCGGAGACATTAAGGGTATGAGCAATGCGCTTGTTCGACATGCCGCTCGCGATCAGCTGAATCATCTGGACCTCGCGCTGCGAGAGACCACCCTGGAGGGCTTTCGCCTGTGGCGAGTTCACGGAGCTTGCAAAGAGCGAAAGCGCGGTGCGCACATCGGACGAGGTTTCGATGAAGCTGCGAATGCGCTGGTTCTTGAGAAGCGGCGAGAGAAAGATCCGCTCCTCGGAGAGCACGCCGTTGCAGCCAAGGCGCGTTGCGCCTTCAAGCGCCGATAGAAGATGCGCACGCGTCGCAGCATTGTCCCGGCGCTGATAGGCGCCATAGCTTTGCCATAGCTGCAGGGCGACTTTCTCGCGGTTGGTGACTTTCGGGTTGGCGATCAGCGCATCGATCTGGCGCGACAGATAGGGACGTGGTGTCGAGAGGCGCACGCTGTCGCGCAGCCATGCCATGGCATAGGAAATTTCGTCCCGGCGGGCCAGGCGCGTCAGCTCCTCGTTGGCGCTTTCCACCCAGTTGCGGCCGATACGCATTCGGACGGCGGAGAGCGTTGCTGCCGCATCGCTCCAGCGATTGGCATTCTGGTAAGCGATGGCGGTGCGGATCTCCATCATGGCGTGAAATTGCAGGCCCTCGGACAGATGGATCCAGAGCCCGTCGAGAAAGCCGGGCCTGATCACCATCGGAAAGTGATCGGCCAGCACCTGTGATGTATAGTGGAGAGCAAACTGCATCAGGCTCGGCCAGATTTCCGCGGCGGCAAAATCATCGAATTCGTTCTGAACGAATTGAAGAAGATCGCGGGGCCGGCCGGCTTCGTAGGAGATACAGGCTTCGGCGAGCCGCAGCATGCGGAATTCCGCCTCTGCTGCATGCGGCACCTGTTCCAGTTTCTGCCGTGCTTCCTGAGCGGCACGACGCGCGAAAAGAGCATCGCCGCTCATGAGACGCAATACCGTCTGATGCAGATGGATGAAGAATTCCAGCAGCGGCTGGCCACCCATATGGCCGAGATAGATCAAGGCGCGGGCCGCAGCGGCTTCCGCTTCACGGAAATTCCGGCGGCGGATTTCGAATTCCAGCAGCGCGTTGTAATAGGCGGCCCATTTGCCGTAATCGCCCATCGGATAATCCGCCATGAACTCGCCGAGGCGGGTGATCATGGCGTCCGTCGGCATCAGGTCCTCGGAAATCATGAGGTTGAGCCGGAACGTTCGCGCCGCAAAGGAAAAGCGCGATCCGCGCAGCAGGACCTTCAGCGGATCGAGATAGTCCGAACCCAGATGTTTGCCGACGAGGTGGCGCACGCGCTGCAATTCTCCGAGCTTCAGGAGCGTGCGAGCCATGGCAAAAAGCACGACTTCGTTGGTCGCGATCATCTCGTGGGAAAAGCGCATGATGATATCGCGAAAGGTCCCGAGGCTGTTTCGATAGATCAGCTCCAGACCCCGAGCGCGCTCCAGAATCTGCGCCGCATGGGCCTCGTGCCCATGATCGAGGAGCAGCGACATGGCGGCAAGCGCACGACCCGCCTGCTCGAAAGCGGAGGCTACCTCGATCACGGCGACGGTGGTTTCGAAGGTTGCCAGGCGTTCGCTGACGGCGTCTGTCAGGAGTGTCAGCAGTTCCTGATGTTCGTCCGGTGCCTCGATCAGGCGTGGTGGCAAAAGGCTCGTCCACTCCTCGACGGTGACAGGAGATCGCGTTTCGAGCCAGATGGAAAGCAGCGCGGTCTGTCCCGGCGAAAGGTGGCCGAGAAAATTCTCGCGCAGATAGTCGATGGATAGGCGAGGGTCCTTTTGGCGTGTCAACGGCAGGAAAACCGGCCAGCCGGCATAATCCCTGACCAACCGATTGGCTTCTTCGACTGGCAGTTCCCCCAATTCCTCAACGGAAAATGTTAGATCGCCGGCGTCGAGCGTCACCGAACCTCGATGCAGGATGAGCCGCGCCAGCCCGCTGATGCGCTGATCGGGGCGGCAGGCGATGACCAGAACGTCGACGGTCTCCAGGAGCTGAGCGGAAAGACGAGCCGATCGAGCGGAAACCGGTACGTCCCATAAGAGCCATCCATCCCTCACGTCGCTCATGCGCGGTTGCTGCAGGTTGCAGACCTCCTTGCCCATCGCCTTTGCAGCCATGAACAGGACTGTGCTCTTTCCGGCTCCCGCAGGAGCGCGCAGGAAGATGACGCCGGCGTGTTCCGTCGCGATGCGATGGCAGAGATGAGGTCGGGCAATCAATCTGTGCATGCGGTGTTTGTAGGCGCGTATTGAAAAATAACCTATACCATAAGGCTGAAAAACTATACCTCCAGCCGGTTGTCCGTCGTCCGCAGATGAGGATTGTTGTTTGTCAGTTAGCTGACGAACAAGGAAATTCTCGTCGATGCAGCAACATCCGTTGGTCGCGATCCTGACGCGGCTTGGCACCTTCGTTCTGGTCATGATCGCGCTTTCCATCATGATTTTCGCGTTGGCGCGCGTCGTACCGGGAGATCCCGCGCGCATGGCTCTCGGCCCTGCGGCAACGCAGGAGCAGGTCGATGCGCTGCGCGTACAGATGGGGTTGGATAAGCCGCTTCTGGTGCAATACGTCGACTTTGTCGGCAAGGCGCTGCAAGGCGATCTGGGGATGTCGCTGGTCTCGCAACGTCCCGTCACGACAGATCTGGAACAGACGGTGCCAGCCACCGTAGAACTGGTTCTCGTCTCCGTGATCTTCATGTTCGTGGTGGCCATTCCGCTCGGTGTCATCACCGCACATTTTAGGGATCGTGCGCTGGATCATATCGGCCGCATCCTGTCCTTGACCGGTGTGACCATTCCGAGTTTCCTGTTTGCGATCAGCCTGCAATTGCTTGCCGCACGTTGTCTGCCGAATTGGCCAATCATCGGCCGGCTCGATCATTCCCTGAGCTTTCAACCCGGACCGACCGGATTTCTATTGATCGACGGCTTGCTGGCCGGACGTCTGGATGTGTTCGTCGATGCGCTTCAGCATCTCGTGCTGCCGGCCTTCGCACTGGCCATGGCCGGCATCGGCCAGATTACCCGCATCACTCGTTCCTCCATGTTGGAGAACCAGCGCAAGGATCACGTTCTGACCCTGCAGAGTTTCGGCGTGCCGGAGCGGGTCATCATTTTCCGTTACCTTCTCAAGCTGTCGTCGATCGCGCCATTGACAATCATGGGCCTCGAATTCGCATCGCTGATCGGCAATGCCTTCGTCATCGAGATGGTGTTCGCCTGGGGCGGCTTCGCCTCCTACGGGCTGAACGCCATCCTGCAAAAGGACCTCAATGCCGTGACTGCCGTGGTGCTGGTCGCCGGCCTGTTTTTCATCGTTGCGAACCTGGTGGTGGATATCCTGATCTCGATGATCGACCCGCGCCTGCGCCGCAAGGAGGCACGCTGATGGCCGATATGAAGATGCTCGATGCGTCCGACCGCGCGCTGAGCACCGGTTACATGATGTGGTATCGCTTCAGCCGCAATCCGGCCGCGGTGATTGGCACGCTGATCCTGATTTCGGTCTTTGTGCTGGCGGTGTTCGCGCCGTGGCTGACGCCGTATCCGAAACATGTCGGCGCCGTGGTCGATTTCCGTGCCCGACACGTTGCACCCGATGCCGCCCATTGGTTCGGAACCGACAAAGTCGGTCGGGATATCTTTTCCCGCACGGTCTTCGGCATGCGCGTCTCGCTGCTTCTGGTCATCGGCGTGCTCGGCATTTCCGTGCCGATCGGCACCGTGCTCGGCCTGATCGCCGGCTACTCCGGCGGGTGGGTTGAAAAGATCATAACCGGCCTGACAAACGTGATGCTGGCAATGCCGCCGCTGGTCATGGCGCTTGCCGTTTCGAACCTGCTCGAGCCGAACCTGATGAACGCGATGATCGCCATAACGTTGCTTTGGTGGACATGGCATGCACGGCTGATCTACTCCGTTTCCAAGTCCATCGCGTCGGAAGATTACATCGAGGCGGCTCGCCTTGCCGGTGCCGGACCGATGCATATCCTCTTTCGCGAAATCCTGCCGAATTGCGTGGCGGTCATCTCCGTCAAGACGACGCTGGATGCCGCCTTCGTCATCCTGTTCGGCGCCACGCTCAGCTTCCTCGGCTTCGGTGTGAAGCCACCCATTCCCGATCTCGGTTCCATGGTCGCCGACGGTCGCCAGTTCATGCCCGATTACTGGTGGGAAGTCGTATGCCCAGGGGCCGCGGTCTTCTACGTAACGCTCGGTTTCAACCTCCTGGGTGACGGCTTGCGCGACATGTTCGATGTGGAGAGCTGAACCATGACCGAGCCGCTTCTGAAGATCGAGGCTTTGAACGTCTCCTTCACCACCTATGGCCGCACGCGACAAGTGCTGCGAGACATTGCCTTCACTGTCGCAGCGGGCGAGCGCGTCGCGCTGATTGGCGAGACGGGGTCGGGCAAGTCCGTGACGGCAAAGGCAATCATCGGCACCTTGCCAAAGAATGCCGCCATCAACTCCGGCGTTATTTCCGTCGCAGGACGTGACGTTCTGAAAATGCAGCGAAGGGAACGCGAGGCGCTGAAAGGCACGGCCTTTTCCCTGATCATGCAGGACCCGCTCTCGTCCTTCAACCCGGTCTTCAAGATCGGCACGCATCTCGATGATGTCATGCGTTTTGCCGACAAGCGTGATGGCATTCGCTCGTCGAAGGCCGAGCGGCGGACGCGAATTGCCGCGGTCTTGCGGAGGGTGCAGCTTGCTGACGCTGAGAGAGTGATGAACGCCTATCCGTCCGAGCTTTCGGGCGGCATGCGTCAGCGCGTTCTGATCGGGCTTGCGCTGTTGCACCAGCCGAAGCTTCTGATCGCCGATGAGCCGGGCACTGCGCTCGACGTGACGATCCAGGATGAGATCCTGAACCTGATCAACCAGCTGGTGATCGAGGAGAACATGGCTCTTCTGATGATCACCCACAATCTCGGTGTCGTGCGCAAGGTGGCGGACCGAGTGGTGGTCATGCATCACGGCGATATCGTCGAGGCGGGGCCTTGCCGCGAGATACTCACTGCCCCGCATCAACCCTACACGAAGGCGCTCCTCGACGCCGTGCCGCCGCTTTACGGCAAGCGCGTGACCGATCTGCCGCAGAGCAATGGCGCGCCTATCGTCAGGGTCGAAGGGCTGAACAAGATCTATGGCCGGAAGCCCGGCTTCCATGCCGTTCGCGACGTTAACCTGACGTTGCGTCAGGGCGAAATCTTCGGGCTGGCCGGCGAGTCCGGCTCAGGCAAGACCTCGGTTGCACGCATCATCATGGACCTGTCTCGCCCGACATCGGGCAGCGTTGCCATCGATGCGCCGGCACCAGGGCGCGGCAGGCGGTTGACGCAGATCGTCTACCAGAACCCCGGCACGTCGCTCAACCCCAAGCGCAATGTGCAGCAAACGCTCGCGCTGCCTTTGAAATCCATCGGCATGGATGGACCAGCCCGCGAAGCACGGATGAAGCAACTGATGGATCTCGTGCGGCTGCCGCAATCCTATCTGGCAAAGTATCCGCATGAGCTTTCGGGCGGCCAGAAGCAGCGCGTGGCGATTGCCCGCGCGCTTGCCGCCGAGCCGAAGATTCTGATCCTCGACGAGCCGACGGCGGCGCTCGATGTGTCGGTGCAGAAAACCGTAATCGAGTTGTTGTTGCAGCTGCGCGAGGAACTGGGTCTGACCTATCTGATGATCTCGCACGACCTTTCGCTGATGCGCAATTTCTGCTCGCGCATCGCCATCATGCTGCGAGGCGAGATCGTCGAGGAGGGAGCGACGCCCCAGGTCTTCGCCGCCCCCGATCACCCATACACGCGCGCGCTGATCGCGGCGATCCCGGTCGTTACCGACGAGGAGGAACGCCTGAAGCCCATCGTGACCGAGGAGGAGCGCATGCGCTTCCTCGTCAAAACCACAGACTGATCGAAGAGGAGCCTAACGTGTATCGCGTTGGAATTGACGTCGGCGGCACCAATACGGATGCCGTCGTCCTGGAGGGAAAGACCGTTCTTGCTGGGGTCAAGGCCTCGACGACCGAAGATGTGACTTCGGGCGTGATCGAGGCGCTGGAGAAGGTTGTCGATGCCTCGGGCATCGATCGGGGCCGTATCGCCGCCGTCATGATCGGCACGACGCATTTCACCAATGCGGTCATCGAGCGCCGCCATATGGATGAGGTCGCAGCCATCCGCCTGAGCCTGCCGTCGGGCGCCGGCCTGCCGCCGATGGTCGATTGGCCCGACGATCTGCGCGAGATCGTCGGCAATCACGGTTATCAGGTCAAGGGCGGCTACGAATTCGACGGACGCGAGCTTTCGCCGCTCGATGAAGATGCCATCGTGCGTATTGCCGGCGAAATTCGTACGAAGGGCCTGAAGGCTGCCGCCGTGACCTGCGTCTTCAGCGGTATCAACGATGCGATGGAAGTGCGGGCCAAGGAAATCCTGCAGCAGCATTGCCCCGGCCTGCCAGTGGTGATGTCGAAGGATATCGGCCGTCACGGCCTGCTGGCGCGGGAAAGTGCGGCGATCATGAATGCGAGCCTGCTGTCGCTGGCGGATCGCACCGTTGCAGCCTTCGGCAAGGCGCTTGCGGCGGCTGGTATCCCATGCCCGTTCTACATCACCCAGAACGACGGCACGCTGATGGCCGCCGATGTCGTGCGTGCCTTTCCGGTGCTGACCTTTGCCTCCGGCCCTACCAATTCCATGCGCGGCGCCGCGTTTCTGACCGGGCTTAAGGACGCCGTCGTCGTCGACGTTGGCGGTACGACTTCGGATGTCGGCTCTTTATCGCACGGCTTTCCACGCCAGGCTTCCACGACCGTCGACATCGGCGGGGTTCGCACGAATTTCCGCATGCCCGATGTTTTTTCGATCGGCCTCGGCGGCGGTTCGCTCGTCATCAGGGGTGAAGGGGGCATTACAATCGGACCGAAGTCGGTCGGCTATCGCGTACGCAAGGAGGCGCTCTGCTTTGGTGGATCGACCCTGACCGCCACTGACATCGCTGTTGCCGCCGGCAAGGCCGAAGTCGGTGATCGAGCACTGGTCGCCAATCTCGACAAGAGTCTGGTCGACGCGGCCGTGGCAAAGATCAACGCCATGCTGGAAGCTTGCGTCGAGCGCAGTCGAATTTCCTCGACGCCGGTACCGGTCATCGCTGTTGGCGGCGGTTCGATCCTCATGCCCGACCGTATCGGTGATCTCGAAGTGATCATGCCTGAGAATTTCGCCGTGGCAAATGCTGTCGGCGCCGCCATCGCCCAGATCAGCGGTGAAACGGATCGCGTCTTCTCGCTCGTCAATGGCCGCACGCGCGAGAGCGCGCTTGCGGAAGCCGAAGCGGAGGCGCGCGAAAAGGCGATCGCGGCGGGCGCTCTTGCGGAAACCCTGGAAGTTATCGAGCGCGAGGATACGCCTCTTGCCTATCTGCCAGGCAATGCCACGCGCATCCACGTCAAAGTCGTCGGTGAAATGGGAGGCCATCATGCCTGAGACGCGCAAGCAGAAATATGATGACGCCGCTCTGCGCCGGCTGACGCCGGAGGATCTCGATGCGCTGGAAATCGGGACGGGCATTCTCGGCACCGGCGGTGGCGGCAACCCCTACCAGGGCAAGCTCCTCGTTCTCGAAGCCATGAAGGCCGGTTATGAGATGAAGGTTCTCGCGACCGACGCCATAGAGCCGGATGCACTTTGCATGTCGATCGGTGGCATCGGTGCGCCTGTCGTCGGCGTCGAGCGCATCCGCGAGGGGCGTGAGGGATTGCGTTGCCTGCGCGCCATGGAAGAGCTGATCCGCACGCCGATCGATGCGATCGTCTGCGAAGAGATCGGCGGCGCGAATTCGATGAACCCGCTCGTCACAGCGGCTCTCGGTGGCCTGCCGATCCTCGATTGCGACGGCATGGGCCGTGCCTTCCCCGAAATGCAGATGACGACCTTTTCGATCTATGGCCACAGCTCGACGCCTTCGGTCATGTGCGACCTGCATGGCAATGCCGTGATCTTCAGCCATGCCGTGTCGGAAGTCTGGCACGAGCGGATGGCGCGCGCCTGCGTCGTGGCGCAGGGTGGCGGTGCCATGCTGGCGACAGCGCCGATGCAGGCGCATTACGTCCATCAGTATGGCATTCCAAAGAGCTTCACCAAGGCGATCGCGCTCGGCGAAGCGGTGATCCGCGCCCGCAAGGCACAGGAGGACCCGATTGCCGCCGTCTGCGCGCTGGAAGGCGGGCGGCGGGTGTTCAACGGCAAGATCACCGATCTGAAGCGCCATCTGCGTGGTGGTTTCGTTGTCGGCGACATGGAGCTCGCCGGCTTTGACGATTGCAACGGCCAGACGGCGAACGTGGCGATCCAGAACGAGTTCCTGGTTTTCCGCCGCGATGGCGCGATCGAGGTCTGCGTGCCGGATCTGATCGTGCTGCTCGATGTCGATACCGGCTATCCGATCACAACCGAAATGCTGCGCTACGGCCAGCGCGTCGCCGTCGTCGCCATTCCCTGCCACGAGCTGTTGCGCAGCGCGCGTGC
This sequence comes from Rhizobium pantanalense, assembly GCF_030182525.1. Lineage (NCBI taxonomy): Bacteria > Pseudomonadati > Pseudomonadota > Alphaproteobacteria > Hyphomicrobiales > Rhizobiaceae > Rhizobium > Rhizobium pantanalense. The sequence continues at coordinate 168,836 of NZ_JAQJCH010000009.1, forward strand.
GCTCGATGTCGTCGGCCCGGCTGCCTTCGGCTATCCGGACATCACCTATTCGCCGTTGCCGGCTCCGGGCCGGAAGGCAGCCTAACCATAAGCGGGGCAGTTCCCGCATCAAAGAGGAGAACTAGAATGAAGATGGGTTCCAGAAATCGGCGTCTTTCGGCGCTTCTGCTCGCGAGCGTCATGGCGTCGCCGCTGACTTCGGTTGCTGCGTCGGCGGCCGACAAGGTGTCGATTGCCGTCAACACGATGCAGATTTTCAGCTCGCTCGATCCGGCCAAGGTCACAGACTACACGGGCTATATGGCGATCGTGAACATGTATGACGCGCTGACGACCGTCAGCCCTTCGGGCGAGATCGTGCCCCATCTGGCAAAATCCTGGGATATCTCCCAGGATGGGCTGGCCTACACGTTCCATCTTCGCGATGACGCCAAGTTCCAGGACGGCACGCCGGTCAAGGCATCCGACTTCGTCTGGTCGATCCGCCGCCTGATCGGCATCAACAAGGGCCCCTCGAACCTCATCGTCGGCCTCGTGCAGCCCGACAATGTCACCGCGCCCGATGACAAGACCGTCGTCGTCAAGCTCGATCGCCAGTTCTCGCCGTTCATGGCCGTGACGCCGCTGATGATGGCGCTGAACGAGAAGCTGATCGAAGCCAATTCCAAGCCGGACGACAAGTGGGGCGAAGCCTATGTGGGCGACCATTCTGCCGGCTCAGGTCCCTACAAGCTTGTCAGCTACAATCGCTCTGCCGATATGGTAATCGCGCGCAATCCCGATTACTTCCTGGGCTGGACCAAGGGAACGCCGATCGACGAAGTGCGGTTCGTCCAGACGAGCGACGACGCCACCGTGAAGGCGCTTGCCGAAAAGGGCGAGCTCGGTCTCTCCTCGCATGGTCTCGGTAACGACACCTATGAAACCATCGGCAAGATGCCGGGCTACAAGCTGCTCCAGTCGACGACGGCCGGCGGCTTCGTCATCAAGCTGAACAGCAAGGTCTATCCGACCGACGACGTGCATGTGCGCCGGGCAATCGCCTATGCCACCGACTACAAGACCATTCAGGAAGCGATCTATCCGGGCTTCGATATGACCGGCCCGCTCTCGACCGTGTTCAAGGATGCGCACAACGACGATATCCAGCCCGGCGTCTTCGATCTCGAAAAGGCGAAGGAGGAGCTCGCCAAATCGAAATATGCCGGTCAGAAGATCACGCTGGTCAACAGCTATGTCGCCTCGCTCGCTTTCGAATCCGAAGTGGCGCTGCTGATGCAGGCCAATCTCGAACAGATCGGCATCACGCTCGACATCAAGCCCGAGCCCTGGAACCGCATCGTCGAGCTCTCCTCCAAACCCGAGACCACACCGGCCTCGACACAAGTCAACATCTCGCCCAACTATCCGTCGCCGGATGCGATTTTCTATAACCAGTATCACTCCAAGGCTTCCGGCACGTGGATGTCGATGGAATGGCTGCAGAATCCCGAGGTCGATGCGCTGATCGACAAGGCGAGGTCGACCACCGACATCAAGGAGCAGAACGCGACCTACAAGGAGCTGCAGGTCAAGCTCGCCGACCTGCAACCCGACGTATGGGCGGTATCGCCAAACCGGCGCTATGCGGCAAACAAGTGCCTTCAGGGCTATGCGTTCATCCCGATGCAGAGCTGGGATCTGAACTTCTCGAACTTCCATTGGGACTGCAAGGCGAACTGACCTTCGCCTGCACATGACATAGACCCGGCCCCATACGGGGTCGGGGGAGCTATTGCCGAAGGTGAAACATGCTTCAGGAATTTTCCGAAGACAATATCGAGCCGCTCGCAACGGGAGCCTGGATTCTGGGAACCGGCGGCGGTGGCAATCCCTATATCTCGACCCTTAACCTTCGAAGACTCTATGCCGAGGGCCGTCGAGTGCAGGTGATGGATCCGATGGCGCTCGATGACGACGATATGGTCGCGGTCGTCTCGAAGATGGGCGCGCCGCTGGTCGGGCAGGAGCGTCTCAGCGATCCCGTGCATCTGGCGCGCGCCGTCGAGGTCATGGAGGATTATCTCGGCAAGCCCTTTCGCGCGATCATGAGCGTCGAGATCGGTGGTTCGAATGCGCTCTCCTCTTTTCTCGCCGCGGCGATGCTGGGCCGGCCGGTCGTCAATGCCGATGCGATGGGACGCGCCTATCCCGAGGCGCAGATGACCTCCTTCGCCATTGGCAATCTGCCGATGTATCCGCTTTCCCTCGTCGACGTACGCGAGAATGAGGTCATCGTCACGAAGGCCGCATCTTGGAAATGGATGGAGCGAATTTCGCGCAAGGTCTGCACGGAGGTTGGCTCGACTGCCGCCACCTGCAAGGCGCCGCGCACCGGTCACGAGGTGAAGGAATGGGGCATCCATTACACCATAACGAAGGCTACGGAACTTGGTCGCGCCGTCATCGAGGCGCGTGCCCGTCATGACGATCCGGTAAAGGCGGTTCTCGATCACGAGGGCGGCAAACAATTGTTTCGCGGCAAGGTGATCGATGTGGCGCGCGAAACCACCGGCGGCTTCCTTCGCGGGCGGTCCGTGATCGAAGGTATCGATGCCGACAAGGGTTCGCGGATGGAACTGGCCTTCCAGAATGAGTGGGCCGTCGCCTTCCGCGATGGCGAGCCGGTGGCGATGACGCCGGACCTCCTTTGCCTGCTCGATACGATTTCCGGTAGCGCCATCGGCACGGAATCCGTGCGTTACGGCCAGCGTGTAACCGTTATTGCGCTGCCCGCACCCGAACTCCTGACCTCGCCTGCGGGGATCGTTGCGGTCGGTCCTCGTGCCTTCGGTTACGACATTGATTTCAGATCGGTATTCGCATGAAACGCATCGGCATTGACGTTGGCGGCACCAATACGGATGCCGTTCTGATCGACGGTGAGACGATCATCGCTTCCATCAAGGTTTCCACGACACAGGACGTGATGTCGGGCGTGAAGGCGGCTCTCAGCCATGTGGCCGGCCATGCCGGCGCATCCGGCCGGCCGATCGACGCCGTGATGATCGGCACCACGCATTTTACCAACGCCGTTGTCGAACGGGCGCGACTGGAAAGGGTGGCTGCGATCCGCATTGCGCTGCCGACCGGTGCTTCTTTGCCGCCCATGTGCGACTGGCCTAGTGATTTGCACGCGGCGGTCGATCCGCTCATCTTCATGGTTCATGGCGGTCATGAATATGACGGCAGCCCGCTCGTGCCGATGATCCCCGACGAGATCCGCGAAGCCGCGATGCAGATCCGCGATGCCGGCATCACGTCGATCGCAATATCAGCGACCTTCTCGCCGCTGACCACCGAATGCGAGGTCAAGGCGGCTGAGATCGTCCGCTCGGTGATCCGGGATGCGAGAATCACGCTGTCACATACGCTTGGGCGGATCGGTCTGCTGGAGCGCGAGAACGTCGCACTTCTCAATGCGGCGCTGCAGTCGCTCGGCAGGACCACGGTACAGGCGTTCTCGGATGCGCTGCGCGAAGCAGGCGTGACCGCACCTTTCTACCTCACGCAGAACGACGGTACGGTGGCGCTGGCGGATGTCGCGGCCGCCAATCCGGTTCACAGCTTTGCCTCCGGTCCGACGAATTCGATGCGGGGTGCCGCCTTCCTGACCGGCTTGAGCGACGCCATGGTGGTCGATGTCGGCGGCACCACTTCGGATATCGGTTGCCTCGTCGGCGGTTTTCCGCGCGAGGCCAACAATATCGTCCACATCGGCGGCGTGCGCACCCTGTTCCGCATGCCCGACCTCCTGCCGATCGCCCTTGGCGGCGGAACGATCATCGATCCGGAAACCGGCAGGATCGGGCCGCGTTCGGTCGGCTACCGCATCCTGACGGAGGCGCGCGTCTTTGGCGGCAACACGCTGACGACTTCGGACGTCGCCGTCGCCGCCGGTCTGATCGAGATGGGAGACAGGGATCGCGTTCGCGATCTCGATCCGGCCTTCGTTAAGGCAAGCCTCGAACGAATCCACGATATGGTGACGGACAGCTTCGACCAGATGAAGACGTCGGCAGAGGACGTGCCCTTGATCGCCGTCGGCGGCGGCGCCTTCCTGATCCCGGAAAAGATCGCGGGAGCTTCCGAAGTTCTTCGCGTTGAAAATGCCGGCGTTGCCAATGCGCTCGGTGCGGCGATGGCGCAGGTGTCGGGTGAAGTCGACCAGGTGTTTTCGGGATTGAGCCGCGACGACGCCATCGCCAAGGCGGAAGTGGAGGCGCAGGATGCAGCCGTTGCTTCCGGTGCGAGCCGCGAAAGCGTGAAGACGCTCGAAGTCGAGGATATTCCGATCGCCTATCTTCCCGGCGGAGCGCGCCGCATAAGAGTAAGGGTCATCGGCGATATCGCCTTCAACTGAAATGGCGTTCCGATCAGGCTGATCGGGCGTTGGTGAGGAGAGCGGTGTTGGGCATAAAGGTTGCACCGGCGCCGGATCGGAGTGGAAAATGACGAAGATTGCGCTGGCAATTCACGGTGGCTGCGGTGTCATGCCCGAAGACAGCATGACGCCAGAGGAATGGGAGGGCGCGCGCCGCGACCTGGCTGCCGCTTTGCGTGCAGGCTATGCACGGTTGCAGGCCGGTGACAGCGCGGTCGATGCCGTCGAGGCAGCTGTCGTGATCATGGAGGACAGCCCGTATTTCAACGCCGGCCATGGCGCAGCGCTCAACGAAAACAGCGTGCACGAACTCGATGCCTCGATCATGGACGGGACGACGCTGGAGGCGGGCGCCATCAGCGCCTCTCGCGCGATCCGCAATCCGATCAAGGCTGCCCGCGCATTGATGGAGGATGGCCGTGCCGTCTATCTGACCGGTCCGGCTGCGGATCGCTTTGCCGAAGCCAAGGGGCTGCAGATCGAGCCGCAATCCTATTTTACCACACCGAAGCGAGTCGAGGCGCTGGAGGCGATGAAGCGCCATGCCGCTGCCGGCACCGAAGGAACCGAGAACGAAAAGCATGGCACGGTCGGGGCGGTGGCGCTCGATGCCGCCGGCCATCTTGCCGCCGCCACCTCGACGGGTGGCTACAACAACAAGCCTGACGGACGCGTCGGCGACAGCCCGGTCATCGGTGCGGGCACCTATGCACGCGATGGTATCTGCGCGGTGTCTGGAACGGGTAAGGGCGAGTTCTTCATCCGCTATGTCGTTGGACACGAGATTGCCTCCCGCATGGCCTATCTGAAGCAGAATATCGCGACCGCGACCGAGGGGTTGATCAATCACGATCTGGCGCCGCATCAGATCGGCGCCGGGCTGGTGGCTATAGATGCTCAAGGTATTGCCGTTGCGCCTTACAATACGCCGGGAATGTTTCGTGGCTGGGTGACGCCGGAAGGCAAGGGTTTCGTCGCGACGCATGAGCGGGTCTACGAAATCGAGCTTTGAGGACGCTGCGGCTTAGCACCGCGCTGTGGGTTCACGGCATTTATCGCTCGAGCACATAGCAGCATTGAACGATGGTTTCGCTGCGCGCCCGCGAGAAAAGCTCCCTGCTGCCCACTTGGCGGAAGCTCAGTTTGGTCAGCACCCGTCCAGAGGCCGGGTTGTCGGATGCGTGACCGGATTCGAGGCTGGAGAGGCCGACTTCGTGGAAGACGAAGCCGATCAGCGCCTGCGCCGCCTCGAAGGCATAGCCCTTTCCCCAGGCTTGCCTTTCCAGCCAATATCCAAGACTGCCCGTGCTGCCGACAATGCCATCGACATCGACGACACCGATCATTCTTTCGGCTTGTTCGATGGCGAAGCGATAGGCGGAGCCTTCGGCCCATTCGCGCCGATGGCTGGAAAACCAGTTCTCGACATCCTCCTGGTGAGGCGGATAGGTGGCGTTGCTCAGCATCCGCGTCACTGTCCAATCACTCTGAATTTCGAATGCGCGTTTTGCGTCGGCTGCTGACGTCGGGCGCAGGCGGAGACGCGCTGTTTCGATGGAGGAGCGATGGATCGATCTTGAGGTCATTATAGAGCGCCTGCGGATTGAAAATGCCGATAGAAGTGGTGAGGGAGTATATTCGACACCACTATCCTGGCGCGAGGCAGCAATGAAAAGCTAGTATCTCGCGATTTTATTTGCTGCCTATTTTTTAGCGTTAGACAATATATTGCCGCAATGGGCGCGCAAAAGCGCCGCCTCTTGCGGGCCTGGCCTGCAGGAATAGGGGACCGGCCGTGAGAGCGTTCCGTTTACGAGGGGCGAACCCCCTTTCGCGGTCCGGTCCTTCCCCGTCAATCCATGTCCTCATAGCCCTCGCTTTGGCGAGCAAATCCTGATGCTATGATGTCGCCTGCTCCCGCGCATGTCCAAGGAAGCCTGACGTCCGGTCGAGAACGGCCTCCATGGCGTGTCTGGCAGCGATACTGTCACCAGCGGCGATCGCCTCGGCGACTGCGGCATGGTTTTCAAGATTGGCCGCGAATGCCCCGACCGTATGTGGGAAAACAGCATCGAGAATGGATTCGATCGCCTGGCGCAGGCTTTGCAGCACCGGATTGTGCGTTGCCGCAAGGATCGACATGTGAAAGGCCTTGTCGGCGGCGACGGCTGCGGTGGGGTTCTTCTGGTCCCGCTCCATGCGGCGGTAGGTGTCGAGGATCGCCTGACGTTCCAGATCGGTTGCCCGCAATGCCGCCAGTGCGGCGGCTCCGGGCTCGATGATCTGGCGGGCTTCGGCAAAAGCCATGAGCTCATCGTGCGAGATCCGTCCGCGCGACAGCCACGCAATCAGTTCGCCATCGAGCCACTGCCATCGCTCTCGCGGCTCCACTCGCGTGCCCGTGCGTTGTCTGACGGTCACGAGACCCTTGGCCGACAATATCTTCGCCGCTTCGCGCACGACCGTGCGGCTGACGCCGAATTCCTGCTCCAATTCGCCTTCGGAGGGAAGATAGGCGCCGGGCAGTATCTGCCCGGATGCGATGCGGATGCCGAGAGCCTCCACGAGGGCAGTCGTCCTGTTCGGCTTTGTCTTCGTCATTCGTCGATCCTTCACCTCCATCGCCAACGAGACCAATCAGAATGCGGTGACAAAAGCAAATAGCTTCTTGCCCAACAAACATCATATGTTAAAGGTATGATGTTTGTTGGGCGCCAATGAGCGCCGCGGAGGGGGAAATGAACTTCAAAACCAATAGGGAGGCGGTTCGCCGCATCAATCTGCGCATTTTGCCTTTCCTGATGCTGCTCTACCTGGTCGCCTATATCGACCGGTCCAACATCTCGGTCGCCGCGCTCGGAATGAATGAGGAACTAGGCCTGACGAGCCAGATGTACGGGCTGGCGGCCGGCATCTTCTTCGCGACCTATATCGTCTTCGAAATACCGAGCAATATGCTGCTGGCCCGGTTCGGCGCACGCCGCTGGATCGCCCGCATCATGATCAGCTGGGGCGTCATTGCTGCCGGCATGGCGTTCATTTCCAGCGCCCATCAGCTCTATGGAATGCGCCTCCTTCTCGGCGCGGCTGAGGCGGGCTTCACGCCGGGCATCATCTTCTATCTCGCGAAATGGTATCCGTCGCGCGACAGGGCGAACGCCATGTCCTTCTTCTATATCGGCGCAGCGCTTGCATCGGTCATCGGCTTGCCGCTTTCCGGCCTGCTGCTCAATGCGCACGGCATTCTCGGCCTATCGGGATGGCGCTGGGTGTTTCTGATCGAAGGCATACCCGCCATCGTCTTGGGCTTCGTCGTGTTGAAGTTTCTGCCCGATCGCCCGCGAGACGCGGCCTGGCTCACTACCAAGCAGCAGGACGGCCTCGAGCGAACCGTCGCCGCTGAGGAGGAGAGGGCGCCTGTCTCGCATCATGCATCCTGGAGTGCCGCCTTTTCCAACACTCGCGTCTGGATGCTTGCCATCTTTTGGCTGCTTCAGGCCTTCGGGACGATCGGCATCACGCTTTTCATGCCGCTGATCGTCAAGAACCTGTCCGGCGGCGGCAATCTGGCGGTAAGTCTGCTTTCGGCGGTGCCGTTTCTGGCTGCCTGTATCTTCATGTTCTTCAATGGCAGGCATTCCGATCGAACCGGCGAGCGCGCGTTTCATCTCGGGCTTCCGCTCACCCTGGCCGGTGTCTGTCTTCTCGGTGCGACCCATGCCGGCGATCCACACCTGGCCTACATACTGCTCGTCCTTTCGGTGGCACTCAACTGGGCGGTTATTCCGATCTTCTGGGCTGTCACCACCGAGTTCGTCTCGGGAATTGCGGCAGCCGTATCGATCGCGCTCATCAATGCGCTGGCGAATGTCGCAGGCCTTGCCCTGCCGCCGGCGATCGGCTGGATCAAGGATTCGACCGGAAGCTATGATGTGGCGCTGACGCTGGTGGCTGCCGCGTTGATCGTGGGTGGCCTCCTCGGCATCGTAATCGTCCGCAAAGGCGTGCCGGCCCTTCGGCTTTCTAAACAATAAGGCGAAACGCGATGGCATTCGAACCTGAGAAACTGCACGGTATCCATGCGATCCTCTACGCACTCTTCGATAAGGAGGAAAAGCTCGACAGGTCGGCGATGAAGCGGCAGACCGAGATTTGCGTGGCGGCAGGCGTGCATGGGCTTGCAGCGCTCGGCCTTGCTACCGAGGTCTCCAAATTGACGGCCGCCGAGCGCCGGACCGTGATGGGATGGCTTGCCGAGGACAATGCCGGCCGTCTGCCGCTCGCCTTCACCATCTTCGGCACTTCGGTTGCCGAGCAGGTCGAGCAGGTGCGGCAGGCCGAAGCCGTTGGCGCTGACTGGGTGATCCTCCAGCCGCCACCGGTCGGCACTTTCGGCGCAGGCGAATATATTGGTTTCTTCGGCCGTGTCGCGGATGCGACGAACCTGCCGGTGGCGATTCAGAATGCTCCTGCCTTTCTCCGCCGCGGCCTGACGGGACCGGATCTCGCGGCATTGCGCGCTGCCCATCCCAATGTAAGGGTGTTGAAGGCGGAGGGCTCGGCCATCGAGGTCGAGGCGTTGATGGAGGCGATCGGCGAGGGCGTGCCCGTTTTCAACGGTCGAGGTGGGCTGGAATTGCTTGACGGGCTGCGGGCAGGCTGCGCCGGCTATATTCTCGCTCCCGATCTCATCGACTATGCGGTCGACGCATACACCGCCTTTCGCGACGGGAATGAGGTCCATGCCGAGGAAATCTATCGTGCCATGCTCCCATCCGCCGTTGCCGTCATGCAGGGGATCGAGCATCTGATGTGCTACGGCAAGCGGCTGTTTGCTGCGCGGGCGGGGCTTACGGTTCACGATCGCGCGCCTGCCATGCGTCCGACACCGTTCGGCGAGGAGCTCGTCGCCTTGCATGCGAAGAGGCTCGGATCTTTCTGAAGCCGATCTGCTCCTAATTTCCGGATTGCGGCAATTTCAGCTTCTGGACCTCCAGCGCCTCGCGCAGGAGGTTCTTCATCTGCTCGGCAGCACCCGGACCATCGGCGCCAGCAATGGCTTCATAGACGTTCTGGTGACGGCGTATCCAGCGTTCGTCTTCCTTTGCAGTCCGTTGCAGTCCCGCCTTGAACACATGTTTCAGCCCCACGGAGATCAGCGACCCCAATGCCAGATAGAAGGCATTGCCGGTCGCTGCCAAAATGGCGGTGTGAAATGCGAGATCGTGCTCGATCTTTTCGTCCGCGGTCGAGGCGAGGGTCATACCGAGCAGGGCATGTTTCATTTTCTGCAGCATCTGCGGCGTCGCGCGGGTGGCGGCAAGCTCCGCTGCGGCCGGCTCGAAGGATTGCCTGAGTTCATAGAGGTCGATACGCGCCCGCTCGCTGCCATTTTCCGCGCCGAGCCTCCATGCGAGGACCTGCGGATCAAGCAGAAGCCATTCCGAGTGATCGGTCACTCTGGTGCCGCTTCTCGGGCGGCTTTCGAGAAGGCCCTTGGCCGACAGGATCTTGATGGCTTCCCGGATGACGGTACGCGACGTCCCGAAATGGTCGCAGAGCTCCTGCTCCGTTCCCACAGAAGCTCCCGCCGCAAGCGCCCCGCCGACGATCCGCTCGCCTAGCGCCTGCACGATCGCGTCGTGGTATCTCTTGTTGGTGCCGAGGCTCGCATCATCGGCGTCCGAAGTCATTCCGGCCATCTGCCTTTCCCAAAAATCGAGACATGTCTAGCGTCTTCAGCCGGTGGTCACAAGCGCTGCCGCGCTTGACCGTCATTGCCTATTTGTATAACAAAAAAATGATTTATAATACAAAAGAGGCAATCATGACCAAGGATTCAAAGCGGCGGTCACAGGCGTGGTTCGGCGGAGTGGACAAGGATGGCTTCATCCATCGCTCGTGGATGAAGAATGGTGGCCTGCCCGATGATGTGTTCGACGGCCGCCCCGTCATCGGCATCTGCAATACGTTTTCGGAATTTACGCCGTGCAACGCGCATTTCCGCGAACTGGTCACGCATATAAAGGCCGGTGTCCTGGAGGCCGGCGGATTGCCGCTTGAATTTCCGGTCTTCTCCTGCGGCGAGTCCAATTTGCGGCCGACTGCGATGCTCTTCAGGAACCTTGCTTCCATGGATGTCGAAGAGGCAATCCGCGGCAATCCCATGGACGGCGTCATCCTGATGGCCGGCTGTGACAAGACCACGCCATCGCTGCTGATGGGCGCGGCAAGCTGCGATCTGCCGACGATCGTCATTTCAGGCGGGCCGATGTTGAATGGTAATTTTCGCGGCAAGCCGATCGGCTCCGGCACGGATGTCTGGAAATTTTCCGAGGAGGTGAGGGCAGGCACCATGAGCCGGCAGGAGTTCATGGATGCGGAAAGTGCCATGTCACGCTCGCCCGGCCACTGCATGACAATGGGAACGGCCTCGACCATGGCGTCGATGGTCGAAGCCCTCGGCGTCGCCCTGCCGACCAATGCGGCATGGCCCGCCGTCGATGCCCGGCGTGCGCGGCTTGCCCGGATGACCGGGCGCCGTGCCGTCGCGATGGTCAAGGAAGATATGCGGCTTTCGAAGGTTCTCACGAGGCAGGCCTTCGAAAACGCCATCAAGATCAATGGCGCGATCGGCGGATCGACCAATGCCGTCGTTCATCTGCTCGCCATCGCCGGGCGTATCGGTGTCGACCTGTCGCTGGAGGATTGGGACAGGCTCGGGCGTGACGTGCCGACGATCGCCGACCTCATGCCGTCGGGAAAATACCTCATGGAGGATTTCTGTTATGCCGGCGGTATTCCGGCAGTGATGAAGGAAATTTCCGACCTCCTCCATCTCGACGCACTCACCGTATCGGGAGGGAGTGTCGGAGATAATATTGCCGATGTTGTCAACCACAATCCGGACGTCATCCGCAGCCGGTCAAATCCGCTCGTCGACAGTGGGGGAATTGCGGTCCTCAAGGGCAATCTTGCGCCTGATGGAGCGGTGCTCAAACCATCGGCCGCATCGCCGCATCTAATGCGTCATCGCGGCCGCGCCGTCGTCTTCGAGACTATCGAGGATTTCCATGCCAGGATCGACGATCCGAACCTCGATGTCGATGAGACTTCCGTTCTCGTTCTGAAGGGGGCCGGCCCACGCGGCTATCCCGGCATGGCCGAGGTCGGCAACATGGCTTTGCCAAGCAAGCTGCTGGAAAAGGGCGTACGCGACATGGTGCGCGTTTCCGATGGCCGCATGAGCGGCACGGCCTACGGAACCGTGGTGCTGCATGTATCGCCGGAAGCCGCCGCCGGCGGTCCGCTGGCACTCGTCGAGCACGGGGATTTCATCGCACTCGACGTCGAGGCCCGCACATTGGTTCTCGACGTTCCGGACGATGAGCTTGAGCGGCGGCGAGCGGCCTGGAAGGAACCGGTGCCGGAAATGACCTCAGGATACCAAGGCCTTTACGTTCGAACGGTCATGCAGGCCAATACCGGCGCCGACCTCGATTTCCTGGTCGGCGGACGCGGCGCCAAGGTTCCGCGCGAGAGCCACTAATTCATTATATTCAGAGCGAATATGCCTACATGCTGGAGGCATCGCTATTCTTCATCGGTGACTTCATTTCGAGGTGGGTGCAATCTTCTGCCGACTAGGTTTGGTGCGAATAAACAGGTCGCGCATATCCAGGCATTTGTGCGTCGATCTCCCGATGCTCTTGTATCCCTCGAAACAGGGCGGCGAGTTGGTCCAATTGTGACGCACGCTTGGTTACATAGATTTGATGATATAATCTATAATTTTAATAGATAAACAAATCGGGCAACGATGTTTCAATCATCGACCGCACAATGAAAGATCGTGCCGTGCGAAGCGCACCATCGATCATGCATGCTCTGCCTGCGAAGCGCTGAGCGGAGTTTGCGGAGTGGTCGGCAAGATCGGCGATCCTGACGACCGTCCCCGGGCAGCCTTCAGAACATTGTTTGGAGGCATATGCATGAACGATATCATTGTCCGGTCGTCATTGCTGGACCCGGCGGCGGAACCGCTGATCGATGGCCTTGCCAGCGAGTATGATGGCAGATACGGCGCCGCAAGCCGTCCTGGCGGCGCGCGCGCGGAAATCATGCGCTATCCGAGTGCCCTGTTCGCGCCGCCGCTTGGCGATTTTCTCCTGCTGCAGCGCGACGGTCAGACCATTGCCGGCGGTGCCTTCATGAGCCACGACGACGAAACCGCTGAGTTCAAGCGGATATGGGCGCATCCGGATCTCCGGCGTCAGGGACTGGCGCGCCGCATCATGATCGCGCTCGAGGAGAGTGCCGGGCAACTCGGCTATAACAGGGCCTACCTTAGCACCGGCTTTCGCCAACCGGAGGCCGTGGCCTTCTATCTGTCGCTCGGCTATCGCCCCCTTTTCGACCCGACCGTCGACCCGAGCCTCTATCGCTCCCTGCCTTTCGAAAAGCATATCGGCAAAAAGGCGGGGCTACCCGGTCAGACGCCGATCTATCCGCCTGCCGCCTCCTTTGAGGAGGCTACGGCGCGCGTGACTGCGCTGAAGGCCGGGCAGGAGCAGCTGATCATCGCCCGCCTGGCGGCTCACGAAACCTCTGCTGCGTGACGGGCATGGTGGCTCCGATGGCTATCGGCAGATCCCGGCAAGAAATCGGATCTGCCTTCGAGCTTCACAATATCGCGAAACAGGACTTCACATGACGCATCCAAATGGTCTCAGGGTCGGCATCGGATTAGATGTTGCTGCGCAATCCCGCAATCCGCGCGACGCTCAGAAAAAATTCTGGCGGGCGCTTGTTGCGCGTTTCGACACGGTGGTCGATTTTGTGACGCTGGAAGATGGTTTTGCCCGTCCTGACGGCGATGGGCTGGATGCCGTGCTGCTTGCAAACTGGCTTGCGGCGAGCAGCGGCAATATCGGAATCATCCCCGGCGCGGCAGTCAATTTCCTCGAGCCGTTTCATCTTTCGACCGCCGTCGCCACGCTGGATTTCGTCAGCGAGGGCAGGGCGGGTTTCCTGGCTCAGCATTATGATGGATCGAGAGCCGTTCATGCCCGGCAAGCCATTGGTGCCCTCAATGGCTTTCCTGCAGCGGAAAGCGCCGCCTTGCGTCAGGACGTGCTTGATGTCGTCGATGTCGTGCGGGGGTTGTGGGACAGCTGGGAAGATGGAGCGGTCATTCGAGATAAGGAAAGCCAGCGCTTCCTGGATGGCTCGAAGCTGCATTACATCAATTTCAAGGGCAGTGGCTTTCAGGTTCTCGGCCCTTCCATCACGCCGCGCCCGCCACAGGGCCAGCCGGTTGTCGCGGCAGCGTATCGTCATGGTGAGGACTCATCAGTAGCCTCGGCCGCCGATATCGTCTTCCTTCATCCGGATCGCCTGGACATCGCCGATGTCATCAGGACTATCGGTACTGCGGACAAGAACAGGGTGCGGGCGTTCGTTGCCGACGTCATAATCGATACCGCGCCGAAATCGGTTGACGATTATGTGGCGCAGATTGGCGAGCTCGCCAGGTCGGGTATCGCCGGCATTCGCCTCGCTCTCAGCGATCCCGCGGCGCAGGCGGCATATGTGATCGACGAGCTTATTCCGGCGCTGAGGGCCCGGTCGTCTGTTGGCCCGGTCGCTACGGGGCCGCTGAGAGGTCGATTTGGCCTGCCGGCAGCCGGCAATCGCTACGCCGATGCAGCGTGAATTTCCAGGGAGAGCCTCATGAGGAAGAAGCAGGTCATTCTTGGAGCCCAATTTCCGGGTGTCAATAATTTCACGGTCTGGAGCGATCCGGCTGCAGGAAGTCAGATCGAGTTTTCATCCTTTCGCCATTTTGCCGAAACGGTGGAGCGAGGAAAATTCGACTTCATATTTCTGGCGGAAGGCTTGCGCATTCGTGAGCAGAAGGGGCGTTTTCACGAGCTGGATGTTGCCGGCCGGCCGAACACGCTTGCCATTCTGACGGCACTTGCCGCGATTACCGAACATGTCGGCCTGATCGGCACACTGACGACCACCTTTAACGAGCCGTATGTATTGGCCCGGCAATTGGCGACGCTGGATATCCTGTCTGCCGGACGTGCCGGCTGGAATGTCGTCACTTCGCCCGACGCCTTTACCGGCGCGAATTTTCGCCGTGCTGACCATCTTCCCCATGAGCAGCGTTACGAGCGCGCCCGCGCGTTCATCGAAGCCGCACAAAGCATATGGCGCAGCGGCGAGTTTTCGATCCGGTCCAAATATTTCGAGATTGCCGGACGGTCCGCGCTTGAGCGGTCGCCACAGGGCGCCCCTGTCATAGCCCAGGCCGGAGATTCCGACGAGGGAAGGGAATTTGCGGCTCGCCACGCCGACTTGATCTACTCTCGCCATGGCTCGCTTGAAGCGGGACAGGTCTTCTATGCAGACGTGAAGAAGCGCTTAGCGAGATATGATCGCAGCCCTGACGCTTTGAAAATCCTGCCTGGCGCCAATTTCGTCATAGGTGACACACAGGAAGATGCCAGCGAGAAGCAGAAAGCGATACGTCTGCAACAAGTCAGTCCAAAGAGCGCGATCGTGTTTCTAGAGCAGGTTTGGAACAGGGATCTTTCGAGCTATGATCCAGATGGACCGCTACCGGATATCGAACCGGATGTTTCCGGAGAGAGCCTGGTTCAAGGCCGCGCCAGCAATCAGGATATCAAACGGCGACTGGAGACGGCGCGGTCGTGGCGCGAGATTGCCGAGCGGGATCGCCTCAGCATCCGCGAACTTGCCATTCGCGTTACCGCTCGAAAGCAGTTCGTCGGAACGCCGGAAAGCATCGCCGACGAGATCAATCGCTATGTGCAGGCTGACGCTGCGGACGGTTTCGTCTTCGCGCCGCACCTCACTCCAGGCGGCTTCGACGAATTCGTCGAAAAGGTCGTGCCGGTCTTGCAGGAGCGAGGCGTCTATCGCAGGGAATATGCCGCTGCAACCCTGCGCTCCAATCTGGGTCTGCCGGATCCGAAGGAAGAAAGCCCGCCGCTGCGGCATCTTTCCCATACGGCATGATGGAGGTTATTGGTCGGATATATCAAGATTAACTCATGATGGCTGAGGGGCATGGCATGATGCCGATCGTATGCACAGGTCATTCGGCCTCCCCCGTCCACTAGAAGCTCGGCGGCGTGCATGCGCTGATGACTTCGCAGGGATATGGCCCGACACAGCGGAAGCGATGCGGGCGGCGACTTTCGAAGTAGTAGGCATCGCCCGGGCCGAGAATGCGGCGTTCGTCATCCACTGTCACCTCCAGGCGGCCGGTAAGCACGATGCCGCCTTCCTCTCCCTCATGCACCAGTGGCACCTTGCCGGTGTCGGCGCCCGGTTGATAGCACTCCTTCAAAATCTGAAGGCTGCGGCCGAAGAGGTTTTCGCCGATCTGCCGATAGGAAATCGGGCCTTTGCCGATTTCGACCAACTCCTCGGCCGCATAGAAAGCCTTTTTCGGTGCTTCCGGTTCGAAGGCGAAGAATTCAGCAAGGCCGATCGGGATGCCGTCGAGGATGCGTTTCAGCGCACCGACCGATGGATTGGCCGAATTGGATTCGATCAGCGAGATCGTCGAATTCGTAACGCCCGCGCGCTTGGCGAGTTCGCGTTGAGAAAGATTGTGCGCCAGGCGCAGATGACGTAGGCGATTGCCGATATCGACGGACATGACGGTCTCAGGTTTCAGATGTTCGAAATATGGAAAATATCTCATGCGGTATAAGCAAAATCAATGAGTTAAATTCAGCAAGAAAAGGTCTTGTTCGGAACAGGAAAATCGCTGATGTCAGGGATAACGCAATGGAGGCGACCATGGACAAGATCACGCATTCCAACACCCCTGTTCTCGATAATTTCTGGATGCCGTTCACGGCAAACCGGCAGTTCAAGGCGGCTCCGCGCCTGCTCGCAGCCGCCGACGGCATGTATTACACCGATGTCGACGGCAAGAAGGTGCTCGATGGGACGGCAGGCCTCTGGTGCGTAAATGCCGGCCATGGCCGTAAGAAGATCGCGCAAGCGGTGGAACGTCAGTTGGCAACGATGGATTTTGCTCCGACCTTCCAGATGGGCCATCCCATTGCCTTCGACTTTGCTGCAAAGCTGGCCGCGCATGCACCTGGTGGGCCTGAGGCCGGGCTCGACCGCGTGTTCTTCACAGGCTCCGGCTCCGAGTCGGTCGATACTGCGCTGAAGATCGCCATCGCTTATCAGCGCGCCATTGGCCAGGGCACGCGTACCCGCATCATCGGCCGGGAAAAGGGCTATCACGGCGTCGGCTTCGGTGGAATTTCCGTCGGCGGCCTCGTTAATAATCGCCGCGTCTTCCCGCAGATCCCTGCCGATCACATGCGTCACACTCTCGATATCGAGCGCAATGCCTTCAGCAAGGGTCCGCCGGCCCATGGCATCGAGCTTGCGGAAGACCTCGAGCGGCTGGTCGCGTTGCACGGGGCTGAAACGATCGCCGCCGTCATTGTCGAGCCGATGTCCGGTTCTGCCGGCGTCGTTCTGCCGCCGAAGGGCTATCTGGAGCGGCTGCGCGCCATCGCCGACAAATATGGCATCCTGCTGATTTTCGATGAAGTGATCACCGGCTTCGGCCGCTTGGGCACCCCGTTTGCAACCGAATATTTCGGCGTTGTTCCCGATCTTGTCACGACGGCAAAAGGCATCACCAACGGCACGATACCGATGGGCGCCGTCTTTGCCAGCCGCAAGATCTATGATGGCCTGATGAGCGGTCCGGAAAACCAGATCGAGCTCTTCCACGGCTATACCTATTCCGGCCATCCCGTCGCCTGCGCCGCCGGTCTTGCGACCATGGAAATCTACGAGGAGGAAGGCCTGCTGACGCGTGCGGCCGAACTGGCCGAGGACTGGCAGAATGCTCTGCATTCGTTGAAGGGCCTGCCGCATGTGGTCGATATCCGCAATCTCGGTCTCGTCGGCGCCGTAGAACTCGCGCCGCGTGATGGCGCGCCGGGCACGCGCGCCTATGATGTCTTCGTCGATTGCTTCCAGAAGGGCCTGTTGATCCGCGTAACCGGCGATATTATCGCTCTTTCTCCGCCGCTCATCATCGAGCGCGCAGAGATCGAAACGATCGTCTCCATGCTTGGCGATGCGTTGAAGCGGGCGGTCTGATAATTTCTGGACCTGACCGGCGCGGACAGCGTCGGTCGGGCTCGATAAGGATCGCTCTGCACATGCAGCCAAGGTTGGCTTCGAACTATCGATCTTTCCAGGAGCGATCGTCTGGGCGATATGATCGCCGAAGTCGTCGGCATCCATGAAGTGGATAGTGCGATCGATGCAGTCGGCTTCGAGACGCGTGGTCATTCAGCAGCGAGCAGCCGGTGATCGTGCTCAATCAAATGATGGAGACGACACGAGCCGCCGGTTCGATCTGTATTCCCCGACTGTATGTAACGGAAGATCCCGGTGCCGTAGACAGTGCCGCGAAACAGGGCAGCCTGTCTCTACGCTTCGGTCTCGGCAGGGCAAAGGCACAATCCTTCCATACGGGACAGACGCCGGCGTTGAAATACAATCGCCAGCTCAAGCAGGCGATCCTGCAGGAGAGGCTGCCGATTGCAGATATTGCCAACTCCGGGATCATTTCGCTCGAAGATGCTGAACAGGGACATGAGAGTTTCGATCAAGGTGTTGCAACGAAGCTTGTGCTGAATCCGTATGGCGAGCTGGCGAAGGCGCGTCGTAGAGAGGAAGAACTCACAGGATCATGGAGTGATCCCGAGGTGAATACAGACCAAGGGCGGAGGTTGCTATCTCCACCCTCGGTCTCGTAGAGGTGAATGCATAAGAGTTTGCCGGACAACAAAGTGACGGGAAGAGCCAGAGACGGCATCAACTACCCATCGACACGCCCGCAGGTTTGTGCGCCGCCATAGAGCATTTCCAAGCAAGTATGCGCCGCAGCACGCCTTGCCGAAGTTTTCCGATCATGTCCGGAAATTGCCAATCGGGTCGAAAAATTGGCGAAAATTGAGCGTCTTTGCTCTCCAAAGGCGGCTGCAAAGCCCGATTATCGGCAATAATGACGTATTATGTTGCCATTATACATCTATCCTTTACATATATGCGGGCATCCATGCGGAGGAGCTTCGTCATCGCTTCCTAAGCAACGGCGGCTTGACAAAGAACGCTAACCTGAAGAGATCGGATCAATGGCAAACTTTCTTGAGAAATGGACTTCAAAAAAGGCTGATAAGCCGAAGGCTGGCGCACGCAATGTTGTCGATACATTTCGTGCTCGAGTAGCGGAACAGAAGGCATATCTGGAGGAGTACGAGCGAGACGCGGCAGGCTTCAAGAAGTGGCGTTCCACTTGGTTTCAGCGTGTTCCCGGTGGCTTTGGTGTGACGGTCGGTCGTGACTCCGTCAATGCCGGTCGTGGATTGAGCTACGTCGTTGTCGACACGGTCAAGGACGTGGCTGAGTTTCTCGATGATCTGGCCTTTCATGCCGAGAATGATGTCGGCTTCCAGCAGGCTCTCGAGCAGAACCGCCAACGTCGCGTCGCACTCCTGAACGCGGCAAAGACTGGAGGCAAGGCAACCGCTTCGAAGACGAAGGCGAAGGCTGCCAAGCCCGCGGCAGCGGTAAAGTCGGCCGCCGCCAAGCCTGCTGCTACCAAGGCAGCACCAAAAGCTTCGGCACCCAAAGCTACCCGGACAAAGGCTGCTTCCGTTGCTGCTCCCGCACCGGCTGCTGCAGAGGCAGCAAAGCCGAAGCGCACGCGCAAGACGAAGGCCGCAGGCGCAGCAGAATAAGACTAAGAAGCCCGCTTCGCGCGGGCTTTTCTTTGCTTGAGACATGCTTATGTCATCGAAGATGTGTAGCTGCGCCATCGAACAAGCATCATGGCGCATGTATCCTCGACATTGCCGGCGCCAGGAATTGAACTGAACCGGAAGATGGATACGAGCCCAATAAGGTGACCATGCGGCTACTGGTGCTGACATATTGGTTGGAGCTCCCACTGCATCGGATCAAACCTGCAGATAGTTGATTGATGCAGCCGGCAGACCACGCGGCAATCGTTGTAGTGAGTGCTTCGTGGCAGCGGTATGAGACTGCCACAGGCAAACGTGCTGAGCGAGACTTCTCCTTGAGCTGAGCGATCGCGGTGTGGGCGCAATGACGTTCCGCTCGGAGAAGGCTCATTCCATGCCATGCAGCAATTCGAAAAGAGCGGGTACAGGCCGCTCCTTTCGGTCGATCTCACTTCTTCCCGCTAAAGGCCTTGATGGCGGCCGCGACTTCGTTCTTCGCCGGCTACATCTACCCGAATGCGCGAACATTGCGGCGGATCGTCTGCGGCGGCTGGCCGAGCACGCGTAGGAAAGCGCGACGCATGCGCTCGCGATCGGCAAAGCCGACTTCGGTGGCGATTTCGTCCATCGAATGGCGGCCGTCTTCGATCATCAGTCGCGCAGCCTCCACTCGCATGTTCTCGATCGCCTTGGCGGGGGATTGGCCGGTTTCGCTACGGAAGACGCGATTGAACTGGCGTGGGCTGAGGCTTGCCGCCTCCGCGAGCTCCTCGACCGATACGATCTTGCGCAGGTTTCGTCCGGCAAAGTCGAGCGCGCGTTGAACACGGTCGGATTTCGGCTCCAGCTCGAGAAGCGTAGAAAATTGCGACTGCCCGCCGGCGCGGCGGTGATAGACGACGAGCTTTCGGGCTACCGTTCGTGCCAGCTCTTCGCCGTGATCCTTCTCGATCATCGCAAGGGCGAGGTCGATGGTGGCGGTCATACCCGCCGATGTCCAGATGGACCCATCGATGATGAAAATCTTGTCTTCATCGACCTTCAGCGCGGGGAAGCGATCCCGCAGCTCTCGCGCAAAGACCCAATGTGTCGTTGCGCGGCGACCATCGAGCAGGCCAGCTTCAGCCAGAGCAAAGGCGCCGGTACACGGAGCCGCGACGCGCCGGGCGGATTTTGCGGCCTGACGGATATAGTCGAGGATCGCGGGAGATGTGGATGAAACTTCCGTCGCCGCACCGATGAAAAGAGAATCGAAAGCAGCGTCGTCAAATGCTTCCGTTTCGACACTGAACCCCGCCGATGAGCGTACATACCCTCCTGCTTCCGATAGCAGCGTTACATGATATAGCTCCCTCCCGCTCGTCAGATTTGCAACCTCGAAGGCGGTCACTGCAGTAAATCCCATGACCTGAAAGCCGGGGAAGACGAGAAATCCGATGGAATGCATGGCAAAGCTCACGGCTGGAAAAGGCGTTTATAGCATTTATCGGTCGCAGACGGCATCAATTTTCGACGATTCCAACCAGTGTTTACCGTTTCGATGTCTGAAAACGTGGTGAATATGACATTTAAGCCATAGACATTCGCGCCTATTGTTATTGCAGCGGAATAGTGACGCCGCAGGACAAGGAGTGGAAACAATGACAAATTCATCGGGCAAGGCATTGGTAACGGGCGCTTCTTCGGGCATTGGCGCCGTCTATGCGCACCGGCTCGCCCATCGGGGCTACGACCTCATTCTGGTGGCGCGCAATGAAGACCGGCTTTCGGTGGTTGCGGATCGGCTGCGTACGGAGACGGGACGCAAGGTCGAAGTGATCGCCGTAGATCTCGGCTCGCCGAACGGGTTGCGTCGTGTGGAGCATGTGCTGAAGACGGATGAAGCGATCACGCTTCTCGTCAATAATGCCGGCTTTGGCGGGGCGGCACCCTTGTTGGAGGCCGATGTCGACAAGATGCAGCAGATGATCGATCTGAATGTCACTGCACTCATGCGGCTGACCTATGCAGCGGTGCCAGGCTTTGTTCAGCGTGGCGGCGGTTCCCTCATCAATATCGCGTCGATCGTCGCAATCGCACCGGAATTGCTGAATGGCGTTTATGGCGGCACCAAAGCCTTCGTCCTTGCCTTCAGCCAGTCCCTGAAGCATGAGCTGGCAGACAAGAACATTCGCGTACAGGCAGTTCTGCCCGGCGCGACCGCAACGGAATTCTGGGCGATCGCCGGCGTCCCCGTCGAACATCTGCCATCGGAGATCGTCATGTCGACCGAGGAGATGGTCGATGCCGCGCTGGTTGGCTTTGATCGGGGCGAACTGGCGACGATCCCGGCTCTCGAAGATGTTGATCTGCAGAAGGCCTATGAAGATGCACGCCAGGCCCTGAAGCCCAATCTTTCAAGGTCTACCGCAGCTCGACGTTATCAAGTGAAGTAAGAATCTATCGAATGAATAGGGTGGCCGGCATTCACATCATGCCGGCCGGTCATTCAAAAGCCATAAAACTGGTGAGGTTCGGAAAGACGGATCGACATGATCCAAGCATCGGCTGCATGGCATATAACTTAATACTACTTATGCGTCAGGATATATCCCAGCCAGTATCGACATCATCCATCAGGACCTGAATGAGAAGGTTCGCCGCGACCAAAGCAGATCTGCGAGGTTCAATGCGATGTATTCCATCCAAGACCGCATTCCCGTTTCCATCGTCATCGCGAATTATAACTACGCGCATTTTCTAAGGCGCAGTATCGATAGCGCCTTGGAGCAGGATTACGACGATGCCGAGGTCATCGTCGTCGATGATGCATCGACCGATGCGACAGCTGATGTCATTGCCTCCTATGGCCCTCGAATAAAGACATGTCTGCGTGAGGTGAACGGTGGACATGCTGCGGCATTCAACACGGGCTTCGCATCCAGCCACGGCGAGATCGTGCTGTTTCTCGATGCGGATGATTATCTCTATCCGAATGCGGTATCAGAGGTTGTCGAAGCCTGGGAAGAGAAGACAGCCCAGGTGCAGTTCAGGCTGCATATCGTTGATGAACAGATGCATGTAAAGGATGTATTTCCACCCGTAGAACTACCCTTCGATTCCGGCGACGTCACGCCGGAATTGCTGCGGAAAGGCCGCTATCAGACGACGGTTACCAGCGGTCTGGCATTCAAGCGTTCAGTGCTGGATAAGGTCATGCCGGTCCCGGAACCGGAGTTTCGCCAGGGCGCCGATGGATATCTTGCCACGGTTGCGCCGCTCCATGGCGAAGTGACGTCAATCGAAGATTGCCTCGGCGCTTATCGCATACATGGCGCCAATCACTCCGTCTTCGCCGAAAGGCTCGGTCAGCGCGCGCGCTGGCGCATAGCCCATGATTTCCGTCGGCTGGAGGCCCTGTCGGATCGGGCAACGGAGATCGGATTGGATATGCCTGATGATGCCGGCCTGCGCGATCCCGTCCATCTGGAGGAGCGTCTGGCATCGCTTTGTATCGACAGGGACAAGCATCCTGTCGCGAATGATTCCAGGCTTGCCCTTGCCGCGGCCGGCGCGGTTGCCAGTCTCAAGATGAACGCATCGCGAAAGCGTCGCCTGATGCTGGCCGGATGGTTTCTTTCGATCGGCGTCCTGCCTCGGGATATGGCAAAGACCATCCTCTCGTGGAAGCTTGTGGCTTCGTCTCGGCCTCCGTTTCTGCTGCGTCTCTCGAAGACCATCCGGCATGCAATGGGATAGCTGGATTCCGGGAGATATGGAGCACTAGCGCCAATGATTGACCGTGATCTATTCGGCCGTGCCTGATTTGCGCGAAGGTCCCATCAAGGCGTCGACCACGGCTTGATGATGGATATTCCCGTCATAGCGGCTGTCGGTTGCAAGCTGCATCAATCCGGCAAAGGCGCTCTTGGCGGAAGGTTTCTTGCCCTCGCCGCGGAGATAGGCAATCAGGCGGCGATAGTTTGCATTCGTCTTGATCTCCAGCGGATTGCCGGCGCCCATCTTCTTCAATGGCCACCACGACCAGCCGATGCCGTTTTTCTCCTGCAGCGCCACGGCGTGGGCATACCAATCATTATTGTTTTCGCCGGATTCACCGTTCCATAGCGGCATGTCATATTGTTCGCGCAGCTTCAGAAAGGGTTCGATCGATTCCTGCGTCGTCGGTGTCCAGTATTTGTGAAAGCTGAGCGCCGTGTTGCGGTCATCGATCGGCAGGACGCCGGCATAATTGTTGCCCCAGCAATTGCCCTCGATAATAAGCATGTGGTGGGTATCGATCGCGCGGATGGCGCGGATGGTGCGCTGATAGATGTCGCGCAGCGGCCGGTTTTCGGTCTCGCGGCAGCCGCCTTTGTCTTTCTTGTCCTGAAAGCCCCAATTCGGTTCGTTGAGGAGGTCATAACCCGCGATCGTCGGTTCGTCCTTGTAGCGACGGGCGATCTCGCTCCAGAGCGCGATCATCATTGCCTGGTTCTCATCGCTGTGCCAGAGCGACGGCTTGTTCGGATTGCGATCGGAAATGGCGATGTCGTGACCCTGACCGCCAGGTGCCGCATGCAGGTCGAGGATCAAGTACATGTCATGGGCTTTCAGCCAGCGGATCAAAAGGTCGATCCGGCGAAAGCCCTCTTCGTTCCAGACAATGTTCTTGGACGTGTTCTTGCCGTGCCTGTCCTTGATGAACAGGTTCCAGTGCATCGGCAGGCGCACGCTGTTGAAACCCCATTTGGCCATCGCGTCGATATCGGCTTTCGTTACCGCATTCTCGCGCCAGGATCGATAGAATTGCTCGGTCCTTTTCTCGCCGATGACTTCGGAAATGCGGCGGCGAATGATGTGCTGCGCCTTGAGATTGGCAAGGCCCATCATGTAGCCTTCCTGCACCATCCAGCCGCCGAGCCCGAGACCGCGCAGGATGAGGGGATTGCCCTTGCCGTCGACGATCTGCCGATGATCGGCACGAACGAATCCCTCCGCATATGCCGGCGGTGCAAATGACCCCAGGCAGATAATGGACAGGCTGGCGAACAGCAGCAGAAAATGCCTCATGAATCCCAACTCGCGTGAAACTTTGGCGCCATGTGGGCAAGGTAGCGCGCAGAGGGCCAAAATCTCGTGACAACATCTACGCCGGGCGCTCCAATGGCGCGCCGAAGATGATCTCCTGATACGCAGCAAGCAGAGCAGGCTCCTCGATGGAGCCGTGATGGTGAAGCTGACGCCAGACACCGCCGATCCGGGTGAACCAGCGCGTCGTGCGGATGCGAAGCTCGATACTCCTGTCGGCCGTGACGCAGCTTCCCCTCTCACGCCCGACGAACAGATGCCAGTCATCGCCGCCCTGGCTGGTAAAATCATGGAATGCGACCCGGACTTTCGCCTTTCCACCAAACAGCTTCGCATAGCCTTCACGGATCGATGGCCATCCACGCCGGATGCCTCCGATCGGATTGTCCATGCTTGGCCTGTCGCCATCGGCCCAGTTGGCGGCGAGTGCGTCCAGGTCTCCGGCATTGAAGGCGCGATAGAAGCCGATGAGCGCATCGAGGGCGCCGCCGTCTCCTACCATGTTTTCGCTGCCGGTAATCTCGGTCAAAAGTTCTGCCATGTCCAATTCTCCTGATGTTATGATTGATGACCGTCGGTGTGCTCTCGCGGACTGCGGATAAATACCGCGACAAAGAGGTCTATCGCCAAAGCGAGAACCATTGCGCCGGCTCCGATCAAGAAGAGCACGCCGTAGTTTCCGCCGGTTCGGACGAAGACGAAGGAAAGCCCGTATGCCGCTGCCGCCTGGAACAGGGCAAAGAATACGGTTGCCAGGCTCCAGGCGATTTTCTGTTGCGCCGGATGATGCGGCAGCAGTTCTGCGATCCTGCCGAGCATCAGGGGAACCGTGCCGGTTACGAAGGCGCCGACGATCAGGCTCGAAGCGATGAGCCAAGCCTGCCCGAGGCCAAAGGTGGGAATGGCGACTGCGGCAGCCTCAAGAAGGAAGGCGAACCGCAGCGCTGCGGCAAAACCGGTGCGATCGGCGAGATGGCCGGCGAGGATGGGGCCGATGGTCGCGCCGAGGCCAAACAGCACCCAATATTCCGCGCCGACCTGCAAGCCCTCGCCCAAGCCGCGGGCAACGAAATCCACGAGGAAGATCATATGCGGAACCCAGCCGGCGGCATTCAGCGCATATTCGATGTAGAGTGCGTGCAGCGTCCACCGTTTCGGGACATGCGTGGCATGATGGCTTGTGGCGGTGTGGCTGGCGATTTCGCGCGGCCATCCGGCCCAGGCGATGATCGTGAGCAGCAGTGATAAGGCGCCGAGGCCGAGCCACGTCTCACGCAAGCCCTGTTGCAGCAGCAGCGGGACCAATGTGCCCGACAGTGCAACGCCGGCGCCGATGCCCACGAAGATTATACCGCTGGCAAGCCCTCGGCGAGACGGTGCGATCAGCGGCAGGACGGTCGGCGCCGCGAGTACCATCAGGGCGCCGCCCGCAAGGCCGGCTGCAAAACGCCACGCAAAGAACCATGGAAAGTTGACAGGAAAGGCGCATGCAAAGAAGGCTGCCGTCGCGGCAAGCATCATGATCCTGAGCGTCAGAACGGTAGAGGCACGGGCGGCGATCGTCCGCCCGAGCAATGCGCCGACCAGATAGCCGGAGAGATTTGCGGCACCGAGATAGGCAGCCGCCGAGGCTTCGAACCAATTGTTATCGACGATGGCGGGCAGGAGTGGCGTATAGGCGAAACGGGCAAGGCCGATACCGATGAGGCAAGCGCAGAATGCCGACAGGATGGCACGCCATGCCATATGGGCATCATGATGGTTCCGGTCGGTTTCGTGCGTGGCGGTTTCGGTCATGGGAACTCTCTCAACTATCTGTGCTTGAGAGAATACGCCGCGCGTTATATCATAAAAAATGAATTATTATGAGAGCAGTTATCTCTATTGGAGATAAGAAGATGGATGTATCGGATCTCAAAGTTTTCGAGGCGGTATCGCGGCACGGCAGCATGAACCGGGCGGCGCAGGAACTGCACACCGTTCAATCGAATGTAACGGCGCGGATCCGGGCACTGGAAGAAGAGTTGGGTGTGAGCCTGTTCCAGCGGCATGCAAGGGGCGTGTCGACCACACCGGCGGGCCAACGCATTCTGCCGTTTGTCAGTCGCATTACCAAGCTTCTGGCCGATGCTTGCACCGCCGCCAAGGATGATGGTGAGCCGGGCGGGACGCTTTCCCTCGGCAGCCTGGAAACGACGACGGCGCTGCGATTGTCGCCTCTTCTAGGCCAATTTGCCAAGACCTATCCACAGGTGCGTCTTGTGGTGACAACAGGCACGACCCGCCGATTGATCGACGATGTCGTTTCTTGCCGGGTCGAGGGCGCCTTCGTGGCGGGTCCCGTCAGCCATCCCGATCTCGATCACAAGGTGATCTTTCAGGAGGAGCTTGTTCTCGTTACAACGCCTGCCATTGGCGGAATGGAAGATCTGGCCGGCATTGCCGATCTGAAGATCATCGTCTTCCAGATCGGATGTTCTTACCGTCAGCGGCTGGAGTCGCTTCTTGCCGATATGGGTATCGTCACTTCGAAGCCGCTGGAATTCGGCTCTCTGGATACGATCGTCAGCTGCGTGTCGGCGGGCGTCGGTATCACTCTTCTGCCGAGAGGCGTCGTCGCTGCCGCCGCCCAAGAGGGCAGGGTTGCGATCCACGAGCTCCCGCCGGAGCGGTCGATGGTGGATACGCTCTTCGTACGCCGATCGGACGCCTATACGACGAGCGCCATGACCGCGCTTCTCGACATGCTCCGTTCGACGCGTACGGCCTAGCTCGAAGCCATGATTTCCTGCCAGGCGCCATAGGCGGAAAGCACTGTTTCCATCTGCGCGGTATGGCCGGCGATGAATGCGTCGCCGTAAATGGTCTCATCCGGATATTCGGTGATCAAGGTGATGGGCACCGTATGGCGGTCGTCGATATTGGCGAGACAGGGGAAGCCATTGACGATGCGGAAGCCTGTTTCGCCAGCATGGGTTTCATAGAGCGCGATCTGGCGGTCGTTATAATCCAGCAGACCGGGGATGGCGCCGAGGTGCCTGGTCACCTTGTCGAGAAGCTGCTCGGCCTGAGCCGCCCAGCCGGAATGATAGCGGGCAATCAGAAAAAAGCCCTTCGGCAGCGTCCACATGGCGAAATTGCGCGGGACATAACCGGAGAGTGGGCGTGTCCACTCATGCGCGGGATAGCCATGCAGGTTGATGTGCAGCCGTGCGCCGCTCAGCTTTTCCGCCTGGAAGCGGATTTTCTTCTCGAGAAGATGAGGGCCGGCAGTCTCTTCGGTCCGATATTCGAGATCGTCGCCGAGCGCGGTATAGCGAGCGGCATGATACATGTGCCGCGGGCTGTCCTTGCGCAGGCGTTGATGCAGCGCGTAACCGTCGGGATTTTCGAGCGGCGAGATAGTGAAATGCGCGCCTTCGAGCTTGGCAAGCCGACGCGCCGCACGCAGGGCTCCCGTACCGCCGGTCGTCTCGTTGGCGTGCTGTCCGCCGCTGATCATCACGGCAGCGTCGCGGCCCTTGATATAGCGGGCTCTGACGGCGCGGCCGGAGCGAGTAAGGGCCTCAAATGTTTCGCCGCCAATCTTGTCAAGCTCGGCCTCCATCTGCTGGACAGCCAGAGGTTCCGTTGCCGTCTCGATCTGCTGTTCGGGTCCATCCCAGTAGCGAGACGTCAGTGGCTGCGTTTCCACTCGGACGGAAATCTCGCCAGAGGACTGCAGGATCTGCGGAACGATCTGCCCCGGCTTCAAGCCGCGGTCACCAAGCGGGCGGCCCGACTTTTTCTGGAAGAATTCGAGCAGCGAAAAATAGAAATCCTCATGCAGCGCCTCGCAAAGGCTCATGACTTCGTCGCCGACCGGCAAGACCTCATCCAACGCCGGCAGGGCAACGCGAATGTTCAGCTCTTCGAAGTAGGGTTCGCTTGTACCCCAGTCGAAGTGCGTGACCGCGGCAACGGTCTCCTCGAAGAGTTGTTCATAATCGGTGGCGAGCCGGTTGCCCGTCGCATTGCCGTCCGGCACGAGCCAGCCGGTTGGGGAAACGCTTGTTTCCCCGGCGGCATCGATATGGACGCGATTGGGCGCCAGCACCTTCAATCGGCGTTCCTGGCCGGCATTGCCTTTCAGCAGAACGTCATAATGAAAGTCGCTGTCGGCTCTTGCGATAAAGGTGATCTTGCGATTTCCCACCATTGCCGCGAGCGGATAGGCTTCCAGGCGAAAGCGGTTTTCCGGTGCGTTGGGATGAACCGGATAGCGGATCTCGATCGCATTCACATCATGCAGGTCGATTTCCTCGATGAAGGCATTGACCAGCGGCTTGTAGGCGCCGCGGATGCGCGCCTTTATGCCTTTTTCCGCGAGCTTACGTTCAGCCTGCTGGCGGCTTTCTCTATCATCGAAAGTCCAGGCTTCGAAGTTCTGGTCGGGCTTGGCGCCGGCAACAAGGCGCGACAGCGTGCGCTCAAAACGTCTCTCGAAAATCACGGTCATGATGTCTTACCTTGTCGTTCTGCCGGTCGGGTCGAGGCTGTCGCGCAGCCAGTCGCCAAGAAGATTGAGGCCAAGTACGGTCAAAAGGATTGCAACGCCCGGAAAGAGGCTGACCCACCACGCTGTCTGCAGATAGGTGCGCCCGTCGGCCAGCATGCCGCCCCAGCTCGGAATGGTGGGATCGACACCCATGCCAAGGAAGGTGAGGCTGCTTTCCAGGAGAATGTTGGTGGCGATGTTCAGCGTCATCAGCACGATTACCGGGCCGATGAGGTTCGGCAGCAGATGCTGGAAGATGATGCGCCAGTCTTTGACGCCGATCGCGCGCGCCGACAGGATGAACTCGCGCTCGCGCAGGCTCAGCACCGAACCGCGCACGAGGCGTGCATATTGCACCCATTGCGAGACGATCAAGAGGATGATCGTATTGGTGAGACTGCCGCCGACGATGGCGATGAAGGTGATCGCCAGAAGAATGAAGGGCATGGCGAGCTGGACGTCGGCAAAGCGCATCAGCAGCATGTCCCAGATGCCGCGGTAGTAGCCAGCGGCAAGCCCCACCAGTACGCCGAGAACCACGCCGCCGATCACGGAGGTGAGGCCGACGGTCAGGGATATCTTGCCGCCTGCGACGACGCGGGCCAGTACATCGCGCCCGAGCGGATCGGTTCCGAAAGGATGGGCGAGGCTGGCGAAGGGCCTTGCAAGCCTTGCCATCAGATCGATCTTTTCCGCGCCGCCTGGAAAAAGAATGTCGGAGAGCAGCACAGCAAGGCAAATGACAGCGGTGAGCAATGCGCCGAAGATAAATTCGAAATTGAGGAAGCGCGAGCGGCGTGAGATCGTGGCGGCCATCAGCGTTACTCCGTGCGGATACGGGGATCGACAAGGCCGTAGGCGATGTCGACGAGAAGGTTGACGCCGACGATGAACAGCGCCAGCACGGTGATCACGCCCTGCAAAACCGGGTAGTCGCGGGCGCCCACGGCATCGAATGCCAGCGTGCCGAGGCCGGGCCAGTTGAAGACGCGCTCGATGACGACGATGCCGCCGAGCAGCCCGCCGAACTGGATGCCGAAATAGGTTATGAGTGGTATCGCGCAATTGCGCAGCGCATGCTTGTAGAGCACCTTGCTTTCGCTGAGCCCCTTGGCGCGCGCGACCATAATGTATTGCGACTGCAGCGTTTCCAGCATGGCGGTGCGCACCAGGCGCACATTCGTCGCCGTCAGGATGACGCCCATCGTCACCGCCGGCATGACGTAGCTCGAAATTCCGACCATGCCGCTCGGCGGCAGCCAGCCGAGCGTGATGGAAAACAGGAGCACCATCATCAGCGCCAGCCAGAAATTCGGAAACGAGAGGCCTAGCAGTGAGAGAACGCGGATGATCTGATCCGCCGCTTTGCCGCGTGCCGTCGCCGCCTTGATGCCGAGCGGGATGGAGATCGCGATCGACACAACCATGGAGATGAAGGCGAGCAGCAGCGTGGCGGGCAAGGCATTGGCGATCAGCTGCGAGACCGGCGTGCCGCCGGTGAAGCTGCGACCGAAATTAAGCGTCAGCAGTCCTTTCAGGAAGCTAAAATACTGCACGAGAAAAGGTTGATCCGTGCCAAGGGCTGTGCGGATGCGGGCCAGGTCGTCTTCAGTCATGCTGCCGCCGCCCTGAAACATCATCACGGCAGGGTCGCCGGTGAGGCGGATGGCGAATGAGACGAGAAGAGTGATGGCGATCACGACGAAAATCGCCTGCAGCAATCGCTTGATGAGAAAACCGGCCACGTTCTTACCCCGAGAGCTTTCTAGTGACGCCGCCGACCGAGCCGGCGGCGTCTTGCTTGATGACTAGTCGACGGTGACTTCGTTCAGCTTGATGCGGGTATCGGGAGCGGGCACGAAGCCCTTGACCCGCTTGCTGACGCCGTAGATCGCGTTGCTGTTGTAGAGCGGCAGTTCGAGCGCCTTGTCGGCGACGTATTTGCCGATGTCCTTCAGCACCTTTTCGCGCTCGGCGCGATCGGTGAGTGGGCGCTGCGATTCCAATAGCTTGTCCAGAGCGGCATCCTTTTCATAAGGGTTCCACTTTTCGCCGGAGTGATACATCGAATAGGCGGTGTTGTCGTAGTCGAAGGTCCAGCCGCCCCATTTCTGCTGGAACATCGCGCCGGTCTTGCCCTGCGGAATGATGTCGTTCAGCAGAACGTTGGTTTCGTACGGCTTGATGGTTGCCGTCAGGCCGACCATCTGCAGATAGCTTGCCACGACCTGCGCCACCTCGTTCATGGTCGCGTCGTTGCCCCGAATGTCTATCTGCAATGCTGCGCCTGGCTTCACGCCGGCTTCGGCGAGCAGCTTCTTGGCGCCTGCCGGATCATAGGGAAGCGGCTTCAGATCGGCATCGTAGCCGAAGGAAAGCGAATTCTGGAAGCTGACGATCTCGGTGCCCTGGCCCGCGAGGATCGACTTGACGATCGTGTCGCGGTCGACAGCCATGATGATCGCCTTGCGCACGCGCGGATCGGCGGTAATGCCGTCGCGGGTGTTGAAGCGCAGTGCATCGACCGTCGGGCCGGGAACGCTGGCGATTTCCAGTTTGGAATCGCCCTGGATGACCGGCAGCATGCCGATCGGAATGGTCGGCGGGATGACGATATCGACGCGGCCGGCCTGAAGCTCGGCAACGGCGGTCGCCGGCTCGCTGATGAAGCGATATTCCAGTTCGGAGAGTTTCGGTGCGCCGCCCCAGTAATCCGGATTGGCTTCAAGCTTGATGTTCACCTTCGGCGTATAGGAAACGAACTTGAAGGCGCCGGTGCCGACCGGGTTGAGGTTGAAGTAATCCTCGCCCTTTTCCTTGATGTATTTCGGCGGAACGATCATCGCGCCATAGCCGGCAAGCTTCGTCAGCAGCACAGGGTCAGGCGTCTTCAGCTTCATGTCTACCGTGTAGTCGTCGATGATATCGATGCTTTCGATCGCGGTGTAGTTCGAGCGCTGCGGTCCCTTGGCGCCTTGTTCTCCGAGCAGGCGATCGAAGGTGAATTTCACCGCTTCGGCATTGAAGGGCTCGCCGTCATGGAACTTCACGTTATGACGCAGTTTGAAGCGGATGCGCTTGCCCTGGTCCAGTTCTTCCCAGGATTCGGCGAGGCCCGGTACCAGCTTGAGATCGGGGCCACGATAGGTGAGGCCATCGAAGATGTTGGTCGAAACGGCAGCCCATGCCACCAGGAAGGTGTCGATCGGGTCCCAGCTGCCCGGATCCTGTGACGACGAAACCGTCAGCTTGCCGGCCGCAAAGGCCGGAGCGGCGCTGATTGCGACGCCCGACATGACGAGTGCGGTCAGAGCGGTCTTCAATCCCCATTTCATTCTTTTCATTGAACCTGTTTCCTCTTCAGATCGATGCGATGGTTGGTGGTCGTTCAGGCGCTCTTGGCGATGAAGTGGCCTGCGGTGATTTCCTCGTGAGCCAGGATCGGCGGCTCATCGCCGACACGGCGGACGGGATTGGGGATCTCGCCTTCCAGCAAGGTGGTTCTGCGCTCCTGCGTCGGATCGGCGATCGGCACGGCCGAGAGCAGGCGCTGCGTATAGGCGTGCATCGGTGTTTCGAAGACCTGGCGGCGGCTGCCAATCTCCATGATCTGGCCGAGATAGAGCACGGCAACGCGGTGGCTGATCTTCTCGACGACGGCCATGTCATGGCTGATGAACAGGTAGGCGAGCCCGCGTTCGGCCTGGAGATCCATCAGGAGATTGATGATCTGGGCCTGGATCGACACGTCGAGAGCGGAAAGCGCCTCGTCGGCAATGATGAGTTTGGGATCGGAAGCAAGGGCACGGGCAATGCAGACGCGCTGGCGCTGGCCGCCGGAAAACTCATGCGGATAGCGATCGGCATGGGCAGATGTCAGCCCGACGCGCTCCAGAAGTTCGTCCACCCTCCGGCGAACCTCTTTCGATCCGGAGATGATGCCGTGGGTGTTGATCGGCTCCGCAATCGAGAATCCCACAGTCTTGCGCGGATCGAGCGAGGCGAAGGGGTCCTGGAAAATATACTGTACGTCGCGCCGCAGACGAAAGCGTTCGAACTGCGACATGGCGGCGAAGCTCTTGCCGTTGAAGGTGATTTCGCCGGAGCGCGCCTTTTGCAGTTGCTGGATGGTGCGTCCGATCGTCGACTTGCCGGAGCCGGATTCGCCCACGAGGGCCAGGGTTTCCCCGGGATGAATATCGAAAGCGACCTTCTGGACGGCACTGCAGCGGTGCGTGACCTTGCCAAATATATTCTTCTTGATATCGAAGCGCACGAAGAGATCGCGCACGGACAAGAGCGGCTGCTGGTCGTAGCGGGCAGTATTCTGGACCCGTTCCTCACCGACGATTTTCGGCTCGCCGCCGTCGAGCACGGTCAGCGGCATGCGTTTTGGAAAATCCTGACCGGTCATGCTGCCAAGCTTCGGCACTGCGGCGAGAAGTGCCTTCGTATAGGGGTGTTTGGGATTGGCGAATATCTCGCGAACCGGGCCTTCCTCGACCTTCTTGCCCTTCCACATGACCACGACGTCATCTGCCATTTCGGCCACCACACCCATGTCATGGGTAATGAAGATCATGCCCATGCCGAGATCCTTTTGCAGGTCCCGCATGATGTTGAGGATCTGTGCCTGGATCGTCACATCGAGCGCAGTCGTCGGCTCGTCGGCGATCAGCAGTTTCGGGCGGCAGGCCAGCGCCATGGCGATCATGACGCGCTGGCGCATGCCGCCGGAAAGCTGGTGCGGATAGCGGTTCAAGAGGGCCGCCGCATCCGGCAGGCGCACCATTTCCAGCAGGCGCCGTGCCTCGGCCATGGCGGCGGACTTGCCGATCTTCTCATGAAGAAGAAGGACTTCGCAGATCTGGTCGCCGATGGTGAAAACGGGATTAAGGGAGGTCATCGGCTCCTGGAAGATCATGGCGATCTCCTTGCCGCGAACGGAGCGCATATCGTTCTGCGAGAGCTTCAGCAGGTCCTTGCCATTGAAGAGGATGCTACCGGTCTCGAAGCGCGCGCCCATCATATCGGCAAGACGCATGACCGAAAGCGAGGTCACGGATTTGCCGGAGCCGGATTCGCCAACAACTGCGAGCGTTCGCCCCGGCTCGACCGAAAAGGAAAGTCCTTCGACGACGCGATTTTCGCCGAACCGCACAGTCAGATCCGCTACAGACAGAAGCGGTTTGTTAACGCCTGTAGCAGTCGTCATGCGCTTACCTCGGTATTGGGCAGGTCGTTCATGGCATCGGAGACGATTGTCGTGTCATACTTTGCGTCGACAATGCAGGTGCGCTCGCCGAGATAGCCGCCACGGCCCATGCGGACACCCGTTGCGGCCCGGCAAGGGCTAGCGATGTTTTTCTACAAAACAGGCGTCTCATGAACATCTTTATCCGCGTTCCCATTATATTTGTTAGGGCATGAGATAGCATCAAACAACAATCTGGTCTATATTGTTCAACAATTTTCGTGTTGCCAATCAAAAATGGGGACAAACCTGCATAAAATCGTCCTATCGTCTAATTGACCGCACCGTTAGGGCGGTGCGACTGCCGCAGGCAAGCAAGAACATCGCTCGCTTCCAGCAAATGCCTGATATGGGCAGATATCGCAGACGATTGAGTGCAGGCACCGGGAGGGCAAATGAAGCAGACAAATCTTGCGAGCATCGAGCCCACATCAGTCGCTGAGGCGGGGCAGACGCTGGCGGAACTGACGGCTGCTCGCATCCGCGAGCGCGTGATCAGCGGTATGCTATCGCCAGGTTGCCACCTGTCCGAAGCGGCTCTTTGCGAGGAGCTGCAGGTCTCTCGCAACACGCTGCGCGAAGTTTTCCGGCTGCTGACGAAAGAGGGCGTGCTGCGTCACGAAGCCAATCGCGGCGTCTTCGTGTCCACACCGAGCATCTCGACGATCATGGATATCTTCCATATTCGCCGCCTGATCGAGTGTTCGGCGCTTGCCAATGCGCATCACCGCCATCCGAGCGTCGACAAGATGCGGGCTGCCATCGAGGCTGCCGTGCAGCATCGCTACCGTGGCGAATGGCTGGAGGTCGGTAGCGCCGATATCGCCTTTCATGCCGCGATCGTCGAACTCGCCGACAGTCCCAGGCTTTCGGCCTTCTATGCGCAGATCTCGCTTGAGCTGCGTCTCGTCTTCGGACTGATCCGCGATCCCGAATATCTGCACGCACCCTATGTCGGCCAGAACGCGACTATTCTTGCGCATCTGGAGGAGGGGGCGCCGGCAAGTGCTGCCGACGCGCTGGAGAAATATCTGTTCCAGGCCGAACGCTTCATTCTGGCAGCCTATTCGAGAGCAATGCCGGGCTGAGTCCGGTTACCGCCATTGATATGATGAATGATGTGGACAATCCCTGCTGGATGGGTTCAAGCTCGATGTATCCGTTTGCGTCCCGATCCGCTTTGATCGAAGGATATGCAGCACCCCGGACGTAGGCGTGAGGTCCATCGGACAGTAGAATTCGCTTTTGCTGCAATCGATCAGGGCGTCCCGCCGATCAACCGGAAAACTCGTTTCGACAACCGGTTAAGACGGATGATGGGGCTATGGACGCGCAATCCCCGACTACCTCCAGCAGGGCCACCGCCATTCAGCAGGTATGGGCTTCGCCGCTGTATCGCGGCGCGACGCTTGCGCTGTTTCTCTCCGGGCTTGCGACATCCGCCTCGCTGCCGCAGATCGTTCTTTTCCTCGTCAAGGAACTTGGGGCGTCCTTGCCAGTGGCGGGGCTCTATTATCTGAGCGGCCTCACCGCACCAATTGCCGGCTATCTCGTTGGCAGCTATTCCGACAGAACTGGAAGGCGTCTTGGTCTTTTCCGGCTTTGTGCCGTTGCCGGCGCCGTTGGTTGGGCGGGGATCGCCCTTTCGACGAAACCATGGATGCCGTTCGTGATCGGCACCGTCCTTCTGGGTTTTTCCGGATCTGCCACCTCGCAGCTCTTCACCGCCATCCATGACGATCTCAAAGTTAGGGGTGCCAGCGCGAATGACAGCGTCGTGGCCATCATCCGCATGGCTTTGACCGCGGGCTGGGTCATCGGGCCGTTTCTGGGCGCCTGGTTTGCTGTCGAAATCGGGCTTCGCGCCATGCTGTGGGGAACGGCGATCTGTTTCTTCGCGCAGATCATTCCGCTCGGAGCGCAACAAGCGCTTGTTGGTCCCGGGCAGCGAGCCGACAAGAAGACCGATGCCGTTGGTCGCGTCGGCTGGTCCGATGTGCTGCCGCTGCTGGCCTTCACCGGTCTCTACGTTCTCGTCTATGCCGGCGAGCCGATTAAATACGGATTCCTGCTGCCCTATATGCAGGACCAGCTCAAGCTTGATCCCTCCATTCAGGGCTCGGTGATCGGAACGCAGCCATTCATCGAACTCATCCTCATGCCCTTCAGCGTCGTGCTGGCGCGACGGATCGGCATCTTATGGATGATGTGTGTCG
This sequence comes from Rhizobium pantanalense, assembly GCF_030182525.1. Lineage (NCBI taxonomy): Bacteria > Pseudomonadati > Pseudomonadota > Alphaproteobacteria > Hyphomicrobiales > Rhizobiaceae > Rhizobium > Rhizobium pantanalense. The sequence goes on from NZ_JAQJCH010000009.1 coordinate 205,164, forward strand.
CCGCGATCTGCGGCGTCATGGCCAACCTCTGTTTTGCGGCCTGGCCGACGGCCATGGGCATGTTTGCCGGCCAGATCCTGATGGGCGGAGTCTGGGGCCTCTACATGGTCCTCGGACTGATCGTTGCTCAAAGATTGCTCCCGAATGCAGTCGCGACGGCTTCGGCGATCTTCATGAGCTCCTCGGCGCTCGCCAGCGCTCTTGGCGGCGGTGTAGGAGGTGTCGGCGTTGCCTATCTCGGGCTTCCGAATGTTTTCTATCTTCCGGCCGCATTCTCTCTGGTCGCGGCGATCGGCCTGGCGGCCATGGCCCGTTCGGGCGCCATCAGATAGGGATTTCATGCCATAGGACAGGCATTATTTCATTCCGACAAGCTCCAGAGAGCGTCAAATCTGCTGCAAGCCCTTCACCCTGATTTCGAGTGATTTGCCAGATCCCGGATCCGGCAATGGCCCGGCATCTTCGCCTTCGGTTTCACAGATGCCGCCACATCGCCGTAACTGGCCGGGCGTTCACTTGCTGAAAATATGATTGACTGCAAATCATCGATTAACTAAATGATCAGGTCATCCGATGACTTGATGAAATCCAATGATGCGCGCTCTGACCAAAACGACGCTTGCGGATACGGCCGTGGAGGCAATTCGCAGCGAGATCACCGGCCGTCGCTGGCTCGTTGGCGAAAAGCTGCCCAACGAGGCCTCTCTCTCGTCCATGTTGTCCATCAGCCGCGGCACGGTTCGTGAGGCGGTGAGGGTCCTGGTATCCCAGGGTTATCTCGAGACACGGCAAGGGTCCGGGACCTATGTTCGGTCGAACACAGATGTCGGTCGGCCGCTGGACATGGTACGCCGCGCAGGGTTGAGGGATCAGTTCGAGGCCCGGCTTGCGCTCGAGGTCGAGGCCGCAAGGCTCGCAGCGCTGCGTCACTCACCTGAAGCCGTTTCGCAATTGCGCGCCTTGCTGGTTGCTCGCGGCAACTATGCCGGCGGCGACAAGGCGGCGTTCATCGAGCGCGACCTTGCCTTCCACAAGGCCGTCGTCACGGCTTCGCAGAACAGGGCCATGATCGAAATCTACGAGTTCTTCTCCCTCTCGATCGCCGAGACAATCGAGGCGACGCTGGGTGAAGACATTCCCGAGCCGGATATGCAGGCGCATATCGCCATCGTCGATGCCATCGAAACCGGCAATCCCGAAGCGGCCGATAAAGCTGTGCGCCGCTTCATGGCCCCCATCGTCGCTACTCTTGATCGGTTGCTTATGTCATGACCATGTCCCCGCAAAATCTCGCCTCCGTCGAATTGATCGATGCCGAGGCCGATGAAGTTCCTGCACCGCTCCCGCATGGAGGCAAGTCGCCGATCGGCAGGTTTCTGCTGGGTGCGAGCCTTGTGCTCATCGCCTTCAATCTGCGGCCGGTTTTCTCGAGCGCATCGGCGCTCTTGCCGGAGATACGGACCGGACTTGGCCTCTCCGCCTTCGGCACCAGTATTCTTACGACCTTGCCCGTCATTTGCATGGGACTGTTTTCACCGCTTGCGCCAAGGCTGGCTCAGCGCGTGGGGACCGAGCGGGTCCTGCTCGGTGTCATTCTCCTGCTCGCGCTGGGCACGGCGCTGCGAGGCCTTTCTTCGATTTCACTGCTGTTCTTGGGCACCGCATTGGCCGGCGCCTGCATTGCTATCGGCAATGTCCTGTTGCCGGGCGTGGTCAAGCGCGATTTTCCCGATAAGGCAGCGCTCATGACCGGTTGCTATACGATGGCGCTATGCGCGGGAGCTGCGAGCGCGGCCGGCTTCACGCTTCCCGTCGAGCACGCTCTCGGCGGTTCGCTTGGCGGCGCGCTGGCCGTCTGGGCCTTGCCTGCCTTTGCCGTCGGACTTCTCTGGCTGCCGCAGGTAATCGGTGCGCGCAGCCAAGCGCGGCGCGTCGGTTTTCGCGTTACCGGTTTGTGGAGCGACCGCACCGCCTGGCAGGTAACGCTTTTCATGGGACTGCAATCGGCGCTCGCCTATTGCGTCTTTGGTTGGCTGGTACCCATTCTGCGTGAACGTGGTCTCGACGGCGTGACGGCTGGCGTCATCGTATCTGCCTCGGTCATGGTGCAGGCGGCCGCCTGCTTGGTGGCACCTCATATCGCCGTCAAGGGTAAGGATCAGCGCGCGATCAATGTCATCCTCTGCATAATTGCCGTCGTTGCCTTGCTGGGTCTGCTGTTTGCTCCGCTCTGGACTGTCTGGTTCTGGGCTGTGCTCCAGGGCATCGGTCAGGGCGGATTGATTGCGGTGGCGCTGACCGTCATCGTATTGCGTTCGCCCGATGCGCATGTTGCCGCGCATCTCTCCGGCATGGCGCAATTCGTGGGTTACCTGCTTGCCGCGATCGGCCCGCTCGTCGTCGGCATGATCCACGGTTGGACTGGAAGCTTTGCCTGGAGCTCCATCCTATTCTTGCTGCTTGGTCTCGGTGCCGCGATCAACGGTTGGTTCGCCGGTCGTGCGATCACGGTCAATGCCAGGACGATCGAAATGTCCTAACGGCCGCGAGCCGGTTGCACCAAGTCGGTCGCATCCGGGCCGGCGAGCGAAATCATGAGGTGCCGGCCCACCGTCAAGGGGCGGTCTTGAATTCATGCCCTAAGCCCGTGATCAATTTCGTTCATTCAAAAAACAACCGCCCGGTCAAAGAAGGGGCGGCATGATCATGGTGCGTCGCGAAACGATCCGGATTAGCCGGCCTTCCGTTGGCGTCGTGGGGGTTCGGCCGCCGGGGGAATGTCGGTCAGATTTTTCGTATGGCCCAGGAGAGCCTGCTTTGCCAACGTCGATCGTGTGGCCGCATAGGACGCCGAGACCATCGGATAATCCGCGGGCAAGCCCCATTTCCTTCGATATTCTTCGGGCGTCAGACCGTATTTGCTGTTCAGGTGCCGCTTGAGCGACTTGTATTTTCCGCCGTCTTCTAGGCAGATCAGATAGTCGTCTGTTATGGATTTCTTGATCGGCACGGCCGGCTTCAACAGCTTTTCCACCGTCGTCGTTGATGAGGCGGCCTGCTGAGAGCCTGTCAGTGCAGAATAAGTCTCCGTGATGAGCCTGACTAAGTCTTCCGGCGTTGTCGCATTGCGAAGTACGTAGGCAGACACAATCTTGCTCGTGAGCTCAATATACCTTTCGTGGCTGGTAGTATTTTCCTTTTTCATTTTCGGCCTCACGCAATGTTTTTTATTTATGTATCCAATGTTGTTTTTGCTTTCAATGAAAATTGATGTGACTTTGGATATTCTTTGTCCTTGGTTTATTTTCGTAGTAAACATTACGCGCTGGAAGTTTAAAACTGTTATTTTCTCATTTTACCACAATATTCGAATTGCGCCTGTGGGAGATGCATGCCGCCGACGTTCGAACATTCATTTGACAAGGACGGCGCGGGACTTGCCGGCTTTCGCTTCGCCTGGGTTGGTGTCAGTCACATCGCGGATGTGCCCTGTCGCCGGTGGAATGGCAGGACATGATGCTCGGTCAGCGGCGCCATGGTGATATTTCCCGGATCTTGTGGTGATACCCAGCGGATTTCCTCGATCTCTGCCGCTGCCGTGATTGCAATATTACCTACTTGTAGGCGGAATATATCCGCAACGACGGTATGGTCCGGTTCGTTGGCCGCTGCTGCCTGGAAACCGCCGAGGAAAGTCAGATCCTTAGTCTCCGCCGTAAGGCCTAGCTCTTCGAAGAGTTCCCTGATGAGCGCCATCTCTGGCGTCTCCCGCGGTTCCAGCTTGCCGCCGGGCTGCATGAAGGCAGTCGTGCCGCGCTTGCGTACGAGCAATGTCTTCCCATCCGGGCGCAACACCAGAGCTGCCGCAATGCGTATCGTTTTCGTCATGCCATGATCTGATCGGATTCGCGGGCGAGTTTCAACACCGATAATGTCTGCGCATAATTCCACGCGATAAGGGCGTCTTACGCGCGGGTATGTTCGCTGGTTACGGCTTCGTCAGGTGTTTGCGGAAAAATGCAACGACTGCCGTATTGAATTGCTTATGAAATGCGACGCGATCGAACCCCGGAGCGTCAATGCAGGCATCGGATGATGGCCTTAATTCCGGGCAAGGCGTCAAAAACGACAGATGTACGGCATTGGGGACGATCCGGAAATCAGGCTTCTCTGGCAATAGGCGTGCAAGCGTTGCGACATTTTCGGGAGATGCTCCGCCACCCCCTCCAAGTTCTGAGCCCCAAAGCTGAAGCGGAACTTTGACATCTTTCACGCTGTCGGCGCTCGGGAAGACGATGCTCAATGGGTCGGCTACAACGACTGCCCTGATGCGAGGATCGTGGGTCAGTGATTGCGATGGCGGTTGTCGGGGAGGCTGAGCATGGCCCGCTGGGGGGCAGCCCGCCGCCTTCGGATCTGAACAGCGTGGCGGCAGTTTGGTGAAATCCGGATTGGCTCCGGCAACGACGAGACCGGTATATCCGCCTAGGGAAAATCCGTAGAAGCCGATCCGCTGCGGATTGATTTTTCCGGTGTCGCGAGACGCATCAAGCATGAAGTCGACGGTGCGCTTGATGTCGGCAGGGCGCTCGATCAATACGCCAAGACCGTTTGCCCGGCTCATGTCGGCATGATTGGCGTGCGGATGATTGATGGCGACGACAATGAAGCCAGCGTCGGCAAGCGCTTCTGCGGTATCGTGATGGCCGAGATACCAGCCGCCATAGCCGTGCGAGATGATGATGAGTGGCAACTCCTCGCCTGCAATCGGACAATCCGGCGTTGCCGGAACTGCCAGGGCTCGGATACTCACCTCTGTCGGAAGGGCTGCGCAAGGAGACCACATAGCGGCGTCGATCGCCGGGTTATCCGCATCACCGGAGATGCGAATGAATTTCAAACCTGCCGCATATCCCGATGGCGCGGCAAGAAAGAGCGTGGCCGCGAGGGCAAGGCTGAAGCGGATCATGACAACGGCTCCATTTAACCAGAGATGTACGCTGCGCGATGGGCTGCGATGGCAAGGTGCGTCGGTCCATAGGCCAGGCGATGACGCGAAAGCGGCTTATGCCGGTTGTGAAAGCCATCGAGCTATCTTGCATAAACAGATAGCTTGTTATATTCGTTCTGTAAAGCTGAGGCGTTCATGACTGACTCGATCCAAGTTCAATTGCGGAAGGGCGTGCTCGATCTTTGCGTCCTGGCCGTGCTCTCGCGGGGCGAAAGCTACGGCTATGAAATTGCGAGTACGCTGGTTGCGGCGGTCGGCATGGGCGAAGGAACGATCTACCCGCTGATGCGCAGGATGCAGAATGACGGACTGGTTGCGACCCGCATCGTCGAGTCGAGCAACGGGCCGCCGCGTAAATATTATCGGCTCACGCCGCTGGGTCGCTCGATTTTTGAAGCGCATCGCCGCGACTGGCGCTCGCTAGCAGGCTCCGTCGACAAGCTACTCGAGGATTTGCCATGACCAGGGAAGCCTTTTTGCGCACGCTGAGATTGGGACTTGCAGGCCTACCTCCTCACGAGGTCGACGATATCGTGGCCGACTATGCCGCCCATTTTTCCGAATCCGAGGCTTCTGGCCGAAGCGAGGAGGAGGTTTCCGCCGCTCTCGGCGATCCCGCCAGGATTGCGCGAGAGCTGCGCGCGGATGTCGGACTGCGCCGCTTCGAGGCGCATTGGAGCGTGCCGAACCTGGTAGCTGCCATGATGGCGCTGGCCGGCCTTGCCATCGTCGATATCTTCTTCCTGCTGCCTTTGCTGTTTGTGGCGATGTTCGTCACGCTCGGCCTTGCGATCGCATTGGTGGCCGTCGGCGCCCTTGGCCTGAAGATCATCGTCACGACCGTGCTGTTCCATATCGGCTTGCCCTCCGTCGGCATGCTGGCCCGCCTGCTTGTCGGTGCCGGGCTTGTGAGCTGCTTCGTGGGTGGCGGTGCTTTGCTGCTGATGGGGTTGAGTTTGGGCATCCGCATGCTTGGGCAATATGCCCGCCTGCATTTCCGCCTGGCGCAAGTGGACGAAGGTCGAGCTTGAGCGCCGGACTGCACATCGTTGGAGGAAATGGACAATGAACGGGAAACTGGCGACTGTCGCGACGACCGGACTGATTTGTGCATTCGTCTTTCTTGCGCTCGGCATCGGACTTTCCGGGCCGGATTGGGCAAGCGCAGCGCATTGGTGGGGTGGCATGCAATCCAGCTGCGGATCTGCGGTATCCGGCGGACAGCAGGTTATCCTGCCTTTCAGCTCCAATGGCAGCCTGACGATCGATATCCCGGCCTCTGTTCACTATCAGCCGGGCGGAAAGGCGGAGGCCGTCATCACCGGCGATCCCGCGCTTCTCGATCATGTGCGGCTCGAGGGCGGAAGGCTGAGCATGGATTGCAATCCGCGTTGGTCCGACTCCAAATTCGATGTCAGCCTGTCAGGACCGCTCGTCACTGATTGGAGGGTGCGGGGCAGCGGCGATCTCGCTCTATCGCAGCTCGATCAGGCAGATCTGCGCCTGAGGATATCCGGAAGCGGCAGTGTCACGGCCACGGGAAGCGCGCGCTCGGTCGATCTGGAGGTATCCGGTTCGGGCACTGCACGTCTCAAGGACCTAGCCGCTCAATCCGTGAAGATCAGAATTCACGGCAGCGGCGATGCGGAAGTCGCCGCCGCGGCGGATGCAGACATCTCGATCAGCGGAAGCGGCAATATCGAACTCTACGGACATCCGGTGCTGCGGCGTTCCGAGATCAGAGGCAGCGGTCGCCTGGTACAGGTACCATAGTCCATCGCGAGAAAGCGCGCCACGCGGCGACGATCCTTGCCGCCGGGTTTGATTGATATCATGCGATCGCCTTGCTTTGAATGATTCTCATGTTAATCAGTGAGGGCCGTAATTGAAGCGAACATGCAAAAGATGCAAAACAGAACAAATAGTGGCGTAAGGCCGCGCCCCGAACCTGAAACCGCAGAAAAACAAACGAAGCGGCCGCTGCGCGATCGGCGCCGTTCCCTTGCAATTGGACTTTTGCGCGCCCGTGAAGCGGTCATGAGCCATTTCCGGCCGATCCTTGCGGCGCATGACGTGACCGAGCAGCAGTGGCGCGTCATTCGCGTCCTCTATGAAGGCGGCCAGCTTGACGCGACCGAATTGGCCGACAAAGCATCCATTCTGGCGCCAAGCCTCACACGCATGATCCGCGCGCTCGAGGAGCGCGGCTTCATCACCAAGCACAAGGATGATGCCGATGGACGCAGAGTATTGCTGCAGATCACCCCGGCAGGGCAGGCAATCGTCGAGGACGTGATGCCGGAGAGCCAGAAAGTCTATGCCGATATCGATGCCCGCTTCGGCGAGGAGCGGGTGGAGAAGCTCCTCGATATGCTGGAGGAGCTTGCCTCGCTGAAATTGGAGAACGGCCCGGCCGGCGAGGAATGAGGGAACCCTTCGGTTTTATTGATCCATTGAATTGGCGAGTTATGACCGCAGCCGCCTTAGCGACTAATAGACCTTGACGTCTTGAGGAGGCTTGGCAGCATCCGCCTTCTTGAAATCGCCAAGGAGCTTGATTGTGGCATTGGCAAGCAGGGTGACGTCGTTGCCGATCGCGACGAAAGTGGCGCCAAGTTCGAGATAGCGCTTGGCCAGCGAGAGATCGCCGATCAGGATGCCGGCGGCCTTGCCATGTGACTGGATTTTCGTGAGCGCCTTTTCGACTTCCGCCTGCACTTCAGGGGCGCCCGGCTTGCCCAGATAGCCCATGTCGGCGGCAAGATCGGATGGTCCAATGAAGACGCCATCGACGCCTTCTGTCGAGGCGATGTCGTCGAGCGCTGCAAGCCCACCGCGGCTTTCCACCTGCAGCAGCAGGCAGATCTCGTCATTGGCCGTCGGCAGATAGTCGGGGATGCGGTTGAATGCGGAGGCGCGGGCAAGGGCTGCGCCGACGCCGCGCACGCCATGCGGCGGGTATCTGACAGCCCTGACCATGGCTTCGGCCATCTCCCTGCTGTCGACCATCGGGATCAGCAGGGTCTGGGCGCCGATATCGAGCATCTGCTTGATGATCCAGGTCTCGCCGACCGGCGGACGGATGATTGCATGGCTTGTCGTGCCCTTCATCGCCTGCAATTGCGAAACGAGAAGCGGGACATCGTTCGGCGCGTGCTCGGCATCGAGCAGCAGCCAGTCGTAGCCGGCACCGGCGCAGATTTCGACCGTGTAGGCATTGGCGAGGGCCTGCCAGAGGCCGATCTGCGCCCGCCTTTCCTTAAGGGCCTGTTTGAAGAGGTTTTTGGGCGCAGGCATGGTTCACTCCTTCATGCGAAGAACAGGCTGACTGATCCGTAGGGACCGAAATCGGCGTTGATCGTATCGCCATGCCGCGCCTCGATCGGGCGGATGAACGAGCCGGCAAGCACAATCTGACCGGCTTCGATGCCATCGCCATATTGCGACAGCCGATTGGCAAGCCAAGCGATCCCGCGTGCGGGCTGGTTGAGCACGCCGGCGCCAAGCCCGGTTTCTTCCACTTCGGCATTGCGGCTGACGATCGCACCCATCCAGCGCATGTCGATCTCACCGGGCCGCACGGCGCGGCCGCCGGTGACGATGCCGGCATTGGCGGCATTATCGGAGATGGTATCGACGATGGTGCGCGCCTTTTTCGTGTCGGGATCGACGCGAAGGATGCGCGTGTCGAGGATTTCAAGGGCCGGTGTCACATAGTCGGTGGCATTCAGCACATCGAAGATCGAAACGTTCGGGCCCTTGAGCGGCGCCTTCATGACGAAGGCGATCTCGGCCTCGATGCGCGGCTGAATGAAGCGGTCGGCCGGCACGGTCGCGCCGTCTTCGAAGACCATGTCGTCGAAGAGCACGCCGGAATCCGGGATGTTGATGTTGAGGGCATATTGCATTGCCTTCGATGTCAGCCCGATCTTCCAGCCGATCGGCTTGCGGCCGCTCGCGATCTTCTTTTTGACCCAGGCGTCTTGAACGGCATAGGAGTCGTCCATCGTCATCTGGGGATGCTTGAGGGAGAGGAGTCCGGTCTGGACGCGCGTCCGCTCTGCTTGATCTAGGCTTTCGGCCGCAGCCTGGATTTCATCTTGCGACAGCATCAGCGCACCTCGTCGGCAATGGTATTTTTCAGGATGCCGAGGCCATCGGCTTCGACCTCGACGACATCGCCCGGCTCTAGCCAGATCGGCGGATCGAAGCGGGCACCGGCCCCCGTCGGCGTGCCCGTGACGATGACGTCGCCGGGAACGAGCGTAGTGAAGGTGGAGATGTAGTTGATGATCTTGCGGAAGGAGAAGATCATTCGGCTGGTGCGGTCGTTCTGGCGCACTTCGCCATTGACGCGGGTCGTGAGCACTATGTCTTCAAGCTGGGCCGCATCCGTGAAGGGGATCAGCCACGGGCCGATCGAGCCAGTATTATCGAAGTTCTTGCCCTGGGTGACGTTGAATTTCGCGTGACGCACCCAGTCGCGGATCGTGCCTTCGTTGCAAAGCGACAAGGCCGCGATATGGGAGAAGGCGTCGGCCTCGGTGATCCGGCGGCCAACCTTGCCGATGACGATGACGACCTCGCCTTCATAATCGAGCTGCGGGCTTTCCGGTGGACGGATCAGGGGCTGATCGTGCCCGGTGAACGACCGCGGAAAGCGGACGAAAAGCGAGGGATTGGGGGGAGCAGCCTGCCCATCCTTGTACTCCTCATTGCGATCGGGGAAATTGACCCCGACGCAAATGATCTTTTCCGGTGACGGAATGGGAATTTCGAAGCGGATCTCGTTAAGCGCGAAATCCGGCTTCAACGTCTTGGCTTCCTCGGCGAGTTGAACGAGGCGACCGGCCTCGATCACTTCGCGCAGCGTCGGCCATGTCGCGCCATGGCGGGCAGAGAGGTCGACGACACCGCCGTCGACCGCAAGCCCGTAGCCATGACGGCCGTTTCTCGAAAAGGACAGGAATCTGGGATGGGTCATGCTTTCACGGCCTTCTCTTGACCTCAGACGACGCCGCCGAGGCATACATATTTGATTTCGGTGAATTCCTCGATGCCGTAGCGCGAACCCTCACGGCCGAGGCCAGAGAGCTTGACGCCGCCGAACGGCGCTTCGGCCGTCGAGATCAAGCCAGTATTGACACCGACCATGCCATACTCGAGCGCTTCGGCGACGCGGAAGACGCGGGCGAGATCCTTGGCATAGAAGTAGGAGGCAAGGCCGAACTCGGTGTCGTTAGCCTGGGCGATGACATCGGCCTCGTCCTTGAAGCGGAAGAGGGGAGCGACCGGCCCGAACGTCTCTTCTCTGGCAACAGCCATGGCAGGGGTCACATCGGCAAGCACCGTCGCCTCGTAGAAGCGGCCGCCGAGCTGATGGCGATGCCCGCCAGCGACGACTCGGCCGCCCTTGGAAAGGGCATCGGCAACATGTTCTTCGACCTTGGCCAGGGCGGCCTCGTCGATCAACGGGCCGAGATTGATGCCCTCGTCGAAGCCATTGCCTGTTTTCAGCGAGCCGACGGCCTTGGAAAGCTTCTCGGCAAAAGCATCATAGACGCCATCCTGCACGTAGAGACGATTGGCGCAGACGCAGGTCTGGCCATTGTTGCGGAACTTGGCGATCAGCGCGCCTTCGACGGCGGCATCGAGATCGGCATCGTCGAACACGATAAAGGGCGCATTGCCGCCGAGCTCCAGGCCGAGCTTCTTGATGGTCGGCGCGCTCTGCTTGTAGAGTTCTGCGCCGACTTCCGTCGAGCCGGTGAAGGTGAGCTTACGCACGACGGGACTCGCGGTCATCTCGCCGCCGATGGCACGGGCCGAGCCGGTCAGGACGCTGAAGAGACCCTTGGGCAGACCGGCGCGTTCGGCGAGGATCGCAATCGCGATCGCCGAAAACGGCGTCTGCGATGCCGGTTTCAGCACCATGGCGCAGCCGGCCGCAAAGGCCGGGCCGGCCTTGCGGGTGATCATCGCATTCGGGAAGTTCCACGGTGTGATCGCCGCGACCACGCCGATCGGCTGCTTCATGACCAGAATACGCTTGTCCTTCTGGTGACCGGGAATGATGTCGCCATAGACGCGGCGGGCTTCCTCGGCAAACCATTCGATGAAGCTTGCGCCATAGGCGATTTCGCCCTTCGCTTCAGGCAGCGGTTTGCCCTGTTCGGCCGTCAGGATGCGTCCGAGATCATCTTGGTTTTCCATCATCAGCTCGAACCAGCGCCTGAGGATGCTGGAGCGCTCCTTGGCGGTGCGGGCGGCCCATTCCTTCTGCGCGGCTTCGGCTGCGGCAATCGCCTTTTTGGTCTCGGCCGCGCCCAGATTGGGAACGAGGCCGATGATCTCGCCCGTTGCGGGGTTGTCGACCTTGATCGCGTTGGAGGGATCGGCCTCGATCCACTCGCCGCCGACCAATGCGGCCTGCCGGAACAATGTTGCGTCTTTCAAATTCATGACGGACTCCTCGCGCTTTCGAACGTTGATGAGGAGTGGGCGTTTTCACCCACTCTCAAGGGTAACGCTTAAGGCGCGATAATCGGCTGTGCCTTCAAGTCGGGCTCGGCCACTTCCGCACCGGCAAACAGGCTACCACGTTCGAACCAGGATTTGGGAGCGGGTGCGCCCCACAATGTCTGGCGCTGCGGATCCTTGAGATCCCACTTGATCGGCTCCAGATCGGGATCGACGGTTTGATAGTCCGAGCAATAGATCTCGATGCGGTGGCCATCCGGATCGAGAATATAGAGGAAGAAGGCGTTGGAGATGCCGTGGCGTCCCGGGCCGCGCTCGATATTGGCGACCCAGCCTGTCGTCGCCATCAGGTCGAGCAGGTCGATGATGTTGAGCGGCGTCGGCACCCAGAAGGCGGTGTGGTGCAGGCGTGGACCGCGGCCGTTGGTGAAGGCGATGTCGTGGACGCCGCCCTTGCGATGCGTCCAGGCGGCCCAGAGGCGGCCTGTTTCCGCATCCTCGGTATATTCGGTCACGCGGAAGCCGAGTTCGTTATAGAAGGCGACGCTTTCATCGACATTGGTCGAGAAGCAGTTGAAGTGGTCGATACGCAGCGGCTTCACACCCTTGTAGAGCGCATATTTCTGATGGATCGGCGGCAGGCGGTCCATCTTCGAATAGAATTCAAGCGGAATGCCGTGCGGGTCGCGGGTACGGAAGGTGCGCGCTTGATAGGGGCGCTCGATCCATTCGACCGGCAGGTCCTTGCCCTTGAAGAAATGTGCCGCTTTGTCCAAGTCGTCGTCGCTGAAGACCTTGAAGCCGAGATCGCGGGCTTCGGCCTTGTCGGATTTCTTCAACACGATGCAGTGGTGACCGCGCTCCTCCATTGCCCGGAGGTAAATCGTATCAGCCGTTTCATCCGTCACCTGCAGGCCGAGCGTGTCGACATAGAAGGCGCGGGATTTGACAAGATCGGTAACGCCGAATTCGACATGGCTGAGCCGCACGATGTTGAAGGGCGGATAGAGATTGGGTTTCGGCAGGGGCATTTGTTCCTCCTCTTATGCGTACTCATAGATATTAGCGGCTCAGCCGCCGAGTTTCTGGATGGCGTGCGGCTTGGTGGCGAAGGCGACGTTCTTGGTTTCCATGTAGAAATCGAAGGACCAGTCGCCGCCGTCGCGGCCAATGCCGGAGCTCTTGACCCCGCCGAAGGGGGTCGGCAGGTGGCGCACATTTTCCGAGTTCACCCAGATCATGCCGGCTTCGAGGTAATCCGTGAAACGGAAGGCGCGTGTGACGTCGGAGGTCCAGAGATAGCCGGTCAGGCCGTACTGGACGTCATTGGCCAGCGCCAGCGCATCGGCTTCGTCCTTGAAGGAAATGGCGGTCAGAACCGGCCCGAAGATTTCTTCCTGAGCAATGCGCATCTGGTTGTTGGCGCCAGTGAAGAGGGTGGGCGAGACATAGCAACCGCCGCCAGGGCCGTTGACCTTCTCGCCGCCGGCTGCAAGCGTCGCACCTTCCGAACAGCCGATCTGAATATATTCCAGCACCTTCTTTTCATGCACGGGATGGACGAGCGGACCGACGACCGTGTCCGGATCAAGGGGATGTCCGACCTTGATGCGCTTGGCTTTCTCGGCGACGATCGCGGTGAACTTGTCGTAGACGCTTTCTTCGACCAGCAGGCGCGAGGACGAGGTGCAGCGTTCGCCATTCAGCGAGTAGATCATGAAGACGGCGGCATCGGCTGCGCGTTCCAGATCGGCATCGGCAAAGACGATGACCGGGTTCTTGCCGCCGAGCTCGAAATGCACACGCTTCAGCGTATCGGCGCCCTGCTTCATGATCATCGAGCCAGTGCGGCTTTCGCCGACGAAGCCGATCGCCTTGATCAGGGGATGTTCCGTAAGCGCGCGGCCGGCGTCCTCGCCGAGACCGTTGACGAGGTTCCAAACACCTTTCGGCAGGCCGGCTTCCTCGGCGATTTCGACAAGCAAACGCGCCGTCAGCGGCGAGAATTCGGCCGGCTTGTGGACGATCGTGCAGCCCGCAGCGAGAGCCGGCGCGATCTTCCAGGTCGACAGCATGAAGGGCGTGTTCCAGGGCGTGATGATGCCGACCGGGCCGATCGGCACGCGTGTCGTCAGGTTCACCTGGCCTTCGGCACGCAATGTCTTGCCGTCGCGGGCTTCTGGGGCGCGATCGGCGAAGAAGCGGAAGTTTTCCGCACCGCGCAGAGCGGCCTTTGCCATGAATTTCAGTGATTGTCCGGTATCCATGCACTCGACGAAGGCGATTTCTTCGGCGCGCGCGACGATCGCGTCGGCGATCTTATGCAGGAGCTTCTTGCGGGCTTCACCAGGCATCGCGGCCCATTCGGCAAAGGCGGCTTTCGCAGCCTTCGCAGCACGATCGATGTCGGCTGCCTTGCCGCGGGCAATGGTGGCAAGCGGTTTCAGGTCGACAGGCGAGATGGTCTCGAAGGTCGAACTGTCATCGGCTGGAACATCCTCTCCATTGATACGGTTGAGAACGCCGCGATCCTTGAAACGGGCGAGAAAGCCTTCAGCCTTTGCGATGTTTTCCTGCAATTTGGACATCGTCTATTCCTTTGGTGTTATGTCGTCCCACGAAGGGAATATCACTTGCCGCGAAGCCGCGGGTGCATGGCGTTCTTCTTCCAGCTGAGTTCGGCATCGATCTCGCGGATCTCAAGCGAAAGGGCGAAATGCGGCGTCTCGAAAAGCGGGCCGAGAACATCGATCGCCGCGGCGAAGATCGCCTCGCCGGTGCGTTTCTTTTCGCCCTCCGTGCGGCCCTGGCCGATGCGGAAGTTCAGATCGACGAAGGCGTTTTCGGGCAGTCTGTCGGCGATGGCGTAATGCTCGGCGCGAAAGGCGCGCACCCGCACGGCTCCAACCTCGAAAAGCCCGGTCTCCAGGACTGTCTTCAGCAGCCGCTCGCAGAGCGCATCGATATCGGCGCGGCCCTCCAGATTGGCCGAATATTCGATGGCGAGATGTGGCATTGAATCCTCCCGATCTCTTATTTACTTAACACGTTAACAATTTTGCGGAAGATGTCAAGCGGCAGTGTCAAGCTTTCTCGCCATCTCCAGGCTTTCATTGACGTAACGCGACAGCCGCTCGGCGGCGTCGGGAATCTCCGGACGCTCGGCAAGCCACCCGATATATGTAAGGCTCCGCAGCAGCATGAATAGAGGCAGGCTCGCTAAAGCGGCGTCGGGGAGGGCGCGCCGGCTACGATAGCCTGATATCAACGCCTGCTCGATCGCCGGATAGGTGGGTTCGTTGCGGTTCTTGAGCAGGGTCGTGGCGAGATCGAAGAGGCGGAAACCCTGGCCTGCATCGTCGAAATCGATAAAGGCGACGTTGCCGTCGGCTCCCCTCAGAAAGATGTTTTCCCGCACCAGATCGGCATGGATCAGCCCGTAATCGAGGTCTTGAGCTTCTGCATCCGCAAGGGCGCGGCGTAACTCATCGCGTAATGCCGAGAGCGCAGTGGTGCTCTCGGACGAAAGGCCCCGACAATCCCAGAAGCGACCCCATAGCGGCTTTTCGCCGACCAGACCTTCGACGTTCCATGCCGGGCGTCGAAAACGCTCGGGCGACTGCCACGCGTCGGCAAGTTCGTGCATGGTCGCCATGCTCTGTCCGACGCGAAAGAAGATGTCGACCTGTATCTCTGCCGAATGCGACAGCGGCACGCCACTTTGGCCAAGCGGCACGCCGTCGATCCAGCTCACCACGTCGGCATGCTGTTCGGCAAAATGCCTGTTGGCTGGCAGTCGGACGAGGCTTTGCCTTCTGCTTGTGGGAACAGGGCTCGGCACGTCGAGGCCGCCGAGCTTGAGCGCCGCCATGAAGTGCAGCTCGGAGCGCAGGCTCGTCTCATCATGATAGCCCGGTCGATGGAGCCGCAGTGCGGCGAACTGACCATCTTCCAGCGTGATGCGGAAAACGGCATTCTCCCGATATTTTATCAGGACAGGTTTATGGGCCTGCGCAGGCCAATGGTCGAGTGCCTCCAGCGCACGTCGCTGCAGGGCGTCACGGATGGCCTGAGGCAACTGGTCAGCCATATTGCCTCACAGGCCAGTTAAGACATCGTCGAAGATCGACAACATGAAGTCGGCATTATCCCGGGTGAATGGCATGGGCGGGCGGATCTTCGTGGCGCATTGATGAATGCCGATCTTGCCCATCAGCACGCCGCGGTCGCGCATGGCATTGATGATCCGGGTCGCCTCGGCAGTGGCCGGCTCCTTCGTTTGCCGATCCAACATAAACTCAGTGCCCATGAAGAGGCCGCTGCCGCGCACGTCGCCGATGATTGAGTGCTTCTCGGCCAGCCGCTTGAACGCGTCGCGCGTATATTCGCCAACATTGCGGGCGTTCTCGATAAGTTTCTCGTCCCCGATGACATCGAGCACAGCCATGGCCGCCGCGCAGGAAACCGGATTGCCGCCGAAGGTATTGAAGTAGCGGAATGCCTTGCGAAAGGCGTTAATCGTATCGACATTGGCAATGACGCCGCCAACCGGATGGCCGTTGGCCATCGGCTTGCCGAGCGTCACGATATCGGGAACGATACCGGCAAGCTGATGCCCCCACATATGCGAGCCGGTGCGGCCGAAACCGGGCTGTACCTCATCGGTAATCACGAGACCGCCGGCCTTGCGCACGGCGGCAACCGTCTTGTCGAGAAAACCTGGCGGCAGATCCGGAAAGCCCTCATTGGCGAAGAACGGGTCGATGATGATGGCTGAAAAGCCATGCGGGCTGTCCTGAAGCGAGGCGATCGCCTTCTCGACTTCTGCCGCGAAAGCAATGGCAAAGGCATTGCCGCCTTCGCCGCCGAGCGGACGATAGCTGTCCGGCGCGGGCACATGGCGAACATGACCGCCGAAACCGCCGACGGGCGGCATGCGGGTCGACAGCTGCGACACTGCCGCCGTGTTGCCGTGATAGGTGTGGTTCGTGGCGATGACGCCGGTCTTGCCGGTCATGGCTTGTGCCATGCGCAGGGCTACGTCGTTCGCTTCGCTGCCGGTGCAGGTCAGGATCGCCGCATTCAGGCTTTTGTCGAAGGTTGCTGTCAGCCGCTCGACATAGTCGAGAATGCCTTCATGCAGATAGCGCGTATGCGTGTTCAGCGTCGAGGCCTGCCGCGCGATCGCTTCCACCACGCGTGGATGGCAATGGCCGACATGTGGCACATTGTTGTAACAATCGAGATATTTGCGGCCGTCGGCATCCCAGAGCCAGACGCCTTCCCCGCGCACGAGATGCACGGGGTCGTCGTAGAAGAGCGACATGTTCCGGCCCAAAAGCCGTTCGCGGCGCGCGATAAGGGTTGCGTTGTCGGACATGATCAGCCCCTCGCGGCAGTGAGACCAGCGTCGAGCGCCGTCAACATGGTCTGCACATTCTCGGCCGTCACGACCAGCGGCGGCGACATGATGACATTGGTGCCAGAGGTGCGGACGAGAACGCCGGCGTCATAGGTCGCGTCCTGTACCTTTTGCACGACATCCTTGGCGGCGCCGCTCTTCTTTGCGCGGTCGCTGACGAGCTCTAGAGCGCACATCAGGCCCTTGCCTCTGATGTCGCCGACCAGCTCATGCTTGTCCTGCAATTTCTTCAGGCCGGCGAGCAGCTCTTCGCCACGGGCCGCGGCATTGTCGGCGACATTGAGCCGCTTGGTTTCCTTCAAGGTGGCAAGGGCGGCTGCGGCACCGACGGGATGGCCGGAATAGGTGTAGCCGTGGCCGATGCTGCCGAGCGAACCCTTGTTGCTTTCGAAGACCTGCGCCACCTTGTCGGAGATCATGACAGCGCCGAAGGGGAAATAGCCGTTGGTGATCGCCTTGGCCGTCGACATCATGTCCGGCTGCACGCCCCAGAGGCGCGATCCGGTCCAAGCGCCCGTGCGGCCGAAGGCGGTGATCACCTCATCGGCGATCAGCAGGATCCCGTGCCGCTCGCAGATCTCGCGCATCAGCGGCAGGAAGGTCTCGTGCGGGACGATGACGCCGCCGGCGCCGAGCACTGGCTCAACGATCAGCGCGGCGATTGTATCGGCGCCCTGGAAGGCGATTTCATCCTCGAAGAGCCTGCCGATCGCCGCCGCAATCTCGGCACCATCGGTGGTGTTGAATGGGTTACGGTAGGTGAACGGAGCGGGCAGGTGGAAGACGCCCGGTAGCAATGGCTCGTAGTTGCGGCGGAAATTCTGGTTGCCGTTGACCGAGGCGCCGCCGAAATGCGTGCCGTGATAGCCCTTTTTCAGCGCGACAAACTTGGTGCGCTCCGGTTGGCCGTTGACCTTGTGGTACTGGCGCGCCAGCCGCAGGCATGTCTCGACCGAATCCGAACCACCCGAGGTGAAGAAGGAGCGGCTCAACCCATCCGGCTTGAACCATTCGGCAAGCTCGTAGGAAAGCTCGATTAGCGGCGAGTTCGTCGTGCCGCGGAAGGTCGAATAATAGGGCAGCTCATCGAGCTGGTCGCGGATGGCCTTCTTCACCGGCTCGCAGGAATAGCCGAGATTGACGTTCCAGAGGCCGCCGACGGCATCAAGTACCTTCTGGCCGTGAATATCGACGATTTCGACGCCTTCGCCGGAATTGATGATGCGGGGGGGATTGGCCTGCATCTCGGCCGGATGGGCCATCGGATGCCACAGGTGGCGTGCGTTATTTTCGATGATGAAATTGGTCTCACGCATGTCAAATTCCTCTTGTTCAGAGCCCCAGCATCGCAAGTGCGCGGGCATAGCTTTCGGCAGGGCGGGTCACGTCGAAATGCACGTGACGCAGGTTCACGGCTTTGGCGCCCTCGATGTTCTTCTTCTGATCGTCGACGAAGACGCAGGCCTCGCGCGGCAGGTTGAGCTCGGTAAGAACGAGCTCATAGGCACGGGGATCGGGTTTCAGGATCTTCGTGTAGGTCGCATCGACGATGACGTCGAAAAGCTCGATCAGCGGAAAGCGCCGACGGAACTCGACGCCATAGAAAAGGTCGAGTTCGTTCGACAGGATCGCCAATTTGAGACCGGCCTCCTTGGCGCGCAGGATGGCGTCGCGGGCTTCCGCACGCAGAACCAGTTCCGGCTCGGCGCCGCGCGCCCGACGCACGAAGGTCTGCATGTCGGTCCAGTTTTCACCAACCAGCTTGCCGACTTCGCCCGCTCGGGTCAGCCAGTAGTCCCGTTCGGTGATCTCGCGATTCTGCATTGCGACCCAAAGCGGATCCGTCGCTGTGTCGAACGGGCCGAGCCAGGTCAGCGATCCCTTGGGAAGGCCAAGCGTGCGCTCGGTGACATCATGCGTTTCGAACAGCGTGCGGGTAACGACACCGCCGAAGTCGAGGATAAGCGCGCGGTCCCGTTTCATGGCCGTCCCTCCGGAATGACGCCTTCGGCGACCCATCGATCGAAGATGGCAAGGGCGGCGGCCGAGAAGGCCGGCGCATTGATATGAACGTCAACCTCGTGAAGAGCGACAGAGGGCGGAACGGCACGGCGCATCTCATCGATGAAGGCATTGAGGCCTTCCGGATCATGCAGCGGCTCTTCCGGCTTGTCCCATTCCTGCAGCCCTTCGGTCGGCAGCAGGAAGGCGACCTTTGCTTCAGCGCGTTGCAATTTCTGTCCGATCACACGGGCGACTGAGCGCCGCCCGTCCGGCGATGTCGTCACCGATCCGATCAGCCGGTTATGAGCGTGGTAGGGACGATCCGTGAAGACCTCTGGCACGACTTGCCATGCCTGAAGATCGACCATGTCGATCGCACCTGGCGCCACGATCTGCGGAATGCCGGCGCGGCCTGCGTTTTCCAAACGATCGGGTCCAGAGGTGACGACGCTATTATAATGATGATTGCTGATTTCCTGGATGCAGAAGTCGAAGACGGCGGCAAAGTCACCCTTCGAGGCGATTGCTTCATAGGCGCGGCCGCCCATGCCGGTGGAATGAAATACTGCGACATCATAGCCGCGCTTTTCCAATTCGGGCCTTAGATACTTCATATATTTCAGACAGGACGAGCCGAGCGAAGTCATGCCGATAAGGGGCCGTTCCCGATCGGGCTTGTTGCCGTGCTTGGCAGCGCCGACCACCGCGCCGCACGCCTGTGAAAGCACGGAGCGGCAGATGCTGTTGAGGCCGTAGAGACCGCCGGCCCATAGGATCATCATCAGGTCGGGCGCAATGCGTTCGGGCGGAATGAGATGGGAGTAGGCAATGGTCGAAACCACGAATTTGGGGACGCCGAGCGGCAGGACGGCAGCGACATCGAGCGCCAGATCCGTGCCCATGGAGCCGCCGAGCACGATGATGCCGTCGACCAGTCCATCGTCGTACAGGCGGAGGGTCAGGGCCGATGCGCCCTTTGCCATAGCAGCCATCGCGCTATTTTCATCGCCGCTTTCGGTGATGGCTTTGATTGTTGTTGCGGCAGCGTTCGCAATGTCATGCTTGGAATAATCAGGGCTGTAAGGTGGATCGCCGAGAATGCTCACATCCATCATGACCGGCTGGCCGCCGGCTTCAGAGATGACGGACGCCATGAATTGCAGTTCGTCGCATTTGGTGTCGCCGGTTCCGATGACGAGTATCCGTGGTGAGGGAGCCTCCGGGCTCATCAATCCGTCCTCCTGAGTTTCGCAATGGTTCCCGGGGGTCTTTCCGACCCGTAATATTTTTCTGAGATCGCGTTGGCTGCAGCGGCGGCCTGCGCGCCGAATTCGTGAATGGCGGCCGTGTTGGTGCGCGAGAGCGGAGCGGCGATCGCCACACAGCCAATCGGTCGACCGCCTGGCGTGCGCACCGGCGCGGCGGTGCTGATGACGCCGGCTTCCAATCCCTGGTCAATGATGGAAAAACCCCTTGCTGCGGTTTCAGCGAGCATCTTACGCAGCAATTGGGGATCGGTGACGGTGTGATCGGTAAATTTCTCGATCGGCTTTTTAAGCGCTGCGTCGATTTCTGCCGGTGGACAGAAGGCCAGAAAGGCTAGGCCTGATGCCGTCGCATGGAAGGGAAGGAGGCTGCCGACATCGACGATGATGCGGTGCGCGCGTGGCGAATCCTCCACGTGAATGGTCGAGAGCTGTCCGCCTGAGAACTCAGAGAGATGAACAGTCTCGGTTGAGCATTCGGCAAGCGCCTTGACGAAAGGAATTGCGATCCGGAGGAAAGGAAAGCGCGCTTCCCGGATACGGGCGAGGCGAACGGGCGCCGAACCGATGCGGTAACGGCGCGTGTCCTGATCCTGCTCGACGAAGCCGTGTTTTTCCAGTTCCACGAGAAAGCGTCGTGCCGTCGCCTTGTCCAGCGAGCACAGGCGGGCGATATCGGTCAGACCCGCCTCCTTGTCCAGCCGTGACAGGGTATCCAGCAATGCCAGCGCCTTTCCGATCGTGCTCATCATTCCTCCTCTTGGGTTGGTCAGGTTCTGATTCCGTGCGTCCAGCCTCGGCTTCCCGTCAAATCAGCTTGCTGACCCTGCGCCGCGACACGATAGCAGCGACCCAAGATACTTAACATGCGAAATAACTTGACAGAGGCCGGCAATGTTTGCAAGTCTATATTTGAAGCTGTGGTTCAAATAATGAATCATAAGCGCTGACGGCGGCTAAATCAACAAAAGCATAAGCCCCGCTCGTCAGTCCGGTTTTTGGTGGAGGTCGCACGCGTGCAATCGCGGCGATGATCGGATGCTCTTAAACAAGGGGAACGAACGCAGATGAACACGCAAAATTCGCAAGGTGCCGCTGAAAACCAGCTGCGCAAAAACAGTCTCGGCGTCGGTGCCGTGACCTTCCTCGTCGTTTCGGCTGCCGCGCCGCTGACGGCCGTTGCAGGCGGCGTGCCGCTCTCGATGATGCTTGGCAACGGACCAGGCATTCCGCTCACCTTCCTGCTGGTGACGGGTATTCTGCTGCTGTTTGCAGTCGGTTACGTCGCCATGGCCCGTCATATCCGCAATGCGGGCGCCTTCTATGCCTATACGGCCCAAGGTCTTGGGGGTCTCATGGGCGGTGCCGCGGCACTGATCGCGGTCCTTGCCTATAATGCCATGCAGGTCGGCGTTCTCGGGCTTTTCGGGGCTGCAACCAAGGGCTTCTTTGCCGAGCAGGTCGGCCTCGATCTTCCCTGGTGGGTTTGGAGCTTCATCGGCATCGCCTTTGTTGCCGTTTTCGGCTACCGCCGCGTGGATCTTTCGGCCAAAGTGCTGACGGTGCTCGTCATTCTTGAATATCTCGTCGTGCTCGTCATCGACGCCGCGATCTTCGCCAAAGGTGGCGATGCCGGCCTTTCCGCAGTACCTTTCACGCCGACCGCCTTCTGGAGCGGGACCCCCGCTATCGGTCTGCTGTTCTGCTTTGCCGCCTTCATCGGCTTCGAAGCGACGACCATTTACAGTGAAGAAGCTCGCGAGCCGGAAAAGACCGTGCCGCGCGCGACCTATATTTCCGTTCTCATCATCGGCCTCTTCTATATGCTGACCTCCTGGCTGATGGTAACCGGCGCTGGAGTGGATAAGCTCGTCCCGGTGTTGCAGGGCCTTGCCGATCCCACGACCTTTCTCTTCGGCCTTGCCGAGCGCTATGTCGGCCACTGGATTACCGTCGTGATGAGCGTACTCTTCATCACCAGCCTGTTTGCCGGCATCCTTGCCTTCCACAATGGTGTGGCGCGCTACATGTATGTCGCCGGTCGCGAAGGCCTGCTGCCGAAGTCGGTCGGTGTCACGCATCCCGTCTTCCAGAGCCCGCATGTCGGCTCTATCATTCAGACCGTTATTGCCGTGCTCGTCGTCGCGCTCTTTGCTGTGACGGATCAGGATCCGGTGCTGGCGCTCTTCTCCTGGCTCACCAATGTCGCGACGCTGGCGATCATCCTTCTGATGGCCTTCACTGCCTTCTCGATCGTGGTGTTCTTCAGCCGCAATCCGGGGCTTGAGCGCAATGCACTTGCCATCAAGGTGCTGCCAGTCGTCACGGGGGTCATCCTTTTGGCGCTCGTCTATTATATCTCAGCGAATTTCGGTGCGATTGCCGGCGCCAACGGCGTGCTGGCTGTGTTGTTGCCAGGGCTCGTACTGATCGCCGGCATCATCGGGTTCATCGCGGCGGCTCGCCTGAAGTCGGCCGATGCGGCAGGCTATGCCCGCCTCGGTGCCGGGCAGGAAGCCTGAAGCAGTTCCAATCGCGGTGGCGGGAAGACCCGCCACCCTCTTTGTGAGAAATGAGATGCAGGACAAGATCAATCAGCTCCGGACATTATCCGTTTCCCCGCAGGCGTTGTTCATTGCAGGCGCCTGGCGCCAGCCGATCAGCGGCGCTGCGATGGATGTCGTCTCGCCGATCGACGGAACAAAACTGACCACGATTGCCGATGCCGGAACGGAGGATGTCGATCTCGCGGTCAAGGCCGCGCGGCAGGCTTTTGAAAAGGGCAGTTGGTCGATGGCGGCACCGGCCGAACGCAAGAAGGTGCTGCTGAAGATTGCCGAGCTGATCGAGAAGAATGCGCTTGAACTCGCCGTGCTCGGCGTGCGCAACAACGGCACCGAAATCTCGATGGCACTGAAGGCCGAACCCGGCAGCGCCGCCGGCACGTTCCGTTACTATGCCGAGGCGGTCGACAAGGTTTATGGCGAGATCGCGCCGACGGCTCAGAATATTCTCGGTCTCGTCCATCGCGAGGCCATCGGCGTCGTTGCCGCCATCGTGCCGTGGAATTTCCCGATGATGATCGGCGCCTGGAAGATTGCTCCGGCGCTTGCTGCCGGCAATTCCGTCGTGCTGAAGCCCGCCGAGGACGCGTCGCTGACGCTGCTGAGGCTTGCCGAAATTTGCGCCGAAGCCGGATTGCCCGAAGGCGTGCTCAACGTCGTCACAGGCCGCGGCGCGGTCTGCGGTGAGGCGCTGGGGCTGCACATGGATATCGATGTCCTCGCCTTCACCGGTTCCGGCCCCGTCGGACGGCGGCTCCTGGAATATTCGGCGCGCTCGAACCTGAAGCGCGTCTACCTGGAGCTTGGCGGCAAGTCGCCGAACATCGTCTTTGCCGATGCGCCCGATCTCGATCAGGCGGCCAAGGTTTCTGCCTATGGCATCTTCCGCAATTCCGGCCAGGTCTGTGTCGCCGGCTCTCGGCTGCTTGTGGAGAAGTCGATTCATGAAGCCTTCTCCGAGAAGGTGGCTCGCATCGCCGAAAGCGTGAAAGTCGGCGATCCGCTACAGTTGACGACGGAAGCGGGAGCTATTTCCAGCGAGATCCAGCTGAAGAAAGATCTTGGCTATGTCTCGCAGGCGGTTTCGGAGGGCGCGTCTCTGCGCACCGGCGGCTCGCGTATCCTGGAAGAGACGGGAGGTTATTACATGCGGCCCGCCGTATTCGACGTGACGCCATCCATGACCCTGGCGCGGGAAGAAGTTTTTGGGCCGATCCTGTCTATCATTCCCTTCGAGACGGAAGCGCAAGCACTTGAGATCGCCAATGCCACCGAATATGGCCTCGCCTCAGCCGTCTGGACCTCCAACCTGTCGCGCGCCCATCGAATGGTGCGGGGCATCCGCGCTGGTGTGGTGCATGTCAATACCTATGGCGGCAGTGATAACAGCGTGCCGCTCGGCGGAGTCAAGCAATCGGGCAATGGTCATGACAAATCGCTGCATGCGCTCGACAAGTATGTCGACCTGAAGACGGCATGGATCCAGCTCTGACGGGCTGCTTTCTCATGCAAGCAGGGTGCCGTGTTATCGCCGGCACCCTGTTTTTGTTTCTTGTGATCGCCAGCCATCTATGCGGCCCTAGCCGCCGAAGCTGCCCGTCTGTGTCGGCACATGCACATAGTTGCGGTCGAAATAGAGCAGCGCATGTCCGTCCTTGCGGCTGCGGATATCCATGACTTCACCGATGAAGATATGGTGCGTGCCAACGAGGCGCGCTTCGGTCAGGCGGCAATCGAAGGAGACGATGGCATCGGAAAGCGCCTGGCTGCCGGAGCGGAAGTTGATCCATTCCGCCGCGGCGTAGCGCTCCTCCATGTCGGCGCGTTGGCCGGCGAAATAGCCGGCCAGTTCCTTGTGCTCCTGCGTCAGGACATTGACGCAGAAGCGGCGATTATCGAGAAATAGGCTTGTTTGCGCCGAGCGGCTGTTCATGCAGACCAGCAGCGTCGGCGGCTCGTCGGTGACGCTGCACATGGCCGTCGCGGTAAAGCCGCCGCGGCCGGCGGGGCCATTGGTGGTGATGACATTGACCGGCGCGCAAACCCTGGCCATGGCGTTGCGAAATTCGGTTTTCGAGAGTTGCTCCTCCATGGCAACGTCCTCACTCGGCGGCGCTGCGGACTGGGGAGGTATCGCCGAGCGGCGGCAGCCACGTATCTCCGGTCCAGCCGTTCTCGTCGTAATCGCTCATGCACTGATCGACGAGCGCTTCCATCTCCTTCAGCCGCCCGCCGCGCTCAGCACCCTTCAGCACCTGCAGGCGGACTTCCTCCGGCGCGCCTGCATAGTTGAGTTCGTAAAGAGCATGGCGGCCGCCAAATTCGGTGCCTGTGGCGTCCCACAGCAGCTTCATGATCTTGATGCGCTCGATATGGCCCATATCGTTGGAGCCGCGCACATATTGCGCGAGATAGCGGTCGATCTCCGGATTGCCGAAATCCTTGGCCGAAGAGGGCAGATAGATAAGCCCGGAAGCGATGACCCTGCGTACGGTTTCGATGACGCGCGGATAGGCCTCCGACATGAAGGTGCGATAGGAGAGGGCGGCTTCCATGTTCGGCAGTACCGCGCCATTGGCCCAGGGCTGCGGATTGTAGGCCATGGCGTTGGAAAACGACCAGAACATATGGCGAAGCGCGATGATTTCGCCGAGTGCCGCCTGGTTGCCGCGGAAGGCATCGCCGCCGGTCGCGCGCAATGCCTTGGCGAGCAGCCCGGCGATGAAGTCGAGCTTCACGGCAAAACGCGTGCAGCCCTGGAAACAATAGCCATGCATGAAACCGGACGCCGGGTGGAAGGAGAGGATCTTGGCCGCATCGCGCAGCACGAGCACATCCTCCCAGGGCACGAAGACATTATCGAGCACCAGGATTGCGTCGTTCTCGTCGAAGCGCGACGACAGCGGATAGTCGAAGGGATGTCCGACGGTATTGGCTGTTTGCTCGTAGGAGACGCGGCAGAACATCTTGATCCCGGGCGCATTCATCGGAACGATAAACATAACCGACAGAGACGGGTCTTCCGTGACCGTCGCCGAGCTCTGGGCAAGGAAATTATAGTGAGTCAGCGCTGAAGATGTCGCCACAACCTTGGCACCGGAGACATAGATGCCGGCATCGGTTTCCTTGGTGATGTGGACGAAAACGTCCTTGACGGCATCGGCCGGCTTGTGACGGTCGATCGGCGGATTGACGATCGCGTGGTTCATGAAGAGCACGGATTCTTGCGCGCGCTTGTGCCAGGAAAGCGCATTGTCCTTGAACGGACCGTACCAGTCGGCATTGGCGCCCAATGTATTCATAAGGGCCGCCTTGTAATCGGCGGTACGGCCCATCCAACCATAGGACATGCGTGCCCAATCGGCGATGGCGCCCTGCTGGGCGACAAGCTCGGCGGAGGATTTCGCCACCCGGAAGTATTTGTGGGTATAGCCGCCTGATCCAGTATCTGTCGGCGAGGTCAAACGTTCCTTGGTCTTCTCGTCGTGCAGCGCGTCGTACATGCGGGCGAGCGATCGGACGGAGTTGCGCATGGCGGGATGCTCAGTCACGTCGGCGATGCGCTCGCCATTGATATAGACTTCTCGACCGTCGCGCAGGCTTTCCAGATATTCGGCGCCGGTAAATGGACGGGTCTTATCGCTGCGGTGATCTTCAGCTCGCATCTCGTATTCCTCCCTTGAGATCATGGCAAATGCTACGTCCGACGCTTCATTGCGACCATGGACAAAGGAGGCAATTCGCTGGTACTTTTTCCGGCATGTCGCAGAAGAACGAAATCCCGAATTATTTTGTCTATGGCGTGCCCAGCCGGGTGCTTGACGTGGGATTTCTGCACGTGGAAACGGTCATGGACCGAAAAACACTGCATTTCGGGCATGTCGCGTCTCATAAACACCCGCTGATGGGCCAAATCACCTATTGGTACAAGGGCGGTGGTCGCTACCGGATCGAGGATCGGACTTGGAATTTTTCCGCTCCGACTATCAGCTTCGTGCCGAGTAACATCATTCATGGATTTGATGTCGACGATCAGTCCGATGCCATCGTCGTCTCGATATCGGATGATACTTTAAAGGCTTTGGCGCCCCGGGTGGATCTAAGCCTTGATGTACCCACCTTTCTGACGGCGCGGCCGGATGATCCTGCCTGGCAGAAGATCGACACGCTGCTGCAAATGGTCAGCGCCGAGTATCGCGAGCGCGGCAGCCAGAGCGAAAAGGTCATGCTGGGGCTGATCGGCGTCGTGCTATCGCTGATGAACCGGCTTGGCGGCAGCGCGGCGCTGCCTTCAGCTTCACCGACCGTGACGCTTGCCTTGGCGCTACGCAGCGCCATAGACCGCCATTACAAGAGCGATTGGCCGGTCGGCAACTATGTCGACCTGCTCGCCACGACGCCGCATCTGCTCGACAAGGCGGCGCGCCAGGTGTTCGGACACAGCGTCAAGGAAATGCTTTTGGACCGGCGGCTACTGGAAGCCAAGCGTCTGCTGATGTTCACCATCCGCTCCGTTGAGGACATCGGCCGAGAGGTGGGCTTCGAAGATCCCGCCTATTTCTCGCGCTTTTTCCGCAAACGGGTGGGGGAGGCGCCGGCGGCTTGGCGGCGCCGGAATTTGGAGCGAGCGCCATCGGGGAATGATGCGGCGTGACAAGGGGCGGTCGTTGCGACGTGTCCGACATATCTTGATCGATCAGCTTCTCCGGTAGCGGGCGCGGAATTCGCGCGGCGTGCAGTTTTCGCGCTCATGGAATAGCCGGGAGAAGTAGAACGGATCATCGAATCCGACCTTTGAGGCGATGATCTCGATCTTGTCGTCCGTCATCGTCAGCAATTCCTTGGCACGATCCATGCGCACGCGAAGCTGAAAATCCTTCGGCGGCAGCCCGACTTCCGCTGTGATTTTCCGGCGCAGCGTTGCGGGTGACATGCCGTATTCGGCGGCAAAAGCTGCCATGTCGAGGGTCTCCGTTGCTCTTTGGCGAAGCGCCTCGATGATTTCGCCGATATCCGAGCCTTGGTGAGGGGAGGGAACGGCCTGGCTCGCCTGCCGCGCGACCAGAATGACGATCTGATGGAGAGCGGCGGCGGCAGCGGCTCTGGACAGGTTGGTATCCTCGATGAGATCGTCTTGAATCGTGCCGAAGAGACGCTGCACATTATCGAGATTACGGAGGATGGTGAGCGGATTCTGCTCGCAGATGAGGCGCAGTCGCAGGAAGTCGCGCACGAGAGAGCCTTCGAAAAGCGCCCATCGCTCGCTCCAGCCTTGCGCATCGGGGTCATAAGAGTGCTGGCGGTTCGGGAAGAGCCAGAAGAGCGCCGGGCCTCTCACGCTTCTACGGCCGCAGGCATCCGTTTCGAGAAAGCCCTGGCCGCTTTCGACGAGCACCACCGCATAGCTCGGCAGCTTCCGCGCCCTGACGGCGTGCATGGCATGCTGCCTGCCGCTGCCAGTGACCGACAGTCCTCCGGCGGCGGCAAGTGGCGAGCGGTAGATGGCATGTGTTTCCGGTTTCATGATGAGCGAAAAGTCCAGTATCACTTTCGTCCATGTAGTGAACCATCGCTGACAGCTAGGTTCAATGGGCAATCAATTCAAACCATAGGCGAGTGAAATGTCGATTCCCATGCAGAATGTCCTTCCCGATAAGAGCGCACTTAACCTTGTTGCCAATGGAAAGGTTCTCTCCACTGCGCCCCATCGGCTCGGTTATCTCATCCCAACCGATCCAAGCATCGGTGTTGAGGCAATCCGCACGCTTTACGAGGAGAACGGCTATGTGTGGCTCAAGGGATTTCTGCCGCGCAGGGATGTGATCGATTTTCGCGGCTGGGCCTTCGGTCATATGGCGAAGACAGGGCTGATCGAGGAGGGAACGGACCCGAGGGATGGCATATCGTCTGCTTCGGCGCCGGAAGGTCGGGAGGTCGATCGTTGCCTGATGTCGCTCGTGCGCTCGGTCGCCTATGAGGGCTTTTGCGCGCAGCCGCGTCTTTCGCGCTTCATGGACGAATTCCTGTCGGGCATCTCCTATCTGCACAAGCGCAAGATCATGCGCCATGTGCGGCCGGGAACGGCGACGGCGACGCCGGCGCATTATGATCTGGTCTATCTTCGCGGCGGCACCAGCCGGATCGTCACGGCATGGATACCGATAGGCGACATCCCGATCGAAATGGGCGGGCTGACCTATCTGGAGGGATCGCACGCGATCGGCCTCGACATGGAGCGGGAGTTTGGCGAAAACAACAGGGATCTCAGCCCTGAAGAGCGTGTCAGCGCGTTCAACCGCAATATGACGGAGGGTGGCTGGGTTTCGAAAGATCTACCCGATATGGCGGAACGCTTCGATACGCGCTGGCTGGTCGCCGATTATGAGGCAGGCGACGTCATGCTCCATTCACCATTCATGATCCACGCCTCCACCACCAATCAGGACAGGCAGCACAGACTGCGCCTTTCCACCGATATTCGCTATCAGAATGTCGAGGACGAGATCGATGCACGATGGAACAACCACTGGACGCTCGGCGACATGCTGTGATTCAGGTTTGATCCTGTTGCGGGCTCGTTCGAAGCGTGCCCCAATTGTCATCCTTTAGCACGCGTTCGATTTCCTCGACCCGATCGCGACGGCGCTTCAGCCGTTTGCCGATGCGGCCAAACCAGCGTTTGCGCTTCGTCGCCTCGCGGCTTGCCTGCAACTGCTCGATGAAGACGTCGCCGACAGCACCATTCTCGACCCGATCGAATATCCAGCAGAATGACGCAGGCAGCCTGGCTACACGGAATTGGGGCTTCGCGCTTGCTGCATCCTTGGCGATGATTTCCTCCAGAACCACCTGATCCCATACGTCAGGCTTGGCAAGGCATCCTTCTCGCCAGCGCTCGATAAGCTGCACCGCGCCAAGCGTATCGTTGATGAGAATGGTGGCGCTGATAAGACGAGCATCGAACTCGTAATAGACTGCAATATCGCATTCGAGTTTACGAAGCTCCGGCCAGGGATTGCGATGGAGGACGGCATCGACGTCGACATAAAGAATAGGCCCGCGTAGCCTCGCCCTTTCCTGCAGAAGGAAGCCGGGTTTCAGCCCGGCATTCAGTACCCAGCTGCCGGCGCTGGGCACTGCCGTTGCATATACCTTCAGCCCGATCCGCTCCGCCGAGTGGGTCATGCGCTCCTTTTCCTGCTCGTAAAAACTGCCTTCGGTAAAAAACGCCACAATCGGGCCGTCGGCGCTGGTTGCCGCGGATTTGCGTTCGGCCAGATCCTGTTTTGCCGGGAAGGGGACAATCAGCGCACGCTGCTGCGGGCTCCAGGGGCGAATTTTATTGAGTATATTCAAGAAGGCACCTTCGGGGATTTATGAGCTTCAATCGAATATCCGGCACCACGAAGCGTTGCGGATAAGATTGAGAGTTTGGATGAATGGAGCATTTAGCCGGGCCAATTTCGGAGACGTCGCACCGGCGACGTCCTTACTGGATTGGCAAACCGTTTGATCTTCGCTAATCGATTGTCATGTCCGATAATGTCATCAAGTTTGAACGCCGTCCGAAGCCAAAACCTCCGAGACAAACGCCTCCCTGGCTCAAGCGTTTGTTGGCAATTTTGGCCGTCATTGCATTTTTCATAGCAGCCTTTGCTTATTTCACGCTGAAGAACGGCGCAGTCGGCCCAACATTCTGATCAGCTCGAGACCTATGCGATCTTGGGTCGATTGTCCGATCAGGTGTGGAACGGCGGTGCTTTGATTTCCGTGCTTTGCGGCTGCATTGTGGTCTTCGACGGCCCTTCCACTTTTAGACCCTAAGCTTCCTTGTCACGTCATCGTCCCCATCGGGCGACTTTGCAACGCAGCTTTTTCGCAAAACAGCGGAAACTTGGGATAGGTTTGTTCGATAATCTATAGAATCTATAGAATGTAGTCATAGGGTTGGAATCTTCATCCTTGTACTCGACAGAGGACAATTTAAACCGGGAGATATCAATGAGCGATGCGAACAGAGACGCTTTGAAATTCGCCTACTGGGTGCCGAACGTGTCGGGCGGGTTGGTCATCTCGAACATCGAGCAGCGCACAAGCTGGACGATCGACTACAACAGAAAGCTTGCGCAGATCGCC